>NZ_JBEPPU010000001.1:0-607310 GCF_040547465.1 Frigoribacterium sp. PvP054
GGCGGCCAGGTCGTGCTCGCCGGCGAGATCATCGTCCGCCAGCGCGGCACCCACTTCCACCCCGGCGTCAACGTCGGCCGCGGCGGCGACGACACCCTGTTCGCCCTCGCCCCCGGCTCGGTCCAGTTCGGAGCCAAGGGCGGCCGCAAGGTCGTCAACATCGTCGCGGCCGAGACGGCCACCGTCTAGTCGACGACGTCACGCAGCATCCGCCTCGGGGCGGTCGGGCACACGCCCGGCCGCCCCGAGGCTTTTCCGTGGCCGGTGTACCCCTCGTTCAGGAGGCACGGCGTGCGTGCGCGTAGACGGGACGGATGAAGGCACTCACCTACCAGTCCGTCACCAACGTCTCGGTCGAGGACGTCCCCGACCCCACGATCGTCGACCCCACCGACGCGGTCATCAAGGTCACCTCGGCGGCGATCTGCGGCAGCGACCTCCACCTCTACGACGCGCTCGGCGCGTTCCTCGACAAGGGCGACGTGCTCGGACACGAGACCATGGGCGTCGTCACCCAGGTCGGTTCCGAGGTCAGCCGCATCAAGGTCGGCGACCGCGTCGTCGTCCCGTTCGTCATCTCCTGCGGCCACTGCTTCATGTGCGACCGGGGGCTCTTCTCGCAGTGCGAGACCACGCAGGTCACCGAGTACGACTCGGGCGCCACCCTCTACGGCTTCAGCAAGCTCTACGGCCAGGTGCCCGGCGGGCAGGCCGAGCAGCTTCGCATCGCCCGCGCCGACGCCAACCTCGTCACGGTCGGCGCCGACCTGCCGGACGAGCGCTACCTCTTCCTCAGCGACATCCTGCCCACGGCGTGGCAGGGCGTCGAGTACGCACAGGTGCCCGAGGGCGGCACCCTCGTCGTGCTGGGACTCGGTCCCGTCGGCCAGTTCGCCTCGCGCATCGGGAAGTACCGCGGCTACCGCGTCATCGGCATCGACCCCGTGCCCGAGCGTCGCGCCATGGCCGAGCGCCACGGCATCGAGACCCTCGACCTCACGAAGGACGTCGCCGACGTCGTCAAGGGCATGACCGACGACCGCGGACCCGACTCGGTCCTGGACGCCGTCGGCATGGAGGCCCACGAGCACGCCGGCATCGGCCTCGTGCAGAAGTTCGCCGCGGCCCTGCCCGACTCGATCGGTCAGGCCGTCATGCAGAAGGCCGGCATCGACAGCCTCGGTGCCATGCACCTCGCCTTCGAGATCGTCCGTCGCGGCGGCACCGTCTCGCTGAGCGGCGTGTACGGCGGCACGGCCGACCCGACGCCGTTCCTGACGCTGTTCGACAAGCAGATCACCCTCAAGATGGGCCAGTGCAACGTCCAGAAGTGGATGGACACCCTCATGCCCCTCGTCGAGGACCCCTCCGACCCGCTCGGCACCGAGGACCTCGTCACCCACCCGGTGCCCCTCTCCGAAGCGGCCGCCATGTACGACGTCTTCAAGAACAAGGAGGACGGCTGCATCAAGGTCGTCCTCAAGCCCTGACGCCTCGACACGTCAGCGGCCTCGACGACGCGACCCCCGCCTCCTGGGGGTCGCGTCGTCCCGTGAGCTGAACTACCTTCGTCCACCGTGGCGGCGGCCGTTCGTCGACCGTTCACCGAAACGCGCACGCACGTTCACCACCTTCATGGCATCCGGGTGATGGACTGGTGACGAATCAACAACGAGGGTCTCGCCCCGAGCCCCCGTCGGCGACATCGAATGAGAGAACCATGGATCTCCGGACGGCCGAACACCCCAGGCCGAACCACTTCATCCTGCACCTCAGCGACACGCACCTCGTCGGCGGCGACCGCGACCTCTACGGCGCGGTCGACAGCGAGGCCCGACTGCGTCAGATCATGGACGAGATCGAGGCGTCCGCCGGTCGGCCCGAGGCCATCGTCTTCACCGGCGACCTGGCCGACAAGGGTGAGCCCGACGCCTATCGCAAGCTGCGCGCGCTCATCGAGCCCGTCGCCGAACGCCTGGGCGCCCAGGTCATCTGGGCCATGGGCAACCACGACGAGCGGGGCGCCTTCCGCTCGGAACTCTTCGGGCAGCTGCCCTCGCAGCGGCCGGTCGACCTCGTCTACGACGTGAACGGCCTGCGGGTCATCACGCTCGACACCAGCGTCCCCGGGCACCACTTCGGCCGCCTGTCGGGCGACCAGCTCGACTGGCTGGCCGAGGAGCTCTCGACCGACGCGCCCGACGGCACCATCATCGCCATGCACCACCCCCCGGTGCCGAGCGTGCAAGACCTGTCGACACTCGTCGAGCTGCGCGACCAGGCCGCGCTGGCCGAGGTGGTCGAGGGCAGCGACGTCCGGTCCATCATCGCCGGGCACCTGCACTACTCGACCAACGCCACCTTCGCGGGCGTGCCCGTCTCGGTCGCCTCGGCCACCTGCTACACGCAGGACCTCAACGTCGCCGGCGGCGGCACCCGCGGCCGGGACGGCGCGCAGGCGTTCAACCTGGTGCACGTCTACGAGGGCACCGTGGTGCACTCGGTGGTGCCCATCGGCACCTACGAGACCGTGGGCGAGCACGTGCCGGCCGACGTCGTGGCCGAACGGCTCGCGGTCGCCGGGGTCCGCATCGCCCCGGCCGCGCCCCGACACCGGGCGACCGACACGGCCCCCGTGCCCGTCGTCCCGCGCGACCTCGCGCTGACCGGGCCGATCGACACGCTCTGACGCGACGGGTCAGCCGCCCCCGGTGGCACGGGCCTCGGCGGCCATCGTCGCCCGCAGCCGCCGGAGGTACGAGTCGCGCAGCACGTGACGGAGGCGCGGGGGCAGGTTCGGAACGATCGTCGCCGTCAGTCGCATGACCCCGTCGTACCGCCGCTGCGTGGCTGCGGTCCAGGTCAGGCCGAAGTCGTCGCGGAGTCGAGGGGGCAGTGACCCCGCCGTGACGAGCCGGGCGAGCGGCATGACGAGCCGCAGCCACCACGGGCCCGTCGTCGGGTGCAGCAGCTCGTGCGCGACCCGACGGGTGACGTCGTCGACCACGAGGCCCTCGACGGCCTCGTCCCAGTAGCGACGGAACGCCGCGAGGTCGGCTGGCCACAGCTCGCGGGGCATCTGCAGCGAGGTGCCGACGAGGGCGTAGTCCTGGTACACCGCCTCGGCGTGTGCCGGGTCGAGCGGCCCGTGCACCCGCTCGAACAGCTGCACGGCGGAGTCGTAGAGCGTCGCCGCCACCCAGAGCTGCAACCCGGGGTCGAAGGCGTCGTACCGCACGGACGAGGTCCCGCCGTCGTGCACCGGCCGGTGCGCCCGGCCCACCACGCGTCGGACCTGCGCGACCTCGGCCGGGGTGCCGAAGACGATGGCGTACAGGTACGTCATCGTGCCGTGCAGGCGCGAGAGCGGTCGTTCGACGAAGTCGCTGTGCTCGGCCACGCCGTGGCCGACCCCGGGGTTCGCGAGCTGCAGCAGGATGGCCCGACCGCCACCCGCGAGCAGCACCGCCTCGCCCGCCATGTCGGAGATGCGACGCACGTCCGAGCCGTGAAGGGTCCAGGGCAGTCGCATCCGGTCAGCCTACGGCCGCCCCTCGGTAGGGTGCTGACATGGCCACCCCGGAGTTCGTCCTCTCACTGCGCGAGAAGATCGGCACGGCGCCCCTGTGGCTGGCCGGCGTGACGGCGGTGGTGGTCCGTGGCGACGAGGTCCTGCTCGTCCGGCGGGCCGACACGGGGGCCTGGACCCCCGTGACCGGCATCGTCGACCCGGGTGAGCACCCGTCCGACGCCGCCGTCCGCGAGACCCTCGAAGAGGCGGACCTGCGGGTCACCGCGGAGCGCCTCGCGTCGATCGGGGTGACCCGCGAGGTCGTCTACGCGAACGGCGACCGGGCGCAGTACCTCGACCACACCTTCGTCATGAGCTACGTCTCGGGCGAGCCCTCCCCCGCCGACGGTGAGAACACCGAGGCCCGGTGGTTCGCCCTCGACGACCTGCCGCCGATGGACGACGACATGCTCGGGCGTCTCGACGCCGCCCTCTCGGACGAACGGGCCGCCCGCTTCGGCACCCCGACCCGCTGACGCGAGGGCTCAGTCCGAGCCCTCGACGCCCCGCGTCGACGGACCGGCCGCCTCGTCCGTGCGTCCGGCCTGGGCGGCCTCGGCTCCGAGGGAACGGCGATCCTGTTCGGCGTTCTCGAGGGCGACGCGCTGCATCTCGTCCTTCTCCCACGGGGCCGCGAACGGGTAGTACCGCTCGAGGAAGTCGGTGACCGTCGCCATGCGTTCGTCGTCGGTCACCTCGGGGAAGCTGCCGTCGTTGAGGCAGAAGAAGTCGAACGACCGTTTCTTGAGCACCTCGGACAGCGAGGCCAGGCCCGAGACCATCGTCGTGTCGACGTAGCTGACCTTCGCGTTCTCCTGCACGATCGCCCGACCGGTCATCAACGCGTAGTAGTGGTACAGCGAGTTGGTGACCGAGATGTTCTCCTTCGCCCGGAAGGGGCTGCCCGCCGTCGCGGCGAACTCGTCGGCGAACTCGTGCTCCATCTCGAACAGCACGCTGCGGCGCAGCGGGGCGGCGGTGTGCTCGAGGTGCCGGGTGGTGACGCGACCGAACCGCTGCTGCAGCAGGCGTCGGTTGACGCGGGCGGCGTTCTCGAAGCCGCTCCGCTCGATGTTGTTGTGCCCGAGCCCGATGCGGGTGTCGGCCTCGATGAACTTCGTCACCGACCCGGGTGAGAAGAACATGCTCGGGGCGACGGGGCGTCCGAAGAACATGTCGTCGTTCGAGTACAGGAAGTGCTCGCTGAGGCCCTCGATGTGGTGCAGTTGCGCCTCGACGGCCTGCGAGTTGTGCGTCGGCAGCATCGAGAGGTCGCTGAAGAACTCCTCGCTGCGCACGACGCGCACGCGCGGGTGGTCTCCCAACCACTCGGGCACGGGCGAGTCGGTGGCGATGTAGATGTTGCGCACCCACGGGGCGAACATGTAGACCGACCGCAGGGCGTACTTGAGCTCGTCGATCTGGCGGAACCGGGCTGCCGAGTCGTCGCCCTCGCCGACGACGTGGCGCTTGGCCTGTGCCGCCCGGGCACGCTGGTACTCGACCGAGTTGCCGTCGACCCACGAGAACACGATGTCGATGTCGAAGGTGATGTCGGTGGCGTGGTCGTCGAACATGTGCTCGAGGGTCGGCCACTCGATGCCGTAGCGCTCGACCGTCTCTTCGACGGCCTCGTCACGGGGCAGGGTCGTCCGCATGAGGGCGTTCTCGGTCGGGGCCAGGATCTCGTCGTCGGTGATGATCCAGAACTCGACCTGGACGGCGGTGCCGGCGCCGTACCGCAGGCGACCGATGGGTTCGACGCGCGGTCGGTAGACGCGGAACACCCGCTCGTTCTCGAGCTCGAGGCCTCCCTCGACGACGAGCGAGGCCTGGCCCTTGCGCGGCTTGGCGTAGAAGGGCTCGGTCGCCGAGGCCGCGACCATGGCCGCGGTGAAGCGCTCACGGTGCACCGCGTCGACGGCGATCACCGGTCGGACGTCGTTGCCCCGGACCAGCAGGAAGGGCACCTGGGCCGCGTCGAGCACGCGCCGGATGTACAGGAGGTCCTCGATCATCGACTGCTGGGGCGTGAGGTGACCGTTGAGCAGGGTGAACTGGCCCTTGCGGACGACGACGTCCTCTCGGTCGAGACCGCCGGCTCGGTGTCGAGGGGTCAGCAGAGGGCTCTCGGACGTGCCGACCATCTCCGACGTACCGGGCATCTCGGGGGCCATGCAGACTCAACCTTCCGTGCGGGCCTCGGGCGGGCAGGCGCACCTTCGGCATTTTACGGGGTCGCGACGACCCCCGCGGGCACGAGCCCCCCGGGGCTCAGCGACGACCGCGAGCGGGCGCCCCCCGTGACGTCGTCGCACCCTCGGTCGGCACCTTGACGAGCACCCCGACGGCGATCATCACCGCGGCCGCGACGAACTGCAGCCCCTGCCAGAGCTCGGCCTGGACGGGCACGACGAACACCGGGTTCCAGAGCACGGCCACGGCGGCGAGCAGCGGCAGCGCCCACCAGGCCCGGCCGCGGTAGGCGAAGACGAGCACGATCAGGGCGAAGATCGACACGACGTACCGGAAGACCGTGAACACGTCGGAGTCGAGCAGTGCGGTGCCCGCCAGCAGGGCGACCGAGGCGAGCAGGCCGGGCGCCAGGGCCGGGCGGGTGAACGCGGGGGCGGTGGGGGTGGGCACCGCCTACTCGATGTCGTACGCGACGTCGAGGACGCTGATCGGCCGGCTCATCGGCGGCTCGTCGCGGAGCCGCTCGAGGGCGGGACGCAACTCGGCGAGCCACGCCTCGTAGCCGGCCTCGGTCAGGTGGACGTGGTCGGCCGCGAACTCGGGCCGGAGCGCGTCGCCCGACTCGTCCGACAGGGCCGGCCACAGGTCGAGCCACTGCGCCCGCACCGTCGACGAGAACTGCCGCAGGTGCCGGTTGGCGTCCTTGAGGCGGGGAGCGAACTCGGCGCCCCGCGGGGCGATCGACTGCAGCAGCAGCCGGGTGCCCGGCAACTCGCGTCGCATGGCGACCATGAGGTTCTCGATGCCGCGGACGACCTGTTCGACCGACCGGCGGGCGGTGAAGTCGTTGGTGCCGATCATCAGCACCACCGAGTCCGGGTTCGCGTCCACGACGTCGTGGAGCCTCTCCGTCAGGCCGGCGACCGTGTCGCCGCCCACGCCCAGGTTGACGACCTGTTCGTCGGGCAGCCAGGCCGCCCAGTCGCCGCTCTCGGTCAAGCTGTCGCCGACGAACGCGACGGTCTCTCGGTGTGTCATCACGACCTCCTGGTGGTCTGCTGAAGTGCGTCCATCGTGCCATCACCCGCTGGGAAGCGGCGAACCGGCGCGCGAGGGCTCACTGCCGGAAGCGCCGCGGGCGCTTGGACCACACGCGGTCCAGGGCCCGTCGGACCCGCGGCAGCAGCACGACGAACGACGACACGACCACGAGCACGCCCAAGAGCACGCCGAGCCAGAGCGGCACCGGCGACATGGCCGCGTCGCCCGCCGGGTAGAGCGGCGACGGCGCCGCCGACAGGACGAGGAGGCGCGGGTCGCTCATGCCGCGGCCGTCGCGTCGGTCGTCGACGCGGCCGCGGCACCGTCCGCGCGTCGGTCGGCGGCCCGAGCGGCCCCGGCCCGGGCGGCCTCGCGCTCGGCCGTCGCCGTGATGCGTCGCAGCATGCCCGAGAAGATGACGCCGTGGAACGGCAGGATGGCGAACCAGTAGAGCCGGCCGCCGAGCCCGTGGGGGAAGAAGACGGCGCGCTGGCGGTAGTGCGAGCCGCCCCCGGGACGCGGGTCGACCGTGAGTTCGAGCCACGCGCCTCCCGGCACCTTCATCTCGGCCCGCAGCCGCAGCAGGTGACCCCGTTCGAGCTTCTCGACGCGCCACCAGTCGAGCGCGTCGCCGACGCGGAGGCTCGTCGCGCTCCGGCGGCCGCGGCGCAGGCCGACTCCCCCGACGAGCCGGTCCATCCAGCCGCGGGCCGACCAGGCCAACGGGAACGAGTACCAGCCGTTCTCCCCGCCGATGCCCTCGAGGACCTTCCAGAGCTCGGTGGGGGGCGCGTCCGTGTCGGTCCGGCGGTCGTCGGTGTAGACGGTATGGCCGGACCAGTCGGGGTCGCTCGGCAGCAGGTCGCTCGGGGCGCCCGAGACCGAGGAGTCCTGCCAGCTCGTCTCGACGTCGCCGTCGTGCTCCTTCTGCAGGGCGAGGCGCACGGCGCGCCGGTACGGCAGCAGACCCTCGGCGGGCGGCGGCACGACGGCGTCGATGTCGTGCTCGTGGACGACGCAGTCGTACTGAAGCGACGCGATGATCGGCACGGCGAGGGCTCGGGGCACCGGCGTGACGAGGTTGACCCACTGCGAGGCCAGCCACGGCGTGAAGACGGGCAGCGAGGCGATCGGGCGCTGCTTGAGGCCGGCCTCGAGGGCGTACCCGTTCATCATCTGGCCGTAGCGCAGCACGTCGGGCCCGCCGATGTCGAAGGTGCGGTTGACGTCGTCGGGCACGTCGGCGGCGCCCAGCAGGTAGTGCAGCACGTCGCGCACCGCGATGGGCTGGATGAAGTTGCGCACCCACTTCGGCGCCGGCATGTAGGGCAGCACGTCGGTGAGGTGCCGGACCATCTCGAACGAGGCGCTGCCCGAGCCGATCACCACGCCGGCCTGCAGCGCCACCGTCGGCACGCCGCTCGCGAGCAGCACGTCGCCGACGTCCTTGCGCGACTGCAGGTGCTTCGACAGCTCTCCCTCGGGGTGCAACCCGCCGAGGTACACGATGCGGCGCACCCCGGCCTCGCGCGCGGCGTCGGCGACGGTGTGGGCCGCGTCGGCCTCGGCGCGCCCGAAGTCGCCCTTGCCGCCCATCGCGTGGGCCAGGTAGTAGACGACGTCGACGCCCGCCATCGCGGGACGCACCGTCGCGGGGTCGGTCAGGTCGCCCTGGACGACCTCGACGTCGCCCGACCACGGCACGTCGCGCAGCTTCTCGGGCGACCGCACCAGCACCCGGACGTCCGCACCGGCGGCGACCAGGCGTGGGGTGAGCCGACCGCCGATGTACCCGGTGGCCCCGGTCACGAGCACACGCCGTGAGGCCACGGCGTGGTCGGTGTCGCTCGTGACGGGCGTGCTCGGCGAGGGGTCGTCGGGAGTGTTCGCTGACATGGGCCCAAGCTACGCTGGACCCCATCATGACTACCCAGCAGCTCCCCACCGTGTCCGCCGTCGCCGGCATGATCGACCACGCGATCCTCAAGCCCGAACTCACGCGGGCCGAGGTCGACGCCGCCCTCGACGACGCCGCCGCCAACCACGTCTTCAGCGTGTGCGTCCGTCCTTCCGACGTCGCGCACTCCGTCGAGCGACTCGAGGGCACCGGCGTCCTCGTCGGCACCGTCATCGGGTTCCCCCACGGCACGACCTCGACCGCCGCGAAGGCCGCCGAGTCGCGTCAGGCGATCGCCGACGGGGCCGCCGAGCTCGACATGGTCGTCAACATCGGTTGGCTGCGCAGCGGCATGACCGACGAGGTCGAGGCCGACGTGCGCGGCGTCGTCGAGGCGGCGGGCGACACGCTCGTCAAGGTCATCCTCGAGACGGCCCACCTCGACGACGAGCAGATCGTGGCCGGCTCGAAGGCCGCCGAACGAGCCGGCGCCGCCTTCGTCAAGACCTCGACCGGCTTCGCCGGCGGCGGGGCCACGCTCCCCCACCTCCGCCTCATGCGCGACGCCGTGTCCGACCGGGTCCAGGTCAAGGCGTCCGGTGGCGTCCGCGGCCTCGACACGGTGCTCGAGATGCTCGACCTCGGCGTCACGCGCTTCGGCACGAGTGCCAGCGGCACGATCCTCGCCGACCTGGCGCACCGCCTCGAGACGGGCCGGGCCTCGGGCGCGGGCGACGACGCGACGTCGTACTGACGACCCCGGGAGGCGCGGCGTGCGTCGGTGACGCGTCGCGCGCCTCCTCGGGGCGGTCCGGTCGAGGCGGTCCGGTCGGGGCGATCGCGTCGGCACCGTCCACTCGACGCGGTCGACCGGGCACCCCCTCGACGCTCAGGCGGTCGGCAGTCCCAAGATCTCGCGCGTACGGACGACGTCGGCCCTGATGTGCTCGATCAGTGCGTCGAGCCCGTCGAAACGGACGTTGCCCCGCACCCAGTCGACGAAGTCGACGGTCACCTCTCGGCCGTAGAGGTCGATCGAGACATCGAGCAGGTGCGCCTCGACCTGCTTGGCCGGCACCCCCTCGAAGGTCGGGTTGTTGCCGACCGACACGGCAGCCGGGTACCGCGTGTCGCCCACCAGCACCCAGGCGGCGTAGACGCCGTCGGCCGGGACGAAGCCCTCGCTGTGCGGAGCCAGGTTCGCCGTCGGGAAGCCCAGCTCGCGGCCGCGCTGCTCGCCGTGCACCACGACGCCGCGCACCGACGGCTCGCGGCCGAGCAGCACCCCGGCCTCGCGGACGTCGCCGGCGTCCATGAGCTCGCGGATCCAGGTCGAGGACGCCCGGCGACCCCCGCTCGGCCGCACGTCGTCGATCGAGACGACCCGGAAGCCCCGCGAGGCCCCGAGCTCGCGCAGGGTGTCGACGGTGCCGCTGCCGCGCACCCCGAACCGGAAGTCGTCGCCGACGAACACGACGCGCGCGTGCAACGCACCGACCAGGATGCGGTCGACGAAGTCGTCGGGGCTCAGGGCTCGCAGCTCGGCGTCGAAGGTGAGCATCAGGGTTGCGGCCACGCCCGCCGCGTCGAGCAGATCGCGTTTCTGCCGGTTGCTCACCAGGGCGGCCGGCACCGAGTCGGGTCGCAGGACCGCGAGCGGGTGTCGGTCGAAGGTGACGACGGTCGAGACGAGCCCCTCGTCGCGGGCCACCCCCTCGAGCATGTCGATGACGGCACGGTGCCCGACGTGCACGCCGTCGAACTTGCCGATGGTGACGGCGCTCGGCCCGAAGTCGGCCGGCACGTCACCGACCCGGTCGTAGAACTGCACGGGCCCTACCTCGTCGTGCCCGCGTCGGTCGCGGACGAGGCGCCACCCGCGGCCACGTCGCCGTCGCCCACCACGTCGCCGCCGGCCGCGCCGCCGCGGCCGGACGCCGTGAGTCGCCCCTGTCGGCGCAGCCACAGGATGCCCAGGACGGGCAGCACGAGCGGGACGAAGCCGTAGCCGCGGCCGAAGAACGACCAGACCGTGTCGTGCGGGAACAGCTCGGGGTCGAGCACGGTCACGAGCCCGATGATGAGGACGCCCGCCAGCTCGAAGCTGATGGTCGCCCAGGCCACCGCGTACCAGCCCTGACCGCGGCCGATCAGCGCGACGGTGGCGACGATGTAGACGACGGCCGACAGCGCGCTCAACGTGTAGGCCAGGGGCGCCTCGCCGAACTGCGTCGAGATCTGGAAGACCGATCGACCGGTGGCGGCGAGGGCGAGGAGGGCGTACACGGCGATGAGGACCCGGCCGAGGCCGACCGCGCGCGTTGACTTCTGAGTGACCATCCCGTCAAGGATAGGACTCCGGCGGGCCCGCTGCCGACCGGGTGGGTCAGAGGCCCTGGACGGTCCAGATCTGGAACATCCGGTAGACCATCACGGCGACGGCGAACGACGACGTCGCCAGCACGAGGTTGCTCCAGCGCGTGCGGTCGACGAGCGCCCAGACGGTGGCGAGCGGCGGCAGCAGGATGGCCGAGACGAGGTAGATGTAGAACTCGACGAGGTTGCCCGTGGGGGCGTTGCCGACGAAGGGTGCCACGACGGCGACGACGAGCTGGGCGAGCAGCAGCACGAGGACGACGGCCCCCGTGCCGACGGTGATGTCGTCGGGCTGACGCTTCATGAAGCAGGCGACCACGCAGACGAGGCCGGCCACGACGGCCACGACGACCTGCACCCAGGTGAACCACTCGATCATGCCTGCACCTCGTCTGTCGGGAAGTTCACGATGGGCTTGGCGGCGCCGCCGCGGACCGAGACGAGCCCGGCGAGCAGCCCCGACGGGGTCACGGCGGCGACGGGCCCCGGGGTGTCGGCCAGGTCGACGGCGACCCGCTTGCCGTGCCCCAGGTCGACGGCCTCGGCGGCGGACATCGTCCACACCGGGAACAGCGACGCGGCCACGTCGACCGGCGGCAGCAGGGCCGGGGCGACGTCGATGCCCTCGAGGACGGAGGCGCGGGTCACGTCGAACGGCCCCACCCGCGTCCGCCGCAGCGCGGTGAGGTGCCCGCCGACGCCGAGGTCGGCGCCGAGGTCTCGGGCGAGCGCACGGACGTAGGTGCCCGACGAGCACGAGACGCGCACGTCGAGGTCGCGGACGGTGACGCCGTCGACGACGGCGTCACGTCGGTCGAGGACGGTGAAGTCGGAGACGGTGACGTCACGGGCCTTCAGTTCGACCTCGACCCCGGCCCGGGCGAGGTCGTAGGCCCGACGGCCGTCGACCTTGATGGCGCTGACCGTGGTCGGCACCTGGCTGATCGGACCGGTGAGCCGCCGGACGCCCGCGTCGACCGCCTCGTCGGCGACCCCGGCCGCCGAGGTGGTCGCGACGACCTCGCCGTCGCTGTCGTCGCTGGTGGTCGACACGCCCAGCCGGATGGTCGCGTCGTAGCCCTTGTCGAGGCCGACGAGGAAGGTCAGGAGGCGCGTCGACGAGTTCAGGCCGAGCACGAGCAGCCCCGTGGCGAGCGGGTCGAGGGTGCCGGCGTGGCCGACCTTGCGCGTGCCGGCGGCCTTGCGCACCCGCGAGACGACGTCGTGGCTGGTGATGCCCTGCGGCTTGTCGACGAGGAGGATGCCGCTGTTCACCCGACGACGTTAGCGCAGCCGGACCGCGACGCCGCCGGGGACGCGCTCAGCACGCATCGTCGAAGCGGCGGCGGGGGTGGTCGGGGTCGGAGTTGTCGACGACGGCCGAGGCCCTGGCCCGGGCGTCGAGACGGGAGTCGTCGGCGGTCACCCAGACGCGGTAGTGCCAGAGCCCGGCGAGGCCGGGACGTGCCAGGTCGGTGCCGTCGACGAGCAGGACGGCGTCGGCCGGGCCGGTGACCCAGGCCGGTTCGACGGCGCGGTCGGCGTCGGCGTCCCAGGCCCGCTCGACCCAGCCCGTGCTGCCGCCGAGCCGGAACGGCTCGACCAGCACGCGGCGGAACAGGCTCTCGTCGAGGACGGGGGCCGAGTCGCGAGGCGCCCCCTCGGCCCGCTTCTCGAAGCCGTCGAGCGAGGCGCGGAAGGCGGCGTGGCCCTGTTCGCCGAAGGCCTCGAGGAGGTCGTCGGCGAGACCGGCCGCACCCGCGCCTCCGTCGCTGTCGATCGCGACGAGCACGCGACCGCGACCGTAGTTGTGGACGATCTCGGTCGCGAGTTCGCGCAACGTGTCTTTCTTGGCGGGGGCCCATCGGGTGGTCATGCCGCCACCGTACGCCCGGCCCCCGACACCGCGCCGAAGACGTCGGGGACGCGCCGTAGGCTCGTACGGTGAGCATCTCCCCTGCCGTGAACGCCTGGTTCCGCGAGAACGGTCGAGACCTGCCGTGGCGACGTCCCGGCTTCACGGCCTGGGGCACCCTCGTCAGCGAGATCATGCTGCAGCAGACGCCGGTGGCCCGCGTCGTCCCGCGCCTCGAACGGTGGCTCGAGCGCTGGCCCACGCCGGGCGACCTCGCGGCGTCTCCGGCGTCGGAGGCGGTGCGGGCCTGGGAACGCCTCGGCTACCCGCGCCGCGCCCTCGCCCTGCACGCCGCGGCCGTGGCCATCACCGAGCGGCACGGCGGCGTCGTCCCCGAGGACGTCCCGTCGCTCCTGGCCCTGCCCGGCATCGGCGACTACACCTCCCGAGCCGTCGCCGTCTTCGCCTACGGCCACCGCCACCCGGTCGTCGACACCAACGTCCGTCGCGTCCTCGCGCGCGCCGTCGAGGGCCTCGCCGAACCGTGGGCGCCCAAGGCGTCCCGCGACCTGCCCCTCATGGAGTCCCAGCTGCCGGACGACGACGAGGAGGCGCGGGTCACCAACGCGGGCGTCATGGAGTTGGGTGCGCTCGTCTGCACGGCGCGGTCGCCTCGGTGCGAGGCCTGCCCGCTGGTCGCGCAGTGTGCGTGGGTGCTGGCCGGCCGTCCCGAGCACACCGGCCCGCGCCTCCGGACCCAGGCCCGGTTCGAGGGCTCGGACCGTCAGGTGCGGGGCCTCGTCCTGGCCGAGCTGCGGGCCAGCGACGTGCCCGTCACGGCGGCCGAGGTCGACCGCGTCTGGCCGGACGACGAGCAACGCACGAGAGCCCTCGCCGGACTGATCCGGGACGGTCTGGTCACCGGGTCACCCGACGAGGGCTATCGACTGCCCGACTGACGCGGGCCGTGCGTCGCTGCGGCGGTGTCCGCTAGCGGGTCGAGCCGTCGGGCTCGGTCGAGTCGCCCGCGGCCGGGGCGCCGAGTTCGTCGTCCAGGGCGAGGTCGTCGTCGAGGTCGTCGTCCTCGTCGTCGAGGTCGTCGTCCGCGTCGAGGTCGCGGGGCTTGACGTACGGGTCGGCGTCGCCCGCGTACTCCGCCGACGAGGCCATGGTCTGGCTCTCGTGGTCGCGCTGACGGGCCTCCTGCAGCAGGCGGTCGATCGACGCGGCGTTCTCGGGGAGCGCGTCGAGGATGAACTCGAGGCTCGGGGTGAGTCGGGCCGTGATGTTCTTGCCGACCTCGCTGCGCAGCATCCCGGTGGCCGACTTGAGGGCCGCCCCGGTGTCGCGACGCTCGTCGTCGGTGCCGTAGACCGTGTAGAAGATCGAGGCGTGCTGCAGGTCGCCGGTCACCTTGACGTCGGTGATCGTCACGAACCCGAGACGGGGGTCCTTGATGCCGCGTTCGAGACGCCGTGCGACGATCTCGTGGATGCGGTCGGCCATCTTGCGGGCGCGTTGCGCGTCAACCATTGTTCACTCCTGTTCGTGCCGCTCGCCGTCGTGACGAGAGGGGTGAGGCCCCGCCCCGACCGTAGTCGGAGCGGGGCCTCGTGTGCTGCGATGACGCCGGGGTCAGCCCCGCGGCTTCTCGACCATCTCGATGGTCTCGATCTCGTCGCCGATCTGGATGTCGTTGAACTTGCCGAGGCCGATGCCGGCCTCGAAGTCCGTCCGCACCTCGGTGACGTCGTCCTTGAAGCGACGCAGCGAGTCGATCGCCAGGTTGTCGCCGACCACGACGCCGTCACGGATGACCCGGGCACGCGCGTTGCGCGTGATCGTGCCGGACCGGACGATGACACCGGCGATGTTGCCGACCTTCGACGAGCGGAAGATCTCGCGGATCTCGGCGACACCGGACTGCTTCTCCTCGAACTCGGGCTTGAGCATGCCCGTGAGCGAGTTCTCGATGTCTTCGAGGGCCGCGTAGATGACCGAGTAGAAGCGGATGTCGACACCCTCACGAGCCGCGCGTTCGCGCGCCTTCGTGTCAGGACGGACGTTGAACCCGATGATGATCGCGTTGTCGACCGTCGCCAGGTTGACGTCGCTCTCGGTGACCGCACCCACGCCGCGGTGGATGATGCGCAGCTGCACGCTGTCGTCCACCTCGATCTTGAGCAACGACTCCTCGAGGGCCTCGACGGCACCCGAGACGTCACCCTTGATGATGAGGTTGAGCGCCTCGACCTTGCCCTCTTCGAGTGCACGGGTGAAGTCCTCGAGCGAGATGCGCTTGCGGGCCTTGGCCAGCGAGGCGTTGCGCTCGACGGCTTCGCGCTTCTCGGCGATCTGTCGTGCCGTGCGGTCCTCCTCGGTGACGAGGAAGGTGTCGCCGGCCCGGGGGACGCTCGACAGGCCCTGCACGAGCACGGGACGGCTCGGGTAGGCCTCGTCGACCGAGTCGCCGTTCTCGTCGACCATCGCCCGCACGCGGCCGTAGGCCGTCCCGGCGACGATGGCGTCACCGACACGCAGCGTTCCCGACTGGATCAGCACCGTGGCGACGGCACCGCGACCCTTGTCGAGGCGGGCCTCGATGGCGACGCCACGAGCGCTCTTGTCGGGGTTCGCCCGGAGGTCGAGCCCGGCGTCGGCCGTGAGCAGCACGGCTTCGAGCAACGCGTCGATGTTCTTGTTGTCACGAGCCGACACGTCGACGAACATGACGTCTCCGCCGTACTCCTCGGCGACGAGGCCGTACTCGGTGAGCTGCTGACGCACCTTGGCCGGGTTCGCACCCTCTTTGTCGATCTTGTTGACCGCGACCACGATCGGCACGTTCGCCGCCTGGGCGTGGTTCAACGCCTCGACCGTCTGCGGCATGATGCCGTCGTCGGCCGCGACGACGAGGATGGCGATGTCGGTCACCTGGGCACCACGGGCACGCATGGCGGTGAACGCCTCGTGACCGGGGGTGTCGATGAACGTGATGGCGCGCTCGACGCCCTCGTGCGGGGCCCACACCTGGTAGGCACCGATGTGCTGCGTGATGCCACCGGCCTCGCCGGCGACCACGTTGGCGTTGCGGATCGCGTCGAGTAGTCGCGTCTTTCCGTGGTCGACGTGGCCCATGACCGTGACGACCGGGGGACGGATCTGCAGGACGGACTCGTCCTCGTCCTCGAGCTCCTGCTCGAGGTCGATGTCGAAGCCCTCGAGCAGCTCTTTGTCCTCGTCCTCGGGCGAGACGACCTGGATCTTGTAGCCGAGCTCCTCACCGAGGACCTCGAAGGTGGCCTCGTCGAGCGACTCGGTCGCCGTGGCCATCTCACCGAGGTGGAAGAGCACGGTCACCAGGTTGCCGGGGCTGGCGTCGATCTTGTCGGCGAAGTCGCTGATGGACGCACCGCGACGCAGGCGGACGACCGTGTTGCCGTCGCCGCGGGGGACGCTGACGCCACCCAGCGACGGGGCCGACCGCATCTCGAACTCGGCCCTCTTCGTCCGCTTCGACTTGCGTGCCTTGCTCTTGCCGCCACCGCGACCGAACGCACCGGCGGTACCACCGCCGGGACCACGGCCACGACCGCCACCACCGGAGGGGCGGGGGCCGCTGAAACCGGGACGGAAGCCGCCGGCCGCGCCGGGAGCACCGCCGCCGGGACGCTGGAAGCCACCACCGGCACCACCGGGACGACCGGCACCGCCACCGGCGGGACGCTGCCCGAAGCCGTTGGGGCGGGGACCGGCACCGACGCCGGGACGCGGCGCGCCCGGACGGGGAGCACCGGGACGAGGGGCCTGCGGACGCGGGCCCGCGGCGCCGCCGGGGCGGGGCATGCTGCTGGCCGCACCCGAACCACCGGGACGGGGCGCGCTCGGGCGACCCATGCCCTGGTTGCTGGCGAACGGGTTGTTGCCGG
The DNA here is from genome assembly GCF_040547465.1 of Frigoribacterium sp. PvP054. NCBI lineage: Bacteria > Bacillati > Actinomycetota > Actinomycetes > Micrococcales > Microbacteriaceae > Frigoribacterium > Frigoribacterium sp. PvP054. Next base: position 16,866 of record NZ_JBEPPU010000001.1, read on the forward strand.
GGCGCGGGGCACCGGGACGAGGGCCGCCGGGCTTGGGTCCGGCGGCTCCGGGCTTGACGGCGTCGGCGGCCGGAGCCGTCGCGCCCTCCGCCGCGGCTGCGGCCGCGGCGGCGCGCTGCGCCTCGGCCTGGGCCTGGCGCTCGGCGACCGTCAGGGGGGCGACGGGAGCGGGCGTCGCGTCGACGTCGGGTTGGGCGTCGGCCACGGGGGCCGGGACCGGCTCGGCCACGGGGGGCTTGGGGGCGGCGGGACGCGGGCCGCCGGGCTTGGGTGCCGAGGTCGCGGGCTTCGAGGCCGCGCCGGCCGACGGGGCGGCGGCGGTGGGCGTCGAGGGCTTCGCCGCGCCGGCGAAGGCCTGACGCAGCTTGCGGGCGACGGGAGGCTCGACGCTGGACGACGGTCCCTTGACGAACTCGCCCATCTCTTTGAGCTTCTCTAGTGCGGTCTTGCTGTCGATCCCCAGCTCGCTGGCGATCTCGTGTACGCGTGGTTTAGCCACAGTTCTCCTGTCTCGGGCCCTTCCCGAGACGGGAAGAGCCTTCAGTTCTGGACGGGTCTCATTTCGAGCCGCTCATTGGTGGTTGCTCATCAGTTGTCCATGTGCCGTTCAGCCTGTTCTGTCGTGGCGATGGGTCGTGCCGGGGCGATCCGCGTGAGGTAGGCGCGGAGCTCGTCGGCGTCGGGTTCGGAGTCGAGGCGGAGTGCACGGCGGAAAGCCCTGCGCTTCAGTGCCGACTCGAACGCGTCGATCGACGGCGTCAACCACGCGCCCCGCCCGGGAAGGGTCGCGGTCGGGTCGACCACGAGACGTCCGTTCTGGGCGACGATCCGCACGAGTGCGGATCGAGGAGCGCGCGCTCGAGTACCGATGCACGTTCTAACGGGTTCCACCTTACCCCCTCGGGTCGTCGGACGGGAGACGCCGAGCGTGAACGGCGCGGTGCGCCGCCCGCCCCCGTGACCGTGGCGACCCGGCGTGCGGGTCGACGTCCGCCTAGTCGTCTTCGAGGATGCTGTCGGGCTGGATGTCGATGCGGGCGCCCGTGAGCTTCGCGGCGAGGCGGGCGTTCTGGCCCTCCTTGCCGATCGCGAGCGAGAGCTGGTAGTCGGGCACGAGGGCCCGGACGGCCTTGGTCGACGCGTCGATGACGAACGCCGACGAGACCTTAGCCGGCGACAGGGCACTCGCCACGAAGGTCGGCAGGTCGCTCGAGTAGTCGACGATGTCGATCTTCTCGTCGTTCAGCTCGGTGGTGACGGCACGGACGCGCTGACCCATCTCGCCGATGCACGCGCCCTTGGCGTTGACGCCGGGCTCGGTCGCGCGGACGGCCATCTTGGTTCGGTGGCCGGCCTCACGGGCCAGCGAGACGATCTCGACGACGCCGCTGGCGATCTCGGGCACCTCGAGCGCGAACAGCTTGCGCACGAGCGAGGGGTGGGTCCGCGACACGGTGATCTGCGGCCCCTTCGTGCCCTTGCTGACGCCGGTGACGTACACGCGGATGCGCGAACCGTGGGCGTACTTCTCGCCCGGCACCTGCTCTTCGGGGGGCAGGATCGCCTCGACCGTGCCGAGGTCGACGTGGATCATGCGGGGGTTGGGACCCTGCTGGATGACGCCGGCGACGATGTCGCCCTCTCGGCCCTTGAACTGGCCGAGCACCTTGTCGTCGCCGATGTCACGGAGGCGCTGGTTGATGACCTGCTTGGCGGCGAAGGCCGCGATGCGACCGAAGTCGCTCGGGCTGTCGACGGACTCGCCCACGACCTCGCCCTCGTCGTCACGCTCGATGGCGTAGACGGAGACGTGACCGGTCTTGCGGTCGAGTTCGACGCGAGCAGCCGGGATGCGGCTCTCGGGCTGGTTCGTGTGCTTGAGGTAGGCCGTGAGGATGGCCTGCTCGATGATGCGCACGAGTTCGTCGAAGGGGATTTCACGCTCGCGCTCCATGAGACGCAGCACGCTCAGGTCGATGTCCACTGAGGGCCTCCACTATTCAGATCTGCAGGCTGCACGCACGATGGCGCGCGCAGCATCCCTCTACGGTACCCGAGAGCGGGGTGCCCGGCGGACCGTCCGCGGGGTCGGTGCCGCGCCTCCTGCGGTGTCGACGAGGTCGGGCCGAGGAGGCGCGGCACCGGCGGTCAGGACTCCCGCGGAGCCGTGAGGGTCGCGACGGCCTCGGCGACCGGCACGGGCGTACGTTCACCCGTGCGGCGGTCCCAGAGCTCGACGACGCCCTCGCCGGCCGACCGGCCGACGACGACGATCCGCGGCACGCCGAGGAGCTCGGCGTCGCCGAACTTCACGCCCGGCGAGACCTTGGGGCGGTCGTCGTAGAGCACGTCGAGACGGTGGGCCTCGAGGTCGGCCGTCAGCTTCTCGGCGACCTCGTAGACGACGGGGTCCTTGCCGGTGGCGACGACGTGGACGTCGAAGGGGGCGACGTTGGCGGGCCAGACCAGGCCCTTGTCGTCGTTGTTCGCCTCGGCGATGACCGCCAGGATGCGCGTGACCCCGATGCCGTACGAGCCCATCGTCACCGTGACCTGCTTGCCGTTCTCGTCGAGCACCTTGAGGCCGAGGGCCTCGGCGTACTTGCGGCCGAGCTGGAAGACGTGGCCGATCTCCATGCCGCGGGCCGTCTCGATCGGACCGGACCCGTCGGGCGCGGGGTCGCCCTCGCGGACCTGGGCGGCCTCGATCGTGCCGTCGGCGGTGAAGTCCCGACCCATGACGAGGTCGGCCACGTGGACGCCCTGCTCGTTCGCCCCGGTGACCCAGGCCGAGCCCTCGACCACGCGGGGGTCGACGAAGTAGCGGATGCCCGAGTCGGACTCGCCGCCGAGCACCTGCGGGCCGAGGTAGCCGCGCACGAGCACGGGGTTCTTCGCGAAGTCCGCGTCGCCGGCGGCCTCGACCTCGGCCGGGGCGAAGGCGACCTCGAGGCGCTTCATGTCGACCTCACGGTCGCCGGGCAGTCCCACGACCACGAGCTCGCGGGTGCCGTCGAGGTGGGTGAGCGCCACGACGACGTTCTTCAACGTGTCGGCGGCCGTCCACGGAGCGCCTTCTCGGGGCTCGTGCGCCTGGAGCTGCGCGACCAACGAGTCGATGGTCGGGGTGTCGGCGGGCGCGAGGCGGCGCGAGGGGGCGAGGCCCTCGAGCGGGACGGCCTCGGGCACGATCGTCGTGAAGGCCTCGACGTTGGCCGTGTAGCCGCCGGCCGACCGGACGAAGGTGTCCTCGCCGATGGCGGTGGGGTGCAGGAACTCCTCGCTGCGCGAGCCGCCCATGGCCCCGGCGTCGGCCTTGACGATGACGTACTCGAGACCGAGGCGCGTGAAGATGCGCTCGTAGGCGTCGCGCTGCTTCTGGTAGCTCTCGTCGAGGCCGGCGTCGGAGGCGTCGAACGAGTAGGCGTCCTTCATGGTGAACTCGCGACCGCGCAACAGGCCGGCCCGGGGGCGGGCCTCGTCGCGGTACTTGTCCTGGATCTGGAAGAGCGTCAGGGGCAGGTCCTTGTACGACGAGTAGAGGTCCTTCACCAGCAGCGTGAACGCCTCCTCGTGCGTGGGGGCCAGCAGGTAGTCGGCGTCCTTGCGGTCCTTCAGGCGGAACATGCCGTCGCCGTACTCCGTCCAGCGACCGGTGGCCTCGTACGGCTCACGCGGGAGCAACGCGGGGAAGTGCACCTCTTGAGCGCCCGCAGCCTGCATCTCGTCGCGGATGACGGCCTCGATCTTGGCCTTGACGCGCAGGCCGAGCGGCAGCCAGGCGAAGACGCCCGGCGCCTGGCGACGGATGTACCCGGCACGGACGAGCAGCCGGTGGCTGGTCACCTCGGCGTCGGAGGGGTCTTCTCGGAGGGTGCGGACGAAGAGCTGGGAGAGACGTGTGGACACCCGTCCAGCTTAGGGGCGCGCCCGGCTCACCACGGCTTGCCGTCGTAGTCGCCGGGGTTCTGTTCGTAGTACCGGTCGCGATCGGTGTCCTGCTGCTGTTGCCGCTGGCTCTGCTCACCCTGCTGCTGCAGCTGGTCGAGCGGGTCGTCTGACGGGGCCTGCCCCTCGCCCTCGCCGGGCTGGTCTCCCCCGGCACCGGGGTCGCTGCCGTCGCCGCCCGGCTGCTGCTCGTCACCCTGACCGCCCTGGGCCTGCTCCCCCTTCTCGTCGAGCCGCTGCTGGGCGTCGTCGAGCGGTTGGGAGGTGTCGGGCTGCTGGTGGTCCTCCGGGGGCTGGAAGCAACCCTCCGGCGCCTCGTCGACGGTCTTCCGACCGAGGTCGTATAAGGCCTCGGCGTCGGCGTACCGCAGCTCGAGCAGCGCCGCGTCGCCCTGGGCCTCGATCGTGAGCACGAGGTTCACCCTGATGACGCACGAGATCGTCGCGTCGTCGGGGGCCAGGTCGAGGGCCGTGACGAACTCGCCACGAGCGACGTCGAGCACGCCGATCTGCGCGTAGGCCGTGCCGCGGTCGAAGTGGTGCACCCACGGCTCGATGACGTTGGCCACACCCAACGGCTCGGAGAGGGACGCACTGCGCTCGAACTCGCGGTCGCCGTAGGACCACTGCGTCAGGGCGGCGAAGGCGGGCAGGCTGAGCAGCTTCACCGCCACGAGCAGGACGACCACGACGACGGGAGCCGACCCGAGCAGCAGACGACGACGGAGGCGCCTCCGGTACTGCTCGACGTCGGGCCCGGCCTCGGCTTCGTGAGCCCGGCGGACCTCGTCGACGGGCGGGGGGACGAGGGTGTCGGTCACGGACGCACCCCTCTCTCGGGTCGGCGGTCGCCGACGACCGGTGCCGAGGCACGCCGGCGCTCGGGGCGTGGCGGACGGGGCGGCCGGACCTCGCCCAGCGCCCGGGTGACCAGGGCGACGTCCAGCAGCAGCAGCAGGAACGCCGGGATCGCCGCGATCCAGTAGAGGTCGGTCAGGCTGTCCGCCCGGCCCTCGTCGGAGGCGACGGCGCCGTCGCGGGCGTCCGCGACCGCCGCGTCGACGGACGTGCCCGCCGTGCGGTGGACGTACGGCACGCCCAGTTGGTCCGCGATGCGCCGCAGGGCGTCCTCGTCGATGACCGAGATCGCGTCGGGGTCGCCCGGCTGCGTGCGGTCCTGGATGTACTCCTTCGTCGAGTACTCGTCGCCGTAGCCGTCGAACACGCGCATCCTGCCCCCCTGCTCGGTGCCGTAGCCGAAGACCGCCCCACCGTCGACGTCGCCGGCCGATGCCGCGAAGCTCTCGGGCTCGGTGCCGCTGGTCTGCTCACCGTCGCCGAAGTAGTAGACGACGTTCGCCCGCTCGGGCGCACTCTGCCGGGCCTCGGTCAGCCGCTCGGCGAGCAGGTCGTTCGCCTCGCTGATCGAGCTGCCGCTCGAGTAGTAGGTGACCTCTTGGTTCATGGCGTCCGCGGCGGCCACCACGGCCGAGGCGTCGTCGGTCAACGGCGTCCTCAGCACGGCCGTGCTGTCGAACGAGAGCAACGAGAACCGGGCACCGGCCAGCTGCGAGGCGATCTCGGCGATGTCCGACCGGACGCCGTCGAGACGCCGCCGGCCGTCGCCCCAGTCCTCGGCCGCGATGCTCGAGGTGGTGTCGACGACGAAGAAGACGTTGAGCTGCGCGACGGACGCCTGGGCCGAACCGCCGGGCAGGCTCGGCCGGACGGCCACCACCAGCAGCAGGGCCACGATCACCAGGCGCCGCACCCACGTGAGCAGGGCACGTCGGCGTCGTCGTTCGGCGACCACGCGCCATCCGGTGAAGCCCAGCAGCGCGACCGCGGCCACGATCAGCAGCCACCAGGGCAGGACGGGCTGGAACACCACCGCCCGGGCGATCACAGCCGCACCCGCCAGAGCAGGACGAGCCCACCCATCGCCAGGACGAGCGCCGCGATCGCGAGCGCCTGCGGGTGGTCGGTCACCACGAGCCGACGGGCCCCGGTGAACAACCCTGCCTCGCGGGCGTCGATCTCGTCGACGATCTGGGGCACGGTCGTCGAGTCGTCGAGGGCGTAGTAGCCGCCGTCGGTCGACTCGGCCGCCGTCCGGAGCTCGGCGGCGACCTGGTCGGCCACGGCGTCGGTGCCGTGGTCGGCGGGGTTGACGGCGTACACCCTGACGTCGCGCTCGGCCGCGAGGTCGGACGCCTCGGTGAGGGTCAGCAGGGCCTTGCCGTTGACGTAGTTGTCGGTGGCGAGCACGACCGACTTGGGCCGCGTTCCGCCGTCGTCGCCGAAGCCGAGCACGCACGAGGCCAGACCGTCGCCGATCAGGGACGCCCCGTCCCCGCGGTCCGTGCCCGTCCAGTACCGGGTGCCGTTCTCGCCCATCGTGTCGAACGAGTCGCGGTACTGCTCGAGCTGTGCGCGGACGAAGTCGTAGTCGTCGGTGAGCGGGAACGCCTGGACCGCCGAACTGTCGAAGAGGTAGAGGCCGATCCGTTCGCCGTCGAGTCCCTGGGCGAGTGACGAGAACGTGTCGACGATCTGCGAGTCCACCTCGGTCATGGAGCCCGAGACGTCGAGGCAGAGCATGATGTCGCGCTTGTACGACTGCGGCTCGACGACGTCGGTGCTCGACACGCGGGCCGCGAGCAGCACGCTGATGCCCGTCAGGGCCACCATCGCGACGAGCACGACGGCCAGGGCCGCGCGGTAGCGGCGCACGACCCGGCGGTAGGCGGGCAGCGCCGTCAGTCGCTCGCCGTGCGCGACCGGGACGCCGAGCCGACGGAGGCGCGCGCGGTCCCGACGCCTCCACCTCACGTAGAGCCAGGCCGCGAGGGCCACGACCACCAGTGCGACCGGCGGCAGCCACCAGAAGATCAGCCCCATGACGACACCAGGTCTCTCGCGGTGGCGACGGCACGAGCCGGGTCACCGGGCTCCCCGAGCCGGAAGGCCGGCGGGTAGTACTGCTCCACGGCACCCGCGAGCCGGGGCAGGTTCGACTCACGGAGGTCGGCCAGGGTCATCACGTGCGTGTCGACGCCGTTCGTCTCGTGGGCGAAGAACCGCAGCAGCAGGCTCAGCCGGGAGTGCACCCCCCGGTCGTTCAGCCGACCGGAGGCCGCCGCGGTCTCGACCTCGTCGATCAGGGCGAGGTACTTGGCCTTCGTGTCGGCGAGGGGCGCCGGTCGCGACGCCGCCAGGGGCGCGCGCCGGGCGGGTGGCAACCGCCGGGCCGAGAAACGGAACACGAAGACGTACCACGCGGCCATCAGGGCCAGCCCGACGAGGCCCAGGACGAGCCAGAGCACCCAGAGCGGGTACTGGTAGGGCCCGAAGAAGTCGTCAGCGCCCGACACGGCGGTGCTTCTCGATCAGGGCGAACAGGCCCGGCACGACCTCGGCCTGGCTGCCGAGTCGATGACTGCTGATGCCGAGGGCCTGCAGCTCGCGCTCGGTGTCGCCGACGCGGCGGACGGACGAGTCGTCGAACTCGCGTCGGAGTTCGGCGTTCTCGCGGAGGTACGCGGGCAGGCCGGACGTCTCGCGGACGTCGAACACCTCGCCGGCGTGACCGGCTCGCGTCATGAGGTCGGCGTCGCCGATGGTCAGCCAGACGACCTCGTGCTGGGCCCGCAGTCGACGCAGCAAGCGCCTGACGTGCTCGTCGACGGCCACGTCGTCGGTGACGATCAGCAGCATCGACCGCCGACGGACGCCGCGCGTCACCCACTCGAGGACCGACGGCAGGTCGCTCGTCGGGGCGTCGAGGTCGATCCGTCGGTCGACCTGGCGCAACAGGGTCTCGAGGTGGGCCTCGGTCGCACCGGCGGGGTGGGCACGCGTGCCGGACGAGTCGCCCGCCACCAACGACACGACGTCGCCGTGCTTCGCGGCGACGTAGGCCAGCGCCCCGGCCGCCATGAGTGCGATGTCCTTCTTCGACTCGCCGCTCGTGGCCGTCGCCGCCATGTTCCGTCCGGTGTCCATCACGAGCACGAGGTTCTGCCGCCGGCTGGCGATGTAGCGCTTGACCAGGGGCTCGCCGTGGCGAGCCGTGGCCTTCCAGTCGATGTCCTTGACCTCGTCGCCGGGCACGTAGGCCCGGAGGTCGTCGAAGTCGTGACTGCGACCGTGGTGAACCGAGGCGTAGCCGCCCTCGAGCAGGTCGATGGTGCGTCGATGGGCGAAGAGGCCCATCTTCGTCCGCACGCGCAACAGCAGGCTGGCCACCGGCGTCAGGGAGTCTGGACGGCGCCGAAGACGGCGTCGATGATCGTCTCGGGTGCGACCTCGTCGGCGGTCGCCTCGTAGTTGAGGATCAAGCGGTGCCGCAGCACGGAGTGCCGCAGGTGCTTGACGTCTTCGGGGATGACGTAGTCGCGACCGTGCAGCAGGGCGAGGGCACGCGCCGCCTGCATGAAGGCGATGCTGGCCCGGGGGCTGGCGCCGAAGTCGACGTAGTCGGCGAGGGTCGCGGGGATGTACTGCTGCGGGTGCCGCGTGACGTAGATGAGCTGGACGATGTAGTTGACGATCGACGCGTCGACGTAGACGCGCTTGGCCAGGTCTTGAAGGTACACGACGTCGCCCAGGCCGACGCCCGTCGACGGCGCGGCGGCCTCGTCGTAGACGCCGCTCTCGATGCGGCGGATGATCTCGGCCTCTTCGGCCGGCGACGGGTAGTCGAGGATCTCTTTCAGCAGGAAGCGGTCGAGCTGCGCCTCGGGCAGTTGGTAGGTGCCCTCTTGCTCGATCGGGTTCTGCGTCGCGAGCACGAGGAAGGGTGAGGGGAGCTGGTAGACCGTGCCCCCGATCGTGGTCTGCCGCTCTTGCATCGCCTCGAGCATGGCGCTCTGCGTCTTGGCGCTCGACCGGTTGATCTCGTCGAGCAGGACGAAGTTCGAGTGGACCGGACCGAGCTGGGTCACGAAGGTCGACTTCTGGGCGTCGTAGATCTGGGTGCCCGTGATGTCGCTCGGCAACAGGTCGGGAGTGCACTGGATGCGCCGGAAGCTCGCGTCGATCGACTGCGCGATGGTCTGGGCGGCCGTCGTCTTCGCCAACCCGGGGACGCTCTCGAGCAGGACGTGCCCGCCCGTGATCAACGCGACCAGCAGGGTGTCGCGGAGGGCGGTCTGACCCACCACCTTGCGCGCGAAGGCCTGCGAGACCGACCCGACGATCTGCCGGGCCCGCTCGAGCTCGGCGGGCGTCACGGGGGCCGGAGCCGGCGGCGGGGTCTGGCTGGCGGTGGCGGTGTCGGTCACCCGCCCCACTGTAAACCAGTCCCCCGACAGCGCCGGCTCGGGCGCCCCCGACGCCGTCAGCGCCGCAACGCCCGCCGGGCGAGCCAGTTGCCGAGGAACTGCACGAGCTGCACCAGCACGATGATGAGCAGCACGGCCGCCCAGGTCACGACCGGGTCGAACTGCCGGTAACCGTAGAGCAGGGCGAAGTTGCCGAGGCCGCCGCCACCGATGTAGCCGGCCACCGCCGACATGTCGACCAGCGCGACGAAGATGAAGGTGTAGCCGAGCACGAGCGGGCCGAGCGCCTCGGGCAGCAGCACGGTGCCGACGATGCGAGCCGGGCCGGCACCGGCGGCTCGTGCGGCCTCGATGACGCCCGGCTGGACGGTCAGCAGGTTCTGCTCGACGATGCGCGAGATCGCGAACGACGCCGCGAGCGACAGGGTGAAGATGATCGCGGGATTGCCGCTGCCCGAGCCGATCACGAACCTCGCCAGCGGCTGGGCCGCGGCCAGGAAGATGATGAAGGGGATGGGTCGGAACACGTTGACGACGACGTTGAGCACGCCGTAGACGGCCCGGTTCGCGAACAGCGCGCCGCCCCGCGTCAGGTAGAGCGCCAGGCCGAGCACCAGCCCGCCGATGCCGCCGAAGAACAGTGTCAGGGCGACGATGTACACGGTCTCGACGGCCGCCTGCCAGAGCATCGGCTGCAGTTCGATCAGGGATTCCATGTCAGCGTCCCTCCGTCGTGGTCGTGGCGGTCGTCGTGGACCGGGTCGAGGCCGGGCTCGACCGGGGCAACTCGGTCGCGGTGGCGCCGAGCTCGGCGACGGCGGCCCGCACGGCCGCGGCGTCGCCCGTGACGGCGAGGGTCAGGGTGCCGAAGGTGCGCCCCTGGATGTCGTTGACTCCCCCGAAGACGATCTCGAACGACAGGCCGTGACGGGCCAGCAAGGCGAAGACGTCGCGCTGGTCGACGCCGCCCTCGGCGATGCGCACCGACACGAGCGTGCCCTCGTGCCGGGCCCGGAGCGCCTCCAGCTCGTCACCGTGGGGCGTGCCCGCGATGACCGTCGAGACGAACCGCTTCGTCGACGCCTGCTGCGGGTCGGAGAAGACCTCGAAGGTGGGGCCGGTCTCGACGACCCGACCGGTGTCCATGACCGCCACCCGGTCGGCGATCGACTTGATGACGTCCATCTCGTGGGTGATCACGACGATCGTGATGCCGAGCTCGGCGTTGACGCGCTTGAGCAGGGCCAGCACCTCGCTCGTCGTCTCGGGGTCGAGTGCGCTCGTGGCCTCGTCCGCGAGCAGGATGCGCGGGTTCGTGGCGAGGGCACGGGCGATGCCGACGCGCTGCTTCTGGCCGCCCGACAGCTGGTCGGGACGCGCGTGCGCCTTGTCGCCTAGGCCGACGAAGTGCAGCAGGTCGCTGATCCGTCGCTGGTGCTCGGCCTTCGGCACCCCGGCCGCCTTCAACGGGAACTCGACGTTGCCCCAGACGGTCTTCGACGAGAACAGGTTGAACTGCTGGAAGATCATGCCGATGCCGGCCCGCACGCCGCGCAGTTCGCGCTCGCGCAGCCCCGTGATCTCACGGCCGTCGATCTCGATGCGGCCGCTCGTCGTGGGCTCGAGGGCGTTGACGAGACGGACCAGGGTGCTCTTGCCGGCACCCGAGTAGCCGATGATGCCGAAGATCTCGCCCTCGGCGATCTCGAGGCTCACGCCGTCGACCGCGGTCAGCGGGGCGGCGCCCTTCTCTCGGGGCGGGTACGTCTTGACGACGTCGGTCAGGGTGATGGCGGGCACGCGTTCTCCTCGGCACGGGCGGAGGCCCGGACCACGTGCGTCGTCCTGCGCGCGGTCCGGGCCGGGGTGGGCGACCTGGTGGGTCAGCCGTTCTGTTCGACGAGCTTCTCGGTCTCGGTCAACGACTCCTCGAGGTCGCTCACGGGGATCTTCGTGATGATCGCCGTGCCGCCCGAGTTGTCGACGACGCCGTCGGTGACGGCCTTGGTGTCCTGGTAGATCCGGACGAGCTTCGCGTAGGTGGGGTCGTCCTTGTCCTCGGCGCGGGCGGCGAAGACGTTGGCGTAGGGCACCGAGGACGGGTCGTTCGGGTCGTCCTGGGCGATGACGTCGTCGGTGGACAGGCCGGCCTTGGTCGCGAAGTCGTTGTTGATGATGGCGCCGGCGTAGTCGGGCAGCGACGTGGCGGCGAGGTCGGCGCTCACCGTGGCGACCTCGACCTTCGACTTCGACTCGTCGACGTCGTTGACGCCCGAGAAGATCGTGCCGCCGTCCTTCAGCGAGACCAGGCCGTTCGACTGCAGGACGAGCAGGGCGCGGGCCAGGTTGCTCGAGTCGTCGGGGATGGCGATCGTGTCGCCCTGCCGGAAGTCGCTCAGCTTCGTGTACTTCGACGAGTACAGCGGCAGCGGGTAGATGGCCGTCGACCCGATCGGCACGATGTCGTTGCCCGAGGCCACGTCGTACTGCGCGAGGTAGACGATGTGCTGGAACTGGTTCAGGTCGATCTCGCCGTCGGCGAGGGCGGGGTTCGGCTGCTCGTAGTCCGAGTAGTCGACCAGGTCGACGGTGATGCCCTCGTCGGCCGCGGCCTGGACGAAGTCGGCCCAGTACGGGTCGCTCGCTCCGACGACGCCGATGCGGACGGTCTCGTCGTCGCCTCCGCCGCGGGTGACGCCGATGGCGATGCCGACGGCGGCGAGCACGACGACGACCGCGACGATGACGGCGATCAGTCGACCGGGGCCCTTCTTGGGGGCGTCGATCAGGGGAGCACTGCTGGTCATGGGTTCCTCTCGGGGCGCTGCGGGGGCACCGCTCGGTGGTGGGCCGAGGCTGTCGCGGTGCGTCGTCCATGCTGGCCGACGCCCCGGGCCGCGTCACATCGGCGCGTCACACGACGACACACGCCTCGACCGGCCCGGGGCACGGACGGGACCACGCGCAGGAGGCGCGGTGCGAGGGGTCTCGCACCGCGCCTCCTGAAGGGGTCGCGTCGCCGGCGTGGCGAGCCGGGTCAGACGGTGACGACCTCGGGCGAGCCGAGCTCGCCGGGGGGCATCTCGGCCGCGAGGCGGTTGGCCTCGTCGATGAGGGTCTGGACGATCTCGGACTCGGGCACGGTCTTGATGACCTCGCCCTTGACGAAGATCTGACCCTTGCCGTTGCCCGAGGCGACGCCGAGGTCGGCCTCGCGTGCCTCGCCGGGGCCGTTGACGACGCAGCCCATGACGGCGACGCGCAGCGGGACGGTCATGCCCTCGAGGCCGTCGGTGACGTCGTTCGCCAGCTTGTAGACGTCGACCTGGGCGCGTCCGCAGCTGGGGCAGCTGACGATCTCGAGCTTGCGCTCACGCAGGTTGAGCGACTGCAGGATCTGCAGGCCCACCTTGACCTCTTGGGCCGGAGGCGCGCTGAGGCTGACCCGGATCGTGTCGCCGATGCCCTCGCTCAGCAGGATGCCGAACGCCGTCGCCGACTTGATCGTGCCCTGGAACTCGGGACCGGCCTCGGTGACGCCGAGGTGCAGAGGCCAGTCGCCGCGCTCGGCGAGCTGACGGTAGGCCTTCACCATGACGATCGGGTCGTTGTGCTTGACCGAGATCTTGAAGTCGTGGAAGTCGTGCTCCTCGAAGAGCGAGGCCTCCCACACGGCGGACTCGACGAGCGCCTCGGGCGTGGCCTTGCCGTACTTCTGCAGGATGCTCGGCTCGAGCGAACCGGCGTTGACGCCGATGCGGATCGACACGCCCGCCGCCTTCGCCGCCGCGGCGATCTTGCCGACCTGGTCGTCGAACTTGCGGATGTTGCCCGGGTTCACCCGGACCGCCGCGCAGCCGGCGTCGATCGCCTGGTACACGTAGTTCGGCTGGAAGTGGATGTCGGCGATGACCGGGATCTGGCTCTTCTTCGCGATGATCGGAAGGGCCTCGGCGTCGTCACGGCTCGGCACGGCGACGCGCACGATGTCGCAGCCGCTGGCCGTGAGCTCGGCGATCTGCTGGAGGGTCGCGTTGATGTTGGGCGTCGGGGTCGTGGTCATCGACTGGACGCTGACGGGGGCGCCGCCACCCACGAGCACCTTGCCGACCTTGATCTGCCGCGTCTTGCGGCGCGGGGCGAGGACTTCGGGGACCTTCGGCATTCCGAGATTGACTGCTGGCACGGGTGCCATCGTAAACCTCGGCGCTGGACGGCGGGTGACCGACCGTCGACGCGCGGCCGACGGAAGGTGGCCGGCCGCCGACGGGCGGCCGACGGAAGGTGGCCCGCCGTCGACGGGCGGCCGCCGACGGGTGGCGGCGGCGGCTTCAGCCGAAGATGTCGATCGGGTTGACGATGTCCGCGTACGTGAGCAACACGGTCATGCCGCCCAGCAGGATGACGACGGCGAAGGTCACCGGGATGGCCTTGGCGGTGTCGACGGGCCCCGGGTCGGGTCGACGGAACAGCTTCGCGAAGCCGCGGCGGACGGCCTCGATCAACGCGCCGGCCACGTGGCCGCCGTCGAGCGGCATGAGGGGCACGAGGTTGAAGACGAAGAGCGCCACGTTGAGGCTCGCCAGCAGGCCGACGAGCGTGCTGATGCGGTCGACCACGGGGATGGTGTCGAGGCTCGCGATCTCGCCCGCCATGCGGCCGACGCCCACGACGCTGACCGGCCCGTTCGGGTCGCGCTCGGCACCACCGAAGGCCGCCTGCGCCACCCCGACGAGACGTTGCGGCAGGCTGACGATGACCCCGGCCACGTGGGCGACGTTGTCGCCGACGGCCGGCAGCACGGCCGTGACCGGCTGACGCACCTTCTCGTAGGCGAAGCCGATGCCGACGAAGCCGACCTCCTGCGTCTGCGAGCTGCCGTCGGGGTTCGTCGCGACGGCCCCGCTCGAGGTCGTCACGTACCGCTCGGACAGCGCCGGGGTCACCTGCAACGTGCGCTCCGTGCCGTCGCGGTCGACCACCACGTCGAGGGTCTCGCCGGGCGACCGCTGCAGGATGCCCGTGATCTGGTCGCCGTCGGTGACGGTCGTCCCGTCGATCGAGACGATCCGGTCGCCGTTCATCATGCCCGCGGCGTAGGCGGGAGCCTCGGCCGCGTCCGACGGGCAGCTCGTCTCGGTCGACCCGGCGGGCAGCACGCAGGTGCTGACGCTGCCGACGGTCGTGCTCGCCTGCTGCACCCCGAACCCGCAGAGCAGCACGGCGAACAGGGCGATCGCGATGAGCAGGTTCATGAACGGCCCGCCGAGCATGATGATCACCCGCTTGTGGACCGGCAGTCGGTAGAACGTCCGCGACTCGTCGCCCTCGTCCACCGTCTCGGCGCTGGCCGTGCGCGCGTCCTGCACGAGGGTGTTGAAGAAGCCGGTGCTCGACTGGCGCGCGCCTCCCCCGGTCTTGCCCGGAGGGAACATCCCCGACATCGAGATGTAGCCACCGAGCGGCAGCGCCTTGACCCCGTACTCGGTCTCGCCCTTCTTGCGCGAGAAGACGGTCGGCCCGAAGCCGATCATGTACTGGCCGACCTTCACGCCGAACTTCTTCGCCGGCACGAGGTGACCCACCTCGTGCAGGGCGATCGACACGGCCAATCCGACGACCAGGACCAGGACGCCGAGCACGAAGAGGAGGATCGTCTGCACCGGGCAAGGGTAGCCGCCCCTGGCCGGGCGTCCACCGCGCCGACGCCATGACGACGCTGGGAGCCCCGAACTGGGGCGGCGGCTCAGCGGGCCAGCAGCGAGTCCGCCTCGGCCCGTGCCCAGCGTTCGGCGTCGAGCACGCCCTCGAGGCTGCTCTCGCCCGGTGCGTGCCGGTCGACGACGGCGTCGACCACGTCGAGGATGTCGAGGTAGCCCACCCGGCCGGCGTGGAACGCCAGGACGGCCTGCTCGTTCGCCGCGTTGAAGACGGCCGGGTACGTGCCGCCGGCCCGCCCGACCTGCTTCGCGAGCCGGACGGCCGGGAACGCTTCGTCGTCGAGCGGCTCGAAGGTCCACGAGGAGGCGCGGGTCCAGTCGAGCGGGGCCCCCACGCCCTCGACGCGGTCCGGCCAGGCGAGCCCGAGCGAGATCGGCAGCCGCATGTCGGGCGGCGAGGCCTGCGCGATGGTCGAGCCGTCGACGAACTCGACCATCGAGTGGACGATCGACTGCGGGTGGACCGTGACGTCGATGTGGTCGTAGTCGACGTCGAAGAGGAGGTGCGCCTCGATGACCTCGAGCCCCTTGTTGACGAGGGTCGACGAGTTCGTCGTGACCACGAGGCCCATGTCCCAGGTCGGGTGCGCCAGGGCCTCACGCGGTGTGACGTCGGCGAGGGAGTCGCGGGTGCGGCCACGGAACGGACCACCCGACGCGGTCAGGACGAGTCGGCGCACCTCACGCGTGGTGCCCGACCGGAGGGCCTGGGCTATCGCGGAGTGCTCGGAGTCGACGGGCACGATCTGCCCGGGAGCGGCCCGCCGCTTCACGAGGTCGCCGCCCACGATGAGGCTCTCCTTGTTGGCCAGGGCGAGCGAGGCACCCGAGTCGAGGGCGGCGAGCGTCGGGGCCAGCCCGACCGACCCGGTGATGCCGTTCAGCACCACGTCGGCCCGGACGTCTCGCACGAGCTGGACCGACTCGTCCGTGCCGAGGGCGGTGTGCTCGACGCCGAACTCCGCCGCCTGCGCGGCCAGCCCGTCGCGGTCGGAACCGGCCGAGAGGCCGACGACCTCGAACAGGTCGGGGTGTGCCCGGACGACGTCGAGGGCCTGCACCCCGATCGAACCGGTGGAGCCGAGGATGGTGATGCGACGCATGTGGTCAGCCTAGGGCGACGGCGGTCGACCGGGCCGCGGTCAGGCCACGGCGAGGATGTCGATGACGAAGACCAGGGTGTCGCCGCCGCCGATGCCGGCCGACGGCTGGCCGGCGTCGCCGTACCCTTCGCTCGGCGGGATGATCACGACGACCTGCGAGCCCACCGTCTGACCGATCATGGCCTTCGCGAAGCCAGGCACGACCTGGTCCGTCGAGAACGGCGTGGGCGTGCCCTTGCCCCAGCTCTCGTCGAAGACCTCGCCCGTGGTCCAGTTGACGCCCTGGTACTGCACGGTCACGTTTGCCGGGTCGGGCACGACGGCGCCGTCGCCCTTCTTCAACACCTCGATCCGGAGGTCGGACGGCGGGTCGGTGCCGGCCGGGATCGTGACGGTCGGCTGACCGTCGTCGGCGAGCTCGACGGTCGGGAACCCGTCCGTCGGTGGCTGCGCCTCGCCGGTCGCCTTCGTCGGCACGATCGAGACGACGTCGGCCACGATCACGACGGGCGACGGCGCGGCGTCCTGCTCGGTGGCGGTGGCGGTCGTCATGTCGGCGGCCGAGGCGACGGTCACCGTGCGGCTGCCCGAGGCGACACAGGCGATCGCGTCGACGATGCCCGGCACGTAGTAGTCGGTGCTGACCGTCAGCTGCGTCGGCTGCTGCCCCTCGTCGAACCCGGCCGACGTCACCTCGGCCCCGGTCGCGGCGTCGTAGACCGCGATGCGGACGTTCGCGACCGAGCCCTGCTCGGCGACCTCTCCGCTGCCCTCGACGAGCGTGGTCCGCTGCGTCGAGGTGACCTCGAGCGGGGAGTCGAAGCTCACCTCGGGCTTGGAACCGACGTCGCCGGTGACGTCGACCGCATCGGACGACGCACCGGGATCGGGTGCCCGGCAGTCGCCGGACGCTCCGCTCGCCGAGGGCGCCGGCTCGTCGGGACCGCTGGTGGTGCAGCCGCCCAGCACGAGCGCGAGGACCGGCACGGCCACGAGGGCGACCCACCGACCCCGGCGGACGGATGCCGAGGGCACGGGAGGCGCGGTGCGCGTCATCGGGGGACGGTCTCGTCGGTCGACGTCGGCGGCCGGCTCAGGAGACGGCGAGGATGTCGATGACGAAGACGAGCGTGTCGGTGCCCGAGATGCCCGCCTGCGGGGCGCCGGACTCGCCGTAGCCGTCGGCCGGCGGGATGACCACGAGGGTCTGCGACCCGACGGTCTGGCCGACCATGCCGTCGGCGAAGCCCGTGATGACCTGGTCGGTCGAGAACGTCGCGGGCGCCCCGCGCGACCAGCTCTCGTCGAAGATCTCGCCGGTGTTCCAGATGACGCCCTGGTACTGGACGGTGACGGTGTCACCGGCCTGGACCGTCGCGCCGTCACCCTTGATGAGCGTCTCGACGCCCAGCTCGGTCGGTGCGTCGGCGTCGGGCACGGTCACCGTGGGACGGCCGTCGGCGTCGAGTTCGACGGTCGGGAACCCGGCCTGCGGGGCCTGGGGTTCGCCGCTCGCGCGCAGGGGGACGTCGGAGGTCGCCGACGCCGAGCTGCTCGGCGTCGAGGCGTCGGTCGAGCCGCCCGCGTCGCCGGCACAGGCGGCCAGGGACAGGAGGAGGGCGGGGACGGCCAGGAGGGCGAGGGAGCGGCGCATGGTGGTCTCTCGGTCGGGGTGGAGGGGGTCGTGCCGCAGGTGGCGGCGCGGCGGACGTGCCGTGCCATTGTGCCTCACGCCCGGTCGGCTTCTCTGGACGCCGCCACCACGGTGGGCTCGTGCCCGACGGGGAAGGCCACGGACGCCGCGATGAAGCACTTCTTGCTCGCCTCGGCGTGCAGCTCGAGGGCGCGCTCGACCATGCCCTCGTCGGCGACCGTCACGACGGGCCGGAGGGTCACGGACGTGAAGCGCCCGCCGCCGTCGTGCGTCTGGGTCATCCGTCCCACGGCCGCGTCCTCGTAGGCGACGACGACCACGCCGGCCGTGGCCGCGACGTGCAGGTAGCTGAGGAGGTGGCACTGTGCCAGCGCGGCCAGGAGCAGCTCTTCCGGGTTCCACCGGTCGGCGTCCCCGTGGAAGGTGCGGTCGGCCGAGGCCAGGACGTCGTGCCGCTTGCCCGTCGCGACGATGGTGGCGTCGCGTCCGTACGAGCGGTACGAGGTCGTGCCCTCGCCGCGGTCGCCCGTCCAGCGGACGTCGACGGAGTAGTCGTGGTCGAGCATGCTGCCTCCTCCTCGGGCCCGGGTGGGGGCGACGTGGTCGCCGGTCGGGCCTCGGTACACTCCCCATCATGACCGACCCCCGCCCCGCCACGACCACCCGTCACCCCCTCACCGCCTCGGGCAGCGTCGAGCTGGCCGTGCTCGAGCGCTCGGGCTGGGACGAGAGCCGACACCTCGGCGCGGGCGTCGTCGTGGACGCCGACGGTCGCGAGCTGAGGCGGGTCGGTGACGCCGACGCCACGATCTACCCGCGCTCGTGCCTCAAGCCGCTCCAGGCGCTCACGGTGCTGCGTTCGGGTGTCTCCCTCGACGGCCCCCAGGCCGTGCTCGCCACGGCGAGTCACGCCGGCACGCCGGCGCACCTCGAGGTCGTCGAGGCGCTGCTCGCCCGGTCCGGCAGCACCGAGGCCGACCTGCTCTGCCCGCCCGACTGGCCGGGTGACCGGGCCAGCGCGCGCCGGGCGACCGAGAAGCGACGCCTCGCCATGAACTGCTCGGGCAAGCACGCCTCGTTCCTGCTGGCCTGTGCCGAGAACGGGTGGGACCCGTCGAGCTACGTGGCGACCGACCACCCCCTGCAGGCCGCCGTCCGCGACACGGTCGCCGAGCTGACCGGCGAGACCGTGGACCACTCCGGGGTCGACGGGTGCGGTGCCCCGGTCATCGCGACCACGGTGGCCGGTCTCGCTCGGGCGGTGGCGCGGATGACGGGGTCGGTCCACGCGACGGGTTCCGAGCGTGACGACCACGCCGCGCACCTGGTCGAGGCCGTCCTCGGCGACGCCTGGGCGATCGACGGCCCGGGCCGGGCCAACACCGTGACCATCGACGAGCTGGGCGTCCTGGCGAAGCTCGGGGCCGAGGGCGTCATGGTGATGGGCACGACGGACGGCGTGGCCGTGGCGGTCAAGGTGCTCGACGGGAACGTGAGGGCCGGCACCCTGGTCGCCCTGCGCCTCCTGGTCGACGAGGGTGCCGTCGACGCGGCCGCGGCCGACCGCGTCGTCGAGCGCACGCTCGAGAAGGTCACCGGCGGCGACGGCCTCGTCGGTCGCATCCGTCTCGGCGGAGGTCTCGACCGCTAGACGCGACGTGCTCACGCGTCGAGCACCGACACGAACGCGACGCGGAGGCTCTGCCGGCAGGGCCGGCCGCCGGTGGAGGTGACCAGGGCCTCGCCGTCCGCCCCCACCAGCAGGACGGTGTCGGCCGATGCGGGCTCGTCCGTGGCGGGCCCGGCCGAGAGCGTCCGTGGTCCGACCAGGACGCACTCGACGGCCGCGGCGGCATCGGCGGGTGGTGCCCCCGCGGCTCGCAGCTGCCGGCGCAGACCCGACGCGACGGCCTCGGCCACGACGGGCGGACCGACGACCCGGACGGTCGTCGCGAGGGGCACGCACAGCGGTGCCTCGTCGAGGGTGGCGGCCTCGTCACGCAGCCGCTCGAGGCGGGCCACGACCGGATCGTCCGGATCGAGGTGGTCCTCGGGGCGTCCCACGAGCACGAGCCCGCTGGAGGCGCGACCCACCCCGAGCACCAGGGCCCGGGGCGCCCGCCGCGCGACGTCGTCCGACCGGACCCGTTCGGCCGTCGGATACCACGCGGCCAGCTCCCGCGACCGCGCCGCCCGCAGGCGTGCGACGGTCTCGTCGACCTCGTCCAGCGCGGCCTCGAACCGCCTCCGCTCGCGACGGGTCGTCAGCGTCGAACCGACGAGTCGGTCGGCCGCCCATCCCGAGACCACGGCGAGAGCCGTCGCCGCCGTCACGGCCGTCGTGCCCGCGGGCCCCGCCCCGAGGACGAGGCCGCAGACGGCGGCGGCGAGGGCGGCCGCCGTGACGCTGGCGACGGGGGCGGCGGTGGGGCGGGGACGCACCGGCGGGGGCGGCAAGCGGACGGGCGCGGGACCGACCGGCGACCTCGTCGCCTCGGGGGTTCTCGTCGCCGCAGGAGTTGTCATGGCCTCAGTGGACCGCGCCCGCGACGGCCCGTGACACGACACGCACGCCCCCTGGGGACGGCGGCCGTCTCGGACGGGACGGGGACGAGGCGTCGCTCAGACCACGACGAAGAACTGCTCGCCGATCTCGACCCTCGTGCCACGCGTCACCCGGACGCGCACACCGGGATCGGCGCGGCGCGGTGGCAGGTCTCGGGGCCGAACCACCGTGCCGTTGCCGGACCACCGGTCGCTGATCCACAGGGCGCCGGCCTCTTGACCGAACTCGAGGTGGGTCTTCGACACGGACTTCCCCGGATCGACGATGCGGACCAGTTGGTCGAACCGCTCACCCGGCTGAGGCGCCGGAGCGCGA
This sequence comes from Frigoribacterium sp. PvP054, assembly GCF_040547465.1. NCBI lineage: Bacteria > Bacillati > Actinomycetota > Actinomycetes > Micrococcales > Microbacteriaceae > Frigoribacterium > Frigoribacterium sp. PvP054. Next base: position 37,457 of record NZ_JBEPPU010000001.1, read on the forward strand.
CCGACGAGCCCGGTGCCACCGATCGTGATGCTCTCGCCCGTGCTGAACTGCAGCACGAACTCGGACCCCAAGGGGCCGCGACGGACGATGCGCGTCTCGTCGACGTCGTCGTCGGTGGGCAGGTCGACGGGGGGACGACGAGGCCGCCACGACGGAGCGGACGACGACGTCGGAGCCGGCGGGAGGTCGGCGACGGCCGGTCGCGGCGTCACGGCGGGACGCTCGGCCCGGAATCCCGGGACGTGGTCGATCGGCTCGGGGGCGTGGCGAGCCGCGGGACGGTGGTGGGCACCACCCTGGCCGTCCGGAGCGCCCGGGGCCGGGTCACCCGTCGGAGGATCGGCGGAGGTCCGCCGATCGGCGGCCGCATGGTCGTCGTGGCGTTCGTCGGGGGCAGGCGTCGACGAGCGCGAACCCGTTCCGGGTTCGGAGACCGGGTCCGAGCCCGCGTCGTCGGCCGGGGCGGGACGGCGACGCTGGTCGGCGTCCTCGGCCGGACGCCACTCGGGAGGGAGAGGGGCGATCGGGCCGGTGAACGAGAGGGCGACCGACTGGACCACGGCCCCGCACTCGCCGCAGAAGATGTCGTCCTCGCCGATCGAGGCCCCGCACTGCGTGCAGCGTTCCGGCACGAACGCCGAACCCGGCTCGACGAGCGGTGCGGGCTCGACGAGGGGTGTCGGCGAGACGAGGGGGGCGGGTGCAGGACGGACGGCCTCGCCGGGCTCTGCGAGCTCGGCGGCATCGCCGGGCTCTGCACGCCCCACGGGTTCCGTGGGCTCTGCGCGCTCGGGGGCCGGGGCTGCCGGCGAGGTCGAACGGACGCGGGCGTCGAGGGCCGCGACCGGCGCGGTGTCACCGTCCTGCGGCGCGTCGATCGTCTGGTGCACGAGGCGAGGAGGCGCGGCTGCGGGGACGTCGGCCCCTTCGTCGGCGCGGGCGGCATCGTGAGCGACGCCGCCGGCGTCGGACGGGTCGCCCTCGCCGCGCTCGTGAGCCGCGACAGCCGCCGCGTCGGTCGACGTGCCGGTCGGGTCGTCGGACGGGGTCTCGCTCACGTTCTCGTCGTCGACCCGGTCGACGGACGCCCCGGGCTCGGCCTGTCCCGGGGCGGCGTCGCGGTCCTCGGCCGTCTCGCGCACGGGGTGGTCGTCGGACGCGACGGGGGTCAGCGACGCCGTCCAGAGCGGGGCCGAGGCGGGCCGCGGCCCGTTCTCGGAGTGTCGGGACGGTGACCGGAGGGGCGCACCGGCCTCGCTCGCCCGAGGAGCCGGAGGGCTCGACGGACGTGAGGTGGCCGTCGGCTCGACCCGCACCTCCTCGGCGAGGACCGAGGCGTCCGGAGTCGCCGGGGGCGTCCGCGCGACGACGGGATCGCCGACGGGCCACGCCGGGGGGTCGGGCACGGACGCAGGCCGGACGGCGGTGGGTGTGACGGCAGCGACCTCGTCGACCTCGTCGACCTCGACGCCGTCGGCCTCACCGGTGGCAGGCACCGGCGCGGCCGGCATCGGGCCGTCGGGCCGGGAGACCGGGGTGTCGGGTCCTGGGGTCGGGGGCACGGGGGCCGGTTCGGCCTGCCGATCGCGCACCCACCAGGGTGGTTCCGCCCCGTCGCCGCGACGAGGACGGGACGTCGCCCGCGACGGTTGGGGGACGTCGGCCGCGCTCGTCGCGTCGACCTGCTCGGCAGCCGCCTCGGCACGCCGACGGGCGGCGGCGAGGTCCGAGCTCGAGACCGCCCGACCGCACTCACCGCAGAACATCGCCCCGACGGGCAGGGGGCTGGCACAGGTGGGGCAGTACATCAGTTGTTCCTCTGGCGCTCGGGACGTGTGCGCCCATGGTAACCACGCAGCGATCGGAGCGAGACCGCCGCCGCGAACCGCTGGCGCCTGGTGAGCCCCACGCCGAGGGCCCGTCGCATCTCGGCGACGGCGGTCCAGACCCGATCGGCGTCGGCCTCGGCCGGTGCGTTCGGCGAGAACACGGCCCGGTCGGCGACCCTCGCGAGCACGGCCGGACGCGACCCTCCGACCACGGCGGCGACCTCGCTCCGCGTCGCCGAGGGCGGGGTGCGGATGCCGTGGTCGACGACGGCGTCCTGGAACTCGTGCCACCCACCGCTGATGCGGGCCGAGGGGCTCTGAGCGGTCCGGCGTCGCCGGCGCCTTCGGGCCTTGAGGGCGACGACGGTGACGAACGGGGCCGCGAGCAGTCCGGCGACGAGGGCGCTCCACCCGGCGACGCGGGCGATGAGCAGGACCGTCGCCAGCCAGGCCGGAGGGGTCTCGGGGTCGTCCTGCTCGGACTGGGGCGGGGTCTGGTCGTCCCGCACCTGCGGGTCTCGGGGTGGAGGCTGGACGACGGACTCGGGACGCGAGATCTGCGTGGGGTCCTGGACCTGGTCTTCGGGGATCGGCCGTTCGGCCGGGTTCGGGTCGAGGGTCACCCAACCGTACTGGGCGGTGTCGACCTCGATCCAGGCGGTGATGCTCGACCCGGTGACGTAGACGGGCCCACCCTCGACGGTGTCGCCGGCGTCGGCCCCGCCCTCGGCTGCGGTGGGCGCGAAGCCCATGACGACCCGAGCCGGGAAACCCAGCTGGTCGGCCATGAGGGCCGCCGCGGTCGCGTACTGTTCGGCGTCGCCGATCATGACGGGGTCGGTGAAGAGCTGCGCGATGCGGTCCGCCCCGTGCCCCGAACGACTGACGGGCTCGTCGGCCGAGACCCCGTGGCTCACGTAACCGTCCTCACGCAGCGCGGTCAGCGCGGCCTGCAGCCGCTCCCCCGGCTCTTGCAGGCCGGCGACGTCGTCTTCCAGCGACGACGCCAGTTCGTCCGGCACGTCGCGGGGCGTCGGCACCGTGGCCGTGCCCGGGGTGAGGCCGTCGAGCTCGTCGTCCCCCGGCTGGCGGGGCACGACGGCGTCCAAGCGGTACGAGTCGCCCTGCCGCAGTCCGCCGAGGACGACGGCCGAGCCGGTGACGTCGTTGTAGAAGAACCCGTCGCGTCGGGCGTCCGCCGTCGGTCCGTCGAACGTCACGGACTCGAGCTGCCCGACGGTGGGCACCCACAGGTCGTCGTAAGCCCCGACCGTGACCTCGACCGTGCTCCGCTCGCCCTCGACGGCCGACTGGTCGACGGCGGACGGGACGCGGGTGAAGAAGCCCGAGGCGCTGTCGACCTCGCCGCTGCCGACGCTGTAGACGACGCCGTCGTAGGTGTCGAGGGTGGCGAGGCGGAGACGCTCTCCGTCGCGCAGGCCGGTGACCCTGAGCAGCGTCCCGTCGACGGCGGGTTCTTGCTCGTAGGCCCGGAAGCCGCTCAGGGGGCTGACCCGGTCCCGGGGGTCGAACGGTTGCTCGACGACCGTGCGCGCGACCGTGCGAGACGTCGCCGGCGGCGCAGCCGAGACGGCGAGAGTCCCGCCGGCCCCCGCGACGGCCAACGTCGCGAGGGTCCCGACGACCGCCCGGACGACGACGGGGCGGTGGCCGGCCGGCGTGCCGGGGACACGGGCCGTCAGGGCGTCCAGGGCCAGGCGCCGTCGGCGGAGGCGCCACCAGACCACCCACGCGACCACCGTCACGAGCACGGCGAGACCCGTCACGCGGGGCCACCAGGCCTCGGCGGGGCCGAGCACGATCCCCGCGATCCAGACGACCACGGGGACGACGGCCGCGAGTTCACCGCGTCGGCTGCGGAGCGCCACCGACAGCCCGACGACGGTGCCGACCAGCACCAGCACGAGGACCGGTACGAGCAGGGCCTCGTAGCTGCCCACCGGCAACGCGATGGTGACCAGGCGCTTCCAGCCGAGGGCCGTCGCCGAGACGAGCGTGAGCAGTCCCCTGCCCGTGGGAAGCACTCCGGCCAGCGCCTGGGACGGCACGGCGAGGGGGACGCCCAGCACGAGGTACGCCACGAGCGTGGCCACGAGGACCCAGACGCTGGACAGCCTGAGGACGGCCGCGCCGAGGGCGATCGCGGCACCGACGACGAAGGCGACGAGCGTGAGGACGACGAAGGCGACGCTGCCGTAGACCGGCCAGAAGGTGGCGGTCGCGCTGCCGGTCGAGAGGGCGGACAACCCCACGGCGGTGGCCACGAACGGAGCCCGGAGGCGGGTCGGGCGGGTGCGGGCTCGGACGCGCGGAACGGGCGTCGCCGCAGCCGCGGCGGCCGCCGGACCGCGGCCGACGTCGTCGGGGCTCATGCGCCGGCCGTCCGGGCGAGCGACTTCTGGAGGTCCTCGAGGTAGCCGATGGTGAGCACCGTCAGGTCGGCGATGCGCCTCATGCCGGGCACCGTCTCGGGGTCGCACACGATCGCGACGGCCTCGACGCCCATCGGGAACTTCGTGGCCGCAGCGCGCATCTCGGTCACCGTCGTCGTCGACCCGACCACCAGGAAGGCCACCGAGATGCCCCCGATGCGGTCGCCGGCCACGCGGGCCACGTCCGTGATCGCGAGAGCCGACTCGGCCGTCGTCACGACGGCGAGCTCGTCGAGCAGCCTGTTGCGCGTGAGTGTGCTCAGGGTGCGGATCTCGAGGTTCTTGCGCTTGGCGAACTCGGGGGTCGTCTCACCCACGACGACGCTGACCTCGCGGGCGTCACGGATGGCCCGGGCTCCCAACGACCCCGCGACGCTCACCGCCAGCTCGAACTCGTCGTCGTTCGCGAAGTCCCCGCCCGCCAGGCTCAACGCGATGACGAGGTGGCTGCGGCGGCTCTCCTCGAACTGGCGGACCATGTAGGTGCCGGTCTTGGCGGTCGACCTCCAGTGGATGTTCCGACGCTCGTCGCCCGGCTGGTACTCGCGGAGGGCGTGGAAGGAGATGTCGCTCGGCGACAGGTCGCGCGTCGGGTTGCCCTCGAGGTCTCGGATGAGACCGGTGCTGGTGCTGGGAATGCCGATGGTGCGGGGGTGGACGAAGACCTCGGTCACGCCCGTCCATTCGATCTCCCGACGGGCGAGGCCCACCGGGTCGCCCCGGACCGTGCTCACGGGCCCGACGGCGACGACGCCCCGACGCGTCGTCGGCAGGTCGAACGATTCCGAGACCTCGTCACCGGCCCGGAGGCTCGGCAGGTCGATCTCGGCGAGCCCCGGGCCGACCGGCACCTCGACGGCCACGCCGAGGATGCGGCGTCCACCGGCGTTGCGGACCCGCACGCCGCCCGAGGCCGGGACGCCGACGGCCACCCGCTCGTGCGGGATCTCGAGCGTGATGCGGACCGCGTTGCGGCCGATCAGCGCGAGCCCGGCGACGACGAGCAGGACGACCATCGCGTAGCCGACCACCACGAACTCGGTCCAGCCGAGCAGGTAGCCGAGGAGCAGGGCGACGGGTGCGGCGGCCAGTGCCGTCCAGCCGAACGGCGTGACCACCGAGGAGGCGCTGGTGAAGGCACGACGCACGCTGCGGCGGGCACCCCGGGTCGCCCTCACCACGAGGACGAGCACGTCGGCCCCGACACCCGTGCGGTCGCCCACGATGCGGGTCCGCGCGTTCGTCAGGCCCTGCGTGCCGGTCGAGAACGCCGAGTCGAACCGGTGCTCGACGCCACGCGAGCCTCCTCGTGGTCGCGTGCGACCCGTCCTCCCGGCGTCCGTGGTCGCACCCGGCGCGGACCGGGTGGCCGGGCCGGCACCCCGGGGATGCTCGCTCACACGGCTACCCGTTCGGCGGGCGGCGCCGTCTCGATCAACAGCTGACTGACGACGCTGGAAGGGGTGACGCCGTCGAACTCGGCTTCGGGGTCGAGAACGAGACGGTGTGCGAGCACGGGTTCGGCCAGGGACTTCACGTCGTCGGGGATGACGTAGTGTCGCCCGAGCGACGCGGCGTAGGTCTTCGCCGTGCGGACGAGGGCCAGGGCCCCGCGGACGCTCACGCCGAGTCGGACCTCCTGGGCGGTCCTCGTCCCGTCGACGAGTCGGGCGACGTAGTCGCTGATGGTCGGCTCGACGTGCACCGTCCGTGCCAGCTGGGCCATCTCGGTGATGACCCCCGCCTGGACGATCGGGTTGAGGCTGCCCTCGTGGACCCGCGTGGCGGAACCCTCGAGGATGCGCACCGTCGCCGCGTGGTCGGGGTAGCCGATCGACGTCTTCATGATGAAACGGTCGAGCTGAGCCTCGGGCAGACGGTAGGTGCCGGCCTGCTCGACCGGGTTCTGCGTCGCGATGACCATGAACGGCGAACCCACGGGGTGGCTGACGCCGTCGACGGTCACCCTGCCCTCTTCCATGACCTCGAGCAGGGCCGACTGCGTCTTGGGGCTGGCACGGTTGATCTCGTCGGCGAGCACGATGTTGGAGAAGATCGGGCCCCGGTGGAACTCGAACTCGCCGGCTTTCTGGTCGTAGATGCTCACGCCCGTGATGTCACCGGGCAGCAGGTCGGGCGTGAACTGGACCCGGTTGCTCGTGCCCTGGACGCTCTGGGCGATCGCCCGGGCGAGCGAGGTCTTGCCCGTCCCCGGGAAGTCCTCGAGCAGGAGGTGCCCCTCGCTCAGCAGCGCCGTGAACGACAGGCGGACGACGAAGGTCTTGCCCAGCAGCACCTGGTCGACGTTCGCCACCAGGCGTCCGAAGATGTCGGAGAACCAGGTGGCCTGCTCGGGGGTCATGCTCATCGTGTGCTGTCTCTCTCGTGGTGGAGGGTCACGTCGTCAGCCACAGCTTGCCGTGACCCAGTCGGACGCCGTCTGAGGATCGCCGGTCTCGGGGACGACCGTCACCCTGACGCGCGCCCCCGCCGCGTCGGCGGGGACGGCCCTCTGGTCCTCCGGATCGGCGTCGACCCAGTTGGCGATGCCGAGCACCAGGGGCACGTTGTACTGGATCTGGAAGGTCGTCGAGGTGGTCCCACCGCTGTTCCGGGGGTCGCTCGTGGCGAGGCGTCCCCCGGGCTGACACGAGTCGATGGTTCCGACGGTCTGGAGCGGCGTCACCCGCTGACTCGCGTCGGAGGTCAGGTTCGAGCACGACGACGCCCGGCAGGCCCGGAGGACGACGGACGCGTTGCGACCGTAGACCGACGAGTCGGCCAGCGAGGTCACGAACCCGTCGGCCGACGGGGTGACCCAGTCCTTGTCCGCGAACCTCGCTTGGTAGAAGACGCCCTGGGCGTCTCCGTCGACGCCGAGGTCCGTGACCCTCACGTCGAACTGGTCCCGACCGTTGTTCTCGACGCTGATCGTCCCGCGTGCCTTGCCCGGCAGACTGGCGACCGAGGTCGCCGACGCCGAACAGAACACGGTGTTGTCCGCGTGCACGAAGTAGGTGTAGCGCTTGCCGTTCTCCGCCGTCTTGTCGTCCGTCGGGCTCGAGGCCGACGAGGCGATCCTCGTCCGTGAGGTCGAGCAGTCGGTGCCCGTGGCCGTTCCCTCGGTCCGCCAGAGCGAATAGCTCACCGGGGCGGAACCGGCTGCGGACGCCGCGGACCACGAGACCCTGATCGTGCCGTCGGACTGGACGACCGCGCTCGGCGACGTCTGTCCGGGCGGACCGAAGGCCGAGGCCTGGGCGACGTCGCTCCGTGCCCAGTCGGCGTCGCTGCTGACCTGCGCCGAGTTCCGGGCGAACACCCGGAAGGTGTACTGCTGCCCCGGTGTCAGGCCGCCGACGACCGTGGACGCGGACACGGTGTCGCGTCGTGCGGGCGCGTTCTCACCGGTCATCTCGATCGTGTAGCCGATGACGGCGGTGCCGGGGCTCGGCTTCGGCACGGTGTTCCACGAGAGCTGGAGCTCACCCGCGTTGGCGGTCGGCACGGCCTTGACGCCGGTCGGTGCCGCCGGGACGTAGTCCGCGCTGTACGGTTCGCTCGAGGCGCTGGCGGCCGACTCGCCGATGCCGTTGACGGCGGTCACCGAGAAGCGGAAGGTCTGCTCGGGGTCGAGGTCGGTGAGGGTGCAGACCGTCGCCAGGCCGCAGTCCTTCGTGTACGAGCCGCCGGCGGACCCCGTGCCGGTCAGACGGTAACCCGTCAGGGGCGAGTTGTTGGCGGCGGGTGCCGTGTAGCTCAGCGTGAGCTGACCACCGGTGAACGTGCCCGTCCGCACGGGTGCGTTCGGCGCGTTCGGGACGTCCTGCACGCTGATCGTCACCGTGCCCCAGACGTACCGGTCGGGGTCGTTGGTCACGTCGGCGACCTGGTACTGCAGGCTCGTGTCGCCGGGGGCTGCCGAGGCGGCGACCGACACGGCGAGGCTGCGGTTGTCGCCGCTGGGGGTGATCGACACCCCTGACGGCACGGACCCGCCGTTCAGGCCGCGGATGGCCACGACCCGCAACGCCTGCCCGGGGAACGGGTTGGTCGCCTGGTCGTTCTGCAGGACGTCGACCGTGGTCGACGCCCCGCGTCGGACGACGGCCCGATCGGCGGCCGGCTGGGCGAGGGGCCGCGTCGACCCCACCACGGACAGCGTGACGGTGCCACCACGCCCCGGGTTGAGTGCATCGCTGACGGCGACGGGGAGTGTCCTGCTCGTCCCCCTGACCGTGCCCGCGTCGGCCGACACCGTGAGCTGTGAACCCGACAGATCGAAGCCGAAGCCCGCCAGGCCGCCCTGATCGACGGAGTAGCGCAGCTCGTCGACGTCGTCGGGGTACGGATAGGTGGTGAGGCGCGCGAGGTCGAGCGTCCGGGACTGCCCGGGTTCGAGATCGACCGAGACGCCGTTGAAGACCGGTGGCTGGTTCTCGCGCGAGGTGACGGTGATCGGCAGGACGAGCGACGCGGTCCGGCCGTCAGGGTCGTCCGCGGACCGGCCGTCGGTGACCTGGAACGAGATGGAGGCCGTGCCGGAGAACAGGTCGGCCGAGGTGAAGCGGAGGGTCGTGTCGTCGACGACGAGGTCGTCTCCGTTCGAGTTGGTCGCGCGGACCGTCCCGGGGTCGGTGAGGCGCACGCCGTTGGTCCCGGCCGAGATGACGTAGCGGTTCAGGTCGATGGTGACGGCCTTCTCGCTCTCGACCGAGAGGGGGCGGACCGTCCGGTCGATCTGGGGCAGGGCGTCGTCGAATCCGGGCACCACGATGAAGGCGTAGGCCCTGATGCCGGGGTCGTCCTTCCGTGAGACGGAGAACGGGATGATCTGGCTGGAGTCCGTGATGCGGACGGTGACCCTCGAGTTCGGAGTCACCTCCGCGGTCGTCCCGAAGCCCGGCTCGAGGCCGAGATCGAGTCGCGACGTGCTGCCGTCCGAGAAGAAGACGTTGGTGAGGGGGTTCACGGTGACGGTCTGACGGCCGGCGATGTCGCTCAGGCCGAGCACGGTGTCGTCGGCAAGCGGGTAGTTGAGCGGCGCGTCCGGGTCGACCGTGACCGTGACGAAGGTGGAGCTCTGCCCGCCTTGTTGGTTCGACACGGTGTAGACGAGGCCGTAGGTCCCCGGCGACTCGGGGGGCGTCACCGACACCATCGTCCCCGACACCACCTCGGCCACGATGCCCTCGCCGTTGGGCTCGACGGCATCGACCGACAACGCGCCGCCGTCGGGATCGGAGTCGTTGTCGAGCACGCGGACGGTGATGGAACCCCCGGGACGCATGGTCACGGCGTCGGCCACGGCGATCGGGTCGCGCGAACCGTCGGCGCGGGTCGAGATGCCCACCCGGACCGTTCCCGTCGCCCGGGCGCCCAGACCGTCGACCACGGTGTAGGTGAACGAGTCCGTGCCCGCCGAACTGGCGTTCGCCTGGTACTCGACGTAGTCGGTCCCGACCGTCGAGACGCTTCCCTTCTCGGGGTTCGTCCCGACCCCGAGCAGTTGCACCGAGTCGCCGTCGGGATCGACGCCGTCGAGGGGGATGCCGACGCGGACGGTCTCACCGGCGACGACACGTGCCGTCACGGCCTGCGGCGCGGGGGCCGCGTTGCTCCCGGCGTCGACCTCCCTGACCGCGATGGCGACCTGGGCCGACGCCCGCTGCCCGTCCGGACCCTCGACGGTGTACGTCGCGGTCACGTTGCCCGGGCTCGACGGAGCGAGGTAGCGCAGACGGTTGCCCGACGCGAACAGCAGGCCGCTGCCCGCGGGCACGTCGGTCTCGAGCCGAGGCACCAGGGCCAGTTCGTCCCCGTCTGGCTGCTCGTCGTTGGCGAGCACGTCGATGTCGATGGAGTCACCCACCCGGACGGTCACCTGGTCGTCGGTCGCGATCGGAGGTTGCGTGATCGCCCGCCGCGGGATCTCGACGACCGTCACGGTGCCGACCGCCGAGGCGAGGCCGTTGCTGACGGTGTAACCGAACGTGACCGGGCCGTCCTCGAGGGGAGCCGTGAGCGTCACGCGCGCGTAACGCTGGTCGAGCGTCTCGACCTTCACGCCGGACGAGGCGGGGACGACGTCGGTCGCCGTGAGCATGAGCACGTTGTTGGCGGGATCGCGATCCGTCGCGACGACGTCGAGGGTCTGCGTGCCGAGGGTCTCGACGAAGACGGTCTTCGGCGTGGTGATCGGTGGCGTGCCCGCGTCCGGAGGTGACTGCACGTCGACGCGCACCGTGCCCGTCGCGGTCTGGTCACCGTCCGTCACCGTGTACTCGAGGAGGTGGGTGCCGGGTGCGTCGCTCGCGAAGCGGAACGTGCCCTGTTCGTAGTTGGGTGTGATGCTCACGTCGGCTTTGGCCGGCACGCTGTTCAGCTTGATCGTCCCGGTGCCACCACGAGCGTACGTGAGGGGCCGCACGGTGAGCTGTTGGCCCGCGTAGGCCTGCTGGGAGAAGGGAAGGGCCTCGAGGGGCACCTGCCCGGGCCCCATGATGGTGACCGCGAGCGAACCCCGCCCTTCGTCCCGACCGTCGGAGACGGTCAGCGGCACGTCGACGGCCGCCTCGCCCGCGCCGGAGTCCTGGTAGACGACGTCTCCGGACGGCTTGTACGACACGCCCGCCGTTCCGCCCGCCGAGGTGAGGTAGAAGGCGTCACCGTCGGGGTCGACCCAGTCGCCCAGCACCGACGACGTGACGCGTCCGGACGACGACACCGAGGCCGTCGTCTGACGCACCTGCTGGGGTGCCGAGTTCTCTGCGGGCTGACGGACGGTGACGGTCACGGTGGCGGTCGCCTGACCGCCCCGGCCGTCGGAGATCGTGTAGTCGAACGAGAACGTGCCCGAGGCGGTGTCGGGAAGCGTCAGCAGCACCTGCTGACGGTCGTTGACCAGGTCGATCCGGCCCACCGACCCGGCGAGCGTCTCGGCCTGCTCGACGACGAGCGGGTCGCCGTTCGGGTCGTAGTCGTTCAGCAGGACGGGCAGGGTGCTCGCACGTCCCGGCCGGGCTCCGAAGGCGTCGTCGACGGCGATCGGGGCCTTCTGGTCGGGGTCGAGCTCGGGAGGTCGCTCGTCGTCGTTCTCTTGTTGCTCTTCTCGATCGCGGTCTTCTTGGAAGAGGTCGGACCAGTTGTCGATCAACTGGCCGGATCGCTGCACGGCCCAGGACCGGCCGGTCGCCGGGTCGTTCAGCACGACGCGGCGCTCGTTGACGTCGAAGACCAGGTCCGCCCCTCCGGGCACCTCGTCGAGGGCGAGGACTCCCCCGCGCGTCGACGCGCAATCGCTCCAGGCCGAGCCGCCGGCCCAGGCGGCGTAGCGGCAGTCGTCGACGACGACGGGCCGCGTGGGCTTGCCGTCTCGGCCGTCGACCACCTCGGTGACGCGGTCGCCGTCGAAGGAGACGGACAGCAGCCCCGTGGACGTCGCCACCATCACGCCGTCCCCCGTGTCGGACCCGGCCTGCAGGGCGAGTCCGCCCGAGACGCGGTCGGAGAGGTCGACCCGACGGCCGTCGACCACGAGGGCGCCGGTCACGGTGTCGAGGACCGCCCAGTGGTCGCCCACGGAGGCGACCTGCTGACCGGACGACGAGGCGGCCGGCACGTCGTGGGTCTCGGCGACGTCGGGCGACACCGTCCCGTCGAAGACCGACACCTCGCCGGTGTCGGTCGAGTAGGCGGCCACCGTGCCCCGGGGCGTGACGCTGGTGACCAGGCCCTTGCCGAGGCTCAGGTCGGGGTCGACCTCGTTGCTGAAGGACGGCAGTTCGGCGACGGGCTGGCTCCACACCTCGCCCGTCCCCTGCGACACGACCAGTGCCCGGTCGCCGGCGATCGACACCTCGGGCGACTCGGGCGGCAACGGGACGCTCTCGGCGATCTCGGCCGTCGCGGTGTCGACGATGCCGACCGTGGCGTTGCCGCGGTCGACGAGCAGGACGTCCTGGCCCCGCTGGGCGACGGAGATGTCGGCCCCGCTGCTGCGGACCGCCGAGTTCAGCTGGAGCACGTCGGTGTTCGCCCGCCCGATCGCCGCGCGATCGCCGCTGGCCACCCACACGGTGCCGTCGGACAGGTCGAGCCGCTGCGCCTCGTAGCCGGAACTGGCCACGGCGACCGTGGTCACGAGGGTGGCGACCACGATGACGCCGACGCCGGTCGCGACCGCCGACCGCCGACGCGAGGCCCAGTCGAGCAGACGCCCCATCAGCCCTGGCCCGCCGTCGCGCAGTTCTCGTTGCTGGCCGGCCCGGTCGACCCGCCGCGACTGACGGTGACGGTGATGCAGACCTCGTCACCAGGATCGGCCGGCGTGGCGACGAAACGGTCGGCGGACTGCTGGCTCGTCTGCCCACCGGTCGAGATCACGTAGGTGTCGCCCGCTCGGAGGCCGGGGTCGCTCCAGCTGAACACGACGGACGCACCATCGCTCGACGACGCGACGTCGGACACCCGGGGGATCTCGGTCGACGTCGACCGGACCAGCACGAGGGTCGCCGTGGCGGCCAGGCCGATGCCCACGACCGCCGCCGCGACGAGGGACCAGACGACCACGAGCATGGTGCGGTTGCGTGCCGGCCGGGTGCCGGTGCTGCGGGGCACCGCGCGGCTCTGCTGCAGCGAGACGCCCTGCTGCGCCTGGACCTGGGCCTCGGTGGCGCGACGTCGGCGACGTCGGCGCGACGCCTGGACGGGCTTGACCCCCCGGAGGCGCGTCTTGTCCTCGAGGTCGGCGACGGTGGCGAGGGCCCAGTCGTCGACGGCCACCTCGATGGGCGTCTGGGCGACGCCGAGCTCGCTCTCGACCTGCTGGAGTTCGCGCACGAACTCGAGCACGCTGGCCTGACGCTGCTCGGGCCGCCGGGACATGGACCGTGCGAGCAGACGCTCGAGCGTCGGAGGGACGTCGGTCCGGCCCGTCGGCACGAGCTTCGCCTTGTCGATGCGGCCGATGAGGTCGGACGCGCCGTTCTTGTCGCCGCCCAGCACCTCGAAGGGGCTCCGCCCCGCCAGCAACGAGTAGACGGTCGCACCGAGCGACCACACCTCGGACTCGATCGTGCCGTTCGTCTCGTCGAGCAGCACCTCGGGTGCGGACCACGGGATCGACATGCCGACGACCTCTTGCGGTTCGCTCTCGCTGAGGGAGGCGGCGATGCCGAAGTCGGACAGGACCGGATGGCCGTAGGCCGTCATCAGGATGTTGGAGGGCTTGAGGTCGCGGTGCAGCACGCCTTGACGGTGCGCGGTCTCGACCGCGCTGCCGATCTTGACGCCGATGCGCAGCACGTCGGCGACGGGGATGCGGTCGCGGCGGTACCGCTCGCTGAGGGACGACGAGCAGAGCTCCATCACGAGGTACGGGCGCCCGTCGGCCGAGACGCTCGCCTGGAACACCGTGAGGATCGACGGATGCGCGCTCAGCTGGGCCATGAGGTTGGCCTCGGCCTGGAACATCTGTCGGACCTGGTCGTTCACGACCTCGCTCAACATGACCTTGACGGCGACCTGACGGCGGGGCATGTTCTGCTCGTACAGGAAGACGTCGGCGAAACCACCCGACCCGAGGACGCGGACGTGCGAGAAACCCGGCAGCACGGGCGGCGCGGACGGCAGTCGTCGTGCCACGTCGCCTCCTCGGGGATCGGTGCGGGGTCGGCTCGGCAGAGCCGGTCGGCGTCGGTCCGACCGCAGTCATTCTAAGCGGCGGCCGCCGACGCCCGAGAGGCCTGCCCACCCGCCTGTGGACGGGCCCTGTCCCCCCACTTCGGGGGACGAGGCGTCCGGACGGGCCCGAACGGCTACTCGGCGACCGGCGTCGACCTGCCGCGGACGTCGACGACGACGGCCGTCACGTTGTCGCGGCCTCCCGCCTCGACGGCGGCCTCGACGAGGGCCGTCGCGGCCGGTTCGGCCCCCTCGACACTCGCCAGGAGGTCGGCGATCCGAGCTGCCGACAGCTCTTTCGTCAGGCCGTCGGAGCAGACCAGGAGGCGCAGGCCCGGTCGAGCGGGCAGGCGCCAGTAGTCGGGCCGGGGGTCGACGTCGAAGCCGACGGCCCGGGTGATGACGTTGCTGTCGGGGTGCTTCTCGGCGTCGTCCGCGTGCAGGAGCCCGGCGTCGACCATCTCTTGGACGACCGAGTGGTCCACCGTCACCTGCCGCAGTCGACCGTCCTCGAACAGGTAGACCCGCGAGTCGCCCACGTTGAAGACCGTGAACTCGACGCCACCGTCGTCGCCGTCACGCGAGAGGAACGCCCCGGTCGCCGTCGTCCCGACCCCGAGCTCGGTGTCGGCTGCCGCCACGGCGATGTCCTCGGTGGCGACCCTCAGCGCCGCCTCGACGTCGTCGGTGGTGGCGAAGGGTCGTGACCGGATCTCGCTCATGCGGCGGACGACGGCGTCGCTCGCGACGTCGCCCGCGCTGTGCCCGCCCATCCCGTCCGCGACCACGAAGAGGGGCGACTCGGCCAGGTAGCTGTCCTCGTTGTGGGCGCGACGACGACCGACGTCGGTCACCCCCGCCCAGTCGAGGGTCAGCCCGACGTCGTCGAGTCCGAGGGCATGGGCGGTCGTGGGTCGGCCGAGCTCTGTCACAGGAGGGGTTCTTTCGTCGGGATGAGGCGCTGGGGAGGCAGGATCTCGAGAAGGTTCCCGTCACCTACGTCCACTATCGTGCCTGCACGCGCCACGAGCGACTCGCCTTGCCGCAGACTCACGGGAACGCGTCCCGGCTCGGTCACCCGCGTGCCGTTGGTCGAGCGCAGGTCGGTGACGACCACGGTCTCGCCCTGCTGGCGCACCTCGACGTGCGAGCCCGACACCTCGTGGGTCGCCGACGGCACGACCAGCAGACGGGGGGCGACGCCGTCGACCACGCGGGGCGCGGTCGGACTGCGACCCACCACGACGGGCACGTC
The DNA here is from genome assembly GCF_040547465.1 of Frigoribacterium sp. PvP054. Lineage (NCBI taxonomy): Bacteria > Bacillati > Actinomycetota > Actinomycetes > Micrococcales > Microbacteriaceae > Frigoribacterium > Frigoribacterium sp. PvP054. Next base: position 52,678 of record NZ_JBEPPU010000001.1, read on the forward strand.
GAGGAGCACCTCGTGCCCGGCGACGCGCAGTCCGTGGAGGCGCGGTGCCGGTCGGCCGGACCCACGGGGACCCTGCCCCGTCGCCGGCGTCGACCGGCCCCGAGCCCGCAGGACCGTGTCGTCGTCGTCGGCCACGGCGGGCGGCGTTCGGGGGCGGACGACGACCGTGTCCTCGACCCCGTGGAGGTCGTGCCACGGATCGGACGGTCGTTCGGTGGACATGCGGCTCCTCTCACCGGCGTCCGGCGAGGACGCCGACCGACACGACGACCACGCTACCGCCCGTCCCCGGCACGGCGACGACGGGACGAGGCTCGTCCGACGTGTCCTCCCCAGGCACGCGACCCCGCGCCTCCGTCCACATCCTCGGAGCGCACCGGCATCGGGTGCAGCCCCACGCCCTAGCGTGACGCCATGACCGACCTCGTCCTCGTGCCTCCGCTGCCACCCGGCCCGGCGGCCGACGACGAGCCACCGGGGCTCGTCCGGCTCGACTCCCCCGTCGGGCGCATCGAGATCGTCAGCCGTCACTTCGCGGTCGAGGCCCTGGCCGTCGAGCAGCACGGTGAACTGCCCCACGACCACCTGCCCGAGCGACCCGACAGCCTGCTCGACGCCGCCCGACGACAGGTGGACGGCTACTTCGACGGCGTCCGCACCCGTTTCGACCTGCCGTTGCGTCTCGTCGGGTCGACCTTCCAGCGCTCCGTCTGGTCGGCGTTGCTCGAGGTCGAATGGGGCTCGTCCACGACCTACGGGCGGCTGGGGGGCACCTTCGGCAACCCTCGGGCCGGGCGCGCCGTCGGCGGGGCGGTGGCCGCCAACCCGATGCCCCTGCTCGTGCCGTGCCACCGCGTCCTCGGCAGGACGGGCGGGGTCACCGGCTACACCGTCGGCGCAGGTGCCGAGACGAAGAAGTGGCTGCTCCGCCACGAAGGCATCGCCTTCCGTGACGGCCCCGTCCCCCTCGACTGACGGCTGCCCGTCGAGCACGTGTCGGTGACCGGTCCGCCGGGGACGACGTCAGGCGGCGTCGAGGACCGACTCGGCCACGAGCACGGTCTCGAGCCCCGGCTCGATGACGAAACCGCGTCCCCGGGCCCAGTCCGCCAGGTCGTGCACGTCCGCGAGGTCGGGCCGGTCCGTCAAGAGGGCCCGGACGAACAACCCCTTCGACTTCTTGTTGAAGTGGTTCAGGGCGCGACGCCGGTCGCCGGCGTCCGACACGACCCGGACGTACGTCGATCCGTCACCCGCGGGCCCGAGGCCGACGTAGCCCTCGGATCGGAGATCGACGACGGGCTCGTCCAGGCCCGCGAGGACGCCGGACACCGGCGCGCGCCACACCTTCTTCAGGGTCGTCCCGCCGACCTTCGAGTCGTGCGACAGACGGTAGGCGGGGATCTCGTCGGCAGCGCGCACCAACCCGAACAGGGCCGAGTGCACCACGACGTGCCGCTGCGCCCACCGCCACGATGCGGCGTCGAGGCTCGACACGTCGAGCGGGTCGAAGAGCACGCCGGTGTAGCGCGCCAGCGCCGGCATCGTCGGCGACGACGACACGACCCGGTTGCGCTCGATCTCGTGGGCCTGCGTCGGGCCGAGCCTCAACGCCCGGGCCGCAGCCACGTCGTCACGCGTCATCTCGTGGAGAAGGGACAAGGAGGCGCGGCGCGGCGCCTCGAGGGCCCCGAACGACAGTCCCGTCACGTCCAGTCGTGAACCAGCGCTGCCCCCGTCGAGTTTGGTCTCGGACGGGGGCAGCAGGAACAGCATGGATCGAGGTGGAGCGGACGGACCGACGTCAGTTCAGCTGCGCGTTGCGCGCGACGACCGTGACGGTGTCGTTCTCGACGGACAGGAACCCGTCGTCGGCGGTGGCCTCGACGGTGCTGCCGTCGGACAACCGGACCCTGACCTGGCCCGAGGCCAGGATCGCCAGGATCGGCTCGTGGCCGGGGAGGATTCCGATCTCACCCTCGGCGGTGCGAGCGACGATCGACGACGCCTCGCCCGACCACACCTCGTGGTCGGCCGAGACGACGCTGACAGTGAGAGCAGCCACGATCAGCCGTTCTCCTTCTGGATCTGAGCCCACTTCTCTTCGACGTCCGAGATCGAGCCGACGTTGAAGAACGCCTGCGTGGCGACGTGGTCGAACTCACCGTCGGCGATCGCCGTGAACGACTCGATGGTGTCCTTCAGGGGGACGGTCGAGCCCTCGACACCGGTGAACTTCTTCGCCATGTAGGTGTTCTGCGACAGGAACTGCTGGATGCGGCGTGCACGCGACACCGTGATCTTGTCTTCCTCGGACAGCTCGTCGACACCGAGGATGGCGATGATCTCCTGCAGCTCTTTGTTCTTCTGCAGGATCGCCTTGACCCGGATGGCGGTGTCGTAGTGCGCCTGGCCCAGGTAGCGGGGGTCGAGGATGCGGCTCGTCGACGTCAGCGGGTCGATCGCCGGGTACAGACCCTGCGACGCGATCTCACGCGACAGCTCGGTGGTCGCGTCGAGGTGCGCGAACGTCGTGGCCGGCGCCGGGTCGGTGTAGTCGTCGGCCGGAACGTAGATCGCCTGCAGCGAGGTGATCGAGTGACCACGCGTCGACGTGATGCGCTCCTGGAGCACGCCCATCTCGTCGGCGAGGTTGGGCTGGTAGCCCACGGCGGACGGCATGCGGCCGAGCAACGTCGAGACCTCGGAACCGGCCTGCGTGAAGCGGAAGATGTTGTCGATGAAGAGCAACACGTCCTGCTTCTGCACGTCGCGGAAGTACTCGGCCATGGTGAGAGCCGAGAGCGCGACGCGGAGACGGGTTCCCGGCGGCTCGTCCATCTGGCCGAAGACCAAGGCGGTCTTGTCGAAGACGCCCGCCTCGTCCATCTCGGCGATGAGGTCGTTGCCCTCACGGGTGCGCTCACCGACACCGGCGAACACCGAGACACCACCGTGGTCCTGCGCGACACGCTGGATCATCTCTTGGATGAGCACCGTCTTGCCGACGCCGGCACCACCGAACAGGCCGATCTTGCCACCCTGCACGTAGGGCGTGAGCAGGTCGATGGACTTGATGCCGGTCTCGAAGAGCTGCGTCTTCGACTCGAGCTGGTCGAACTGCGGCGGCTTGCGGTGGATCGGCCAGCGCTCGGTGATCTCGACCGTCTCGTCACCCTCGAGGTTGAGGATCTCACCCGTGACGCTGAAGACCTTGCCCTTGGTCACGTCGCCGACGGGCACCGAGATGGGTGCGCCGGTGTCGATGACCTCCTGCCCGCGGACGATGCCGTCGGTGGGCTTGAGGGCGATGGCACGGACGAGGTCGTCACCGAGGTGCTGGGCGACCTCGAGCGTGATCTGCGTGGTGGTGTCACCGATGGTGATCTTGGTGGTCAGCGCGTTGTAGACGCCGGGGATGGCATCGTGCGGGAACTCGATGTCGACGACGGGGCCCGTGACCCGGGCGATGCGCCCGACGCCGGGAGCCGACTCGGTCGCGACCGGTGCGGTTGCGGTGTCAGTCATGGCTTCTCTCTCTTCGGATGATGATGCTGTGGTGCAGAGCTCTACTTGGCCGACCCGAGGGCGTCTGCGCCGCCCACGATCTCGGAGATCTGCTGCGTGATCTCGGCCTGACGCGCGTTGTTCGCGAGGCGGGTGAAGTCGCGGATGAGGGTGTCGGCGTTGTCGCTGGCAGCCTTCATGGCCTTCTGTCGAGCGGCGTGCTCTGAAGCGGCCGACTGCAGCATGGCGTTGAAGATGCGGCTCTCGATGTAGACCGGGAGCAGGGCGTCCAGCACCTCGGTCGGGTCGGGCTCGAAGTCGTACAGCGGGAGGACCTCGTCCTCGCCGGGCTCCTCGATGCCCTCGACGACTTCAAGGGGCAGCAGCCGGACGACCTCGGGAACCTGGCTGACCATGTTCACGAAGCGGTTGTAGACGATGTGGATCTCGTCCACGCCACCCTCGGCCGCCTCGGTGAGGAACTTCGACACCACCGCGTCGCCGATCTCCTTCGCCGTGGCGAACTCGGGCTGGTCGGTGTTGCCCGTCCAGACCTGCTCGGCGTCACGTCGACGGAAGGCGAAGTACCCCTGGGCCTTGCGACCCACCAGGTAGTAGACGACCTCTTTGCCCTGGCTGCGCAGCAGCTGTGCCAGCTGCTCGCTCTCTTTCAGCGTGTTCGAGCTGAACGCACCGTTCAGACCGCGGTCGGACGTGAACACGACGATCGCGGCTCGCTCGACCGTCTCGGGCTCGGTGGTCAGCACGTGGTCGACGTCCGAGAACGTCGCCACGGCCGACACCGCCCGGGTGATGGCCCGCGAGTACGGCCCGGAAGCCTTCATCCGGGCCTGCGCCTTCTGGATGCGCGAGGCCGAGATGAGCTCCATCGCGCGAGTGACCTTCTTGGTCGTCTGCGCAGAGCGGATCCTCTGCCGGTAGACCCGGAGTTGGGCTCCCATTACTCTCCTGTTGTCTCGTCAGTCGTGAACGTCGGACGGGCGCGTCAGCGCTTCGTCTTGACGATCTTCTCCTGGTTGACGTCGTCGGCGTCGGTGGCCTGGAACTCTTCGCGTCCGACCGAGGCGAGCGGCTTGCCCTCACCGGTCTGGAACTCCTGCTTGAACGAGTCGATGCCGCTCTCGAGGGCCGCGACGATCTCGTCGGTCAGGACGTTCTTCTCCCGCAGGTCGGACAGCACCGAGGTGTTGCGACCCATGTAGTCGAGCAGCTCGCGCTCGAAGCGCAGGATGTCGGGAACGGGGACCTCGTCGAGCTTGCCGTTCGTGCCGGCCCAGATCGAGACGACCTGGTCCTCGACGGGGTACGGCGAGTACTGCGGCTGCTTGAGCAGCTCGGTGAGGCGGGCACCACGGGCGAGCTGACGGCGGCTCGCCGCGTCGAGGTCGGACGCGAACATCGCGAAGGCCTCGAGCGAGCGGTACTGGGCGAGCTCGAGCTTGAGCGTGCCGGAGACCTTCTTGATCGACTTCACCTGGGCGTCGCCACCGACTCGCGACACCGAGATGCCGACGTCGACCGCGGGACGCTGGTTGGCGTTGAACAGGTCGGACTGCAGGAAGATCTGGCCGTCGGTGATCGAAATGACGTTGGTCGGGATGTACGCCGAGACGTCGTTGGCCTTGGTCTCGATGATGGGCAGACCCGTCATCGAGCCGGCACCGAGCTCGTCGGACAGCTTCGCGCAACGCTCCAGCAGACGCGAGTGCAGGTAGAAGACGTCACCCGGGTACGCCTCGCGTCCCGGCGGGCGGCGGAGCAGCAGCGACACGGCACGGTAGGCCTCGGCCTGCTTCGACAGGTCGTCGAAGATGATCAGGACGTGCTTGCCGCTGTACATCCAGTGCTGGCCGATGGCCGAACCGGTGTAGGGAGCGAGGTACTTGAAGCCGGCGGGGTCGGATGCCGGAGCCGCGACGATCGTCGTGTACTCCATGGCGCCGGCCTCTTCGAGGGCACCCTTCACCGAGGCGATGGTCGAACCCTTCTGACCGATGGCGACGTAGATGCAGCGGACCTGCTTGTTCTCGTCGCCGGACTCCCAGTTGGCCTTCTGGTTGATGATCGTGTCGATCGCGATCGCCGTCTTGCCGGTCTGGCGGTCGCCGATGATGAGCTGACGCTGGCCACGGCCGACGGGGATCATGGCGTCGATGGCCTTGATGCCGGTCTGCATCGGCTCGTGGACCGACTTGCGCTGCATGACGCCGGGAGCCTGGAGCTCGAGGGCGCGACGCCCCTCGGTGGCGATGTCGCCGAGGCCGTCGATGGGAGCGCCCAGCGGGTCGACGACGCGACCCAGGTAGCCGTCTCCGACCGGGACGGACAGGACCTCACCCGTGCGGGTGACCTCCATGCCCTCTTCGATCCCGGAGAACTCGCCGAGCACGATGGCGCCGATCTCGTCCTCGTCGAGGTTCTGGGCCAGGCCCTGCGTGCCGTCCGCGAAGCGGATGAGCTCGTTCGCCATGACGCCGGGGAGTCCCTCGACGTGGGCGATGCCGTCGGCTGCGTCCGTGACGTGGCCGACCTCGGTGGTCGAGGCCTTCGAGGGCTCGTACGACGAGACGAAGTCCTTCAGCGCGTCGCGAATCTCATCCGGGCTGATCTTGATGTCTGCCATTGTGATTCCTATTCGTAGCGAGGCTTCGGGAGGCCTCGAGTCTGTGTGTGAGAGCGTGACTAGCCGGCGAGCTGCAGGCGGAGCAGGCTGAGCTTGGTCGCGACGGTGCCGTCGATGACCTCGTCGCCCACCTGGACGCGGAGACCGCCCACGACGGCGGGGTCGACGACCTGGTTGATGCGCAGGCTACGCCCGAACTGCTTGGCCAAGCCCTGTTGCAAGCGCGTGACGTGGGCGTCGTCGAGGACGACGGCGCTCGTGACGGTGGCGACGAGCTGGTCCGACTGGTCGGCGACGACGTCGGCCGCGTGACGCAGCAGTTCTCCGATGCGACGACCGCGGGGTTGGCGGACCAGGTGCATGACGATCACCACGGTCTGCCGACTGGCCTTGCCTCCGAGCAGCCGCTCGACGAGCGCCGCCTTGGCGGCGGGGTCGCCGAGCTTGGAACCGATGGCCAGTTCGAGCTGCGCGTCGGTGCGGACGGCGGCGTCGAAGGCGAAGAGCTCGTTCTCGATGCTGCTGTCGGCCGGGACCGTCGAGGCGATCGCACGGAAGGCGACCTCTTCGATGCCGGCGAGCAGGTCGTCGGACGACGACCAGCGGCTGCCGACGACGGACACGAGCAGAGCACGCGTCGAATCGGAGAACGACCCGAAGAGCCGGTCGAGCAACTGCTTCTTCGTGACGACGTCGACGGCGGGGTCGGCGAGGTACGACTGCAGCTGGACGGAACCCCCGACGACCCGACCGGCGTCGAGCAGCTGCTCGCCCGTCGTCAAGTCGACCGACCCGCCGAGGTCGGACAGGACCGCCCGCGCCGAGCCGAGTGCTTCTCGGGACATGGAACCCATCGTCAGTTGCCCGCCTTAGCGTTCTCGTCCGCCTCGAGGTCGGCCAGGAACCGGTCGACCACGGCCGACGCCTTGGCGTCGTCGCTGAGCGACTCGCCGATGACGCCGGAGGCGAGGTCGATGGCCAGCGAACCGACCTCGGACCGCAGGGACGCGACGGCGGCCTGACGCTCGGCCTCGATCTGGGCGTGGGCGGAGGCGGTGATGCGGTCGGCATCGGCCTGCGCCTGCTGCTTCAGCTCGGCGATGATCTCGTTGCCCTCGGCTCGCGCAGCCTCACGGATGCGAGCGGCCTCGGCACGGGCGTCGGCCAGCTGCTTCTTGTATTCGTCGAGGGCCTTGGCCGCTTCGGCCTGGGCGGCCTCGGCGTGCTTGATGCCGCCTTCGATGCGCTCGGCACGCTCGTCGAGGATCTTGCGGAACCTGGGGATCGCGAAGAGCCCGAAGAACGCAGCGATGACCACGAAGACGACCAAGGACCAGAGGATGTCGTAACCAGCGGGGAAGAAGATGGCGGCGCCTTCGGGCGCACCACCCTCGGCCGCGAGGATCGTCTCGATCATCGGTGTGTCGTCCTAACTGATCAGGAGAAGATGAAGCCGGCGGCGAGGCCGATGAAGCCCAGCAGCTCGGTGAACGCGATGCCGAGGAACATCGTGACCTGCAGGCGGCCGGCCAGCTCGGGCTGACGTGCCATGGCCTCGACGGTCTTGCCCGCGACGATGCCGATACCGATGCCGGGGCCGATCGCAGCGAGGCCGTAGCCGACGGTCGCGATGTTGCCGTTGATCTCAGCGAGGATCGTGGTGGTGTCCACTTGTGTTTCCTTCCGGTTGGGCGATGCTCGTCGGATGACGTGCGTCGTCTGTATTTAGTGTTCTTTCGCCGCGGCCTGTTGGATGTAGACCGAGGCGAGGAGCGTGAAGACGTAGGCCTGCAGCACGGCGACGGCCATCTCGACGATGGTCATCACGAAGCCGCCGATGAGGGTGAGGGCGCCGAAGGCCACGAAGCCCCCGCTCATGCTGAAGAAGAAGAAGTGCGTCGCCGCGAAGCAGAGCACCAGCAGGAGGTGGCCGACCATCATGTTCAACAGCAGTCGGAGCGCCAACGAGATCGGGCGGACGATGAAGATGTTGATGAACTCGATGGGCGTCAGCAGGATGTACATGACCCACGGCACACCGGGCGGGAAGAGCGCGTTGCGCAGGAAGGTCGCCCCGCCGGCTTCACGGAAGCCCGCGTAGATGAACATGACGTACGCGACGACCGCCAACAGCAGCGGCATGGCGATGACCGAGGTGCCGGCGATGTTGAGGCCGGGGATGATGCCCGTGATGTTCATGGCGAAGATGCCGAAGAACATGGCGGCCAGCAGGGGCAGGTACTTCCGACCGAGCTTCTCGCCGAGGATCTCCTCGACGATCTGGATGCGGACGAAGTCGAGGCCCAGTTCGGCGATGCTCTGCCCGCGGGACGGGATGAGCCGCCCCTTGCGCAGGGCCAGCCAGAACAGCAGCAACATGACGGCGATCGCGAAGAGGCGGACCAGCATGATGCGGTTCAGCTCGAAGGGCGTGCCCTCGAAGAAGATGGCGGGAGGGAAGAACTCGTCAAGAGTCGGGGCGTGGAATCCCCCGTCCCCGTGGCCGGCTTCGGCAGCGGAGAGCAGGTTCACAGCGTTCGCTATCAGCGCTATCTCCTGTGTCGGGGCGAGCACCCTGAAGTGTCGCGACGATTGGTGGGGTTTGTCATCCGTGCACGCTGGAGACGCGGCCGGGGAACGTCGTCAACCCTATCAAGGTAATGCTTGCTTCCACGAATCGGTCGAGCTATTTTCACCGTCTGCACGCATCGTCGGTCACTCGCTGGGGGCGGGGGGCAACGACGCGTCGCTCACGTACGACAGGCGGCCTCGGACGACCACGAGCGCGTCGACCGCGAGGGTGCCGACGATCGACACCACGAGGGCGAGGAAGAGCACGACGTCGTCGACGAAGGGCTGGTCGCGCAGCACCACGAGCAGCGCGATGAAGATCACCAGCTTGAGCAGCCAGGCGCCCATCACGATGCCGAAGAAGGCCCCGAGCGTGAACCGGATGGCGACGAGCATGCTCGCGGCCGTGATGGCGGCGAAGAGGATCGCCAGCCCCACGCCCACGAGGGCGCTCCAGAGGCCGTCGGTGCCGGCGAACAGGTAGCCGAGCCCGCCGCCGACCACGGCGATGACGAGGGCGAGCAGGCCCGTGTACTTGAGGATCTGCGTGAAGATCGAGCTGGCGTTCATGGGTGGTCCTTCGGGTTCGTCAGTTCGGGCACCACGGCCTGGGCGGCGGTGTCGGTGTCGTGTGGGTCGAGTGCGTCGGCGGCGGCGTCGAGCGGATCGAAGCGGTCGGACGCGGTCGTCGACAGTTCTCCGGTGCGGGTGGTCTGGACGGCGATCTCGACCTTCTTGCGGCGACTCAGGGGGGAGAGGGTCGCCGCGGTGCAGGCGACGAGGCCGACGCCGAGGAACACGGCCACGAGGTAGGTCGGCTTGACGAAGAGGAACATCAGGCCGCCCACGGCGGCGACGAGCGTCCAGGCGTAGAAGATCAGGACGGCCTGGAAGTGCGAGTGGCCCATGTCGAGCAACCGGTGGTGGAGGTGCTTGCGATCGGCCGTGAAGGGCGACTTGCCGGCGCTGACGCGCCGCAGGACGGCCAGGCCGAAGTCGAGCAGCGGGACGATCAGGATCGCGAAGGGCAGCACGATCGGGATGAAGGCCGGGAGGAGCGCCGTCCGCGAGATGCCCGCCGGGTCGATCTGACCGGTCACCGAGATCGCGCTCGTGGCCATGACGAGGCCGGTCAGGAGGGCGCCGGCGTCGCCCATGAAGAGTTTGGCGGGGTGCCAGTTCAGGGGCAGGAAGCCCAGGCACGCCCCGATCAGCACGGCCGACAACAGCGCCGCGAGGTTGAAGTACTCGGTCTGGCCGATGGTGATCGAGATGACGAAGCTGTAGACGAAGAACACGCCGTTGGCGATGATGGCGACCCCGGCCACGAGACCGTCGAGACCGTCGATGAAGTTGACCGCGTTCATCACGAGGACGATGGTGAGGACCGTCAGCACGAGCGACATGTAGGGCGATCCGATGGCGAGGCTGCCGCCGATCGGCAGGGAGACCAGCTGCACGCCCTGCCAGGCCAGCACCCCGGCCGCGATGATCTGCCCGGCCAGCTTGGTCATCCAGTCGAGGTCGAAGAGGTCGTCGACGACGCCGATCACCACGATGATGGTCGCCGCGCCGATGATGGCGAGGGGCGGCCCGGCGTCGGCGAACACCAGGCGGAAGTAGTCGACGCCCGAGATCAGCGGGAAGACGAACCACGCCGCGAGCAAGGCGACGACGATGCCCGCCCACATCGCGATGCCGCCGAGACGGGGCGTGGGGGTCTGGTGGACGTCACGCTCGCGGATCTTCGGGTAGAGGCGGTACTTGAGCCCCACCCGCCAGACGACCACGGAGAGCACGAAGCTGACCGCTGCCGAGATCGCCAGCGCGAGGAGGTAGTACCTCACGCGAGGGCGTCGGCCCCGACGACGCGGATGATGTCGGCGTCGGCGAGGACGCCGTGCCGCACGATGCGGAGCACGCCGTCCGCGCCCGCCGTCGCGTCGACGATGGTCGAGCCCGTGTTGGCCCCGGCCATGTGCTCGTACGACGTGCCCGCGGGGCCGTCGTCGAGGTAGACCGACACCGAGTCGCCGAGCATGCGTCGGGCGTCGCCCGCCGACTCGGCGGCCGGCTTGCCGGTGAGGTTGGCGCTCGACACCGCGAGGGGGCCCGTCTCTTCGAGCAACTCGAGTGCGATGCGGTGGCTCGGCACGCGGAGGGCGACGGTGCCCCGGGTCTCACCGAGATCCCAGCTGAGCGACGCCTGGGCCCGGAAGATCACCGTGAGCGGCCCGGGCCAGAACTCGTCGAGCAGCGGACGGACCACCTCGGGCACGCGGTCGGTGAGCGCGGCGAGGGTCTCTTGACCCTTGATCAGCACCGGGGGCGGCGACTGGCGCCCGCGGCCCTTGGCGTCGAGCAGGCGCTGGACGGCGGTCGGGTCGAAAGCGTCCGCGGCCACGCCGTAGACGGTGTCGGTGGGCAGCACCACGAGCTCACCCCGCCCGATGGCACCGCGCGCCATGCGCATGCCGGCGAGCAGTTCGGAGTCGACGGAGCAGTCGTGAAAAGTGGCCATGACCTGACGATGATAGTGCGACGGACCGGGAGAACCCGCTCAGCGCACCGCCGTGGTCGCCCGGTCGCGACCGGCCAGGTCGGGATGCGTGGCCGGGGACCGCCAGCCGTCGGCCGTCAGGAGGTCGCGGATCGCGCCTCCTTGTCGCTCGCCGTGCTCGATGACGAGGGCTCCCCCGGGCCGCAGCAGGCGCTTCGCCGTCAGCGACAACGCGCGCACCAGGTCGAGGCCGTCCTCACCGCCGTACAGGGCCAGGGCCGGGTCGTGCAGGCGCACCTCGGGGTCGCGCGGGACCATGCCCGTGGGCACGTAGGGCGGGTTCGAGACGACCACCGACACGAGGCCGTCGAGCTCGGGCAGCGCGTCGGCGAGGTCGCCCTCGACCAGCCGCACGTTGTCGACCCCCACGGCCGCGATGTTCCGGCGGGTCCAGACGGCCGCCTCGGGAGACAGCTCGACCGCGACGACGGACGCCGTCGGCACCTCGGAGGCCAGGGACAGCGCGAGGGCACCGCTGCCCGTGCCGAGGTCGACCGCCACCGGCGACGCCTCGGGCACCGCCCGCAGGGCGTCGACGGCCAGCTGGGCGACGCCCTCGGTCTCGGGTCGGGGAACGAAGACCCCCGGCCCGACGAACAACTCGAGACGGCGGAAGGACGCCCGCCCCGTGATGTGCTGCAGCGGTTCTCGGGAGGCGCGGCGCGCGACCGCCGCGACCAGCGCCTCCTGCTCGTCGGCCGTCAGTGCCGCCGAGGTGACGGCCCGCGCCCGGACCACGCCCCGGTCGAGGCCGGTGACGTGGCCGACGAGCAGTTCGGCGTCGACCTCGGGCGAGGGCACGCCGGCGTCGGCGAGGACGGTCGACGCGACCCGGAGGGCGGCGTCGACCGTCGTCACGCCCCCGAGGGCCGCGGCGATGGCGTCGCTCACGACGAGGTGTCGCCGATCTCGGCCAGACGCGCCTCTTCGTCGGCCTGGATGCACGAGTCGACCACCGGGTCGAGCGCGCCGTCCATCACGGCGTCGAGGTTGTAGGCCTTGTAGCCGGTGCGGTGGTCGGCGATGCGGTTCTCGGGGAAGTTGTAGGTGCGGATGCGTTCCGACCGGTCCATGCCCCGGATCTGGCTCTTGCGGGCGTCCGACGCGATGGCCGCCTGCTCTTCCTGCTGGCGGGCCAGGATGCGCGCGCGCAGGACCCGCATGCCGGCCTCGCGGTTCTGCAGCTGGCTCTTCTCGTTCTGCATGGCCACCACGATGCCGGTGGGCAGGTGGGTGATGCGGACGGCGGAGTCGGTCGTGTTGACCGACTGACCGCCGGGGCCGCTCGACCGGTACACGTCGATCTTGAGGTCGTTCTGGTTGATGTCGACCTCTTCGGGCTCGTCGACCTCGGGGAACACGAGCACGCCCGTGGTCGAGGTGTGGATGCGTCCCTGCGACTCGGTCGCCGGCACCCGCTGGACCCGGTGCACGCCGCCCTCGTACTTGAGGTGCGCCCAGACGCCCTGCGAGGGGTCGGAGGCGTTCGACTTGATGGCGACCTGCACGTTCTTGTACCCGCCGAGGTCGGAGTCGTCGCTCGCGATCATCTCGGACTTCCAGCCCTTCGACTCGGCGTAGTGCAGGTACATGCGCAGCAGGTCCGCCGCGAACAGGGCGCTCTCGGCTCCCCCCTCGCCGCCCTTGATCTCCATGATGACGTCGCGCCCGTCGTCGGGGTCGCGAGGGATCAGGAGGCGCCTCAGGCGTTCCTGGGACTCGTCGAGCGCCTGCTCGAGGGCGGGCACCTCGTCGGCGAACGCCTCGTCCTCCTTCGCGAGCTCGCGGGCGGCCTCGAGGTCCTCACCCGCCTGCTGCCACGCCGAGTGCGCAGCCACGATGCGGCTGAGCTCGGCGTAGCGGCGGTTGATCTTCTTGGCGCGCGCGGCGTCGGCGTGGACGGCGGGGTCGCTGAGCTGCGTCTGCAGGTCGTCGTGCTCCGACAGCAGCACGGCCACCGACTCGAACACGCTCAGTGCTCCTTGTGGCCCGAGTCGTGTCCGTTCGAGGCGGGGACCGACTTCTGGACCTGGACCAGGAACTCGACGTTCGACTGCGTCTCGCGCAGGTTGCGCAGGACGATCTCGAGCGCCTGCTGCTGGTCGAGCCCGGCCAGGGCCCGACGCAGGCGCCAGGTGATCTTGACCTCGTCGGGGCTGAGCAGCATCTCTTCGCGACGGGTGCCCGAGGCGTTGACGTCGACGGCGGGGAAGATGCGCTTGTCGGCCAGGTGGCGCGACAGGCGGAGCTCCATGTTGCCGGTGCCCTTGAACTCCTCGAAGATGACCTCGTCCATCTTGGAACCGGTCTCGACCAGGGCGGTGGCGAGGATGGTCAGCGAGCCGCCGTTCTCGATGTTGCGCGCGGCCCCGAAGAAGCGCTTGGGCGGGTACAGGGCCGACGAGTCGACGCCGCCCGAGAGGACGCGTCCCGACGCGGGGGCGGCCAGGTTGTACGCACGGCCGAGGCGCGTGATCGAGTCGAGCAGCACGACGACGTCGTGACCCAGCTCGACCAGGCGCTTCGCCCGCTCGATGGCGAGCTCGGCGACCGTCGTGTGGTCCTCGGCGGGGCGGTCGAAGGTCGAGGCGATGACCTCGCCCTTGACGGTGCGCTGCATGTCGGTGACCTCTTCGGGTCGCTCGTCGACGAGCACGACCATGAGGTGCACCTCGGGGTTGTTCACCGCGATGGCGTTCGCGATCGACTGCAGCACGAGGGTCTTGCCGGCCTTCGGCGGCGAGACGATGAGGCCGCGCTGGCCCTTGCCGATCGGCGACACGAGGTCGATGATGCGGGTCGAGAGCTTCTGGGGCTCGGTCTCGAGTCGGAGGCGCTCCTGCGGGTAGAGCGGGGTCAGCTTGCTGAACTCGACGCGCTTGGCGGCCTCGTCGACGGGCTGGCCGTTGATCGAGTCGATCTTGACGATGGCGTTGTACTTCTGACGCCCCTGGCCCTGGTCGCCCTCGCGCGGCTGGCGGATGGCGCCGACGACGGCGTCGCCCTTGCGCAGGTGGTACTTCTTGACCTGGCCGAGCGAGACGTAGACGTCGCTCGCCCCGGGCAGGTAGCCCGTGGTGCGGACGAACGCGTAGTTCTCGAGCACGTCGAGGATGCCGGCGACGGGGATGAGCACGTCGTCCTCGCCGATCTCGGGCTCGAGGTCGTCGTTCTGGGCGCCGCGGCCACGCTTGCGGTCGCGCTGACGGCCACGACCCTGACGGCCGCCCTCGTCGGCCTGGCCGCCGGACTGCGGCCCCGTGCCGGGCTGCTCGCCGCGGGCGGCGTCGTTCTTCTCGCCGGCGGCACGCTGGGCCTGCTGTTCGGCCTTCTGGTCGGCACGCTGCTGGCCGTTCTGCTGGCCACCGTTCTGCTGCGCGGCGTTCTGCGACGCGTCGGCCTTCTGGCCGCCGTTCTGCTGGCCGCCGTTCTGCTGGCCGCCGTTCTGCTCGGACTGGCCCTGCTGCGATCCGCCCTTGCCGCGGTTGCGGTTGCGGCTGCGACGACCGCCACCCTGCTGACCGCCGTTCTGCTGGTCGGCGGCCTGCTGGTCGCCCTGACCCTGGTCGCCGCGACCCTGCTGGTCGGCGCTGCCCTCGTCGTCGGACGTCGAGCCGCCGGCCTCGGTCGTGGCGCCCTCGGTCGAAGCACCCTCGGGTTCGGCGGCGGCGGTCGCGTCGGCGGCCTGACCCTCGACGGACGCACCGGGGCGGGTCGCGTCGGCGGCGACGGACGCGTCGGAGGCGCGGCGTGAGCCCCGACGGCGCGACGGACGCTCGACAGGGGCGTCCTGCTCGGCGGCGGGCACCTCGGCGGCCGCCTCGGACGCGGCGGGAGCGTCGACGACGGCGGCCTCGGTGGCGGGCACCTCGACGAGGGGGGCGACGCCGGTCTCGCCGGCGTTGACGTGGTCGCCGGCGCCGCGGGACTCGGGGGCCCCGGCGGCGGACGTGGCGCGACGCGAGCCGCGACGGGCGCGGGTCGGTGCCTCGGCGGGCTCGGTCGCCTCGACGGCGGGGGCCTCGGTGCCCTCGGCGACGGCGGTCTCGACGGAGGCCGGGACGCCGGCGTCGACGACACCGTCGAGCGTCGGCTGGGGGGCGACCTCGACGGCGGCCCCCTCGCCCTGCTTCGCCGCGATGGCGGCCACGAGGTCGCCCTTGCGCAGCTTCGAGATGCCGCTGATGCCGAGCGACGAGGCCAGGGCCTGCAGCTGGGGCAGGCGCATGGCGGTGAGTTCGGGCGTGGACGGCGCAGCGGCGCCGTTCTGGACGTCAGTCACGAGTGATGGGTTCCTTTCGCTCCCCCGCGTTGATCGGCGGGGCAGAGCTGGTCACACCTCGCGGCCTCGGGCCTGCACGGGGCGGGTTCGCCCCTAGGGGCTGCCCTGTGCGGGCTCTGCACGGGATGAGCAGGAGGCCGGGGAGGTGCGGTGCGCGCCGACCAGATCGGCAGACGAACACTGCTAGATGTGCACTACGGGATGTGCGACCCGGGGACTCGAAGACTTGTGACCCCACGCGGTTGCCCCCACGAGTGACGGTGGAGACGTTGCTAGATGCCCAGGAAATCTGAGTTTTCTACCGGGTGCGGCACCACTGTAGCACCTTTGAGATCGACGGCCAGCATCAACGGGCGCCACGCCGAGACGGCGTGTTCACGGACCAGGTCGGCGGCGAAGAGACGCTGCGCGGGGTCGCTGCCGAGCACCAGCAGCGAGGGCCCGGCACCCGAGACGACCGCGGCGAGACCGGCGTCGCGGAGCATGCGGATCAGCGCGTCGGTCTCGGGCATGGCGCTCGCCCGGTAGCTCTGGTGCAGGCGGTCCTCGGTGGCGGCGAGCAGCAGTTCGGGGCTCTGCACGAGCGCCGCGACGAGCAGGGCCGAACGGGAGACGTTGAAGGTGGCGTCCTCGTGCGGCACCGACGCCGGTTGCAGGCTGCGGGCCAGCTTCGTCGACAACGTCGACTCGGGCACGAACACGACGGGCGAGACCCCGCGGTGGACGAGCAGGCGCTTGTGCGACGGACCGTGCGAGTTCATCCAGGCGATCGTGAGGCCGCCGAACAGCGCGGGTGCGACGTTGTCGGGGTGCCCCTCCATCTCGGTCGCCAGCGCCAGCAACGCCGTCGAGTCGAGTTCGACGGTGCCCTCGAGCAGCCCCTTGGCGGCCATGATCCCCGAGACGATCGCCGCGGCGCTCGACCCGAGGCCCCGGCCGTGCGGGATGGCGTTCCGGGCGCGGAGGTGCAACCCCGGCAGCGGGACGTCGACCGACGCGAAGGCGGTCGCGATCGCGCGGACGACGAGGTTCGAGGCGTCGGTCGGCACCTGGCCGGCCCCGACGCCCGACACGTCGATGCGGACGCCCGGCTCACGCGTCGCGGTGACCTCGAGCTCGTCGTACAGCGACAGCGCGAGGCCGAGCGTGTCGAAGCCGGGGCCCAGGTTCGCCGAGGTCGCGGGGACCTTGACCAGCACCGACCGTCCGACGACCTCGGAGGTCATGCAGAGGCCGGGACGAGACCGAGCACCTCGGCCACCCGGGTGGTGTCGCTGGCGACGACGGTCGGCTGGACGTCGCTGCCGTCGGATCGACGGAGGGCCCACTGCGGGTCTTTCAGGCCGTGGCCCGTGACGGTCAGCACGACCGTGGCGCCGGCGGGGACCACGCCGGCGTCGGCGCGCTCGAGCAGCCCGGCGACGCTGATGGCCGACGCGGGCTCGACGAAGACGCCGACCTCGGCCGAGAGGATCTTCTGGGCCGCGAGGATGGCCTCGTCGGTGATCGCCCCGAACCAGCCGTCCGTCAGGTCTCGTGCCTCGAGGGCGAGCTGCCACGAGGCCGGGTTGCCGATGCGGATTGCACTGGCGATGGTCTCGGGGGCCTTGACGACCTCGCCGGCGACGATGGGGGCCGAACCGGCGGCCTGGAACCCGAACATGCGCGGCAGCTTGGTGGCCCGACCGATCTCGAGGTCTTCGCGGTAGCCCCGCGTGTAGGCCGTGTAGTTGCCGGCGTTGCCGACGGGGATGAAGTGGAAGTCGGGGGCGTCGCCGAGCACGTCGACGACCTCGAACGCTCCGGTCTTCTGGCCCTCGATGCGGTCGTTGTTGACCGAGTTGACGAGGTGCACCGGGTAGTTCGCGGCGAGGTCACGCGCGATGTCGAGGCAGTCGTCGAAGTTGCCCTGGATCTGCAGCAGCTGCCCGTCGTGGGCCACGGCCTGGCTGAGCTTGCCCATGGCGATCTTGCCCTCGGGCACGAGCACGGCGGCCGTGATGCCCGCGTGCGCCGCGTAGGCGGCGGCCGACGCCGACGTGTTGCCCGTCGAGGCACAGATGACGGCCTTGGCGCCGTGCTCGACGGCCTTCGAGATGGCCATCGTCATGCCGCGGTCCTTGAACGACCCGGTCGGGTTCATGCCCTCGTACTTGACGTACACCTTCGCGCCCGTGCGGTTCGACAGCGCCGGAGCCGGGATGAGCGGCGTGCCGCCCTCGCCGAGCGTGACGATCGGGGTGGCGTCGGTGACGTCGAGACGGTCGGCGTATTCGCGCAGGACACCCTGCCACTGGTGGGCCATCAGGCTCCTTCGACTCTCAGCACGCTCGTGACGGAGTTCACGACCGTGGCGTTCTTCAGGGCGGCCACCGTGGCCGCGAGGTCGGACTCGCGCGCCCGGTGGGTGCCGATGATCAGCGTAGCGGTGGCCACGCCGTCGCCCTCGACCGTGACGCCCGGCGTCGCACCGGAGGTCTGCTCGACGTTGTGGACGCTGACGCCGTGCTCGCTGAGCACGCCGGCGACCTCGGCGAGGACGCCCGGCTGGTCGGCGACGTCGAGGGTGATCTGGTAGCGGGTCGAGACGCGTCCGATCGGGAACACCGGCAGGTTGGCGTGGGTGGACTCGGCCACGCCGGGGCCGCCGATGACGTGCCGGCGGGCGGCCGAGACGAGGTCGCCCAGCACGGCCGACGCGGTCTCGACTCCCCCGGCACCGGCGCCGTAGAACATGAGGTCGCCTGCCGACTCGGCCTCGACGAAGACCGCGTTCTTCGCCCCGTGCACGGCCGCCAGCGGGTGGCTGAGCGGCACGAGTGCGGGGTAGACGCGGGCGCTGACCCCCTCGACGCCCTCGTCGTCGACGAGTCGCTCGCAGATCGCGAGGATCTTGACGACGTAACCCGCCTTGCGGGCGGCGACGACCTGGTCGTGCGTGACGGAGGTGATGCCCTCGCGGTGGACCGCGGCCAGGGGCACGGCCGTGTGGAACGCGAGGCTGGCCAGGATCGCGGCCTTCTGCGCGGCGTCGTAGCCCTCGATGTCGGCGGTGGGGTCGGCTTCGGCGTACCCGAGCGCGGTGGCCGTCGCCAGGGCGTCCTCGAGGGTCGAGCCGTCGGTGTCCATGCGGTCGAGGATGAAGTTGGTCGTGCCGTTGACGATGCCCATGATGCGCTGGACGCGGTCGCCGGCGAGGCTGTCGCGCAGCGGACGGATGATCGGGATCGCCCCGGCGACGGCGGCCTCGTAGTAGACCTGCGCGCCCACCTGCTCGGCGGCGTCGAAGAGCTCGATGCCGTGGCTCGCGAGCAGGGCCTTGTTGCCCGTGATGACGTCGGCCCCCGAGTTGAGCGCCTGCAGGACGTAGCTGCGGGCCGGTTCGAGCCCCCCGATCAGCTCGACGACGATGTCGGCGCCGACGATGAGCGATTCGACGTCGGTCGTGAAGAGCTCGCGGGGCAGGTCGACGTCCCGCGGCGCGTCGACGTCACGGACGCCGATGCCGACGAGCTCGAGCCCGGCGCCCGCGCGACCGGCGAAGTCGTCGCCCTGCTCGAGCAGCAACCGCGCCACCTGGGACCCCACCGAGCCGGCGCCCAGCAGGGCGACCCTCACGTTGCGGTATTCGATCATGTCAGTCCGTTCTCGGGTGCGTCGTCGTCGGGGTGCGGGGTCGTCGGGGTGCCGGGCCGCGCGAGGTCAGGAGGCGCCGGGCGCCTGGTCGAGGCCGGCGTCGCGGGCCAGCAGGTCGGCCTCGCTCTCGCCCCGCACGATCACGCGGGCCCGGCCGTCGCGCACCGCGACGACGGGCGGACGCCCGACGTGGTTGTAGTTGCTGGCCAGGCTGTGGCAGTAGGCGCCCGTGGCGGGCACCGCGAGCAGGTCGCCGGGGGCGACGTCCCCGGGCAGGTAGTCGGCGAGCACGACGAGGTCGCCGCTCTCGCAGTGCTTGCCGGCCACCCGGACGAGCGCGGGCGACGCCGAGGAGGCACGGTTCGCGATGCGCACGGAGTAGTCCGCCGAGTAGAGGGCCGTCCGGGCGTTGTCGCTCATGCCGCCGTCGACGCTGACGTAGCGCCGCACGGCGCTGCCCTCGTCGGACGAGACCGTCACGTCCTTGATCGTGCCGACCTCGTAGAGGGTCGTCCCGGCGGGGCCGACGACGACGCGCCCGGGCTCGACCGCGAGCAGGGGGACGTCGACCTCGAGGCGGGCGCACTCGGCCTGGACGATGTCGGCCAGGGCCACGGCGAGCTCGTCGAGCGGGCGGGCGTCGTCGGCGCTCGTGTAGGCGATGCCGAACCCGCCGCCGAGGTTGAGCTCGGGGACCGGACCGGTGGCGAGCAGTTCGGCGTGCACGGCGAGCAGGCGACGGGCGGCCTCGGCGAAGCCGTCGGAGCCGAAGATCTGCGAACCGATGTGCGAGTGCAGGCCGACGAACTCCAACGAGGCGTGCTCGCGGATCGACCGGACGATGTCGGGCGTCTCGGTCAGCGGGACGCCGAACTTCTGGTCCTCGCGGGCGGTCGCGAGGTACTCGTGGGTCGAGGCGTGCACGCCCGAGTTCACCCGGAGGCGGACCCGCTGGACGCGTCCGTGCCGTTCGGCGGCGGCGGCCACGCGGCCGGCCTCGGCGGCGTTGTCGAGCACGATCGTGCCGATGCCGGCCTCGACGGTGCGGTCGATCTCGGCGAGCGACTTGTTGTTGCCGTGGAACCCCATGCGGGCGGGGTCGACGCCCGCGGCCCGGGCCACGGCGAACTCGCCCCCGGTGCAGATGTCGACGGCCATCCCGGCCTCGGCCACCCACCGCGCCACCTCGGCCGACAGGAACGCCTTGGCCGCGTAGTACACCGTCGCCGTCGTGCCGATGCGGGCCGCCTCGCGCTCGAACGAGCGGACGGCCTCGACGGCGCGCGTGCGGGCGTCGTCCTCGTCGACGACGTAGAGCGGGGTGCCGAACGTGGCGACGAGCTCGGACGCCGGGACGCCGCCCAGCACGAGCTCGCCCTCGGGCGAGCGCCGGGCCGTGGCCGACCACACGACCGGATCGAGGGCGTTGGCGTCGGTCGGCTCGACGAGCCAGGCGGGTGCCAGGGGGTTCGGGGACACGCGGACCTCGGGTGATCGGGGGACGGGGAACGACATCAGAGCCTACCGACCGTCGACGACCGTGACGGCCACGGCCCGGGGTCGCGGGCGCCGGGCACCGTCAGGAGCAGGAGCCCTTGCTGCCGATGCCGCTCGACGAGATCGGCAGGCCCGGCGAGGTCACCTCGAGGGTCGCCGCCGACGGGGTGACGGCGACGCCCGTGAGGGTCGTGCCCTGCGGGAGGTACTGCGCGGCGCAGACGTCGAACGCGTAGCCGCCGACGAAGGGTGCGAGGTCGAGCGAGAGGGAGGTGTCGCGCAGGGAGGCGGAGACCGGCGTCAGGGAGATGACCCGCCCCTCCTGGGTGATCGCCGGCGTCGCGACGACGTCCACCGGGACGACGGTGCCGATGACCGGGATGGTGAAGTCGCGGGCGTACGTGACCTGACCGTCGCCGAACGAGATCGCGCCGCCGGTCTCCTGCACGGCCGCGAGCCCGTTGACGGTCGCGGCGTCGGCGGTCACCGTGCCCGTGATCGCCCCGGTGCTGCCCGACAGGTCGGTCGGCACGTCCCGCACGTCGAAGTCGTACGAGAGGCCGTCGGACGAACCGGCCGACGAGATCGTGGCCTGGTCGATGCTGCCCTGGACGAGTTGCCAGAGCATCGAGAAGCCGCCGATCTGCACGTCGACGGGGCCCGCCGCGTCGCCGAGCTGCTGCGAGATCTGCTTCTCGGCCTGGTCCTCGGCGACCGTCCGGACCACGAGGTCGGCGACGACGGCGAGCACGCCCAGGACCACCACGATGCCGAGCAGCACGAAGACGAAGATGCCGAAGCCACGACCCCGGCGTCGGGCGACGGGCTTGGCCTCGAAGAAGTCGGAGTCGATGTCGCTCATCGCGCCATCTTGTCAGCCGGCGCCCGACGACCGCGCGCGCCGCGCCTCCTGCGGTCGAGACCGGGGAGGCGCGGGGCCGGGGGTCACATGCGGCCGGGTGCCGAGACGCCCAGCAGACCGAGCCCGTTGCGGATGACCTGACCGGCTGCGTCGTTCAGCCACAGGCGCGTGCGGTGCAGGTCGGTGACCTCGTCGTCGCCGAGGGGCGTCACGCGGCAGCTGTCGTACCAGCGGTGGTAGGTGCCGGCCAGCTCTTCGACGTACCGGGCGACGCGGTGCGGCTCGCGCAGCTCGGCGGCCTGGACGACGACGCGCGGCAGCTCGGACAGCGCCCCCAGCAGCGCGCTCTCGGTCTCGTGGGTCAGGAGCGACGCGTCGAAGGCGTCTCGGGTGACCCCCGCGGCCTCGGCGTTGCGGGCCACGGCGCGGGTGCGGGCGTGGGCGTACTGCACGTAGAAGACGGGGTTGTCGTTGCTGCGCTTGGTGAGCAGGTCGAGGTCGATGTCGATCGAGCTGTTGACCGGGCTGCGGACGAGCGAGTACCGACCGGCGTCGACGCCGACCGCGTCGACGAGGTCCTCCATCGTGACGACGGTGCCCGCGCGCTTGGACATGCGCATCGGTTCGCCGTCGCGCAGCAGGTTGACCATCTGGCCGATGAGGATCTCGAGGTTGACGCCGGGCTCGTCGCCGAACGCCGCGCACATCGCCATCATGCGGCCGACGTAGCCGTGGTGGTCGGCGCCGAGCATGATCAGGTTGCGCTCGAAGCCCCGCTCGCGCTTGTCGAGGTAGTACGCCAGGTCGCCGGCGATGTAGGCCGCCTCGCCGTCGCTCTTGACGATGACCCGGTCGCGGTCGTCGCCGAACTCGGTCGTGCGCAGCCAGGTCGCGCCCTCGGCCTCGTAGACGTGCCCGAGCTCGCGCAGGCGCGCCACGGCACGCTCGACGGCCTTCGACTCGTGCAACGAGTTCTCGTGGAAGTACACGTCGAAGTCGACGCCGAAGTCGTGCAGCGACGCCTTGATGTCGGTGAACATGAAGTCGACGCCGACCGACCGGAACGTCTCTTGCGCCTCGTCACGGGGCAGCTCGCGCACGTCGCCGTCGACGGTGGCCACGACGCGGGCGGCGATCTCGGCGATGTACTGACCGCCGTAGCCGTCCTCGGGGGTGGGTTCACCCAGCGCGCTGGCGAGCAGGCTGCGGGCGAAGCGGTCGATCTGCCCACCGTGGTCGTTGAAGTAGTACTCGCGGGTCACGAGGGCGCCCTGGGCCTGGAACACGCGGGCCAGGCTGTCGCCGACGGCCGCCCAGCGGACGCCGCCGAGGTGGATCGGGCCGGTCGGGTTGGCCGAGACGAACTCGAGGTCGATGGTGACGCCGCGGTAGTAGTCGCCGCGACCGTAGGCCTCGCCCTGCTCGACGATCGACCGGGCCAGCAGGCCGGCCGCGGCCGCGTCGACGCGGATGTTGATGAAGCCGGGACCCGCCACGTCGACGTCCGCGACGCCGTCGACCTCGGCCAGCTCGGCCGCGATCTCGGTGGCGAGCTCGCGGGGGTTCGTCCCCACGCGCTTGGCGAACTTCATGGCCACGTTCGAGGCCCAGTCGCCGTGGTCGCGGTTCTTCGGCCGCTCGAGGGCCACGTCGCCCTCGGTCACCGCCACGTCGACGGTGCCTCGGCGCTCGAGGACGCCCTGGACGACGGCGAGCAAGGACGTGGAGAGTTCGGCGGGAGTCACGAGGGACGATCCTACCGGCAGCGGCGAGGCCCCCGACGAGCGAGGCGTCGACGATGATGGAGGCATGCGTCACGCCCCGAGCCGCCCCTCCGCCGCCCTGCGCACCCTCGTCCTGACGGGCACCCTCGCCCTGTCCCTGAGCGCGTGCACGGGCCCGTCGCCGACCGGGCCGGACGCGTCGCCGACCCCACGCGCGGCGTCGTCGGCCACCCCCGAGGCGACGGCGACCGCGGCACCCGCCCCCGACCTCGTGAGCAGGCCCCTCACCGTCGACTGCGGCGACCTGATCGGCGCCGACGGCCTCTCGTCGTACTACCCGTCGCTCGCCCTCGTCCCGGCGGACGACGCCGCCGGCGACGAGAGCCGCGACGGCGAGGCCCTCGAGATCGTGGCCGAGGCCGACGGCACGATCTGCACCTGGCAGGACGCGGACGGTGCGACGATCACGGTCGGGGTCGCCCGCTTCGACGGCGAGAGCCTCGACGAACTGGCCAACGAGCTCGTCGCGACGAGCAACTCGGTGCCGACCTACGGCGTCGAGGGTTACTTCGACACGCCCGGAGGGGTGGGCACGGCCGAGGCGTTCTCGTCCCCGGCGTTCGTCGTGGCCCGCTCGACGACGTTCCTCGAACCGGGTGACGCCGAGCCGGTCGTCTCGGCCGTGGTGAACGTGCTGCAGACGATCGACTGACGTGCCCGGCCGAGGCCGGCCGGTGCCCGGGTGCGATCGACCGGACGAACCCGCCCGAGGCCACGGCGAGCGGCCGGGCGGCCTCGCCCGGTCGTGTCCTCGGGCGGGAGGCGCGCTCGGGTGAGGGGCGTGGCCTAGGCGACCAGCGCCTCCCGGTCCGTCCGCGAGGCCCCGGCCCCGGCGAGGCGACCGGCCAGGACGGACGCGGCCAACGACGCCAGCAGCGCCTCGAGCTGCCCGGCCGGCGCACCCTTGTCTTCGGGGTGCCACTGCACGCCGACGATCGGTGCGGAGACGTGCTCGACGGCCTCGACGGTGCCGTCGACGGCCCGACCGACGACGCGGAGCCCGTCACCGAGGCGCCCGACCGCCTGGTGGTGCGCGCTCTGCCCGACGGGCTCGGCACCCAGGGCGCGGGCGAGGCGGCTGCCGGACTCGAGCGAGACGGCGTGCGGGTGCATGAGGCGGTCGACGGGGGCCTCGGGCGTCCGGTGCAGGCCCTCGTGGTCGTCGAGGTGCTGCACGAGGTCGCCGCCGAGGGCGACGTTGATCACCTGGTGGCCACGGCAGACGCCGAGCACCGGGGTGCGGCGGGCGACGGCCCTCCGCACGAGCGCCAGCTGCGCCTCGTCGGCCACCGGGTCGTGACGACCCTCACCCGGGTAGCCGGTGGAGCCGCCGTAGACCCGGGGTGAGAGGTCTTCGCCGCCGAGCACGACGATCGCGTCGGCGTCGTCGGTCGCCCGCAGCAGCTCGACGGTGCCGAGGTCGCCCGCCGCGAGACGGCTGGCCCGCCAGCCCGCGGCCTCGGCGGTCGCCTGCACCCGCGCGTTCATGTCGTCGACGTACGCGTGGTACTCGGCGGCGTGCGGCCGGTGCCGGGTGACCTCGACCACGGCGAGGCGCATCGAGGCGACGGCGGGGTCGCTCGGGCGGTTCGTCGGGGCGGCGTGCGAGGTCATGCCCCCATGCTGCCGACGCGGCCCGCGGAGGGCCAGGCGTGTGTCGCCGCGTTACGCCCACCGCGCGAGCCGCCGCGTCGGCACCGGGCGGTCGTCAGGGCCACAAGGAGGCGCGGGTCCAGCCGTCGCCGTCGCGGTCGTACCGCAGGCGCACCTGGTCGCGCCCCGTGGTGGCCTGCCAGAACTCGACCGACGTGGGGTCGACCCGCCAGGCCGTCCAGTCGTCCGGGACGAGGGTGTCGTCGGCCTCGATCGCGGCCTTCGCCTCGGCCAGTCGCGACCGGGTGGCGGCCTCGTCGGTGATCGGGCTGCTCTGCGGCTGGGTCATGGCGACGGCCCGCGAGTCGGGGTGGCGAGCGGTGAAGTCCTTCTCGCTGACCTCGCGCGGGCCGGCGGACGCCCGGCCGAGCACGCGGACCTGGCGACCCTGCTCGCGCCAGTACAGGGTGAGCGCGACCCGCGGGTTCTCGGTGATCTGCCGACCCTTCGGGCTGATCGACGACGTCGCGAACCAGAGGGCCCCGTCGTCGACGTCCTTGAGCAACAGCGTCCGGGCGGTGACGTCACCGTCGGACGACGAGGTCGAGAGCACCATCGCGTGCGGTTGGGCGACGTCCTGCTCGACGGCCTCGACGAGCCAGGCGACGAACTGGTCGACGGCGTCGTCGGCCACGTCGTCGACGTCGAAGGTGGGCAGCTCGGGGTGGAAGACCTTGGCCGAGCGGAGGCGCTCGCGCAGCGTCGGGCCCGCGGGGTCGGTGCGGTCGGAACGGGTGCCGGTGTCGGCCTGGTCGGTGCGGTTGTCGTCGGTCACCCGTCCACGATGCACCCCACGAGGCCCGGGCGTCCCGCACGGTGCCGATTCGCTGCTAGCCTTGACGACGTTCCCGGGCCCCCATAGCTCAGGGGATAGAGCACTGCCCTCCGGAGGCAGGGGCGAAGGTTCGAATCCTTCTGGGGGCACCACAGTCATCGTCGGCACCGTGGGCCTTCCTCGCGAGCGCGGCTTCCTCCGAATCGCGGGTCTCTCCCTGGACCACGGCTCGGCCTTCGGTGCCCGATCGCACGACCGGCGAGGTCACGCCGTCGACGTGGCGGCCTCGTCCGCGGCGGCGAGCACCCGGTCGTCACGCCGGGTCTCGTAGAGCGTGACGGCCGCCAGGAAGACGACGAGGAACATCGGCGCCCCGACGGCGAGCAGCGGGGTACCGGCGGCCGTACCGAGGGTGGCGATCATCAGGAACAACCCGGCGACGGGGAGCAACGCCGCTCGGTTCGCACGTCGTTTGAGCGTGATCAAGGCCCGGACGAGGTCGGCCCTCTCGGGTTCGATCGGGTCGCGGCCCATGATCTGTCGGTTCAGCGAGCGCCGCTCGGCCGGGCCGAGGGCCGCCGTCGGGGTGCCCGTGGTCCTCCAGACGAAGAACGGGGAGAGCGCTCGCGACGAGCGGGCACGGAGCCACCCGACGAGTACCACGACCACCGAGGTGACGCCGAGGCCGATCGTGAGGACCACGGACCCTCCCTCGTCGGTGCTCGCGACCCAGATGGCGAGGGCCGAGGCCGAGACGGCGACTGCGACCCCTGCCGCCTGCATCGACGGGCCCCGGAAACGCTGCCCGTGCTCGGTGACGTCGCGCACGCGACGGGTGACGTCGGCCCAGTCGGGTCGTCCGGGGGCCGGTGCTCGGTCGCCGTGCGACGGTTCGTGGGTCATGGTGCCGACGGTAGCGACCCGGCTCGACTCGTGCCCGGGGTCAGTCGGCCTGCTGGCGGCGGGCGCGGTCGGCGTCGTCGCGCTCGAGCTCGCGCCGCAGGACGCGTTCGGGCACCGCGACGTGCTCGGCGGCCTCGCGCAGGCTCGCTCCCCCGGCGCGCAACTGACGGGCCGCGTCGAGGCGACGTCTCGAGACCGGGGGCTTCGGGGTCTGCGCCACCCGCGCCTCCTGGCGTCTGCGGGTCTCGGCGCGGTGCGGCTCGCCGCCGACCTGCTCGTCGAACCGGGCCAGGGCCGCCGTCACCCGGAAGAAGAAGCGCCCGTAGGCGTTGAGCTCGTCGATCTGCTCGTCGATCGATCGGAAGGCCACGCCCAGGGCGTCGAGGGTGGCCATCACCCCGACCAGCTCGGCGACAGAACGACCGATGCGGTCGACGGCCGTCACGACGAACACGTCCCCCTCGCGCAGGCTGCCGATGGCCTTCGCGAACTCGGGCCGCGACTGTCTCGTGCCGGTGGCGTGGTCGACGAACACCCGGTCGCACCCCCGGGCGCGCAGGCGCTCCGCCTGCCCCTCGGACGACGGGTCGTCACGCGAGACGCGGGCGTACCCGACGACGGTCACGATGGGCCTCCTGGCGAGGGCGGACAGAGAGATGAGGCCCCGCCGACGGCGAGGCCTCGTGTTGACGCCCTAGGGCACCCGTCGACGAACGGTCGTCGTCAACTGTAGGTCAGCGCGATCACCGCGACGTCGAGCGTGCGGTACGACCCCTCGCGACGGACGGCCGTGCGCACGCGACCCCGCAGGACCTCGAACGACCCGTCGCTCTCGTGCACGAACCCGATCACCCCGGCGGTCGGCGTCGACACGCGGTGGAACCCGTCGCCCAGCGGGACGACCTCGGCTCGGGACGTACGCTCCAAGACAGCACCCATGATGTCTCCTCACTCCTTGCATCGTTCTCCGGCCCATCACTTCGGCCGTGGGTGCAGCGTACCCCGCAGGTGGGGTACAAGCCCTGGACCGGTCATCAGGCTCGGGCACTCGTTCGCCCTGCGGACAGACGGCGGGGCGACGACGGCCGTCAGGCGGCCGGCGCCTCGGGCAGGGGGCCCCGACGACGACGACGACCGGCCGCGACCGTGACGCCGACGCTCGCGGCCGTGACGCAGGCGAGCGCCACGACCTCACGCGGACCGAGGGCCTCGCCGAGCACGACCAGGCCGGCGAGCGCCGCCACGGCCGGCCCGAGGCTCGAGAGCACCCCGAACACCCGGGTCGGCAGGCGCCGCAACGCCACCGACTCGAGCGCGTACGGGATCGCCGAGGTCAGGGCCGCCACCACCAGGAAGACCACGAGGAGGCGCGGGTCGGCCCGGACGGCGACCGTCGCGTCGTGCGCCCCGAACGGCACGACGACGAGGGCCGCGACGAGCATGGCCGTCGCGAGGCCACCCATCGGGTCGCGTCCCCGCCCGAGCGCGGCGTTGGCGAGGATGTAGCAGGCCCAGAACGCACCCGCGCCGAGGGCGAGCAGCACCCCGACGAACGGGATCGCCCCCGTCGAGTCGGAGCCGAGCAGGACGACCCCGGCGAGGGCGAGCAGGGCCCACGCCGCGTCCCACCACCGCCGGGTCTGCACGAGGGCGACGACGAGCGGGCCGAGGAACTCGAGGGTGACCGCGACCCCCAGGGGCACGACGTCGATCGCGAGGTAGATGAGGGAGTTCATGCCCGCGAGGGCGAGGCCGAGCACGACGACGCCGAGCCACGTGCGGCGCGGCCAGCGCCACGGGCGGGGGCGGAAGACCACGAGCAGCAGGGCGGCGCCGAACGCCAGGCGCAACGCGGCCGCGCCGGTCGGCCCCAGGGCCTCGAAGTGCGTCTTGGCGAGGGCGGCCCCGAACTGCACCGAGACGATCGCCGCGACGGCGAGCAGGGGGGCCGGCACACGGCCGAGGGGGCTGGGGTTCACGGGGCTCCGGGTTCGTCACGGGGTGCACGGCGGCACAGTACGATCGTGGCATGAGCGACGCCTTCTCCGTCATCGCGCCGGTGGTGGAGCTCTTCGGCTGGTTCGGTTTCGTGGTCGGCAGCCCCTTCCTCGTGGCCGGCTGGGTGCTGCGTCACCGTGCCACCCGCCTCGAGAGCACCGTCGGCGTGGTCATCCCCCCGCCCGAGTGGGCCCGGGCGGCCACGGCCCGCTGGATGGACGTCGACGGGCAGCTGCACGAGACGCAGTTCGGCGACGTCCCGCTCACCACCCCGCTCGAGACCGAGCTCACCGTGCACTACGACCCGGACCGCCCGCACCGGGCCCGCGTCCACCCGCCCCACGACGACGGCCGGGCTCCCCGCACGGTGGGGGCCGTGCTCTACGCCGTCGGGGCCGTCTGTGCCGTGGCGTCGGTGGCACTCCTCTTCCTGTCATGACCCGCGCGCCCTCGACGAGGTCCGCGGCCCCGCGACCCGGGCGTCCTGACGGGGGCCGTCGATAGACTCCCCCGCAACGAGCGAGGGGAGCGTCGTGAGCACGAGCGCAACGACCGGCCGACGATCGACCAGCCGTGCCGTGGTCGCCGTCACCACGGCGGTCCTGACCTGGCTCTGCGCCCTCTCCTTCGGAGCGGCCCCGGCCCAGGCCGTCGAACCGGTGCAGCTCTCAGGTGCCTACGTGGTCGACCAGGCGGACGTGCTCTCGAGCGCGGACGAGCGCCGGGTGACCGAGGCGCTCGACTCGCTCTCGACCGACACGGGGGTCAACCTCTTCGTCGTCTACGTCGACTCGTTCACGTCGCCGTCCGACCGCACGGCCTGGGGTGAGGCGACCGCCTCGCTGAACCAGTTCGGCCCGAACGACGTACTGCTGTCGGTGGCGGTCGACGACCGGCTCTACGACCTCTCGACCGACACCTCGGTCGTCTCGGAGTCCGACCGGCAGGCGCTGCAGACCGACGTGGTCGTCCCCCAGCTGCGTGACGGCGACTGGGCCGGTGCCGCCGTCGCCCTGGCGGACGGCATCCGCAGCGACGAGGCCGGGCCCGACCTCGGGTGGGTGCCCTGGGCCCTGCTGGTGCTGGTCCTCGTCGCGGCGGCGGTCGCCGTCGCGTTCGTGGTCCGTCGTGCCCGACGCCGCCGGCGCGAGCTCGACGCCCGAGAGGCCGACCAGCACGAACTCGACCAGCGTGCCGCCCGCGTGCTGGTCGCCCTGGACGACGAGCTGACCGCCGGCGCCCACGAGGTGGGCTTCGCCGCCGCGCAGTTCGGGGACGAGGCCGCCCGGCCCTTCGCCGAAGCGCTCGACGCGGCCCGGGTGCACGCCCGTGAGGCGTTCGAGCTGCAGCAGAGGTTGGACGACTCCGTGCCCGACTCCCCCGAGCAGCGCCGCGAGTGGACCACGCGAATAATCGAGCTGTGCGAGGCGGCCGACGCCTCGCTCGCCGAGCAGTCCGCCGCGTTCGACGAGCTCCGCGAGGCCGAGACCCGGGCGCCGCACGACGTCGAGGCCCTGCCGGGCGAGATCGCGACGCGACGAGGGCGCCTCGCGACGGCCCGCACCGTCATCGACGAGCTCACCTCGATCTACTCGGCACGGGCCGTGGCGTCGATCGACCAGAACGACGACCAGGCCGACCGTCTGCTCGAGTTCGCCGACGAACGCCGGACCACGGCCGCGACGGCCCTCACGACGTCGTCGCCCTCCGAAGCCGTCGTGGCGATCCGCGAGGCACGTCAGGCGTTGGCCCAGGTCGACCAGCTGCTCACGGCGATCGACGGGGCGGGCGAGTCGCTGCGGACGGCGAGCAGCACGATCTCGGCCATGACCCTCGACCTGCGGCGCGACATCGCCACGGCCGAGGGGTTGCCCGACGGCTCCGCTCCGCAGGGCGTCGACGTCGCGGGCTCCGTGTCCGCCGCGCGCGCCTCCGTGGCCCTGGCCGAGACGACCACCGACGACCCGCTCGCCGTCGTCGCGTCGCTCGGCGCCGCCAACGAGCGCATCGACCGGGTCCTGGCCGAGGTGCTCGAAGAGGCCGAGAAGCGACGGCGGGCGCAGGCCGCCCTCGACCAGGCCCTGCTGACCGCCCGCAGCCAGATCAGCGCCACCCGCGACTTCATCGAGACGCGTCGGGGCGGCATCGGTCCGCAGCCCCGGACGCGGCTGTCCGAGGCGGAACGCCACCTGGCCACGGCCGTGTCGCTGGCCACCTCCGACCGTGACGTCGCCCTGTTCGAGGCCCACCAGGCCGTCCAGCTCTCGCAGGCGGCCGCGGCCGGTGCCGAGGCCGAGGTCTCGTCGTACCAGCAGGCCGGTCCCTTCGGCGGGGCGACCCGGGGCTCGGCCGGCGCCGACCTGGGGGGCGTGGTCACCGGCATGCTGCTCGGCGGGCTCTTCAGCGGCGGCGGGGGCGGCTTCGGCGGCGGAGGCGGCTTCGGCGGCGGAGGCGGCTTCGGAGGGGGAGGCGGCTTCGGCGGAGGCGGGGGTGGCGGTTTCGGCGGAGGCGGCGGCGGGGGCGGCGGCGGTCGCAGTTCCGGCGGCGGCCGCTTCTGATCCCGCACGGCCCGCCCGCCACGACCCTCGGTCTCGAACCGGCACACCTCTCGACCCGCAGCACGACCGGCACCACCCTCCGGCACCACCTCTCGAAAGGACGCACCATGGCAAAGCAGTCGATCTTCGGACGCATCGCCCAGCTCACCCGCGCGAACATCAACAGCCTGCTCGACCAGGCCGAGGACCCGAGCAAGATGCTCGACCAGATGGTCCGCGACTACACCAACAGCATCGCCGAGGCGGAAGAAGCCGTCGCCACGACGATCGGCAACCTGCGCCTGCTCGAGCAGGACCACGCCGAGGACGTCGCCGCCGCCGCGGACTGGGAGCGCAAGGCCCTCGCGGCGAGCAACAAGGCCGACGAGCTCCGGTCGTCGGGCAACACCGTCGATGCCGACAAGTTCGACGCCCTCGCCCGGGTGGCCCTGGGCAAGCAGCTGACGAGCGAGAAGGAGGCCAAGACGGCCGAACCGCAGATCGCCTCGCAGACCGAGGTCGTCGAGAAGCTGAAGACCGGGCTGAGCGGCATGCGGTCCAAGCTCGACCAGCTCGCCGCGAAGCGAGACGAACTGAACGCCCGCTCGAAGACCGTCGAGGCCCAGACCAAGGTCGCCGACGCCGTCCAGAGCATCGACATCATGGACCCCACCAGCGAGATCAGCCGGTTCGAGGACAAGGTCCGCCGCGAGGAGGCCAAGATGCTCGGCCGCCAAGAGTTGGCCGCCTCGAGCCTCGACGCGCAGTTCGAGAGCCTCGACGACCTCGGCGAGCAGACCGAGGTCGACGCCCGCCTCGCCGCGCTCAAGCTGGGTGCGCTCGACAAGTGAGCCAGCCGCCGCCCCGCACGCCTGTCCCGGTGGCGACGCCGCCGGTGCAGGCGCGCCGGGCGGCGCCCCGCCTGGTGGGCGTGGACGTCGCTCGCGGCCTCGCCGTGATCGGCATGTTCGCCGCCCACCTGTGGCCTCGGCTCGAGCTCGACGAGAGGGTCTTCGACGGGCGCTCGGCGATCCTGTTCGCCACCCTCGCCGGGGTCTCGCTGGGGCTGATGTCGGGCGGCACCCGACCCACGCCTCCGGGTCGACGTGGCCGGGTGGTCGGCGGGATCGCCATCCGGGCCGGCCTGCTCGTCGTGCTGGGCCTCGCCCTGCAGGCCTGGAACCCCTACCTGCTCGTGATCCTGCCGTACTACGGCGTGATGTTCGTCCTGGCCCTGTCGGTGCTCTTCGCGTCCCGTGCGGTGCTGCTCGGCGTGGCGGCGCTGCTGACCGTCCTGGCCCCGTGGCTGGCCTCGACCGTCCCCGTCGACGCGTACGGCGACACGGAGCTGTCCGGCGTCGGGGGGCTCGCGACCCAGGCCCTGCTCGTCGGCGCCTACCCCGCCCTCGTCTGGACGCCCTTCCTGCTCGTCGGCCTCGCCGCCGCGCGGTCGGACCTGACCCGCACGCGCACCCAGGTCACGTTGCTCGTCGCCGGCACGCTGGCCGCGGTCGTGGGGTACTCGGCCCGCTTCGTGCCCGGCGCCTCCTCGATCCCCTGGTTCGACCCCGCCGACCACGAGGGCATGCCGGCCGAGATCGTCGGCTCGGGTGGCGTCGCCGCCGCCGTCCTCGGCCTGCTGCTGCTCGCGACGTCGACCCGCCGGGCCGGGCCGACGGACGGCGAGCGGACCGGAGGCGCGGCAGCCGTCGTCCGCGTCGTCCTGCGGCCGCTCGCCGCCACCGGCGCGCAACCGCTCACGGTCTACACGGCGCACGTGCTGCTCACCGCTCCGCTCTTCACGGTCTACCGGCTGTCCGACCCGGGCGCGGGCTACGGACTGCCCCTCGGCAACCTGGTCGCCGCCGTCGTCGTCACGCTCGCCTACGCCACCCTCTGGCAACGCTTCGTCGGCCGTGGCCCCCTCGAGCGCGCGGTCGGTGCGCTGAGTCGCCCCTGGGCCTGGAGCGCGGGCACCCGCCCGTGACAGACTGACGCCCGTGAGGTTCGTCGTGGTTCCACAGTGGCAGGGTTCACCGTCGTCGAGGGCCATGCGGCTCGCCGAGGGGGCGTACGCGATCCTCGGCGACCTGCCGTCGACCGCGACGACCGTCGTCGAGGTGCCGGTCGGGGCGGGCGACTCGCTCGGCACCCGGGTGCACCGGCTCTCGTCGGTCCTGACCATCGCCGAGTCCGTCGCACGGGAGCTGCGCACCGACGACTCCCCCGCGATCGTCGTCGGCGGCGACTGCGGCGTCGAGTTCGCGGCCGTCCGCCACGCGGTCACCCCCCGTACCGCCGTCGTCTGGTTCGACGCGCACCCCGACCTCAACAGCCCGCGCAGCAGCGAGAGCGGTGCGTTCAGCGGCATGGTGCTGCGGGCCCTGATCGGTGACGCCACCGAAGACCTGCCCACCATCGGGCCCGGGCCGACTCCCGAGCCGCTCGACCCGGCCCGCGTGGTGCTCGCGGGTGCCCGCAGCTACGACGACGCGGAGGACCGGTACATCGAGAGCCGGCACGTCCGCGCGGTCTCGTCCCTCGACTTCGACCCCGCCGAGGTCGTCGCCGCCGTCGAGGACTCGGGTGCGACCGAGGTCTACCTGCACGTCGACCTCGACGTGCTCGACCCCGGAGCGATCGAGGGCCTGCTCGACCCCCAGCCGTTCGGCCTCGAGCCCGGCGTGCTGATCGAGACGATCACGGCACTCAAGGAGCGCTTCACGCTCGTGGGCGCCGGCCTGTGCTCGTTCGCCCCGGTCGACGCGGCCGCCGCGTCGGACGACATGGGCACCATCCTCCGCGTCCTCGGGGCGCTCTCGCGAGCGACGCCCGCGCGATGAACGCCCTGGCCCCGGGTGACGACCGCCCTCGCGTCACCGTCGAGCGTGACGGTCACGTGCTGCTGATCGGCCTCGACCGCCCCGAGAAGCGCAACGCCGCCGACCTGCGCATGCTGCGCGAACTGGCCGCGGCGTACGGCGAACTCGACCGCGATCCGCAGCTGCGGGTCGGCCTGCTCTTCGCGCACGGTGACCACTTCACGGCCGGCCTCGACCTCGGCGACGTCGTGCCCGCCGTGACCGACGAGGGTCTCGACGTCGTGCCCGAGGGCGGACTCGACCCGTGGCAGGTGCACGGTCGTCAGCTGACCAAGCCCGTGGTGATGGCGGTGCAGGGCACCTGTCTGACCCTGGGCGTCGAGCTCGCGCTGGCGAGCGACGTCGTCGTGGCGAGCCGTGACGCCCGCTTCGGCCAGATCGAGGTCAGCCGGGCCATCCTGCCCTTCGGCGGGGCGACCATCCGCCTGCCCCGGCGGGTCGGGTGGGGCGACGCGATGCGCTACCTGTTGACCGGCGACCTCCTCGACGCCGAGGAGGCACGGCGCATCGGGCTCGTGCAGGACCTGGTGGACGACGGGGCGGCCTACGGGCACGCCCTCGGGCTCGCACGCAAGATCGCCGCCCAGGCTCCCCTTGCCGTCCAGGCGACCCTGGCCGCCGCCCGCCTCGCCGTCCGCGAGGGCGATGCCGCGGCCGAGGCCCGGCTCCAACCCGAACTCGTGCGCCTCCTGGCCTCGGACGACGCCCGGATCGGCTTCGAGGCCTTCGTGTCGCGGACCGCCGCCGAGTTCACGGGACGCTGACCGCGCCTCCCGGCCGGGACCACGAAAGGGCCCGCCCACCCCGAGGGGTGGACGGGCCCGAGAACGAGGCGGATCGGCCTACTTGAAGACGTCCTTGACGTCTTCGCCGACCTTCTTGGCGGAGGCACCGGCCTGGTCCTTCTGACCTTCGGCCTTCAGCTCGTCGTCGCCCTTGCGGTCGCCGAGAGCCTCTTTCGCCTTGCCGGCGATGTCCTGAGCGGCGTTCTTGATCTTGTCGTCGAGTCCCATGTGTGCCTCCTCGTAGGTTGACGCGCTCCGCCGCAAGGATCGCGGTGGTGCGCTGATGTGGGGGACGTTACCCGCGCCTCCTCGTTCGTGCCCATGGCGTCCAGAGAACTCCCAGCGTCGGCTCATCGAACGGCTCTGTCCCCCGCGGCGACCCGCCTGGGAACCCGGCACCCCGGGCGACTAACGTCGGGCCCATGACGACTTATGACCTCATCGTGATCGGAGCCGGCGCGGTCGGCGAGAACGTGGCGGACTACGCCACCCGCAACGGCCTCAAGGTGGGCCTCGTCGAAGCCGAGCTCGTCGGTGGCGAGTGCTCGTACTGGGCGTGCATGCCCTCCAAGGCGCTGCTGCGCTCGAGTGCCGTCGTGCGGGCGGCCAAGTCGCTCGACGGGGCCAAGCAGGCCGTGACCGGTGACGTCGACGTCGCCGCCGTCCTCCGTCGCCGCGACTCGTTCACCAGCAACTGGGACGACTCGGGTCAGGCCGACTGGGTCGAGGGCGCCGGCATCGACCTCATCCGCGGGCACGCGACCATCACGGGCGTGAAAGAGGTGACGGTGAACGGCGAGGTGCACCAGGCGAAGTACGCCGTCGCGGCGGTGACGGGGTCTTCGGCGCTGCTGCCCGACATCCCCGGCCTCGCCGAGTCCAGGCCCTGGACCAGCCGTGAGGCCACGAGCGTGAAGGTGATGCCGCAGAGCGTCGTCATCGTCGGCGGCGGCGTCGTCGCGGCCGAGATGGCCACGGCCTACCAGCAGCTCGGCTCGGCCGTCACCCTGATCGCCCGCAGCGGTCTGCTCGGCGGACAGGAGCCCTTCGCCGGCGAGCTCGTCGCCGACTCGCTGCGCGGACTCGGCGTCGACGTCCGCCTCGGCGTCTCGCCCTCGAACGTGCTGCGCACCGAGCACGACACGGTCGAGGCCACCCTCGACGACGACTCGACGGTGATCGCCGACGAGATCATCGTCGCGACCGGCCGCGTGCCCCGCACGACCGACCTCGGGCTCGAGAACGTCGGACTCACGCCGGGCGAGTGGCTCGACGTCGACGACACCATGCTCGTCAAGGGCACCGACTGGCTCTACGGAGTCGGGGACGTCAACCACCGCGCCCTGCTGACCCACCAGGGCAAGTACCAGGCCCGTGCCGCCGGCGAGGTCATCGCCGCGCGTGCATTCGGCAAGCCCGTCCAGGCCGAGCCCTGGGGCGCGCACGTCGCCACGGCCGACGACGCCGCCGTGCCGCAGGTCACCTTCACCGACCCCGAGGTGGCGAGCGTCGGCCTCACCGCCGACGCCGCAGGCAAGCGCGGCATCGACGTGAAGGTCGTCGACTACGACCTCGCGGCCGTCGCCGGCTCGGCGATCCACTCGGACGAGTACCGAGGTCAGGCCCGCCTGGTCGTCGACGAGTCCCGCAAGGTGATCGTCGGCGCCACCTTCGTGGGCCCCGACGTGAGCGACCTGTTGCACGCCGCGACGATCGCGGTCGTCGGCGAGGTGCCGATCGACCGCCTCTGGCACGCCGTCCCCTCGTACCCGACGGTCAGCGAGGTCTGGCTGCGGCTGCTGGACGCGTACGGCCGTCCGTGATCAACCCGCTGGTCGACTCCCCGATCTCGAGGCTCGGCTGCGCCTGGGCGACGGCCGTGGGCCTCGCGGTCGGGGTGCCGCTCAGCGTCGGCCGGGTCCGCGTGGTCGGCGACCTGATCGTCTGCCGGGGCCTGCCCCGGTGGGCGTTCAAGCGCGGCGGCACCTGCGTCGGCCGGGTGTACCTCACCCGCGACAACGACGGACCACGCGTCCTCGAACACGAGGCCGTGCACGTCCGCCAGTGGCAGAAGTACGGCATGCTGATGCCCGTACTGTACTTCTTGGCCGGCAGCGACCCGCTGTCGAACAGGTTCGAGATCGAGGCCGGCCTCGAGAAGGGCGGATATCGATGACCCGCACCGTGATCATCACCGGGGCGAGCAGCGGCATCGGCCGCGAGGCAGCCCGCGAG
This sequence comes from Frigoribacterium sp. PvP054, assembly GCF_040547465.1. Lineage (NCBI taxonomy): Bacteria > Bacillati > Actinomycetota > Actinomycetes > Micrococcales > Microbacteriaceae > Frigoribacterium > Frigoribacterium sp. PvP054. The sequence continues at coordinate 89,789 of NZ_JBEPPU010000001.1, forward strand.
CTCGCGAAGGGCGGCGCCGACGTCGCCGTCGTGGGGCGGAACCCCGACCGCACGCGGGCCGTGGCGGACGAGGTGGGCGGGACGGCCTTCCTGGTCGACTACGACCGCCTCGACGACGTCCGGTCGCTCGCCGACCGGTTGCTCGACCGCTACCCGACGATCGACGCCCTCGCGAACAACGCCGGAGGCCTCGTCAGCGAACGCGGCGTGACGGCCGACGGTTTCGAACGCACCCTGCAGTCGAACCACCTCGCGCCGTTCCTGCTGACCCGGTTGCTCCTGCCGCGCCTGCTCGAGAGCGGCGGCCGCGTCGTCTCGACGGCGAGCACGGCGAACCTGATGGGCCACGTGCGACTCGACGACCTCAACTGGTCGAAGCGCCGGTGGGCGGGCGGCTGGCGTCAGTACGGCACGACCAAGATCGAGACCGTGCTGTTCGTCCGCGAACTGGCGAAACGCACCGGGCTCGAGGCGTTCTCGTTCCACCCGGGCATCGTCGTCACCGGCTTCGGCTCGGACTCACGCACAATGCGCGTCGCCAACGTCCTGACCAACGGCAACTACGGCATCTCGGCCTCGGCCGGCGCCGTGCCGCTGATCCAGCTCGCGGGGCCGACGACGATCGCGGTCGAGAGCGGCACGTACTTCGACCAGCTGAAGCCCCACGGCCGACTGCACCGCCAGGCCACCGATCCGCTGCTCGCCGAGGCACTCTGGGAGCGCACCTCCGAACTCGTGGGACTGCCCGCCGAGGTCTAGTCCGAGCCGCGGGCGCGACCCGACGGGACGGGCAGGGCCCGACGACCAGGGCAGGAGGCGCGACCGACGAGGCCGCGCCTCCTGCGTCGTCGAGGCCCGTGGGTCAGGACTCGGACCTGCCGACGCGCCAGTACCCCATGAAGGCGACCTGGCGGCGGTCGATGCCGACCTCGCTCACCAGGAAGCGCCTCAGGGTCTTGATCGCCCCCGCCTCGCCCGCGAACCAGGCGTAGAGGTCGGCGCTGACGGCCGCACCGTGCGGGTCGTCGCCGTGGGGGACGTCCCAGAGGACGTCGTGGTCGACGTCGACCTCGCTCACCTCGACGCCGTGGTGCCAGGCGGTGACGTAGCGTGCCGTCCAGCGGCGGACCGCGACGACGAGGGCCTCGCCGTGGCCCGAGGTCGCCTCGCGACGCGGCAGCCAGTGCACGTCGACCCCGGGAGGCGCGACCAGGTCGAGCTCGTCGGCCGCGGTCGGGATCTCGATGAAGACGCACCCCCGCGCGTCGGAGGGCAGCGCCTCGACGATGGAGCAGATGGCCGGCGCCGCGGTCTCGTCGCCCGCCAGGAGGAGGGTGCGCGCGTCGCCCGGCGACCACTCGACCCCGCTGCCCGTGACGCCGCTCGTGGCGTCGGGGCCGACGAGCATCAGTTCGTCGCCGACCCGTGCCCGCCCGGCCCAGGCCGACGCGGGCCCGGTGTCGCCGTGGCAGACGAAGTCGACGTCGACCTCACGCTGCGCCGGGCGCGCGGCCCGGGCCGTGTAGGTGCGGAAGACGTTCTGCCGCTCGGCCGGCAGGGCACGCCACGACGAGTACCAGTCGTCGGTCGGGAAGTCGTCGTACCCGGTCGTCTCGAGGGGCAGGACGACCTTGATGCGCTGGTCGAGCCCGTCGACGCCGAAGTCGCCGAGGTCGTCGCCCGTGAAGGTGATCCGGACGAACGACGGCGCCAGGCGACGGACGGCCGCCACGCGGACGCGGTAGGGGCGGTGGGCCGGCTTCGCCGGGCGCTCGACGGTGGCGGTGGACGCGGTCGTCATGGACGTCGCCGCTCAGGCCGCGGCGGGGGTGCCGACGTGGAAGAGCTGGCGCAGGTCGTGCCGGAGGTCGTAGGCGAAGGCCGGAGGGCCGCCGAGCCAGACGACGTGCTCGCCGGTCGCGACGGTCTCGGGCTCGACGTACATCTCACCGAGCCAGGCACGGACGGCCCGCTCGAGGGCCTGGCCCGGAGCGCAGGACGTGCCCGTGCCGGGGACGCCGGAACGACGGTCGCGGGCGAGCCAGGTGACGGTGACGCGACCCGGCGAGGCGAGCGGCACGACGTCGTCGGCGCTGTCGACCTCGATGAACACCTGACCCCGGGCACAGATCGGCAGGACGGAGAGCATCTCTCGCAGCACGGGGATCGACGAGGCGTCCGCGGCGAAGAGGACGCGCAGGGCGTCGTGCGGCAGGGGCGGGTTCTGGTCTACGAGGAGCATGTCCCCTTCAATATAGGTAAGGCTTGCCTCATCCGCCACACGGGTCTCTCGACGGACAGCGACTTCCCCGGCGTGGTGGTAGGTTCTGTCGGGTCCGGCGTCCGTCAGCGACGCCCGGAACGAGGGGCCGTGCCGTGTCCGACAGCAACACGGTGGCGGATCGCGTGGACCGGTTCAGCAGCGACCGGGACTCCCCCGCCGAACGACCGAGGGGCCCTCCCGCGCCTCCGGTCCCCCGTCGCCGTGGACGAACCGCCACGGCCGTCCCCGGAAGGCCCCACCAGGTGCGCACCCTCCCCCTCTCCGCCGCCGTCGCCGCGCTGTTGCTCCTCGCGACGGGCTGCTCGTCCGCCTCGTCCCCCGACGGGTCGGGCACACCCGACGCCGACGCCACCGTCACGGTCGGACTCGTGCTCGAGCCGAGCGACCTCGACATCCGCAGCACGGCGGGCATCGCGCTCGACCAGGTGCTGATCGACAACGTCTACCAGGGTCTCGTCGGCCGCACGCAGGACAACGAGATCCGCGACGTGCTCGCCGAGAGCCACACGATCAGCGACGACGGCCTCACCTACACGTTCACGCTGCACGACGGCGTGACCTTCCACGACGGAGCCGCCCTGACGGCTGACGACGTCGTGTGGTCGCTGTCGCAGGTGAAAGACGACGCCTCCCTCGCGAACCACGCCGACCTCGCCGCCGTCTCGACGATCACGGCCCCCTCGGCCGACACGGTCGTGCTGACGCTCTCGCGGCCCGACTCGTCTCTGCTGTTCGACCTCACGGGGAGGGCCGGTCTCGTGCTGCAGCAGTCGGCGACGAACGACCTGTCGACCACGGCGAACGGCACGGGTCCGTTCGAGCTGACGAGCTGGCGCCAGGGCGACAACCTGCAGCTCGGGCGTTTCGCCGACTACTGGGGCACCCCGGCGAAGGTCGCCGGAGTCACCTTCCGGTACGTGACCGACCCGTCCGCGGCGATCAACGCCTCGATCTCGGGCGACGTCGACGTGCAGACCGCGGTCGACGCGACCCTCGCCGGCCAGCTCGACGGCGTCGACGGCATCACCGTCGAGAAGGGCAAGACGACCGACAAGTACACGCTCGCCTTCAACAACGCCGTCGCACCGTTCACCGACGCGAAGGTGCGCAAGGCCCTGCGGCTCGCGATCGACAACGACGCGCTGATCGCCGCCGTCGGCGGTTCGGCCGTCGACCAGGGCGGTCCGATCCCCGAGCTCGACCCCGGCTACCAGGACCTCACGAACGTCGACGCGTACGACCCCGACGAGGCGAAGGCCCTGCTCGCCGAGGCCGGCCACGACGGTGACCTGTCGCTGACCCTCGAGTACCCCAACGTCTACCCGACCGCGATCGGTGACGTGCTGACGACGCAGCTCAAGGCCGTCGGCGTCACGTTGTCGGTGCAGCAGGTCGACTTCAGCACCTGGCTCGACGACGTGTACTCGAACGGGGACTTCGAGCTCAGCATGGTGAACCACGCCGAGACCCACGACTTCTCGAACTGGGCGAACCCGGACTACTACTGGAACTACGACAGTGCTCCCGTGCAGCAGCTCTACGCCGAGTCGATCGCCGCGACCGACCCCACGGTGGCCGACGAGAAGCTCGCCGAAGCCGCGAAGATCGTGTCGGAGGACGCTCCTGCCGAGTGGCTCTACACGGCGACGACGTTGACGGCTATCCACGACGGCGTCACCGGGTTCCCGACGAGTTCGACCACGACGCGCCTCGACCTGGCCGACCTGGCCAAGGCGGAGTGACCCGCTTCGTCGCCGGCCGCCTGCTCCTCTTCGTCGGGGGGCTGGCCGTCGCGAGCGTGCTCATCTTCGCGACGCTGCGGTTGCTGCCGGGCGACGTCGCCCAGGCGATCGCCGGCACGACCGGGTCGCCCGGGCAGGTCGCGGCCCTGCGTCAGCAGCTCGGCCTCGACCGGCCCGTCGTCGTGCAGTACCTCGACTGGGCGGGGGGCCTCCTGCGCCTCGACCTCGGCGAGTCGCTCGTGACCGGCACCCCCGTCGTCGACGAGGTGCTCGACAAGCTCGCCGTCACCCTGCCGCTCGCCGGGCTCTCGCTGGTCTTCGGGTTGCTGATCGGCATCCCGCTCGGGGTGACCAGCGCACTCCGCCGGGGCCGCGCCTCCGGGGTGGTCCTCGGCACCGGGGCCCAGCTGCTCGCGGCCGTGCCGGTCGTCTGGGCGGGCATGCTGTTGATCGGCGTCTTCGCGGTGACGCTGCGGCTGCTGCCCACGCAGGGGTTCCCGGCCGACGGCTGGAGCGACCCCGGCCGGGCCCTGCGCTCGCTCGTCCTGCCGGCGCTCACGATCGGCATCGTCGAGGGTGCCGTCCTGCTGCGGTTCACCCGGTCGGCGGCCCTCGGCGCCCTCGACCAGGACTACGTGCGGACGGCCGCGGCGAACGGCATGACGCGGTCCCGCGCCCTCGTGCGACACGGACTGCCGAACGTCCTGCTCAGCGTGGTGTCGATCCTCGGCCTGCAGGTGGCGGGCCTCGTGGTCTCGGCCGTCATCGTCGAACAGCTGTTCACGCTGCCGGGCCTCGGTCGCATGCTGGTCACCGACGTCGGCCGCCGCGACCTGACGAAGGTGCAGGGTGAGCTGATGACGCTCACCACGCTCGTGCTGGCCATCGGCCTGGTGATCGACGTGGTGCACCGCCGGCTCGACCCGCGCCTCCGGGAGGACGACCGATGAGGCGCGGCGCGTTCGTCCGCGACCTGCTGGGTCGACCGCAGGGTGCCTTCGGCGTCGGCTGGCTCGCCGTGGTGGTCGCGTGCGCGGTCGTCAGCCGGTTCTGGACGCCCCTCGACCCCTTCGACACCGACCCTTACTCGGCCTGGCTGACGCCGTCACCCGCGCACCCGTTCGGCACCGACTCGGTGGGACGCGACATCTTCAGCTACGTGTTCGCCGCCACCGGCACGACGGTCGTCGTCGCCGTCGCCTCGGGGGTCGTCGCGACCGTCGTCGGCGTCGGCCTCGCGGCCCTCGGCTCGTTGACGGCCCGCTGGGTGCGCGAGTCCGTCGCCGTCCTGATCGACGTGCTCGTGGCGTTCCCGACCCTGTTGATCGCCATGGCCCTCGCCGCCGCGTTCGGCGGGTCGCTGACGGTCGTCGTCGTCGCGGTCGGCATCGGCTACGGGGTCTCGATCGCCCGGGTCAGCCGGTCGGAGATCCGTCGGGTGGCACGGACCGACTACGTGCTGGCGGCCCGGGCGAACGGCCTCGGCACCGGGGCCGTGCTGCGGCGGCACCTGCTGCCGAACGTCGCCCCCGTGTTCGTCGTCCAGCTTTCGTTGTCGATGGCGACGAGCGTGCTCGCCGAGGCGGGACTGTCGTTCCTCGGCTACGGCGCCCCCGCCGACACCGCGTCGTGGGGCCGGCTGCTCAGCGACCTGCAGAAGTTCATCGGCATCCACCCGGGCTCGGTGGTGTGGCCCGGTCTCGCCATCACCCTCACGGTGCTGGCGCTCAACCTGCTGGGCGACGCCGTGCGCGACGCGTCCGACCCCCGTCTCCGGTCGGGCCGTGCGGGGCGTGGCGCCGCGGCCGGCCCGACCGGGCGGCCCACCGGTCCGACCGGTCCGGTGACGCCCGCAGCGCCCTCGCGACCCGTCGCCCCGGAGGTGGTCTCGTGAGCCTCGTGATCGACGACCTCACCGTCACCATCGGCGACCGTCGCGTCGTCGACGGCGTCTCGCTCCACGTGCCCGACGGTGCCCGGGTGGGGATGATCGGCGAATCGGGTTCGGGCAAGTCGCTCACGACCCTGGCCGTGCTCGGCCTGCTTCCCGACGGTGCCCGGGCCACGGGCAGCATCCGGCTCGACGGGCGCGAACTGCTCGGCGCCTCCGAGCGAGAGCTCGCGGGCCTGCGGGGCCGCGTCGTCGGCACGGTCTTCCAGGACCCCGGCACGACCCTCGACCCGGTCGTCACCGTCGGCCGGCAGATCGCCGAACCCCTGCGGCTGCACACCCGGATCGGTCGGCGCGACGCCCGCGCCCGGGCGGTGGCCGCGGCCGCCGAGGTCGGCCTGCCCGAGCCCGAGAGCGTCGTCGACCTCTACCCGCACCAGCTCTCGGGCGGTCAACGCCAACGCGTCGGCATCGCCATGGCCCTGATCAACCGGCCTGGACTCGTGCTCGCCGACGAACCGACGACGGCCCTCGACGTCACGACGCAGGCCGAGGTGCTCGCGCTCTTCCAGCGCCTGGTCGACGAACGGCGGACGTCGCTGCTCTTCGTCACGCACGACCTCGCCGTCCTCTCACGGATCACCGACCACGCCGCCGTCCTGTCTCACGGCCGCGTCGTCGAGAGCGGCCCCGTCGAGCAGCTGCTGCACCGCCCCGAGCACGAGGTCACCCGCGGACTCGTCGAGGCGACGCGGGCGACGACCTGGAGGGCCTCGTGAGCGACCGGACGACCGACACCGCGCCTCCTCTGCTCGTGGCGCGCGGACTCACCCGCACCTTCACCCTGCCGCGACGGTCGCCGTTCCAGCCGGGTCCGGTCCGGCACGCCCTGGTCGACGCCGACCTCGAGGTCGCGGCCGGTGAGAGCGTCGCGTTGATCGGCGAGTCGGGGTCGGGCAAGTCGACCCTCGTGCGCCTGCTGCTCGCCCTCGACCGGGCCACGTCCGGCACGGTCGCGTTCGACGGCCGCACGGTCGCACCCGACCGCGCCTCGCGACTGCGCTGGCTGCGACGTCAGACGGGCATCGTGCTGCAGGACCCCTACAGCTCGCTCGACCCGCGCATGCGCGTCGGCGACACGATCGCCGAGCCCCTGCGCGCCCTCGGCGTCGAGGGCGACCACGACCGCCTCGTGGCCGAGATGCTCGAACGGGTCGGCCTCGACGCCGGAGACGCCGAGGCGTGGCCGCACGAGTTCAGCGGCGGGCAACGGCAACGCATCGCCCTCGCGCGGGCACTCGTGCACCGCCCGCGACTGCTGATCGGCGACGAGCCGATGAGCGCCCTCGACGTCACCGTGCGCGCGCAGGTCCTCGACCTGTTGCGAGAGCTCCGCGACGAACGGGGGCTCGCCCTGCTGCTCGTGTCGCACGACATCGGGCTCGTGCAGCACCTCGCCGACCGGGTCGCCGTGCTGCGCGACGGCCGCATCGTCGAGCAGGGCGCGACCGACGACGTCCTGCGACGGCCGCGGCACGACTACACGCGCACGCTCGTGGACTCGGTGCCGACGCTGGACTAGGCCCCTCGGCTCACCACGTCGGCGGGTGGCGGCGCTGCCACCGCAGGCGCCGCTCGAGCTGCGCGCCGATCGCGAGCAGCACGTCCTCGCGGCCCGGCCTCCCGATCAGCTGCACGCCCGCGGGCACGCCGTCGACCTCGGCCACCGGCAGGCTGATCGCGGGCAGCCCGGCCACGTTGACGAACGACGTGAACGGCGAGTACAGGCACTGCTGCTCGAAGTTCCGCTCGGCGTCCTCGGCGTCGTACCAGCCGATCGGGCGCGGCAGCATCGCCAGCGTCGGCGTCAGCACCGCGTCGAACGGGGCGAAGCGCTCGATCACGCTGCGCTCGAAGGCGGCGAGACCGACGAGCGCCGCCGACAGCTCGCGAGCCGTCACGCGCCGCCCCTGCTCGACGAGCCACCGGGTGATCGGTTCGAGCATCGCGAGCTCGGCCTCGGTCTCGGCCGGGATGCCCGCCGCGCCCGCCTGCCAGATCGTGCGGAACAGCGCCGGGTAGTCCGACGGCGGCAGGCTCGTCTCGTCGACGCCGTGGCCCATCGAGGCGAGCAGGTCGGCGGTCTCGCCGAGGACACCGAGGAGGCGCGGGTCGACCCGGACGTCGAACGCGTCGTCCCACGGGCTGGTCGTCATCACCGCGACCTGGTACCGCCCCTCGCCCCGGACGGCGGTGCCGAGGTAGGCCCCGTCGGGCGACGGCGGGGCCCAGAGGGCCTGGTGGTGGCGCGGTGGGTGCCCGTCGGGCGACACCATCGCGTCGAGCAGCAGGGCGGCGTCGGCGACCGACCGGGCCAGGGCCCCGCCGACCGGAAGCCCGGCGAGGCTCGTGAGCCCCGACTGCGCCGGCACCCGACCCCGGGAGGGCTTCAGGCCGACGAGGCCGGTGGCGGCGGCCGGGATGCGGATGCTGCCCCCGCCGTCCGATCCGGGGGCGAACGGCAGCAGACCCGCGGCGACGGCCGCCGCGGCCCCGCCGCTCGAGCCGCCGGAACCGGTCCCGGGCGCCCAGGGGTTCCGCGTGGGCGGACCGACGAGCGTCTCGGTGTAGGCGGTCAGCCCGAACTCGGGGGTCGCCGTCTTGCCCAGGCTGACGGCCCCGGCCTGGTCGAGGGCCTCGGTGACCTCGGACGACGTCGTGGGCACCCGACCCCTGCTCAGGCGCGACCCCGACCAGGTCGGCACGCCCGCGCGGTCGCTGAGGTCCTTGTCGGCCAGGGGCAGCCCCCACAGCGCGGCGACCGACGGACCGGCCGCGGCGAGGTCGTCGGCCCGCTCGAGTGCGGCGTCGGCGGTCACGGTGACGAAGGCCCCGAGGTCGCCGTCGAGCCGCGCGATGCGCTCGAGGTAGTGGGCGGTCAGTTCGCGGGGCGAGACCTCGCCGCGACGCAGCCAGTCCCACTGCTCGTGGGCGCTCAGGTGGTGGAGTTCGAACACCCGTCGAGCCTAGGCCGCGGACCGGCACGCCCGGCACGTTTTCTGGTACATTTGTCCCATTCGTGCTCCCCCGGCCGCAGGTCGCCGCCGGGACCGTCGCGCGTCTCGACAGGACTCCGTCATGGGTTACCTCTTCCTCGCGCTCGCCATCGTCGGCGAGGTCTTCGCCACGAGCTTCCTCAAGGTCACCAGCGGCCCCGACGCCAAGTGGTGGCAGTACGCCGCGGTCGTCGTCGGCTACGTCTTCGCGTTCGCCATGCTCTCGCAGTCGCTCGGCAAGGGCGTCCCGCTCGGCATCGCCTACGCGATCTGGGCAGGCATCGGCGTCGTGCTCGTCGCCCTCATCAGCTGGATCTTCTTCAAGGAGCCCCTGACGCTCGTCCAGCTCGGCGGCATCGTGCTCGTCATCGGGGGCGTCACCATGCTCGAGCTCGGCGGCCGCCACGAGGCCGCGGCCTGACCCGGTGGGCGACCCGACCTCGGGCGACGGCCAGCCCCCCGACGACACGGCCGCCGACGGCCCGACCCTCACCCCCAAGGGCGAGGCGAGGAGGCGCGCGCTGCTCGACGGCGTCCTGACCGTCCTCGAGGCGGGCGGCCCCTCGGCCGTGACGCACCGGGCGGTCGCCCGGGCGGCCGGCGTCCCGGTCTCGGCGGCCACGTACTACTTCGCCGGCCGGGACGACCTGCTGCGCGCGGCGCTACGGCACGCGACCACCGACTGGGCCCGGTCGTTCGACCGCCTCGAGCGCGCCTCCCTGCGTGACCTGGCCGAGACCCTCGTCCGGTACGCCGTCACCGAACGGGGGGCGGCGCGGGCGCAGTACGAACTGCTCTTCACCGCGATGCGTGACGAGTCGCTGCGCGAGGACGCCGAGCTCTGGTACTCGTCACTCGAGCACGTGCTGTCGCGGGCGGGCGTGCCGCCGGACCGGGTCGACGTCGCGGCCCTGGCTGTCGACGGGTTGATCGTCCGCATGCTGTGGCGGGGCGAACCGGGCACCGCCGCCGCGACCGAACGGGTGCTGCGACAGGTCGTCGGACCGCTGTCCTGAGCCGTCGGCCTCCGACGCGCGGCCGGTTCAGCCCCTGCGACGCTTCTTGAGCGACTTCTGCATCGTGATCGTGCCGAGCGAGCGGCCGAACTTGAAGCCGACCCGCCCCATGCGCCCGACCTCGGTGAAGCCGAGACGGGCGTGCAGGCCGATGGACGCCTCGGCGTTCTTGTCGGCGATGACGGCGATCATCTCGCGGATGCCGGCGTCGCGGCACGCCTCGACGAGGGCCTCGAGCAGGGCCCGGCCGAGTCCCTTGCCGGTCGACGCGGCTCGCAGGTAGATCGAGCTCTCGACGGTGTAGCGGTAGGCGGCCTTGCCACCCCAGGGCGTCGCGACCGCGTAGCCGAGGGCCTCGCCGGACGGGTTGACCGCGACGAGGAACGGCATGCCGAGCTTCGTCACGAAGGCGAACTTGCGTCGCCATTCGGCGAGGGTCATCGCGTCCTCGTCGAAGGTCACCGACGAGTTGGCCACGTAGTGGTTGTAGATCTCTCGCACGTAGGGCAGGTCGGCCGGCGTGGCCGGGCGGATCACGAACGAGAAGCCCGGTTCGACCGGAGCCGGGGGCCGCAGGGCTCGGGGAAGCCGCCGTCGGGGCTGGTATTCCTCTTCGAGCACGGGCCCACTCTGCCACGCCGGGGGCGGCCCGGCTCAGGACGCGGGCGGCAGGGTCCAGTCGACGGGCTCGCCGCCCTGCGCGACGAGCAGCTCGTTCGCCCGGCTGAACGGCCGCGAGCCGAAGAAGCCCCGTGACGCCGACAGCGGGCTCGGGTGCGGCGACTCGATCGCCGGGACGTCGCCGAGCAGCGGCTTGAGCGCCGACGCGTCACGCCCCCAGAGGATCGCCACGAGCGGCCCGCCCCGCGCGGCGAGCACCTCGATCGCCCGTTGCGTGACGGGCTCCCAGCCCTTGCCACGGTGCGACGCCGTCTCGCCCGGACGCACGGTGAGGACGCGGTTCAGCAACAGCACGCCGTGGCGCGACCACGAGGTCAGGTCGCCGTGCTCGACCACGGGCACGCCCAGGTCGTCGTGCAACTCGCGGTAGATGTTCGCCAGGCTGCGTGGCACGGGACGGACGTGCGGGTCGACCGCGAAGGACAGCCCGATCGGGTGACCCGGCGTGGGGTAGGGGTCTTGACCGACGATCAGGACGCGCACCTCGTCGAGCGGCTGGCGGAAGGCCCGCAGCACGTTCTCGCCCGCGGGCAGGTAGCCGCGCCCGGCGCGCACCTCGCCCCGCAGGTACTCCCCCATGTCGGCGATGCGGTCGGCCACGGGCTCGAGGGCGGTCGCCCACGACGGGTCGATCTGCTCGGAGAGCGGCCGACGGTGGACGTGCGTCTCGTCGCGAACCGGCTCACGACCGTGCTCGTCGCCCCGGCCGGCACCGCCCGCGTCGGTCACTCGACCCCGAGCGTGCCGACGGAGACGCCGACGATCTCGCCGTCGTCGTCGAGCTGCGGTTCGACCCGCCAGACGCTGCCCGTGCCGAGCACCGCGAGGGCGCCCTCGCCGACCACGAGGGCGGTGTTCTCGTCGATCGCGACGCCGCCGCGGACGAGCCCCGCCTCGGTGGCGGCGATCAGGCGGGTCAGGGTGCCCCACTGGGCGGCGTGCACGTCGATCGCGAGGTCGACGAGCCCGAGGCCGTCGGCGAGGGTGACCTCGTCGAGGTCCTCGGCGGCGTCCTCCGGGCAGACCGGCACGTCGCCGATCAGCCACCCGCCCAGCAGCGCACGGTCGGCGGCGATCATCGCCCCCGCCGAGAACCCGAGGTAGGGCAGCCCGTCGGCGACCAGCAGGCGCACCTGGTCGATCAAGGGGGCGACGGCGTCGAGGTAGGCGGGCGTGAGCCCGCCCGCGACGAGCAGGCCGTCGACGTCGCTGAGCACGCGGGTGTCGAACTCGTCGCCCGCGGTGACGATCGTGGTGAGCGCCTCACAGCGTCCGCCGGCTGCCAGCATGGCGGGGTACCCCTCACGGAACTCGGCGGACGGCGAGTCGTCGGCGACGACGATCAGCACGGCGATGCGGGGCACGCTGCGACCGACGGCGGCGCCCCGGACGGCGGCCTCGGCCACGAAGAGGTCGTACAGCTCGGTGTCGTCGGGCGACCAGCCGCCGCCCACGAGGTGGATGCTCACGCGCCCGCCCCCGAGCCGACCTCACGCGTCACGGGCGGCAGGGCGCTCCACGGGAAGGTGATCCACTGGTCGGTGCGCTTCCAGACGAAGTCGGGCTCGAGCACGGTGCGGGGCTTGCTGTACAGGCACACGGTGCGCACCTCGACGGCGACCTCGGCGAGCAGGTCGCGCACGAGCACGAGCGTGCGCCCCGAGTCGGAGACGTCGTCGACGACGAGCACCTTCTTGCCCTCGAGCGACGGGGCGTCGAGGGTGGGCGGCAGCAGCACGGGCTCGGGCAACCGCTCGTCGACCCCGGTGTAGAACTCGACGTTGATCGAACCGCACATCTTGGTGTCGAGCGCGTAGGCGACCGCACCCGCGAGCACGAGCCCACCCCGGGCGACGGCCACGATGACGTCGGGTGCGAAGCCCGCCTGGACGACGTCGGAGGCCAGGTGGCGGGCGGCCTCGCCGAACTCGAGCCACCCCAGAACCTCTCGCTCGGGAGCCTCGACCTCGGGTCGTGCGGGGGCGGCCTGGCTGTCGTCGGGTGGGGTGACCATGCCGACAACCGTAACGCGCGCAGGCCCCCGCGCGTCACGCGGGGACCCAGGCACCCCCGGGCGGCGCGAAGACGGTGTCGACGCCGTCGGACCACAGCAGCGAGTCGGGTTCGCGGTCGGTGACGCCCGGCAGGCCGCTGTCGGCCACCAGCTCGTCGTCGAGGTCGACCAGTTCGGCGCGGCGCAGCGACCACGTCTCGTGCCGGTTCGGCCAGTACCGCGTGCGTCCGCCGCGGGCGACGTGCATGCCCCAGCGGGCGGTGAGGAACTCGGCGAGCGGGTCGCCGGACACCACCTCGTCGGTGGGCCGGACGGCCAGTCGCGACGACGGGTTCACCCCGGGCCCGAGCCGGGTGCTGCGATACGTGACGACGCCGTCCGCCCGCGTGCGCTCCATCGACGCCCACCGGTACGGCAGGCCGAGGCCGGCGTTGGCCGCGAGCACCGAGACGAGCCGCTGGGCCTCGAGGGTGCGGAAGACGACGCCGCGCCTCCCGAGGGCGTCGACCGAGTACAGCCGCACGTTGGTCTCGAGGAAGTCGCCGGCCCAGGGCACGGCAGGCAGCGGACCGAAGGCACTGCCGGTCAGTTCGAACGGGATCAACCCCACCCAGGTCGAGCCGTCGAACACGTCGGGTCGGGTGCCGGGCGGCAGCAGCGGCGCGACGCGCTCGGGTTCGACCCGCCAGTGCGCGAAGGCGAGGCCGCCCCAGTGCTGCCGGATGAACGCGGGGCGGAGCAACGGAGGCGCGGTGGCGGTGACCGGTTCGGGCTCGGCCCCCTGCGTGGTCGGGTGCATGACGGCCACGCTACGGACGCCGCCCGTGAGCGGGCCGGGTCTGTCGGCGGGGTCGGTCGGCGGGGTCGCCCTCCGTCGGTCGCCGACGACCTACCGGTCGCGCGGGCCTCGTTCGTCGGGGCGGGCCTGGTCGAGGACGGTCTGGTCGAGCAGGGCCGCCAGCCGATCGAGGTCTCGTCGCACGGCGTCCGCGTCGGCCCGGTAGTCCGCCTCCGACGTGCCGTCGCGGCGGAAGAGGGTGAAGACGACCTCACTGCCCCGGTCGTTCGGGACGACGCGGAGGGGGTTGTGGACCACCGTCCCGTCGGGCAGCGTCACGTCGTGATCGAGCACGCCCTGCTCGACCGGTCCGGTGAAGGCGACCTCGACGACGCCCAGGGGCGACTCCGTGAACCAGCGGTCGCCCTCCGAGCGGATGCCGGCACCGAGGCCGGCCGCCCACAGCGGGAGGTTCCGCGGGTCCCCCGCGACGCGCGACACGACCGCGACGTCGTGGTCGAGCGGACGGGAGAGATGGACGACGGGCCAGGTCATGGCGGCAAGCTAGCAGGCGAGCTCCCGCGCCGGGCGACGCGGACGGAGGGCGGTCGTCGTAGGGTCGGGGTCGTGCCCGCCACCCTCCCGCCGTCAGCCACCGCCCTCACCGACGAGGACCACGCGCTCGTCGAGGCCGCCCGGTCGACCATCGACGCCGTCACCGACGCCGGCCCGGACGAGGACGGCGTGCACACCATGGGCGCGGCCGTCCGCGCGGCCGACGGCCGGATCTTCACCGGGGTCAACGTCTTCCACTTCACGGGCGGGCCCTGCGCCGAGCTCGTGGCCCTCGGCGCCGCACGGGCAGGCGGCGCCACCGACCTGACGCACGTGGTCGCCGTGGGCAACCACGGCCGGGGCGTCACGAGCCCGTGCGGGCGTGACCGTCAGGTGCTCGCCGACCTCCACCCCCACGTCCGCGTGATCCTGCGCGGCCCTGACGATCTCGTCAGCGTGACGGCGGACGAACTGCTCCCGTTCGCCTACGACCACGGCGCCGAGCAGGTCTGATCGTCGTGTCCGTCGGAGGAAGGGGTCGGACGAGACCGGTGCACGTCGTGCTCGCCGGCGCGTGCGTGGCCGGGCTGCTCACCGGATGCGGCCCGAGCGCCGGAGGCACCACCTCGGCCTCCTGCGCGATCAAGGAGGTCGACCTCGACGGTTCCGACCTCCGGCCGGGTGGCGAGGTCCGACTGAGCGTCGACTGGATGACCTCGAGGTGCGAGGACACCGGCGGCATCGCGCGACCGGCCAGAAACGTCGACGTGACCGTCACCACGGCGGGCGACCGCGAGCCACGCCTGCTCGGGACGGTCGACGAGGCCGCCGGCCCACGCTTCACCGTCGCCGGCTCGTTCCCCCTGCCCGACGACCTGCCGATCGGTGAGGCCACGCTGGCCGTCACGTCGACGTCGGGCGAGGGGACGGTCGCCGAGACGCCGATCGTGCTGACCGCGGGCTAGGCCCGCGCGACCCGCCGGCGACGGGCCGCCCGGCGCCGGCCATCAGTGACGGACCGTCGCCGATCGAAGCGGCTCGAGGTGGTCGACCGGCACGCCGATGCGGGCTCCGCGCAGCAGGCCCGACACGCGACCGGCGACCAGGCCCACGGCGGCGACGGCGAGCAGCGAGGCCCCCGGACGTCGACCGAGCAGCGAACGCCACGCGGCCGCGGTCAGCCGACCGGGCGTGACGCGGCGGGCCGTGCCCGTGTCGGCGTCCCGACCGACCGAGCGTCGGAGGGCGGACTGGGCGACGCCGCGGTCGGACGCCGCGCCGGCGACCGACCGCCACCGCGTCTCGCCCGCGGCGACCGTGCGCGAGACCCGGGCCGACGAGGTCGAGACGACCCGCGCCTCCGGCTCGTCGGCGGCGAGGCGCAGGCAGAGCTCGGCGAACTCGGCGCCGCGGGGAGTCGTCCGGCGTGCGTCGGCGCCGCTGGCCAGGCCGCCGACCTGCAACAGGTCCCACCGTCGGAACGCCACGCTCGGACCCGAGACGTCCTCGAGGCCGACGGGGCCGTCGGGACGCGCACGCGGCGTGCAATCCACCGCCCAGAGGAGGGCGTCCGGCAGGCCCGACGCGGCCGTGCCGGGCCAGGTGGGCTCGGTCCGCCCGACGACGGCGATGACGTCGACCTCGTCGAACGGGGCGGCCATGGCCTGCGCCCAGCCCGCGTGGGCCGAGGAGTCCGCACCGAGGAACGCGACGACGTCGCCGCGCGCGGACTCGATGCCGGTGTCGCGACTGCCGGCGAGACCGGGCGTGCGGGTGTTGTCGACGACGACGAGGTCGTCGTAGCGGTGGCGCAGGTCGTCGCGCAGCCTCGGCGCGCGGTCGACCACGACGAGGACCTCGTGCACGTCCCCGTCGCGGAGGACGGAGTCGAGGGCGGCCAGCAGGCCGTCGAACGGGGTGGTCTCGTCGGCGCAGACGACGACGCTGATGCGGGGGGCGGGGCGGTTCACGCGGTGCCTCCCCGGGGGGTGCGGCGGGCGGACGGGAGGACGGCGGGCTCGGGTAAGCGGACGCAGAGGGTCACGGGGTTCCTCGGGGTTCGTCGACGGTCGCCGGTCGCACCGTGGACGGTGCGTTCGGGTGGCGACCCTCGTCGGAGGGTGCGTTCGGGTGACGGGGCCGGGAGGGTGGTCCGGCGACGTCTGCCGGTGGCCGATTCGGGCGACCACGGCCGAGGCACGCCCCGGATTCGGGTTCGGGACGTCCTGACGGGGACAACGCTACGCGGGGCGTCCTGAGAACACGAGGCGAACGGGGGTCCCCCGTTCGAGGGGGACCCGTCCGGGTGACGCACGGGTGGCGTCGCCCGGCCGGGCACACCCCCCGGGGTGAGGCCCGCCGTCCGGTGCGGTTCGGCGCCCCGACGGCCCCCGGAGGGCAGGAGGCGCGGGTGCCGTCGACCGCGTCCGTCCGGCCTCCGGCCCGCTCGCCCCGGCCCCGAACCACCCGTCGGTGACCCGGGGGCCGTGTCGCGCGGCCGTCGCGCACCCGGCCCCCCACCCGGTCGGGACCCCGCCCCACGCCGGTAGTCTCGGGGCCTCACCCCGAGCACGAGAGGACGTCGACGAGTGCCCCACGGCCCAGGATCACGGCGCCGAGCCGAACGCACGGCACTCGAGCGTGCGGTGGACGAGGGCGTGCTCATCGTGCGCGCCGCCCTGGTCGTCTCCGTCACCAACCAGATCATCCGGCGTGCGCTGCAGGAGCACCTGCCCTTCGACGAGGGCGTCGCCACCCGGGTCACCCGTGACGAGATCGACCGCCTGGCGGCCGAGCAGACGGCCGCCGCCGTCCGCGTCCGCAAGCTCCGTCGGATGACCGGCCGCTCGTACGGCCAGTCCCGCCACCAGTTCGACTACCGGCAGGAGGACGCCGGCGCGCTCAAGCTGCGCGAGGCCGCCTCGAAGGGCGTGGCCCGAGAACTCGCCGCGCGGCGGGACGACGACGCGTTCGTCGGCGGGGTCGTGGCGGACGCCCGGTCCCGCGCGTGGGACGACGTCGGGCAGACCGTCGTCGACCGGCTCGGCTGGGCCGCCCGGCCCGCCGACGACTACGACGACGGCCGAGCCGACCGGCTGCGCGACCTCGTGGAAGGCGACCTGGCCGCCCTCCGCGACGCGCACCCGCGCCCCGGACGCTCCTGACGCCCGGCCCGGTCAGTCCTTCCGGACGCGCAGCCCGCCCTTGGCGACCTTGTACGTCGCGGCCTGCGCCACCGGCTTGATGGTCACCAGGTCGAGGTTGACGTGGGCCGGCAGTTCGACCGAGTGCACGATCGACTCGGCGACGTCGCCGGCCGTCAGGGGCGCCTCGACGTCCCGGTAGACGGCGTCGGCGCGGTCCTGGTCGCCGCCGAAGCGCACGAGCGAGAACTCCTCGGTGTGCACCATGCCCGGTGCGATCTCGATCACCCGGATCGGTTCGCCGGCGAGCTCGAGCCGCAGCACGGCCACGAGGGCGTGCTCGGCGAACTTCGAGGCGTTGTAGCCGCCGCCGTTCTCGTACGCGACGTGACCGGCGATCGAGGTGACCGTGACCACGTCGGCGCCCCGCGCCTCCTCGGCTCCCCGGCGCAGCGACGGCAGCAGCGCGGTGATCGCGCGCTTCGTGCCGAGGACGTTGATGTCGAACATGCGCTGCCAGTCGTCGATCGAGCCGTGCTCGACGCTGTCGAGGCCGAACGCGCCGCCGGCGTTGTTGACGAGCGCGTGCAGCGGACCGGTGCCCTCGACGTGGGCCCGCAGGGCGGCCACGTCGTCGTCGCTCGTGAGGTCGGCCCGGAACCAGGTCGCCCCCGTCTCGTCGGCGAGCGCACGGAGGCGCTCCTCGCGTCGGGCCACCGCCAGCACGTCCCAGCCGCGCGAGCGGAACAACCGCACCGTCGACGCTCCGATGCCCGAGCTGGCCCCCGTCACCACGACCCTTCCCACCATGTGCGCCTCCCGGTGCCTCGTCCGTCGGCGCCCGCCGTGGACGCACCGGTCCCACGCTAGCCGTCCGGTTACGTCGCGTGTCCGGCATCGTGGACGGTCGGGGGCGGGGTCCGTACCGTGGCTGTCATCGCAGGCCCCGACGACCCCGTCGGCCCACACGACACGACCCGACCGCAGGAGCAGACCATGACCGACGCCCAGCCCGCCTGGAAGTTCGAGACCCGGCAGATCCATGCCGGCGCCCAGCCCGACCCCACGACCCACGCCAGGGCCACGCCGATCTACAAGACGACCTCGTACGTCTTCCGCGACGCCCAGCACGCGCAGGACCTCTTCGCCCTCGCCGAGAACGGCAACATCTACTCGCGCATCATGAACCCCACCCACGACGTCGTGGAGAAGCGCATCGCCGCGCTCGAGGGCGGGACGGGTGCCCTGCTGGTGTCGTCGGGGCAGGCCGCGTCCACCTTCGCCGTGCTCAACATCGCCGAGGCCGGCGACCACATCGTGTCGTCGTCGTCCATCTACGGCGGCACGTACAACCTGTTCAAGTACACGCTGGCGAAGCTCGGCATCGAGACGACCTTCGTCGAGAACCAGGACGACGCCGACGAATGGCGCCGTGCCGTCCGCCCGAACACCAAGCTGTTCTTCGCCGAGACGATCGGCAACCCCAAGATCAACATCCTCGACATCGAGAAGGTGTCGGGCGTCGGGCACGACGAGGGCGTGCCCCTGATCGTCGACAACACGATCGCGACGCCCTACCTGATCCGGCCGCTCGAGCACGGGGCGGACGTCGTCGTGCACTCGGCGACGAAGTTCCTCGGCGGGCACGGCACGGTCATCGGCGGGTTCATCGTCGACGGCGGCACGTTCCCGTGGTCGGCCGACGCGGACCGCTTCCCCGGGTTGACCCGACCCGACCCGTCGTACCACGGGGCGGTCTACACGCAGGCGGTCGGCGACGAGCTCGCCTACGTCGTCAAGGCGCGCGTCCAGCTGCTGCGCGACCTCGGGGCGTCGAACAGCCCCGACACGGCCTTCTCGCTGATCCAGGGCATCGAGACGCTCAGCCTGCGCATCGAGCGACACGTCCAGAACGCCCAGGAGGTCGCGGAGTGGCTGGACGCCCGCGACGACGTCGCCGCCGTGTACTACGCAGGCCTGCCGACCAGCCCGTGGTACGCCGCGGCGAACAAGTACGCGCCCCGCGGCGTCGGGGCCGTCCTCTCGTTCGAGCTGAAGGGCGGGGTCGACGCCGGTCGGGCCCTCGTCGACGCCCTGCGGCTGTTCAGCCACCTGGCCAACATCGGCGACGTTCGCAGCCTGGTGATCCACCCCGCCTCGACGACGCACTCGCAGCTCACCCCCGAGCAGCAGCTGACGACCGGCGTCACGCCGGGCCTCGTGCGGCTCTCGGTCGGCCTCGAGAACGTCGACGACCTCAAGGCCGACCTCGACGCCGGGTTCGCCGCGGCTCGGGCGGTCACCCGCGAGTCGTTGCGCAGCAGCTAGGCCGTCGCCCCGAGGCGACCACCCGAGGAGGCGCGGTGCGCGTAACAAACGCGCCGCGCCTCCTCGCGTCCCCCAGGATGGACAGCACATGGACTGGCAGAGCACACCCGAGGACACCGTCCCGTCGAGCGTCATCAGCGAACGCACGCGCCTGGCCGTGCTGGGCCGCCCTCCGGTCACCGGAGCCTGGCGCGACGGCGACGACCCGGGCGGACGCCGGTTCGAGACGCTCGACGACCTGGTGCTCGAGAGCGGCGTCACGCTGCCCCGGCCCCGGCTCGCGTTCGAGACCTGGGGCGAGCTCGCCGCAGACGGCGGCAACGCCGTCCTCGTGTCGCACGCCCTCACCGGCGACAGCCACGTCGTCGGCGAGGCCGGCCCCGGGCACCCGACGGCCGGCTGGTGGAACGGCGTCGTCGGCCCCGGGCTCGCCGTCGACACCGACCGGTGGTTCGTCGTGGCGCCGAACGTGCTCGGCGGCTGCCAGGGCAGCACCGGGCCCTCGTCGTTCGCCCCGGACGCCGTCGAGTGGGGGTCGAGGTTCCCGCACCTGACGATCCGCGACCAGGTCGCCGCCCAGGCCGCCCTCGCCGACCGGCTCGGCATCGACCGCTGGGCGGCGGTCGTCGGCGGGTCGATGGGGGGCATGCACGCCCTCGAGTGGGCCGTCACGCACCCGTCGCGCGTCGAGCGCCTCGCCGTGCTGGCCGCACCGCCCGTCGTGAGCGCCGACCAGATCGCGCTGAACACGGTCCAGCACGAGGCCATCCGCATGGACTCCGCGTACGACGGCGGCGACTACTACGACGCGGTCGACGGGCCCTACCGGGGCCTGGCCCTCGCCCGACGCATGGCCCTGCTGAACTACCGTTCGCCCGACGAGCTCAACGCCCGCTTCGGACGCAGCTGGCAGAGCGAGATCTCACCGCTCGGCGGGCCCGGGCGGTTCCAGGTCGAGAGCTACCTCGACTTCCACGGCAACAAGTTCACGCGGCGCTTCGACGCCGGCAGCTACGCGACCCTGCTGGGCGCCATGAACTCGCACGACGTCGGACGCGACCGGGGCGGGGTCGCCGCCGCCCTGAACCGGGTCACGGCGCGTTCGCTCGTGCTCGGCGTCGACAGCGACCGGCTCTTCCCGGTGTCCGACCAGCGGGTCGTCGCGCGGCACCTCGCGAACGCCCTCGACGGCGACGACGTGGCGGTCGTGGGGAGTCCCTACGGGCACGACGGATTCCTCATCGAGACCGCCGCCGTGGGCGCTCAGCTCCGCCGACTGCTCGACTGACCTCCCTTCGGCGGACACCCCGGGGTACAGTTCGCGACCGGGACCGGATCGTTACCGGACCAATCCGCCCGTCGGGCCCTGCACGACCCCCTGAGAGGGTTCTGGGTGTGAAAACATGAGGGGTCGCCAGCCACCCGGCAGCCGCGACGCCCCCGTCGGAAGCCACTCACGAATCATGGACATCTTCGCCCAAGAGCGCGATCGTCTGCTCAGCAGCACGACCCGCACCCTGGGGCTCGCCTGCGCGGCGGTCTCGATCGTGGCGCTCGTGATCCCGGGGGTCACCGACCCGCTCCACCTGGCGGCCATCGCTCCGCTCGCCGCCCTGCTCATCGTGGCGCTGCTGTTCGTCACCGGGCCGCGCGCCCGCGTCTGGGTCCCCGTCGGCCTGGCGGCCGGCATCGCCGCCACCGTGGTCGCCCTGCTGCCGGCCGGCAGTCCCGACGACGGGCCGCTCGCCACGGCGATCATCCCGTTGGCCGGCGGGGCGACCGCCGCCTTCAGCCTCATGCTCTCGTCGAGCCGTCCGCGACTCACGACGGCCGTCGTCGCGTTCGTCGTCGAGATCACGCTCGTCGCGCTCGCGACGGGGTCGCTCTTCACCTTCCCGGTGGCGGCGGTGCTGCTCGGCTGGGTGTCGTGCTTCGTGACGGGCCTCTGGCTCGGCCGCGCGGTGCCCCTCGCCGCCCGGCGCATCTACAGCATCGGCAACGCCCACCGGGCCGAGCGCCAGGCCAGCGAGACCGAGGCGCAACGCCGTCAGGGCGCCCGGCTGCTGCACGACACCGTGCTGGCGACCCTGACGCTGCTCGCCCACTCGGGGTTCGGCGTCACGGCGCAGGCACTCCAGGACCAGGCGGCCGAGGACGCCCGCCTGCTGCGGCACCTCCGCCTCGGCGGCACGCCCCAGCCCCAGGCGTCGGGTGACTACAGCCTCGAGACGGTCGAGGAGTCGCCCCTCGGGCAGACCCTCGAGTCCGTCAAGCAACGCTTCGGTCGCATGGGCCTCGAGGTCAGCTGGCACGGCACCGGGCAGGTCCTGCTGCCGACCCACGTCCTCGACGCGTTCCTGCTCGCCCTGGCCGAGTGCCTCGAGAACGTCCGGCGTCACGCGGGCGTCACCGAGGCGCACGTGACGATCATCCACGACGACTCGATGGTGCGGGCCATGGTCACCGACGCCGGGGTGGGCTTCGACCTGGCCGGCATCAGCGAAGAGCGCCTGGGCTTCAAAGAATCGGTCGTCGGCCGCCTGCACGAGGTGGGCGGCAGCGCCCGGCTCTTCTCCTCGCCCGGCTCGGGCACGACCGTCGTCCTGGAGGCACCCCGATGAGCGTCGACGAGAACACCTTCGGCATCGTCCGCGGCCGCCGTGCGGCACGAGGCCTGCCGATCAGCTCGACCGGTGCGCGGTCGCTGCGCCAGGCGCGGGCCGCCGGCGCCACCCTCGGCACGGGCTACCTCGGCGTCGGGGCGGCCGTGGTCGCGGCCCTCCAGGCCGTCTACGGCCTCACGTTCTTCCTCAGCCACCTGTCCGCCTATCCCGACGTCACGCCCGCGCTCGTCTCGTGGCTGCTGTACGTCGCCACGTTCATCGGCACGGCCGCCCTCGTGACCGTCCGGGGCGAGCGGCTGACGACGGGCGTCTTCGCCGTCATCGGCGTCGTGCTGGCCGTCGTCGTCGCCCTCGACTTCGTCGCCGTCTGGCCCCTGCACGACGTCGGCGCCTACGCCACGTCGAGCGTCGCCGTGGGCTTCGGCCTGCTGCCGATCGTCACCCTGAGGCCCGTGCGCGAGGTCGTCGTCGCCACCGCCCTGCTGTTCGTGGCCTTCGTCGTCATGGTCGCGGCGTCGACGCCCGTCACGAGCGACTCGGGGCCCCAGCAGATCGCCGTCGTGGCCCTCACGGTCCTGCCGAGCGCCATCGCCACCTTCGCGGTGCACCGGTTCCGGCGCATGGTGCAGGTCGAGCTCGACCGGGTCCTCGTCCAGAGCAACGTGTCGCAGCCCCGCTTCGCCGTCGGCATGCTCGCGAGCGACGAACTGGCCCGGCTCGACCTGGCCGCCGAGAAGCTGCTCGACGGGGTCGCCAACGGCGACGTCCCGTTGCCGCTCTCCCCCAAGGTCGCCTCGCAGGCGGCCTCGCTCGCCACCGAGCTGCGGCTGCACCTCATCGAGGGCCGACGCGAGACCTGGCTGCACCACGCGGTCACCGAGTCCGAGTACCTCGGGCGCTCGGTCACGCTGGTGGACCCCTCGTCGCTGGCCGGCCTGTTGGCACCGCCGCAGCGCGACGGCCTGCTGCAGGGCGTCTGGCTGCTGCTCGGCGACTCGAAGAGCCGGGCACCGGGCACGACCATCCAGCTGACCCTCGGGCCGGTGACGGCCGCCTCGCAGTCGTTCGCCGGTCGGAGCGTCTGCGTGCCGGTCGTCGTCTCGACGACGGGCATCCGGCGCAACCGCGTCACGCCGGCCACCTGGAACGCCCTCGAACGCGCCGGCGAGTACACCGTGTCGACGCACGAGTCGAGCGTCAAGATCTCGGTCGCCTGCATCGTCGACAACCCCGCCGAGACCTGAGCCGACCAGCCCCCGCGTGGTCTCCCCCGATCACCGCCCCCGCCCGTAGCATGTTCACCACACCGTCCTGAAAGAAGGTCCCGACGTGTCAGACCACGACGACCGCATCCGCCTCGCCCTCGTAGACGACCACAAGATGCTGCTGGGCGCCCTCAGCGAGTGGATCCGCGGTGCCGCGAGCGACATCTCGATGGTGGCCGCCGTCGCGTCCTGGCCCGAGCTGCTCACGCACCCCGAGTTCCCGGTCGACGTCGTCCTGCTCGACCTCGACCTGAAGGACAGCATCCCGATCTCGCTCAAGATCAACACGCTCAAGACCACCGGCGTCAAGACGGTCCTCATGAGCACCTACTCCGAGCCCAACGTCGTCCGCGAGGCCCTCGCGGCCGGTGCCCTCGGCTACCTCGTCAAGAGCGAGGACGCCGAGATGATCGTCGAGGCGATCCGCTCGGCCGCCAAGGGCGAGTCGTACATCTCGGCCGAGCTCGACCTGGCGCTCAACGCGGCCGAGGTCGGCGGGGTGCCGAAGCTCAGTGCGCAGGAGCGCCGCGTGATGGCGCTCTACGGCGGTGGCGAGCCGGTCAAGGCCGTCGCGTACCAGCTCGGCATCAGCGAAGAGACCGCGAAGAGCTACCTCAAGCGCATCCGCGAGAAGTACCGGGTCGCCGGCTACGACGTGGGCACCAAGGTCGCCCTGCGGAAGCGCGCCATCCAGGACGGCATCCTGCTGCAGACCGACACGCCGGCCCAGACCAGCTTCTGACCCGCGGCGCGAACCACGCGCGACGGCCCGACTCCCCCGGGAGCCGGGCCGTCCGTCGTCCGCCCCGCCCGCGCACGCGGCCGGCCGGCGCCTGCACCTGCGCCCACGCCGCCATGCCGCCACGCACCCGGGAGGCGCGAGGGGCGCCCCGAGGACGTCCTACGCCGACACCGACTCGCGCTCGGCAGCCGTGGCCCGAGCCGTGCCGCGCTTGTCGTCGACGCGCTGCATGCCGAAGCTGATCATCGTCAGGACGACGCCGGCGAGGGCGAGCACGACGCCGACCCAGCCCGGGGCGGAGAAGCCGAGGCCGGCCGCGATGACGGCACCGCCGAGGTACGCGCCGAAGCTGTTGCCGAGGTTCATCGCCGAGTGGTTGAGCGCGGCGCCGATGACCTGGCTCTCGCCCGCGACCTCCATGAGGCGGGACTGCACCGACGGGCCGACGCTCGACCCGACGAGGCCGACGAAGAACGTGCTGACGAAGATGCCCACGATCGAGCTCGAGGTGAGCGCGTACGCCGAGAGCGCGGCGATCAGCCCGACGAAGCCGAGGTACATGGCGAGCTTGAGCGAGCGGTCGGCCAGCCAGCCGCCGAGCAGGTTGCCGATCGTCATGCCGACGCCGACCGTGACGAGCACCCAGGGCACGACGCCCTCGGCCACGCCCGCACCCTCGGTGACGGCGTTGGCGATGTAGCTGTAGACCGCGAAGAACCCGCCGAAGCCGATGGCGCCGATGCCCATGACGAGCCAGACCTGTGGCTGCTTGAAGGCCCGCAGCTCGCGCTTCATCGAGGCGCTCGCGTCGCCGTCCTGGTGCGGGACGGCGAGGGCGACGGCGGCGAAGGTGAGCGCGAAGATCAGGGCGACGGCGAGGTAGGCGACGCGCCAGCCGGCCTGCTGGCCGAGCCAGGTGATCGAGGGCACGCCGACGACGTTCGCGATCGTCAGCCCGCTGAGCACGAGCGCGACGCCCTTGCCCCGGTTGCCGGGCCCCATGATCGACGCGGCGACGATCGACGCGATGCCGAAGTAGGCGCCGTGCGGCAGGCCCGCGGCGAAGCGGGCGGCCAGCACCCAGCCGAACGACGGCAGCAGGGCCGAGGCGACGGTGCCGACGGTGAAGGCCGCGAGCAGGGCCAGCAGCAGTTTCTTCTTCGGGAAGTGCGACGACATCGCGGCGATCGTGGGTGCCCCGACGACGACGCCGAGGGCGTAGGCGCTGATCAGCCAGCCGGCCTGGGCGATGCCCGCGTCGGCCGAGCGGGCGTAGAGGCCGGGCAGCAGGTCGCCGGCCATGTTCGGCAGCAGGCCCATGGCGACGAACTCGGTCGAGCCGATGCCGAACCCGCCGAGGGCGAGGGCGATCAGGGCGGCCGTGCGACGACGGCGGGAGAGGTGGGTCACGTGGGAGCCTTGCGTTGGGGTCGATCGAGGGGGATGTTCGACCTGGACTCGCCGTTGAGAGGTTCGTGACAGTGGGTGCTGCCGATCACATCGTATCGATTCGACCGCCCGCCCCGCAACGACCGGGCGGCAGCCGCGCCCTCGTCAGCCCTTGACGGAAGTCGCCGTCCGCGCCCCGACGTTGCCCGACGAGTCGACCGACCAGGCGATCAGCGTGTACTGCCGACCCGAGGTGAGGGCGGGCAGGGTCGCCGACGTCGCCCCCGTCGAGGTCACCGGCAGTCCGCTCGTCGGGAGGGCGCCGACGCCGGCTCCCGGCACGAGTCGGACGACGGTGCCGACGGCGTCCGCCGAGGTCGAGGCCCGCCAGGTGGCCGTGCGGGTGCTCGACGCCGTGGCGATCGCCAGCGACGTGACCGCGGCCGGTGCCGTCTTGTCCGACCGGTCGCGCCAGCTGAGCGAACCGGTCATGGTGCCCGGGGTGAAGGTGCAACGCAGGGTCCACGACAGGCGGGCCGAGGTCACGGCGCCCGTGGAGTCCACCGCGAAGGACGAGACCGTCAGACGCCCCGTGTACGACCCGCAGCCGCGACCGGAGCCGGAGACCGAGAGGCCGTACTTCGCGGTCGACCCCTCGGCCGGACCGGTTGCCTCACTCGTGTCGAAGGTGCCGACCTGCAGGGGCCCGCCACCGTAGCGGACCACCTCGACGCGGGTCGTGTCGGCGCCCGAGTCGAGCCCGTAGGGGCGCGTCGGGACGAAGGCGTAACCGTCGGACGAGCTGCGGCCCACGACGGTGGCGAACGAGCCGTCCGGGAACGCGTGGGTCGTGCCGCCCGAGACGTAGTCGTCACCCCGGTACGTGATGCCGGTCGTGCCGAGCGGAGCGGAACCCGCGAGCGAGATCCGCCGGGTGACCCCACCCGTGGCGATCGACACCACCCCGGCGCGCGGACCCGCCTTGGTGGGCGTGAAACCGATGGTGAACGTGCACTTCGCGCCCGCGGCCAGGGTCGTCCGGCTGCACGTGTCGGCCGTGATCGGGAAGTCCCCCGACGTCCCCGACGTCACGGCGGCGGCACCCATCGTGACGGGCGCCGAACCCGTGTTGACGATGGTCTCCGTCGTGGTCACGGGCACCGATCCGACCGGGGTGTCCGGGTACTGGATCGTCGTGGCGGTGGGCACCGCTCCCGTGTCGCCCGGCTGACCGAAGCGCAGCTGACCGAAGAAGGCGTACGAGGGCGTCGCCGTCCCGTTCCGGAAGACGACGTCAAAGCGCGTCAGCGCGCCTGCAGCGTCCGCGGCGAGGTCCAGGACCTCGACGTCCCCGATGAACGACTGGCTGACGCTTCCGACCACGAGTTCGGCACGGGCGAGGGAGGGGTCCTGTGAACGGGAGTCGACACCGTACCGTCCGACCGTGAGGGACTTGCCCTGAGGGGGCTCGACGGTGATCCGGATGCCGTCACCCGCGCCCGACTTGCTCTCGGGGCCGACCACGGTGATGCCGCGGCTCAGCGTCGCGACGCCGATCGTCACGGACCGTCCGACGGCCGCGTGCTGACGACCGGCGGGGTAGCCGGGATCGTTGGTGCTCGAGACGCTGAGCACCGCCGTGCTCGTCGCGGCCGACGCCGGCGTCGACGCCGACGCGAGAGGGGTGACGGTCGCCGCGAGGACGGCCAGGGCCGTCACCCCGAGCAGGGTGAGAGAGGGACGTTTCACGGGGGCTCCTTCGCCGGGAGGCGCGATCGAGAGGCGCCCTGCAGTCATCGTGCCCGCGCGGTCGCCCCCCGGACGGGTGGATCCCCCGTCACCCGCGGGCGGGAGCGACGACGGTCCGCAGCCCGGCCTCGCGGCCGGCCACGCACGCCGGTCGCCGGCCTCAGGCGTCGTCGAGAGCGGCCTCGAGCCGCTCGACCTTGCCGGTCAGCTCGCCGGTGCGCCCCGGCCGGATGTCGGCCTTGAGCACGAGCGACACGCGCGACCCGTAGGCGCCGACCGCCTCGGTGGCCGCCTTCACGACGGCCATCACCTCGTCCCACTCGCCCTCGATCTCGGTGAACATCGACGAGGTGTGGTTCGGCAGCCCGGAGGCCCGGACGACGGCGACCGCGGCGGCGACCGCCGAGTGGACCGAGTCGGGCTCGGAACCGGCGGACGGTCCGCCCTCGGGGGCGGCACCACCGGGCGAGACGGAGAACGCGACGATCATGCGTCCATCCTCGCGCCGTCCGGCCGGACACGCCAGAGCGTGACCGCGGCCCAGGCCAGCAGGCCCAGCTCGAGCACGGCCCGGACGGTGACCACGGTGACGAGATCGGGTCGGGCGGCGAGCAGGGCGTCGTACTCGAGCGGGTAGACGATCTGCGTCAGTCCGGCCACGACCACGGCCAGCACCGCGGGCACGACGAACCTCGGCCCGCCCGAACGCGCGAG
Organism: Frigoribacterium sp. PvP054; assembly: GCF_040547465.1. Classification (NCBI taxonomy): domain Bacteria; kingdom Bacillati; phylum Actinomycetota; class Actinomycetes; order Micrococcales; family Microbacteriaceae; genus Frigoribacterium; species Frigoribacterium sp. PvP054. The sequence goes on from NZ_JBEPPU010000001.1 coordinate 117,760, forward strand.
CACCAGCCCGACGACGACGGGCACGGCGAGCCAGGCGACGAACTGCGGCGACCCGACCTTGTTGGTCACGATGAGCGCCACCACGACGGCCGTCGACAAGGGGCCGAGGAGGCGCGTGGCCGTCACCCCGCGGCGCACCGCCCGCAGGCCCAGCAGGACGACGCCGAGCACCACAGCGGCCATGACGACGCTCATCGCCTTCGCGGCGAACCCGACCCCGTCGCCGGCGATCTGGTAGGTGAGGATCTGCCGGTCGTAGTAGACGAAGGTGCCGGGGACGCCCGCGGCGGCACGCCAGAGCCAGAGCACCGCCGCGGGCGACTCGACCTGCAGTCCGCGACCGGCCTGCTGCCCGACGAAGCCGACCACGTTCCACCCGCTGCCGAGCACGAGCGAGATGGACGCCACGACCGCGGTCGTCACCGCGGCGGCCACGACGACCTCGACCCGACGACGCACGGCGAGGACGGCGACCACCACGAGGGCGGCGGGCCAGACCTTGACCCAGGCCGCGATCGTGAGCAGGGCGGAAGCCAGCGAGGGCCGGGTCGAGACGAGGAGCAGTCCCACCAGCGCGATGGGGACCGTGACGGCGTCGATGCGGCCGAGGGCGATCGGCCCGAGGGCGACGAGGAACGCCAGCCACCACCAGGCCGCGACCGCCGACCCGGGCCGCCGCCGGGCGACCAGCACGGCGAAGGCACCGGCGTTCAGCAGCGACACCAGCACGAGCCAGACGGCCCCGTAGCCCGCGTCGCCGCCGAGCCGGGCGACCAGCATCGGCACGGCGGCGAGCAGCGGGTAGACCCAGGGACGGTCGACTCCCACCCAGTCGCCACCCCCGACGCCCTGTTGCATCCAGGTGCGGTAGACGACGTCGACGTCACCCAGGGTGCGGTTGCCGCCGACGAGGTTCAGCCGGACGAGCCACGCGTGGACGAGCACGAAGGCGATGCCGATCACGACGGGTGACGCCGCGAGCGACCTCACCCGGTCGACGACCGCGGTCCGACCGTCGGCCACGGGCCGGGAACTCGACCGGCGGACGTCGGGGTCGGCCGACACCCCGACGCCGGCCGGCGGACGGGGCGCGGAGGTCGGCATGCCCACAGGCTAGCCGTCGGCCCCGACACCGGGCGTCATGCGTCGGACGACGTCGGCCGTCGCCGCTACGATCCCTCTCATGCGCAGACCCGCCTCCCTCCGACTCGTCGCGACCGCCGCCGCCCTCGTGCTGGCCGGTTCGCTCGCCGCCTGCTCGTCCGACGGGGGCTCGGGCACCACGGGGTCGTCCGTCGGCCCGGTCTCCGAGGGCAAGCTCACCGTCGCCACCGGTGAGCCCGCGTACAGCCCCTGGGTCGAAGACGACGACCCGTCGTCCGGCAAGGGCTACGAGGCCGCCGTCGCCTACGCGGTCGCCGACGAGCTCGGCTACGACGCCTCCGACGTGGTGTGGGTGCGCACGACCTTCGACGAGGCCATCGCGCCGGGCCCCAAGACGTTCGACCTGAACCTCCAGCAGTTCTCCATCACCGACCAGCGGAAGAAGGCCGTCGACTTCTCGCCCGCCTACTACGAGACGCGCCAGGCGGTCGTGACCCTGCCCGGCACCGCGGCGGCCGATGCGACGTCGATCGCCGACCTCGAGGGTCTCGACATCGGCGCCCAGAGCGGCACGACGAGCTTCACCGCCGCCGAGACCGCGATCGACCCGGACGGCGGCGTGCAGGCCTACAACTCGAACGACGACGCGAAGGCCGCCCTCGAGGCCGGCCAGGTCGACGCCATCGTGCTCGACGTCCCCACCGCCACCTACTTCGTCGAGGGCGGCGTCGTGCTCGGTCAGCTGCCCGCGGCCGACGGGGCGAGCGACCAGCTCGGCATCGTCCTGCCGCTCGGCAGCTCGTTGACCGCCGACGTCACGACGGCCGTCGACGACCTCACGGCCGACGGCACGCTCGCCGAGCTGCAGAAGCAGTGGCTGGCCGACTACGACGTGAAAGAGCTGTCGTAACCCCTCGCACGGTCGCGGCCGCCCCCGGGGCGGTCAGCGACCTCGAACTGGGCCGGCGGGCGTTCCGGCGTCGGCAGTCGACGCGGTCGGTCGTGGTCGCCGCCGTCAGCACGATCGCGTTCGCCGCGCTCGCGTGGTGGGCGATCACGAGCACACCCGGCTGGTCCCGGGTGCAGTTCAGCTTCCTCGACGGCGCCACGTTCGCCTCGGCGTGGCCCAGGGTGGTCGAGGGCCTCTGGCTCAACGTCCGCGTGCTGGTCGTCGCCGCGATCGGCGTGGCCGTCGTCAGCACCGTCCTGTCGGCGGCGCGCACCCTGCGCGGGCCCGTGTTCTTCCCGGTGCGGGCCCTCGTCCGCGGCTACACCGACCTGTTCCGGGGCATGCCGTTGATCATCGTCCTGTACCTGGTCGGGTTCGGCGTGCCGGGGCTCGGCCTGGGCATCCCCCGGCTGCCCGCCGAGTTCTGGGGCACGATCGCGTTGATCCTCACCTACTCGGCCTACGTCTCCGAGGTCATCCGCGCCGGCATCGAGGCGGTCCACCCCTCACAACGCCTGGCCGCGCGCTCCCTCGGCCTGAGCCACGCCAAGACCCTGCGTCTCGTGGTGTTCCCCCAGGCGCTCCGCAAGGTCACGCCCGCCCTGATGAACGACTTCGTCTCGATGCAGAAGGACGTCGGTCTCATCTCGGTGCTCGGCGCCGTCGACGCGGTCCGCGCCGCGCAGATCGAGACGGCCACGGCGGCGAACTTCACGCCCTACGTCCTCGCCGGGCTGCTCTTCGTGCTGTTGGCCCTGCCGACCATCTGGCTGACCGACTGGCTGTCGGCGCGCCTCCGTCGTCGCGAACAGGCGGGCAGCGTCGTATGAACGTCTCCGACCCCACCGCAGGAGGCGCGGTGCCCGTCGCCCCCGACGCCGGCCTCCCCGAGACGGTGCTGCGCCTCGAGGGCGTCCGCAAGTCGTTCGGCGACGCCGTGGTGCTCGACGGCATCGACCTCGACGTCGCCCGGGACGAGGTCGTCGCCCTGATCGGTGCCAGCGGCTCGGGCAAGTCGACGCTGCTGCGCACCGTGAACCTACTCGAGCAGATCGACGACGGCCGCATCGTGCTCGCCGGGGACGACATCAGCGACCCCCGGGTGCTCGTCGACGCGGTCCGGGCCCGCATCGGCGTGGTGTTCCAGCACTTCAACCTCTTCCCCCACCTGACGGTGCTCGACAACGTCGCCCTGGCCAGCCGCCACGTGCTGCGCCAGCCGAGGGCCGCGGCGAACGAGCGCGCCCTCGAGGTGCTCACCCGGGTGGGACTCGGCGACAAGGCCGACGCCTACCCCGACCGCCTGTCAGGCGGGCAGCAGCAGCGCGTCGCGATCGCCCGCGCCCTCGCGCCCCGTCCGGCCGTGCTGCTGCTCGACGAGATCACGAGCGCCCTCGACCCCGAGCTGGTCGGCGAGGTGCTCGACCTCGTGCGCACCCTGAAGGACGTGGGCACGACGATCCTCATGGCGACCCACGAGATGGCGTTCGCCCGCGACGTCGCCGACCGCGTCGTGTTCCTCGACCGGGGTCGGATCGCCGAGCAGGGCCCGCCCGCCCAGCTCTTCACGGCGCCCCGCGAGGCCCGCACCCGCGAGTTCCTCACCCGCTTCACCGCTCCCTGAGGCGCGGACGCGGCACAGCGCAGCGATGCGGCGTCGCAGCGACGCGGCGAGGCGGCGAGGCGGCATCTCGTCGACCCGGGGACGCAACGACGCTCACCGTCCTCACCCGCGCCTCCCAGGCCTTTGCGAGGGTGACACGTCACCATCGAGGCAGCCCCGTGGACTCGCCGCGCGTCACGCCGACCCCTCCGAAGGACGACCATCATGAAGAAGAAGACCACCATCGGGCTCGGCGTCGCCGCCGCCGTCGTCGTGCTGGGCGTCACCGCCGCCTTCGCCGGGCCGGTCCTCTACCGAGACCTCGTCGTGGGCGAGCCCGAGGCCGCGCCCACGGCCGCCCTCACCCCCGGGTCGAGCACCCTCGACGCGAGCCAGCTCACCGGCGACTGGAGCATCGGCGACGGCAGCACGGCCGGCTACCGCGTCGACGAGGTGCTGAACGGGACCGACGTGACCGTGGTCGGCAGCACCGACCAGGTCTCGGGCACCATCACCGTCGACGGCACGAGCATCTCGGCCGCGACCATCGACGTCGACGTGGCCTCGATCGCGACCGACAGCGGCAACCGCGACGACTACTTCCGCGGCACGGCCATGCAGGTGAACCGGTTCCCCACCGCCACCTTCACGCTGACCCAGCCGATCGAGGCGGCCGTGCCGTCCGACGGCGAGGTGGCGAGCGTCGACGCCACGGGCGAGCTCACGATGCACGGCGTCACGCAGACCGTCACCGTCCCCCTCCAGGCGGCGCTCTCGGGCGACGGCGTGCAGGTGAGCGGCTCGATCCCGGTCACGTTCTCGGACTACGGCGTCGAGGCGCCCGACCTCGGCTTCGTCAGCGTCGAGGACCAGGGCACGGTCGAGTTCCTCGTGGCGGCGACCCCCGCCTCCTGACCCGCTCCGAGCCCGTCCGACGAGGCGTCAGCCCCGGCGCAGCAGGTCGGCGATCGTGGCGGGCAGCGCGTCGACCAGGCCGAGCACGGTGAACGGTCCGCCGGCGCCCGCCCGTGACGCCGCGAGGCCGTGGACGACCGAGGCCGTCGCAGCCAGGCGGGCCAGCGCCTCCTCGTCCGCGGCGATCTCGTCGTGGTGGGTGGCGACCAGCGCACCCAGCACCCCGCCGAGCGCGTCGCCGGCACCGGCCGTCGCGAGCCACGACGGGGCGCTGGCGGCGACCAGGCGGGTGCCGCCGGGGGACGCGACGTACGTGCGGTGCCCCTTGACGAGCACCGTGCACCCCCACTCCCCCGCGGCACGTTCGGCGGCGTCGGCCGGGTCGGCCGCGACGTCCTCGACCTCGCGTCCCGAGGCCTTCGCGAGTTCGCGGAAGTGCGGCGTCAGCACGACGGGCCCGGTCGCCCGCTCGCGCAGCGACAAGGCGCCCGCGTCGAGCACGAGCGGCAACCCCGAGGAGGCGCCGGTCGCGAAGCCGTCCCGCGTCTCGTCGTCGAGGTGGTCGGGGTCCACCCCCGAGCCGAGCAGCCACGCCTGCACGCGACCGGGACTCGTGACGGCCTCGGGCCGACGGTGCAGGACGAAGTCGGAGGCGCGCGAGGGCCCCAGGTAGCGCAGCATCCCGACGCCGGTGTGCAACGCGGCCTCGACGCCGAGCACGGCGGCGCCCGGGTACGAGCTCGAGCCGGTGACGACGCCGAGCACGCCCCGGCTGTACTTGTCGTCGTCGACGGCGGGCACGGCGATGCCCCCGGCGGCGTCGGACGGGGTCCATTCGGTGAAGAGTGCGTCGGAGGTCACGCCCCGACCGTAGTCGCACCCACCGGAAGACGACGGTCCCGGTCGGCCGGGAACACGATCGACCCCGAGCCGGTTGGCTCGGACGCATCATTCCCCATCGAAAGGCGATCCCCTCCTCGTGACGAACGCAGCACAGACGACGCCCGCCCCCACGACCACCTCCGCCGACTCCGGGGCCTCCGTCGGGCTCTTCGACCCGATCACCCTGCGCGGCACGAGCTTCCGCAACCGGCTCTGGGTCGCACCCATGTGCCAGTACTCGGCCGAGCTCGAGGACGGCGTCCCCACCGACTGGCACCTCGTCCACCTGGGCTCGCTCGCCCGAGGAGGCGCCGGTGCCGTCATCGCCGAGGCCACGTCGGTCACGCCAGAGGGCCGCATCTCGCCGCAGGACCTGGGCCTCTGGAACGACGCGCAGGTCGAGGCGTTCCGCCCGATCACCGCCTTCGTCCGCTCGCAGGGCGCGGTGCCCGGAGTCCAGCTGGCGCACGCGGGGCGCAAGGCGTCGACCTTCCGCCCGTGGAGCGAGACGCAGGGCACCGTGCCGGACGACCAGGGCGGCTGGACCACCGTCGCCCCCTCGGCCGTCGCGTTCGAGGGCTACGACGAGCCGGTGGCCCTGACCACCGAGGCGGTCGGCGGCCTGGTCGAGGCGTTCCGCGTCGCGGCACGTCGCTCGGTCGACGCCGGCTTCGAGCTGATCGAGCTGCACGCGGCCCACGGCTACCTGCTGCACCAGTTCCTCTCGCCGCTCAGCAACCTGCGCGACGACCGGTACGGCGGGTCGCTCGAGAACCGTGCGCGGTTCCTGCTCGAGGTCGTGGCGGCCGTCCGTGCCGAGGTCGGCGACGAGTACCCGCTGCTCGTCCGCTTCTCGGCGACCGACTGGGCCGACGGCGGCTGGGACGAGGACGACACCGCGACGGTCGCTGCCTGGGCGCGCGACGCCGGAGCCGACCTGTTCGACATCTCGACCGGCGGCCTCGTCGCCGGCGTGAGCATCCCGGTGGGCCTCGGCTACCAGGTGCGCTTCGCCGAGCACGTCCGCAACCGGGGCCGCGTCGAGACCGGCGCCGTCGGGCTCATCGTCGGGGCCGAGCAGGCGAACGAGGTCGTGGCCAGCGGCCGCGCCGACGTCGTCCTCATGGCGCGCGAGTTCCTCCGCGACCCGCACTTCCCGCTGCGCGCCGCGGCCGAGCTCGGCGTCGAGCTCGACTACACGCCGTCGCAGTACCTGCGGGCGCCGTTCCGCGTGCGCTGAGCCGCCCCGGGCCGTACCGGTCCCTCACGACGCGACCCGCGCCTCCTCACCCTCTCGGGGTCGGGAGGCGCGGGTCGCGTCGTCCGTCGGGTCTCGCTCAGCGACGCCGGGTCGCGTCCTGCACCTCGCCGATGAGCTCTTCGAGGATGTCCTCGAGGAAGAGCACGCCGCGCGTGGCCCCGGACTCGTCGAACGAGCGCGCCACGTGCACGCCGCTGCGACGCATGGTCGCCAGGGCGTCCTCGAGTTCGGTGCCCTGGAAGATCGAGATCAGCTGGCGGATGCGCTTCGGCGGGACCGGGTCGGCGAACTCGTCCTCGTCGAGGTCGATGACGTCCTTGAGGTGCAGGTAGCCCGTGGGGTCGCCGTCGTCGTCGACCAGCACGTACCGCGAGAAGCCGCGCTGCGCGACGGCCCGCTCGACGTCGTGCGGGGTGGTGTCCTCGGGCAGCGTGACGAGTTCGGCCATGGGGACGGCCGTCTGCGCGACGGTCTTCTCGGTGAACTCGAACGCCGCGCGCACCGTCCCCGTCGCGTCGGTCAGCATGCCCTCGCGCTGGGACTGCGCCACGATCGTCGCGACCTCGTCGACCGTGTAGGCGCTCGTCGCCTCGTCCTTGGGCTCGACCCGGAAGGCCCGCAGCACGGCGTTGGCCGAGTGGTTGAGGGCCAGGACGACCACGTGCAGCACCCGGGCGATCGCGACGAGCGGCGGCGCCAGCAGCAGGGCCGCCCGGTCCGGCAACGAGAACGAGATGTTCTTCGGCACCATCTCGCCGAAGACGACGTGCAGGAACGACACCAGCACGAGGGTGATGACGAAGCCGACCACGCCGACCAGTTCGGGGCTGAGCCCGGTCCAGCCGAGGGGGCCCTCGAGCAGGTGGTGGATCGACGGCTCGGACACGTTGAGGATCAGCAGCGAGCAGATCGTGATGCCGAGCTGCGTCGTCGCGAGCATCATCGTCGCGTGCTCCATGGCCCACAGCGTGGTCTTCGCCGCGCGGCTGCCGGCCTCGGCCTTCGGTTCGATCTGAGAGCGGCGGGCCGAGATGACGGCGAACTCGGCGGCGACGAAGAACGCGTTGCCCGCCAGCAGCACGACCAGCCAGACGATGCCCCACCAGTCGCTGCTCATCGGGTCACCTCCTTCGTGCGGACGGCACGCCGGTCGTCCTCGACGCCGGTGCGCACCGTCGAGGGCAGGACCTTCGGGTCACGGCGGCCGGACCGGTCGCGCTCGTCGCGTCCGTCTCGACGCCCGGGCTCGACCGTGGGGGCCTCGGCCACCTCGTCGGGCGTGGGCGTGAAGCGGATGCGGTCGATGCGGCGCCCGTCGAGCCGCTCGACGCGGAAGGCGCCGTCGTCGGTCTCGACCACGTCGCCGACCTTCGGCAGACGCCCGAGCTCGCTCATCAGCCATCCGCCGACGGTCTCGTAGGGGCCGTCCTCCGGCACCTTGACCGAGGCCCGCTCGAGCAGCTCGTCGGGGCGCAGCAAGCCGGGGAAGGTCAGCCAGTTGCGCGACCGCACGACGTCGACCCGACTGCGGTCGTGCTCGTCGCTGACCTCGCCGACCAGCTCTTCGATGAGGTCCTCGAGCGTGACGACGCCGGCCGTGCCGCCGTACTCGTCGACCACGACGGCCATCTGGTAACCCCGGCCCCGGACCTCGCCGAGCAGGTTGTCGAGCGTCATGGTCTCCGGAACGCGCACAGCGTCGGTCAGCAACGCGGAGACGGGCACGTCGGCCCGCTTCTCGCGGGGCACCGAGACCGCCTGCTTGACGTGGACGAGGCCCACGACGTCGTCGATCCCGTCGTCCGTCACCGGGAACCGCGAGTACCCGGTGCGGCGGGCCAGCTCGAGGACCGTCTCGGCCGAGTCGCCGCGCGACACGGTCGACAGTCGGGGCCTGGGCGTCATGACGTCGGACGCCGTGTGGTCGCTGAAGACGAGCGTCCGGGCGAGCAGGGTGGCCGTGTCGCGGTCGAGGCTGCCCTCGGTCGCCGACCGGCGCACGAGCGACGAGAGCTCTTCGGCCGTGCGGGCGCCCGACAGCTCCTCCTTCGGCTCGATGCCCATGGCCCGGAGCACCGCGTTGGCGGTGTTGTTGAGCAGGGCGACCGCGGGCTTGAAGACCGTGGTGAAGAGCACCTGGAACGGGATCACCAGCTTGGCGGTCTTCAGCGGCAGCGCCAGCGCGAAGTTCTTGGGCACGAGCTCGCCGACGATCATCGACAGCAGGGTGGCCACGACGATCGACACGATCGGTGCCCCGACGCCGACGACGCCCTCGGGCACGCCGACCGCCGTCAGCGGCGGTGAGATGAGCCGCGAGATCGCGGGCTCCATCGTGTAGCCCGTCAACAGGGTGGTCAACGTGATGCCGAGCTGGGCGCTCGACAGGTGCGTCGACGTGATGCGGAGCGCACCGATGGTGGGCGCGAGCCCCTTCTCACCCCGCGACTGCCGGGCCTCGAGGTCGGACCGGTCGAGGTTGACCAGCGAGAACTCGCTGGCTACGAAGAGCCCGGTGCCGACGGTGAGCAGCAGGCCGAACGCGAGCAGCAGCCACTCGTTCACGAGCTGCACCCGCCCCGGTCGACGGTCGTGGTGCCCGTGGTGAGGAGGCGCGGCGAGCGATGGTGCGAGGGCGCGGTCGTCTGAGACGGAGGGTCATCCATAGACGGGTGATCTTACGGCACGTGCACCGTTCTCGTCGGGCGGCTTCGCCCGACGGCGGCGTGCGGCCCGGATCGTCCGGCCCGGAGGGCCGTCACCAGCTGACCGGCAGCGCCTTGCCCTCTTCGTAGCCCGCCGCCGACTGCACGCCGACCAGGGCCCGCTCGGCGAACTCGGCGACGGTCGTCGCCCCGGCGTAGGTGAACGAGCTGCGGACGCCCGACGTGATCATGTCGAGCAGGTCCTCCACGCCCGGCCGCAGCGGGTCGAGGTAGATCTTCGACGACGAGATGCCCTCGGCGAAGAGGGTCTTGCGGGCGAGCTCGTACGGGTCGAGACGTTCGAAGCGACCGCGGACGGCTTTCGTCGAGGCCATGCCCCAGCTCTCCTTGTAGAGGCCGCGCTCGTCGCTCGCGAGCTCGCCGGGGGCCTCGATGGTGCCGGCGAACCACGAGCCGATCATCACCGACGACGCCCCGGCCGCGAGCGCGAGGGCCACGTCGCGGGGGTAGCGCACGCCGCCGTCGGCCCAGACGTGGGCGCCGAGGGCTCGCGCCGTGGCGGCCGTCTCGAGCACCGCCGAGAACTGGGGGCGACCCACGGCGGTCATCATGCGGGTGGTGCACATCGCACCCGGCCCGACGCCGACCTTGACGATGGAGGCCCCGGCGGCGACGAGGTGCCGGACGGCCTCTTCGGTGACGACGTTGCCCGCGACGATCGGCAGGCCGAGGTCGAGGCTCGAGACCGTCTGCACGGCGCGGATCATGCCGTCCTGGTCTCCGTGCGCGGTGTCGATGACGAGCACGTCGACGCCGGCCGCGGCGAGGGCCTTCGCCTTGCCGGCCACGTCGCCGTTGATGCCGACGGCCGCCGCGATGCGCAACCGGCCGTCCCCGTCGACGGCGGGCCGGTAGATCGTCGACCGCAGGGCGCTCTTGCGGCTGACCGTGCCGACGACCCGGCCGTGACGCAGCACGGGGGCGAAGTGGATGTCGGCGGCCACCATGCGGTCGAACGCGTCGCGCGGATCGTCGACGTCGTCGGCGTCGAGCGAGGTGAGGGCCCCGTGCAGCAGGTCGCCCAGCACGGCGTCGCGCGGGGCGGTGGCGAGGCGCGAGGTGGCGATGCAGCCGAGGTAGGCCCCGGTGCCGTCGTGCAGGACGATGCCGTGGCCCTCGACGGCGGGGACCACCGAGAGCGCCTGCTCCACGGTCTGCCCCGCGTCGAGCGAGTACGGCGTGTCGTAGTCCACGGGCTGGGCCTTGACCCAGCGGATCGCGGCGTCGAGGTCTTGCAGGTGCATGTCCTGCGGCAGGACGCCGAGGCCGCCCCGCCGGGCCAGGGTGGCCGCGAGGCGGGGCCCCGTGACCGAGTTCATGTTGGCCGAGACGATCGGGATCGTGGCCCCGGTGCCGTCACCCGGCGCGAGGGACACGTCGAGCCGGCTGGTGATCGACGACCGGCTCGGGACGAGGAACACGTCGGAGTAGGTCAGATCGTGCGTGGGGGTCGTCTCGTAGAACCGCATGGGTCCACGGTAATCCCTGTGAGTCGTCCCGCCGCCGTCCGGCCGTTTGCGCTTAAGCTGGGCCAGGTGGGCGTCGCCGCCCACGCACTGATCAACAATCAACGGAGAGTGGGCGATCGGCTGTGTCAAGCCACGTGACCGGTACAACTGACGACGGCGCTGCGGCGGAGTTCGGGGCCAACGAATGGCTCGTCGACGAGCTCTACGAGCAGTGGGTGGTCGACAAGCACTCGGTCGACGAGTCGTGGTGGCCGATCCTCGAGGCCTACACGCCGGCCGAGGGCGGGGCCGCTCCGACGTCGCCGGCCGCACCGTCCGTCGAGACCGCACCCGCGCCTCCTGCGCCCGCCGACGCTCCCGCCGCCCCGGCGGCGGCGTCCGCACCCAGCGGCCAGAAGTCCGCCGCCCGCACGACCTCGGTCGAGCCGTCGGCCAAGCCGATCCCGGCCCAGGTGCCCGACAAGGCGAAGGCCAAGCCCGCGACGCCCGGCGAGCAGCCCACGCCCGAGGCCGAGGCCGTCGTCGCACCGCTGCGGGGCATGGCCAAGTCGCTCGCGACGAACATGGACGCCAGCCTGAGCGTGCCCACCGCCACGAGCGTGCGCACGATCCCGGCGAAGCTCATGATCGACAACCGCATCGTCATCAACAACCACCTCAAGCGCGCCCGCGGCGGCAAGGTCTCGTTCACCCACCTCATCGGGTGGGCGTTGGTCCAGGCCCTGAAGGAGTTCCCCAGCCAGAACGTCTTCTACGACGAGGTCGACGGCAAGCCGTCGATCGTCACGCCCGCGCACGTCAACCTCGGCCTGGCCATCGACATCCCCAAGCCCGACGGCACCCGGGCCCTGCTCGTGCCCGGCATCAAGAAGGCCGAGGAGATGCACTTCGGCGAGTTCCTGACGGCCTACGAGGACATCGTCAAGCGGGCCCGCGACAACAAGCTCGCCGCCGCCGACTTCCAGGGCAACACGATCTCGCTGACCAACCCGGGCGGCATCGGCACCGTGCACAGCGTGCCGCGACTCATGAAGGGTGCAGGTGCGATCATCGGCGCCGGCGCGCTCGACTACCCGGCGGAGTTCCAGGGGTCGGCGTCGAAGACGCTCGTCGAGCTCGGCATCGGCAAGACCATCACCCTCACCAGCACCTACGACCACCGGGTCATCCAGGGCGCCGGCTCGGGCGAGTTCCTCAAGAAGGTGCACGAGCTGCTGATCGGGCAGCGCGGCTTCTACGAGGACATCTTCGCCGCGTTGCGCATCCCGTACGAGCCGATCCACTGGAACGCCGACATCAACGTCAACCTGGCCGAGCGCGTCAGCAAGACGGCCCGCGTCCAAGAGCTGATCAACAGCTACCGCGTGCGCGGCCACCTGATGGCCGACATCGACCCGCTCGAGTACCGCCAGCGCACGCACCCCGACCTGGCGATCGAGAGCCACGGCCTCACCTTCTGGGACCTCGACCGCGAGTTCGTCACCGGCGGCCTCGGCGGCCGGACGCACGCCCTGCTGCGCGACATCCTCGGCATCCTGCGCGACTCGTACTGCCGCACCATCGGCGTCGAGTACATGCACATCCAGGACCCCGCCCAGCGCACCTGGATCCAGGACCACCTCGAGGTGCCGTACACGAAGCCGTCGCACGACGAGCAGATGCGCATCCTCGCGAAGCTCAACGAGGCCGAGGCCTTCGAGACCTTCCTGCAGACCAAGTACGTCGGGCAGAAGCGCTTCAGCCTCGAGGGGGGCGAGTCGACGATCTCGCTGCTCGACACCGTCATGCAGCACGCCGCCCGCGAGGGCCTCGACGAGGTCGCGATCGGCATGGCCCACCGCGGCCGCCTGAACGTGCTGACGAACATCGCCGGCAAGACGTACGGCCAGATCTTCCGCGAGTTCGAAGGCACCCAGGACCCCAAGACCGTGCAGGGCTCGGGCGACGTCAAGTACCACCTCGGCACCGAGGGCGAGTTCACGAGCGCCGTGGGCGAGACGATCCCCGTCTACCTCGCCGCGAACCCCTCGCACCTCGAGGCCGGCGACGGCGTGCTCGAGGGCATCGTGCGCGCCAAGCAGGACCGAGGTGCCGCGGGCGTGTTCGGCACGCTGCCGATCCTGATCCACGGCGACGCGGCCATGGCCGGTCAGGGCGTGGTCGTCGAGACCCTGCAGATGTCGCAGCTGCGCGGCTACCGCGTCGGCGGCACGATCCACATCGTCATCAACAACCAGGTCGGGTTCACGACGCCGCCGTCCGAGTCGCGCACCTCGGTCTACTCGACCGACGTGGCCAAGACGATCCAGGCACCGATCTTCCACGTGAACGGCGACGACCCCGAGGCCGTGGCCCGCGTCGCCGAGCTCGCCTTCGCCTACCGTCAGCAGTTCAAGCGCGACATCGTCATCGACCTCGTCTGCTACCGCCGTCGCGGTCACAACGAGGGCGACGACCCGTCGATGACCCAGCCGCTGATGTACAACCTCATCGAGCAGAAGCGCTCGGTGCGCACGCTCTACACCGAGGCCCTCGTCGGTCGCGGCGACATCACGCAAGACGAGTACGACGGTGCCCACCGCGACTTCCAGGACCGCCTCGAGCGTGCCTTCGCCGAGACGCACGCGGCCCAGACGGGGTCGATCCCCGTCGTCACGAGCGACGACGGGGACGTCGCCGACCTCGAGCGACCCGTCGCCCAGCAGGACGACGCGCGCGGCGAGCCCGAGAGCACCGGCGTCCCGCTCGAACTCGTGCACGACATCGGCGACGCCCACGACAACCCGCCGGCCGAGTTCTCGGTGCACCCGAAGCTGCAGCAGCTGCTCAAGAAGCGCGTCGACATGAGTCGCAACGGGGGCATCGACTGGGCCTTCGCCGAGCTGCTCGCGTTCGGATCGCTGCTCACCGAGGGCACGCCCGTCCGGCTCGCGGGGCAGGACAGCCGGCGTGGCACCTTCGTCCAGCGGCACTCGGTGCTCCACGACCGTGAGAACGGCCAGGAGTGGCTGCCCCTGCAGAACATCGCCGACAACCAGGCGAAGCTCTGGATCTACGACTCGCTGCTCAGCGAGTACGCCGCCATGGCCTTCGAGTACGGCTACTCGGTCGAGCGGGCCGACGCGCTCGTGCTGTGGGAGGCCCAGTTCGGCGACTTCAGCAACGGCGCCCAGACGGTCATCGACGAGTTCATCTCGTCGGCCGAGCAGAAATGGGGCCAGCGGTCGAGCGTCGTGCTGCTGCTGCCCCACGGCTACGAGGGCCAGGGCCCCGACCACTCGTCCGCACGCATGGAACGCTTCCTGCAGCTCTGCGCGGAAGACAACATGACGATCGCCCGACCGTCCACGCCGGCGTCGTACTTCCACCTGCTGCGGCGCCAGGCCTACGCCCGGCCCCGCCGTCCGCTCGTGGTCTTCACCCCGAAGGCCATGCTGCGGCTGCGCGGTGCGACCAGCGGCGTCGACGCGTTCACGTCGGGTCGCTTCGAGCCGGTGCTCGACTGCACCCGGGTCACCGAGCCCGGGTCGACGAAGCGCGTCGTGCTGCACAGCGGCAAGATCCACTACGACCTGGCCACCGAGCTCGACAAGCGGGGCGTGCAGAACGACGTCGCGCTGGTCCGCCTCGAGCAGCTCTACCCGCTGCCGCTCGAGCGCATCACGGAGGTGCTCGACCGCTACCCCTCGGCCGAGCTCGTCTGGGCCCAGGAAGAACCAGAGAACCAGGGCGCCTGGCCGTTCGTGGTGCTCGAGCTGCAGAAGCACCTCGACCGGCAGATCCGCGTCGCGTCGCGTCCCGCGTCGGCGTCGCCGGCCGCCGGGTCGAACAAGGCCAGCGCCGTCCAGCAGGCGGCCCTGATCGCCGAGGCGCTCGACTTCTAGACGCTCGCCTCCGCTCGCGACCGTGGCCGCGCCTCCTCCAGGAGGCGCGGCCACGGTCGTCTGCCCCGCCTCGCGTCCCTGCTCCCCGCGCCCCGCGCCCACCCGGACCCGACTCGGGTTCCGGCAACTCCGGAGTTCTGCAGCCTCAGTTGCGCCTACGCTCCGCGAGTGAGCCGATCTCCTGAGTTGCCCAGCTCGACCGAGCACGTCAGCTCGCATCCGCACTCCCCCTGAGTCGGCTTCCCCGGGCCCGCCCTCGCCCCGAGCCCCTCGCCCCGGCCCCGGGCCCTTCGCCCCGAGCCCCTCGCCCCGGCCCCGACCAAGGTCGGCAACTCAGGAGTCCTGCCGCATCTCGGGCACCTGCGCGCCGCGAGCGCGCCGATCTCCTGAGTCGCCGACCACGACCGCCCGCGTCGGGCAACCCGACCTGACGTCCGCGAACGGCCCGGCGGGCTCGCGCGTCAGAGGCACACGGCGGTCGCGACGACGTCGGCGAGTCAGGAGAACGACCGACTCGAATCGTCGCGGGGAGCCTCAGGCGGGCGGATGTCCTGAGTCGCCGACGAGCGAGCGGGGCACCGCGGCCTTCGTCGCGAGCCGGCACAGGCCCCGCCCGAGGCCCTTGAGGGGGCGGATGTCCTGAGTTGCCGACCAGTTAGGTGGGCAGCGCGACCGCGCGGGCTCACCGCGCAGGCACAGCGCGCAGGCTCACCGCGCAGCCTCACCAAGCGGGCTAACCGCGCAGCCTCATTAAGCGGGCTAACTGCGCAGGCTCACCGCGCGGGCTCACTGGCGCGGGCCAGGCCGAACCGATGCCGAGCAGGTGTCACGCCGTTCGACGAACCGACCGACGCGCACACGATGCGGCAGGAGCCGCCTCGCGGGGGCGGTCAGATCAGCTTCGAATAGCGGACGCCGGCCTCGTGGTAGCCGCGCTTGCGGTAGAAGCGGTTCGCCGAGTCGGTCGCAGCGGCCGAGACGGCGTTGAGGACGCGCGCACGGTGGCCGCGCGCCCAGGCCTCGACGTGACCCAGGAGGTGCGACCCGACTCCGTCACGACGGGCACGGTCCGAGACCACCAGCAGCAAGAGCTCGGCCGTGGGCGCGTCGTCGTTGTAGGCCCAGCGCAGGTGCGCCCCGGCCACGGCGGTGATGCGCTCGTCGGCGTCGCGGACGACCCAGGTCTCGTAGCCGGACTCCGACGTCAGACGGTCGAGTCGGGCCGAGAGGACGTCGGAGTCGAGCGAGTAGCCGAGCAGGCCGATCAACGACACCAGGTCGTCGAGGTCGCTGGCGGTCGGGATGCCGAGGGGCTGCACCGGAGCGGTCATGCCCCGACGCTAGCGCAGCAGCAGCCCGAGGGGCGCACCGACCCGACCAGGTCGGCTTGTCACGGAGATGAGTGTCACGACCGGCGTCGCCGACGGTCGGTGGCACCACGCCGTCGGCAGTTTCCGTCCGGGGGCCCTCGACCTGTACCTCGACGGAGAGAAGCAGGCCGGCCGGAGCGACGCCACGACCCTGCAGTCCTACGTGGGGTCGTGGCGGGTCAGCCGCGAGTCGCTCGACGGCTGGCCGTTCCAGCCCGCGTCGTTCCGCTTCGTGGGCGACCTCGACACGGCCCGCGTCTACGCCACGGCCCTCGATGCAGCAAAGGTGCGCGAGCACTTCGCCGCCGGACGCTGACGTGACGACGCCCGCCGCGCCTCCTCGATCGAGGGGTCGCGGCGGGCGTCGTGCGTCACCCAGGGTCTCATCGAGGAGGCGCGGCGCCGGTCACCGACGCCACGACCGTCTCAGCGGTGTGCGGACTGCAGCTCGCGCAACCGGGCGAGCACGGTGGCGCGCAGGTCTTCGGGCGCGGTCTCACGGCAGGCGCGCTGGACGGCCTCGGTCAGCACGACGCCGACCTTGTGCTCGCCCTCGCAGTCGACGCAGTTCGCCATGTGCTCGCGGATGTCGGCCGCGTCCTCGCGACACAGTTCGTCGTGCAGGTACTCTTCGAGCTCTGCCTTGGCCTTGGTGCAACCACAGTCGGTCATTTCTTTCCGCCCTTCGACGAGCCGACGGGCACGGCGATGCCGCGATCGCGTGCGTAGTCGGCGAGGAGTTCACGGAGCAGGCGACGGCCACGGTGGAGGCGGCTCATCACGGTGCCCACGGGGGTCTTCATGATGTCGGCGATCTCTTGGTACGAGAAGCCTTCGACGTCCGCGAAGTAGACGGCCATGCGGAAGTCCTCGGGGACCTTCTGCAGGGCGTCCTTCACGGCGCTGTCGGGCAGGTGGTCGATCGCCTCGGCCTCGGCCGAGCGCGTCGAGCCGGAGGCGCGGGTCGCCGACTCGGCGCCGCCCATCTGCCAGTCCTCGAGCTCGTCGATCGTGCCCTGGTAAGGGTCGCGCTGCTTCTTGCGGTACGTGTTGATGAACGTGTTGGTCTGGATGCGGTAGAGCCAGGCCTTGAGGTTGGTGCCCTGCTGGAACTGCGCGAAAGCCGCGTACGCCTTGACGAAGGTCTCTTGCACGAGGTCGGACGCGTCGGCCGGGTTGCGCGTCATGCGCATGGCCGCGGCGTAGAGCTGGTCCATGAACGGCAGGGCCTGCTCTTCGAACATCGCGCGCTTCTCGACGTCGGCGTCGACGGCCTCGAGGGCTGCGTCGACGTCGGCCTCGGTCGGTTCGACGTCGGTCGTGGTCGGTGTGGGCTCGTGGCCCTCGGGGGTGCTCATCAGGGCCGATTCTAGTTCGGCGACGGTGATTTCCCTCGGTGCAAGTGCGACAGGCACAGGTCCTCCAGGTTCTCGCTGCATTACTGTGGTGAACCGATGCAGGTGTACAGGTATTCCGGGCCCGAGTTCTCTCCCTACGGCGACGGCAAGGTTCCCGAGGTCGACGAGGGGCGCTGGGTCGCGCCCACCGCCTCCGGCCCCCTGTGCGCCTCCACGGCCCTGCCGGGCTCGAAGTCGCTGACGAACCGCGAGCTGGTGCTCTCGGCGCTGGCCTCGTCGCCGTCGACGCTGCGCCTCCCGCTGCACTCGCGCGACACGGCTCTCATGGTCGAGGCGCTGCGGGCGCTCGGCACGACCGTCACCGAGACGCCGGCCGACTCCCCCTTCGGCCCCGACCTCGTCGTCACCCCCGGCGAGCTGCAGGGCGGCGCGACCGTCGACTGCGGGCTCGCCGGTACCGTCATGCGTTTCCTGCCCCCGGTCGCGGCCCTGGCGCTCGGCCCGGTCACGTTCGACGGCGACGCCAGCGCCCGCAAGCGTCCGATGCGTACGACGATCGAGGCCCTCCGGGCGTTGGGCGTCGAGGTGAACGACGACGGACGGGACTCCCTGCCCTTCAGCCTCTACGGCACGGGCGAGGTCGACGGCGGCGACGTCGAGATCGACGCGTCGGCCTCGAGCCAGTTCGTCTCGGGCCTGCTGCTCTCGGCCCCGCGGTTCGAGCGCGGGCTGACGCTCACCCACAGCGGCGACCGCCTGCCGAGCCTGCCCCACATCGAGATGACGATCGACGCCCTCGCCCGGCGCGGTGTCGAGGTCGAGTCGCCGTCGACCGGCGTCTGGGTCGTGCCGCCGACGCCGATCCAGGGCCGCGAGGTCGTCATCGAGCCCGACCTGTCGAACGCGGCGCCGTTCCTCGTGGCGGCCCTCGTCGCCGGCGGCACGGTGTCGATCGCGCACTGGCCCGCCGAGACGACCCAGGTCGGGGCCGACCTGATCGACCTGCTGCCCCTCTGGGGTGCGACCGTCACGCTCGACGGCGACACCCTGACCGTCGACGGCGGGGTCGGCCTGATCGGCGGGGGCTCGCTGCCCGGCGTCGACGTCGACCTGTCGCGTGGGGGCGAGCTCGCACCCGCCCTCGTCGCGCTGGCCGCCCTCGCCTCGGGCCCCAGCACGATCACCGGCATCGGCCACCTCCGCGGGCACGAGACCGACCGGCTCGCGGCCCTCGCCGCCGAGATCAACGCCCTGGGAGGCGCGGTGACCGAACTCGAGGACGGCCTGCGCCTCGAGCCGTCCCCGCTGCACGCCGGCCAGTGGCGCACCTACGAGGACCACCGGATGGCCACGGCCGCCGCGATCATCGGGCTCGCGGTCGAGGGCGTCGAGCTCGACGACGTGCGCGTCGTCGCGAAGACGCTGCCGCAGTTCGTCGAGCTGTGGGACGAGATGCTCGGCCGGGCCGTGCACGAGAGCCCCGCCGACATCGACCTGCTCGGGTTCCTCTAGGCATCCGGGCCCATGACGACGAGCGGGTGCGGGGCACGATGAGCTGGTGGACCGACGGCGACGAGGCCGACGACGAGGGCGACTACGCCCAGTACGACGAGAGCTCGGTGCGGGTGCGCCCGAACCCGAAGGGCAACAAGCCGCGCACGAAGCAACGGCCGGCCTACGCGAACGCGGAAGAGGGCGTCGTCTGGACGGTCGACCGTGGCCGGTACGGCGTGCTGATGGACGCCGGCACCCCTGACGAGCGCGAGATCACGACGGCCCGGGCCCGCGAGTTGGGCAAGAAGAGCGTCGTCACGGGCGACCGCGTGGGCGTCGTCGGCGACACGAGCGGCTCCGAGGGTTCGCTCGCCCGCATCGTCAAGGTGCACGAGCGCTCGACCCTGCTGCGCCGCAGCGCCGACGACAGCGACGCGGTCGAGCGGGTCATCGTCGCCAACGCCGACCAGATGCTGATCGTCGTGGCGGCCGCCGACCCCGAGCCCCGACCGCGCCTGGTCGACCGCTACATGGTGGCGGCGTTCGACGCCGGGGTCGAGCCGATCCTCTGCATCACGAAGACCGACCTCGCCGACCCGGCGCCGTTCGCGGCGCACTTCTCGTGCTTCGACCTGCGCATCGTCACCACGACGTCGACCTCGTTCGACGAGGTCGCGCCGGGCGGGCGGGTCTCGCCCGCGCTCGACGAGCTGCGCGGGGTCCTCGACGGCCACGTGACCGTCACCGTCGGGCACTCGGGCGTCGGCAAGTCGACGCTCGTCAACGCCCTGACCGGGTCGCGGCGCGAGGTGGGCGTGGTCAACGCCGTGACCGGACGCGGGCGGCACACCTCGTCGTCGACCGTCTCGTTCAAGGTGCCCACCGGCGGCTGGATCGTCGACACCCCGGGCGTCCGTTCGTTCGGCCTCGGGCACGTCGACCCCGAGAACATCCTCAAGTCGTTCGCGGCACACGCGATCCCCGCCGAGGGCGAGCCGGCCGACGGCATCCCGCTCGCCGAGGCCCACGACTGGGAGATCGTCGACCGCATCGAGGCCGGCGAGCTCGGCGACGTCGGCCGCGAGCGGCTCGAGTCGTTGCAGTCGTTGCTCGCGTCCAAGGGCGGCGTGAGCGGACGCGACCTGGCGGCCGCCGCCGACGACGCGCGCAGCGACGAGCGCGGCTAGCGCGCTGCTGCGTCGCGCCGCCCCCGGCCGCTCCGTGCCGTGGCCGGCCGTGCGGCATCGCGCCGTGTTTCGTGCAGCACACCGGGACTAGTCGCGGCGCCGTGCACGAAACGCGGTGCGATGACGTTCGGTGGGCCCGCCCCTGCCGGGAGATGCGGGTCCGTGCCGTGCGCGGCTCCGCGGCGCCGAATGCGTCGCACCGCAGTTCGTGCGGCACACCGGGACTAGTCGCGGTGCCGTGCACGAAACGCGGCGCGGTGGGTCAGGAGGCGCGGGCCGGGCTCGCGGGCGGGCCGCGGACGGGCAGAGCGGGCGGGCAGGGCGGACGGGCAGGGCAGACGGGGCAGGGCGGACGGGCAGGGCGGGCGGGCAGGGCGGGCTGGGCAGGGCGGGCTGGGTACGCTGACGGGGTGACCGATGCTGCCGAGCCGACCCGCGCCTCCTCGTCCGAATCCGAATCCGAATCCGACCCGACGACGACGGGCGTCCGCACCCCGGCGGCCGACCCGACGACGACGGGCGCCCGCACCGCGGCGGCCGACCCGGCGGGGGCGGCGGCCTTGGCCGACGACCTGGCGCTCGCGCTCGAGCTGGCCGACCTGGCCGACGCGATCAGCACCGAGCGCTACCGCTCGGCCGACCTGCACGTGTCGCTAAAGCCCGATCGCTCGCACGTGACCGACGCCGACCAGGCCGTCGAGCGGGCGATCCGTGAGCGGGTCGCCGCCGCCCGTCCCGACGACACCTTCTACGGCGAGGAGTACGGCCACGACGCCCCGTCGCACCGCCAGTGGGTCGTCGACCCGATCGACGGCACCGCGAACTTCCTGCGCGGGGTGCCGGTCTGGGCGGCGCTGATCTCGCTCGTCGTCGACGGGGTGCCCGTGGTCGGCGTGGTGAGCGCCCCGGCGCTGGGGCGACGCTGGTGGGCGACCCAGGGCGGCGGGGCGTTCTCGACCGAGCACGAGGGGCCGCTGCGCGTCTCGGGCGTGCGCGACCTGGCCGACGCCTCGCTGAGCTTCAACGGGCTGGACTACTGGATCGACGCCGGGCGCCTGCCGCAGCTGCTCGACCTGACGAGCAAGGTGTGGCGGACCCGCGCCTACGGCGACTTCTGGTCGTACATGCTCGTCGCCGAGGGCGCGGTCGACGTCGCGGGCGAGTTCGACCTGCAGCCGTACGACATGGCGGCCGTGGCGGTCGTCGTCGAGGAGGCCGGCGGTCGCTTCACGAGCGCCGACGGCCGGCCGGGCCCGTGGCACGGCACGGCGATGGCGACGAACGGTCTGCTGCACGAGACCGTCCTCGGGATCGTGGCCGCGCCTCCTGCCTGAACCGACGTCGAGCTCACGCCGCCACGACGTACACGAGCCGCCACCCAAAAACGTGGCGGCTCGTGTACTTCGTGGCGGGATGACGGCGGTCGAGGTTCATCCCTGCGACGGAGGGCAGCTCAGCCCTGCGCTCATGTTCACGCAACGTCCGGACGGCTTGACTGGTCGCACGACGTCACCGGCCCCGCCAGGGGCACCGAGCAGCTCGGGCAGGGACGTCAGGGGCTCCGCCGCCCGTGTCCCTGTCACGGGCGGCGGGCCTCGGCAACAGCCCCCACCGACCGCCCCACCCGCCGACCGAGAGGCCCTCCATGTTCGTCACGCCCGCCGCCACCGTCTCCGCCACGACCAGCACGGCCACCGGGTCGGTCGACCCCGCCTCGATCACGCTGCCCGGCACCCGCCAGGTCGACGTCACGAGCTACGTCGTCGAGGCGTTCGCCCGCCTCTGACGCACCGGTCGCCGCACACCCGGGAGGCGCGGCCCACCTGCGCGGGCCCCTCGCCTACGACGCCTCGGCCGCCTGGCCCACGCGCCCCTTCTTGCGGGCACGCAGGTCCATCAGCCCGAGCACGAGCGCCACGGCCACGAGGGCGATCGTGACGAAGAAGCCGTTGCGGTAGGCCTCGTGGTAGACGCCGAGGTCCGACCCGGCGGCTCCCCCGGCTCCGGCGATGACCGAGTAGAACGTCGAGACCGCCGCCGCCGTGCCGATGGCCGTGCCGGCGCGCTGCCCGACCTGCCCCATCGAGCCGGCGACGCCGCCCATCTCGACGGGTACCTCGGCGAGGGTCAGCGTCTGGTTCGGCGAGATGACGAAGCCACCTCCGGTGCCGGCGATCAGCATGCCGACGCCCATGGCGTACGGCGTGATCTCGCGGGGCGTGAGCACGGCGGCGAGCAGCAGGGCGACGAAGCCCACCGCGACCAGGACGAGACCGAGCACGACCAGGCTACGGCCGAGGCGGTCGACGAGGCGTCCGCCGTAGAACGCGGCGACGGCGCTGGTCAGCGCGAAGGGGATGGTCACCATGCCGGCGTAGACGGGTTCGAGGCCGAGCCCCTGCTGCAGGTAGAGCGTCGTCAGCAGGAACGTCGCGGGCAGGGCACAGAAGTACACCGTGGCGATCAGCGTGCCGTTGCGGTACGAGGCCAGCGAGAACAGGCTGAAGTGCACGACCGGCGACTTGCCCTTCGCCTTGTAGCGCTGCTCCCACCACACGAACGCGGCGCCGAACCCGACGAAGCCGATCAAGAACAGCCATCGCAGAGGGTCGTCGCCCTGCCCGGTGGTGAGCACGAACGGCAGCATGAGCGTGAAGATCGTCAGCCCGAGCAGCACGATGCCGAACAGGTCGAGCTCGTTGTGGCCGTTCGAGGCCGTCCGGGTCTTCGGCAGCAGCTTGAGCGCGAAGAAGATGGCGATCAGGCCGAGCGGGATGTTCATCCAGAACAGCAGGCGCCAACCGTCCTCCGGGCCGCCGATCGCGATCAGCAGACCGCCGAGGGTCGGGCCGAAGGCGGTGCTGACGCCGATGATGGCGCCGAAGAAGCCGAACGCCCGACCGCGTTCCTTGCCCTGGAAGAGCTGCTGGATCAGCCCGAGCACCTGCGGCATCTGGATGCCGGCGGCGACGCCCTGCAGGATGCGCGCCGCGACGAGCAGCTCGATGGTCGGGGCGAGGGCGCAGAGCAGGCTGGCGACCGTGAACGAGGTCAGGCCGATGACGAACATCATGCGGCGCGACTTGAGGTCGCCGAGTCGCCCGGACGGCACGAGCGACAGGCCGAACGCGAGAGCGTAGCCGGCGACGATCAGCTGCAGGGCGGTGGGCCCGGCGCCGAGCGAGGCCTCGATGCTGGGCAGCCCGACGTTCACCTTCGACAGGTCGAGGATCGTCAGGGCGGCGACGCCGACGCAGACGGCGAAGGCGCGCCACTTCTGGCGGTCCTCCTCCGAGCGGGCGGCGGACGTGGGGCGCGGCGAGTCGGCGCCTCCCGGGGCAGGGGTGTCGGATGTCTTCGTCATGGGATCGTTCCGTCATACACCGTGCACGGCCTGCAACGACGCGAGTGGCTGCGTAACGGGGGCGGCCCGGGCGGGCCGACCCGCGCCTCCAGGGCCCTTCGGTCGAGGAGACCGGGAGCCGAGGAGGCGCGGGTGGCGACGACCGTCAGGCCGCCTTGATGAGGCCGTTCGGGTTGAGGACGTACTTCGTGGCGGCGCCCTTGTCGAACTCGGCGTAGCCGCGCGGGGCGTCCTCGAGGCCGATCGCCTGGGCGTGGACGTTCTTCGCGATGCTCGTGCGGTCGTGGAGGATGGCCATCATGAGCTGCCGGTTGTACTTCATCACCGGGCACTGACCGGTGGTGAACGACAGCGACTTGGCCCAGCCGGTGCCGAGGCTGAGCGACAGCGAGCCCTTCTGGGCGGCCTCGTCGACTCCGCCCGGGTCACCCGTGACGTAGAGCCCCGGGATGCCGAGGGCACCACCGGCCGCGGTGACGTCCATCAGCGAGTTCAGGACGGTGGCGGGGGCCTCCTCGCCCGATCCGCCGCCGTGGCCCTTCGCCTCGAAGCCGACGGCGTCGATGCCGCAGTCGACGAGCGGTTCGCCGAGGATCTGGTCGATCTGCTCGGCGGGGCCGCCCTTGGTCAGGTCGACGGTCTCGCAGCCGAAGCTGCGGGCCTGGGCGAGGCGGTCGGCGTTCATGTCGCCGACGATGACGACGCTCGCGCCGAGCAGCAGGGCACCCGTGGCGGCGGCGAGGCCGACCGGCCCGGCCCCGGCGACGTAGACGGTCGAGCCGACCTCGACGCCGGCGGTGACGGCGCCGTGGAAGCCCGTCGGGAAGATGTCGGAGAGCATCGCCAGGTCGAGGATCTTCTCCATCGCCTGGTCGCGGTCGGGGAACTTCAGCAGGTTCCAGTCGGCGTAGGGCACGAGCACGTACTCGGCCTGGCCGCCGACCCAGCCGCCCATGTCGACGTAGCCGTAGGCGCTGCCGGGGCGGTCGGGGTTGACGTTGAGGCAAATGCCGGTCTTGCGCTCCTTGCAGTTGCGGCAGCGGCCACAGGCGATGTTGAACGGCACCGAGACGATGTCGCCGACCTTGATGAACTCGACGTCGGGGCCGACCTCGACGACCTCGCCGGTGATCTCGTGGCCGAGCACGAGGTCGGTCGGGGCGGTGGTGCGACCACGGACCATGTGCTGGTCCGACCCGCAGATGTTCGTGGCGACCGTGCGCAGGATGGCGCCGTGGTTGACCTTGCGGCCGACGTTCGCCGGGTTGACGCCCGGGCCGTCCTTCAACTCGAAGGTCGGGTACTCGGTGTCGATGACCTCGACCTGGCCGGGGCCCTTGTAGGCGACCGCGTGATTCGTTGCCATGGTGATCCTCCTTGATCACGTGCGAGCACGGGACGTGCCCGATCTCTCGCAGGCTATTGCGGGCCTCGATGCCGACGCATCGAATCTCAGGCAGCACTCAGGGTCGAGGAGAGGCGACACTTGTCGCTGAACGGCTGCATCCACCCCCCTTCGGGGGTCACTTCGCCGTGGGGCACGAGATGTGTACCCCGCCTGGGCATCCGGTGTGTGAGTATGGTCCCGGCGCAGAGCCGTGAGGAACCATCAGGGTGCCGAGAGGCAGGGTCCGCACGGTGACCGCCCGAGCTCCTGCCACGGTGCTCGAGCCGATCAGGACAGGACCTCAGCCACGTGGAACTCCGTGACTACATCCGCATTCTCCGCAAGGGGTGGATCTTCATCGCCGCCCTCACGCTCGCCGGCGTCGCCGCCGGGGCGCTCGCCTCGATCCTGGCCACGCCGACCTACGTGTCGTCGACCCGGCTCTTCGTCTCGGTGCAGGCGCAGGACTCGTCGACCACGGGTGACGCGGTGCAGGGCAGCAGTGCGGCGCAGCAGAAGGTGCGGTCGTACGTCGACGTCGTGACGAGCGACGCCGTGCTCGACCCGGTCATCGACCAGCTCGGCCTCGACACGACGGCCGCCGAACTCGCGACCGAGATCACGGCCGAGTCGCCGCTCAACACCGTGCTGATCAACATCACCGTGACCGACACCGACGCGCAGCGGGCGGCCGACGTCGCCAACGCGGTGGGCGCCTCCTTGACGGACGTGGTCGTCAACGACCTCGAGACGCCGACCGGTGGAGGCGCGAGCCTGGTCAAGATCGCCACGATCGTCCCCGGGTCGGTCGCCTCGGCACCCGCCACCCCGCGCACCGCGCTGAACCTCGGCCTCGGCCTGCTGATCGGCCTGGCACTCGGCGTCGGCGCAGCCGTGCTGCGGAGCACCCTCGACACGCGCATCCACGGGTCGCACGACGTCGAGCTCGTCACCGACGCGCCCATCGTCGGCGGCATCAGCTTCGACCCCGGCGCGAAGAAGCACCCGCTGATCGTCCACGTCGACCCGCGCAACCCGCGCTCGGAGTCGTTCCGCACCCTGCGCACCAACCTGCAGTTCGTCAACGTCGAGTCGCAGAGCCGCTGCTTCGTCGTCACGTCGTCGCTGCCCGGCGAGGGCAAGACCACGACGACGGCCAACCTCGCGGTGGCCCTCGCCGAGACGGGAGCCACGGTGGCCGTCGTCGACGGCGACCTGCGCCTGCCCCGGCTCGCCGACACGCTCGGCCTCGAGGGCGTCGTCGGCCTGACCGACGTGCTGATCGGTCGCGCCGACCTGCAGGACGTCCTGCAGCCGTGGGGCCGCGGCACCATGTACGTGCTGCCGGCCGGCCGCGTCCCCCCGAACCCGAGCGAGCTGCTGGGGTCGAAGGCGATGACGGCGCTGATCGAGTCGCTGACGACGTCGTTCGACTACGTGCTGATCGACGCGCCCCCGTTGCTGCCGGTCACCGACGCGGCCATCCTCAGCAAGCTGACCGGCGGGGCGATCGTGGTGTCGGCCGCGGGTCGCACGACGCGGAACGAGCTGCAGTCGGCGTTGCGCAACCTCGAGCACATCGGCAGCAAGGTGCACGGCATCGTGCTGACGATGCTGCCGACCAAGGGCCCGGACGCCTACGGCTACGGCAACTACAGCGCCTACTACGGCATGGAGCAGGACGCCCCCGAGGCGGGCGTCGGCGACCTGCCCGTGGCGCCGAAGACGAGCTCGCGTTCCGGGAAGTAGGCCGGCGATGTCCTTCGCGATGCCCCGCCCCACGTCGACCAGCTTCTCGCTGCTGACCGTCTGCACGGGCAACATCTGCCGGTCGCCGCTGACCGAGCTCTACCTGCGGCGCGGCCTCACGTCGCTCGAGGACGTGTCGGTGTCGAGCGCGGGCACCATGGCGGTCGACGACGACGTGATGCCCGACCAGGCCAGGGCCCTCGCGCGGTCGCTCGACCTCGACCCCGACGGGCACCGCGCGCGGTTCCTGTTCGAGCGCGACGTGCGTGACGCCGACCTCGTCGTCGCCCTCGCCCGCGAGCACCGTCGCGCCGTCGTCTCGATGCACCCGCGGGCCAGCCGCTACACGTTCACGTTGCGCGAGGCCGCTCGCCTGGCCCGGGACGTGACCGACGGACAGCTGGCGGACGCCCTGCCCCCGGATGCGTCGACCGTCGCCGACCGGTTGCGGGCCACCGTCGCCCTGCTGGCCTCGCGCCGGGGCTCGGTCGAGGCCCCGGACGACCCGACGGACGACGACGTCGTCGACCCGTACCGTCGCTCGGACGAGACGTTCGCCGAGTCCGGGCGCCAGCTGGTGCCGGCGGTCGACGTGCTCGTCGACCTGCTGACCCGGGCCGCCGCCCTCGACGGGGGTGGCCGCTGATGCCCGACGCCCGCCGCAAGCGCGGATTCCGGGCCTCGGCCCGTCGCCGGTTGGCCGTCGTGGGCATCGGGGCCTTCGTGCTCGTCGACCTCGGGTTGGTCGCGCTCGCGCTGACCCGCGAACCGTCCGGCCTGGCTGCCGACGCCGAACCCGCCGTCACGTCGACGCCCCTGCCCGTCGAGACCACGGCCGCGCCGGAACCGACCGAGATGCCGACGCCCGTGGCCGAGGCCGTCACCCCGACGCGACTGCTGTCGGCGGTCGATGCCGTCACCGCATGGCGTGCCGAGTCCGGCACGTGCACACCCGGCACGGCAGGCCCAACCCCCACGCTCGAACTGACGACGTCGGCCGGGGCCACCTGGTCGCCGCTGTCGGTGTCCACGAGCGGCGAACCGGCAGCGATCGACCGGGTGCAGGCCACGGACGCGGCCTCGGCCTTCGTCGTCGGCCCGGCCGGCATGACCTGCGCCACGGCGTTCGCGCAGACCTTCTCGGGCGGGGCCGAGTTCCGGGACTACCCCGAGCGACTGGCCGCCTCGTGGTTCGTCGCGCGGTCCACTCCGGGCACCGTGCACTCCCCCGCGGGTGACCGCCCTGCTCCGTGCACGGCGGTCGTCGACCTCGCGGTCGTCAGCGACACCGAAGCCGGCGTGCTGTGCAGCGACCGCCGGTTCTTCCGCACGCTCGACGGCGCCGGCACCTGGGACGCGGGCACCCCTGTCGTTGGAGCCGTCGCGATCACGGCAGACGACGGTGAGTACCTCGTCGCCGCGCTCGGGGCGGCCGACTGCGAGGGGACAGCTCTCGCAGCGCCGTCCGCCACGCCGGGCACCGTCGCGACCCGCGTGGGCTGCGCTCCCGTGTCATCCGAGACGCCGGGTTCGGTCGCCCTCTCCGGTGGCGGCGGCTCGGTCTGGTTGTGGGCCGGAGACGACGTGCTCGTGTCGTCCGACGGCGGGGTGACCTGGTGATCGACCGGCTCATGGCCTCACCGGCCCGGCGCACCGGCCTGCAGGTCGTGCTCGACGCCCTGGTCTGGATCGTCGCGATCGTCTTCGCCGTGTCGCTGCGCTACGACTTCTCGTACGAGGCGGTCGCGTGGAGCGCGGTCGTCGGCGTGGCCGCCGTGACTGTCGTGCTCGGCGCAGCCCTGGGTTACGCGACCGGTCTCTACCGACGCCGGTTCGTGCCGGGCAGCTTCGCCGAGGTGCGCACCATCATGCGGGTCGTGGTCGTGACCGGGATCGCCGTGGGCGTCCCGGTGCTGGTGGTCGGCACCGAGATCATGCTGGCACGCAGCACGATGTTGATCGCCCTGCCGGTCGCCTTCGTCTTCATGGGAGCGCTGCGGTACGTTGCGAGGCTCTACGTCGAAGGTCGCCGTCGGCCGGGCGAGGGAGCCCAGCCGACGCTCATCTTTGGCGCGGGTCGTCTCGCGAACCACCTCATCCGCCGCATGCTGACGGACCCCGACTCGCCGTACCTCCCCGTGGGCCTGATCGACGACGACCCTTCGCGGGCGGGGTTGCGCATCGAGGGGGTCCGCGTCCTGGGCACGCGTCACGACCTCGTCGCCGCGGCCGAACGCAGTGGGGCGAAGGCCATCATCGTCGGCATCGCCAAGGCCGATGCCCCGCTGTTGCAGGACGTCACCGACCGAGCGGCGGAAGCAGGCCTGCGGGTCATGGTGCTGCCGCTGCTCGACGAGATCCTCGAGGGCAAGTCACGACTCGGAGACGTTCGCGACATCGCGATCGAGGACATCATCGGCCGGCACCCCGTCGACACGCAGGTCGAATCGATCGCGGGCTACTTGGCGGGCAAGCGCGTGCTCGTCACCGGCGCCGGCGGCTCGATCGGCAGCGAGCTGTGCCGTCAGATCGCCAAGTTCGGCCCGTCCGAGTTGATCATGCTCGACCGTGACGAGACCGGCCTGCAGCAGTCGCAGCTGTCGATCTCGGGCAACGGCCTGCTCGACACGAAAGAGGTCGTGCTGGCCGACATCAGGGACCCGGAGGCGCTGCGAGCAATCTTCGCGGAGCGTCGTCCCGAGGTGGTCTTCCATGCGGCGGCGCTGAAGCACCTGCCGATGCTCGAGCAGTACCCGGACGAGGCGTGGAAGACGAACGTGCTGGGCACTCAGAACGTGCTGGACGCGAGCAAGGCCGTCGGGGTGACGACGTTCGTCAACATCTCGACCGACAAGGCCGCGAACCCGACGAGCGTGCTGGGGCACTCCAAGAGGCTCGCCGAGCGGTTGACCGCGTGGGCCGCGGACGAGACCGGCGCCCGCTACCTGTCGGTGCGGTTCGGCAACGTGCTCGGCAGCCGTGGGTCGATGCTGCCCGTGTTCACGTCGCTGATCGAGGCCGGCGGCCCGCTGACCATCACGCACCCCGACGTGACCCGGTTCTTCATGACGATCCCCGAGGCGTGCCACCTCGTGGTGCAGGCGGGCGGCATCGGTTCGCCCAGCGAGGTGCTCATCCTCGACATGGGCGAGCCCGTGCGCATCCTCGACATCGCCGAACGCATGATCGCCATGTCGGGCCGGGACATCGGCATCGTCTACACGGGCCTGCGCGAGGGCGAGAAGATGCACGAGGAGCTCGTCGGAGACGGCGAGAGCGACAACCGGCCCGTGCATCCGAAGATCTCGCACACCACCGTGCCTGCGCTGCACCCGTCGCAACTCGACGGCGTGCACGCCGATTCGGGCCCGTGGACCGCGGAGCTCGCCCTCGACCCGAAACAGGAAGTCCCCGAGTGACCGAACGGATCTACATGAGCTCGCCCGACGTGGGCGAGCTGGAGGAGCAGGCCGTCCTCAACGCCATGCGTGGCGGGTGGATCGCCCCGCTCGGTCCCGACGTCGACGGCTTCGAGCGCGACGTCGCCGCGCGCGTGGGAGTCGACCATGGTGTCGCACTCAGCTCGGGTACCGCAGCGCTGCACGTCGCCCTGGTCGCCTGGGGTGTCGGGCCGGGCGACGTGGTGCCGACGTCCACGATGACCTTCGCGGCGACGGCGAACGCCATCGCCTACACGGGTGCGACGCCCTACTTCGTCGACTGCGACCCGGAGACCGGCAACATGGACCCCGGCCTCCTCGGTGAGGTCCTCGCCGAACTGCAGGCCGAGGGCGCTCGTGTCCCCGTCGTCGTGCCCGTCGACCTCCTGGGTAAAGCCGTGGACTACACGAGCATCCTCGAGCTCGCGGACGAGCACGGATCACGTGTCCTGTCCGACGCGGCAGAATCCCTCGGTGCGACCCACGTCGGACGTGCGGCGGGGTCGTTCGGTGACGCATCGGTGGTGTCGTTCAACGGCAACAAGATCATGACGACCTCCGGCGGGGGAATGTTGCTCACCGACGACGGGGACCTCGCGACACGAGTGCGCTACCTGTCGACCCAGGCTCGGCAGCCCGTCACCCACTACGAGCACACCGAGATCGGGTACAACTACCGTCTCAGCAACCTGCTCGCGGCACTGGGCCGAGCCCAGCTCTCCCGGCTGGACGACATGATCGCTCGCCGACGTGACGTTCGCGACCGCTACCGCGCGTTCTTCGCCGACGTCGACGGCATCGAGCTGTTCGGCGCCACCGGTGACGAGGGTGACAACTGCTGGTTGACATCGATCCTCGTCGACGAGACCACGACCGGTTACAGCACGACCGAGATATCGCGGGTCCTCGCCGAAGATCAGATCGAATCACGGCCACTGTGGAAGCCCATGCACCTCCAACCCGTCTTCGAGGGTGCCCGACAGCGGACCACGGGCGCGTCCGAGAACTTGTTCCGGAGGGGGCTCACCCTTCCGAGCGGTTCGGCGCTCACCGAGGCCGAGATCGATCGAGTCCTCGCTGCGCTCTCGATCGTCACAGGAGAGGCCAGCGGGCGTGCCTGAGTCCGCGTCCTTCGAAGTCCTCGACCGGCGCGAACCCGACCAACTCGCGGCTTGGATGAGAGTCTGGGCCGCGAGTGACGACGCGGACCCGTTCGCCCACCCCACGCACGTCGATCTCTTCACCGGCGAGGGCGATGCGGCACACTCCGCCGTGCTCACCTGGGACGGCGGTTCCATCCTGCTGCCCTTCGTCCTCCGTACCATCGACGGCACCAGGCATCACGACGTGACGTCGGCCTATGGCTACGGCGGCCCGTTCTCGAGTGGTGACGTCACGCTGGACCGCTGGCGCGAACTCTGGGCCGGATTCGCAGCCTGGTGCACCGGTCAGGGCGTCGTGTCCGAGTTCCTCCGGTTCAGCACGTCCCCGGACCCGCACGACATCGCCTACCCCGGGCAGTTGCACCATCGGTCGACCGTGATCGTCCGCTCGCTCGACCTCGAGCCCGAGGCCCTCTGGATGGACGTCGAGCACAAGGTGCGGAAGAGCGTCAACAAGGCCCGTCGATCGGGAGTCACGATCAGCGTCGACACCGAGGGAGGACGCCTCGAGGAGTTCCTCGCCGTCTACGAGGCCACGATGGAGCGTCGCGGTGCGCACGAGCGCTACCTCTTCGGACGACGCTTCTTCGAACGCATCCGCGACGAGATGCGCGGTTCGTTCGCGTTCTTCCATGCCGACGTCGACGGCGTCATGGTCTCGACCGAACTCGTGCTGGCGGGCCGACGCACGTTGTACTCATACCTCGGGGGCACGGACGACTCCGCATTCGCCCTCCGTCCGAACGACCTGTTGAAGCACGGCGTCATGACGTGGGGCGCTGAGACCGACAGAACCGCCTTCGTGCTCGGGGGCGGCGCCTCCCCCGGTGACGGCATCGAACGCTACAAGCTGTCGTTCGCTCCCGCGGGTGCTCGCCCGTTCTCCACGGGCGAGAGCATCGTCGACGCCGGGACGTACGCCGCGCTGTCCGGCGACGTCGACCCCGAGGAGCCGTATTTCCCCGCCTACCGGAGGCCACGGCCGTGAAGATCCTCATCATCTCCCAGTGGTACGACCCCGAACCGACCTTCAAGGGCCAGCTCTTCGCGGAGGAACTCGTTCGGCGTGGTCATGACGTCCAGGTGCTGACGGGATTCCCGAACTACCCGACCGGCACGCTCTACCCCGGCTGGACGATGCGCGTCCACCAGCGTGAGGTCGTGCGCGGCGTGCGCATCCTGCGGGTGCCGCTCTTCCCGAGCCACGACTCGTCGGCCCGCAACCGCGTGCTGAACTACGCGTCGTTCGCGCTCAGCGCCGCCGTGGGTGCGTTGTTCCTACCCCGGCCCGACGTGGCCTACGTCTACCACCCACCGGCCACGGCGGCACTGCCTGCTCTCGTGCTCGCCCTCGTGAAGGACGTCCCCTTCGTCTACGACGTGCAGGACCTCTGGCCCGACTCCCTCGAGGCGACCGGCATGGTGTCCGACCATCGCGTGCTCCGAGCAGTCGCCTGGGGCATGCGCCGCCTGTACGCCGCGGCGACACGCGTCGTCGTCCTCTCCCCCGGCATGCGCACCCTGCTCGGCAGGCGTGGCACCCCCGAGGGCAAGACCGACGTGATCTACAACTGGGCGTACGAGAGCGACCTCGGGACCGACCGGGACTCGACCGGTGTGGCCGTCTCGGCCCGACCGGCGGAACTGCCCCATGCCTTCAACGTCACGTTCGCCGGCAACCTCGGCAGCGCGCAGGGGCTGGATGTCGTGCTCGACGCCGCCGAGATCCTCCGCGACGACCCCGGCGTCGCCTTCGTCATCGTCGGCACGGGCCTGGAGGAGGCGCGGCTGAAGCAGTCCGCCGTCGATCGCGGCCTCGAGGGCGTCACCTTCCTCCCGCGTCGACCGGTCACCGAGATCGGACCGATCCTCGACGCCTCCGATGCCCTCCTCGTGCACCTCGTCGACGAGCCGCTCTTCCAGGTGACCATCCCGTCAAAGACCCAGGCCTATCTCTTGACAGGGCGTCCGGTGCTGATGGGCGTCGCTGGTGACGCCTCCGAGCTCGTCGAGAAGGCGGGCGCGGGCCTGACGTTCCCGCCCGGCGACGCAGGAGCCTTGGCCGACCGCGTGCGTCGGCTTCGCACGATGTCCCCGGAGGCGAGGGCGGAGTTCGGCACCCGGGGCCGCCTCTTCTACGACGAGACGTTGTCGCTCCGCTCGGGCGCTGCGGCGTTCGAGCGCACCTTCGAGCGTGCCCGTCCCTTGCGCCCTTGGCGCCTCGCCGTGAAGCGTGGGGCCGACGCAGCCGGCAGCGCCGCGGCCCTGGCCGTACTCGCGCTTCCCATCGCCGGTCTGGCCGTCGCAGCCTCCCGGGCGCTGGGTACACCCGTGCTGTTCCGCCAGGAGCGCCCCGGGCGTCACGGTGAACCCTTCGAGATGGTCAAGTTCCGGACGATGAACGACGCACGGGGCCCAGACGGCGACCTGTTGCCCGACGGCGAGCGCCTCACCCGGTTCGGCAGCTTCCTGCGCTCGACGAGCCTCGACGAGCTGCCCAGCCTCGTCAACGTATTGCGTGGTGACATGTCGTTCGTCGGGCCGCGCCCGCTGCTGATGCGTTACACGCGCTGGTTCACCGCCGCAGAGAGACATCGCCTCGACGTCCGTCCCGGAGTCACCGGCCTGGCGCAGGTCAGCGGCCGTAACACGACCCCATGGGACGACCGCCTCGCCCTCGACGTGGACTACGTCCGCGGGCTGTCCCTGCGACGCGACCTGCGCCTCCTCGTCGCCACGCTCGCCCGGGTGACGCGGCGTTCCGGCGTGGTCGTCGACGCTGAATCGATCATGCAGAACCTGGACGACGAACGCCGCGATCGTGAGGCTCGCTCGTGAGTGTCGAGGTCCGGCCTGCCGTGCTCGCCGACGTTCCCCTGCTCGCCGACCTGACCGCACGGTCGTTCGATGAGTCGCTGCACCCCTACCTCACGGTCGCGCAGGCGGGGGCGGCTCGATTCCTGGCGTTGGTCGTCACGCATCCGCACCTCCACCCCGGGCGCGAGTTGCTCGTCGCCGTCTCCGAGGAGGCGGTGGTCGGCTACGCAGACCTCCGCACCTCCCCCGAGGGCGACGCGTTCCTCAGCTACCTCTGCGTCGTCGAGGAGGCCCGCGGGCGCGGCGTCGCGACGGCCTTGCTCGACGTCTTCAGGGCCGAGCGTGCTCCCCGCAGCCTGGCCCTCGACGTCTTCACCTCGAACGGGCCCGCGAATGCTCTCTACGACCGGCTGGGTTTCGGCCACGGGCCGTTGAGCACCTGGGTCACCCGTCCTCTGCCCGCCGCAGCGAGCGTCCCCGCACCCGTCGAGGCATTCGCCAGCCAGCACGCGACCCAGGAGGCCTACGGCTTCTCGCAGTTCCGGACGGGCGACCTGCCCGTCGCGGGTCGGATGCGGGCTCCGTCGACCTTCGGGCGGATCGGCGAGACCGTGCTGAAGTGCTTCGCTCCCTCCGATTTCGACGACGACGACGTCCTCGCCGCTCTCCGGGCGTCGTTCCCCACCACGACGGAGGCGTTCGTCATCGTCGCCGACGACAGTCGCCCGGCATCTCCCCACGGCGTCGTCGTCACGAGTGAACGACGCACCCTCGACACCCGGCAGGACGCCACAGGAACCAGGAGGCACGGCCGTGCAGCGTGACATCACCAAGAAGGCCCTCGAGCGCAGCACCTACGAGCGGCCGGCGTTCTTCTACTCGTCGGCCCGCGAGGGGATGCTCGACCTGCTGAGGAACGTCCTGCAACCGGGCCGTGCCGTGGCCCTCCCGGCCTTCATCGGCTGGTCGCCGAACGAAGGCAGCGGCGTCTTCGACCCCGTCGAGGAGTCCGGTGTCGGGCGCCGCTTCTACGACCTGAACAGCGATCTCACCGTCGACCTCGCCTCGCTCGAGCAGACCTTGGCCGCGGGCGACGTCGGCGTGCTCGTGGTCATCCACTACTTCGGCCGTACCGACCCCGCGTGGCAAGAGATCCGCCGCCTCGCCACGGAACACGATGTGTTCCTCGTCGAGGATCTGGCGCACGGTTGGTTCTCCGCCCTCGGGAGAGGGGCCTCGGGCACTTACGGTGAGGCGCAGCTCTACTCACTGCACAAGATGTTGCCGTTGGCGGACGGTGGCATGGTCACCTACCGCTCACCCGGGCTGGTGCGCGACCAGACCTCCACCGACCATGCCCTGCCGGGCCGCTTGCTCAGCTACGACACCGAGGCCATCTCAGCCCATCGCCGCGACCTCTTCGAGCGCACCGGTGCCGCCCTGGCCGAGCTCGCCCGGGTCGACGACCGCTTCGCGTTGATGTGGCCGGACATGGGCGACGACGTCCCGCAGACCCTGCCGGTGCGCATCACCGGCGCCGACCGGAACCACGTCTACCGCTACATGAACGAGCACGGCGTCGGCATGGTCAGCCTGTACCACACGCTGATCCCCCAACTCCCGGCGGGCTTCGACGAGGTCCGGGCGATCTCGCGTCAGATCATCAACTTCCCCGTCCACCAGGACGTCGACCCCGACCGTGTGGACGGGATCGTCGCCCTCTTCCGCGAGGCGCTGGACGCCGCCGCGACCGTCGATTCCTCCCCTTCGTCCGACGCCACCGCAGAGAGGCACGCATGAGCACCACCGACACGAACGACTACGAGGGTCGCACCGTCCTCATCACGGGCGGCACCGGCTCGTTCGGGCGGACGGTCGCGCAGAAGCTGCTGGCCTCGGGTGTCGCGCAGGTCCGCATCCTCAGCCGTGACGAGGCCAAGCAGGACCAGATGCGGCACGACCTGGGTGACGGACGCGCCCGCTTCTACGTCGGCGACGTGCGCGACTACCTCAGCGTCGAGCGGGCGGCGCGAGACGTCGACTACGTCTTCCACGCGGCGGCCCTCAAGCAGGTACCCTCGTGCGAGTTCTTCCCGATCGAGGCCGTCAAGACGAACGTCCTCGGCAGTGAGAACGTCGTTCGCGCGAGCGAGGAGGCGGGCGTGTCATCCCTCGTCTGTCTCAGCACCGACAAGGCCGTCTACCCGGTCAACGCCATGGGCATGAGCAAGGCGATGATGGAGAAGGTGGCGCAGTCCCACGGGCTGAACAATCCGAACGCCGTCACCACCGTGTCGTGCGTGCGCTACGGCAACGTCATGTACTCACGGGGTTCGGTCATCCCTCTCTTCATCTCGCAACTGAAGGCCGGCAAGGACCTCACCGTGACCGACCCCGCCATGACCAGGTTCATGATGTCGCTGCCGTCGTCGGTCGACCTCGTCGAGCACGCATTCCGCAACGCCCGTCAGGGCGACCTGTTCATCAGGAAGGCCGCGGCCTGCACGATGGGCGACCTCGCCCAGGCGGTGATCAACGTGTTCCGCAGCGACCGACGGGTCACCGTGATCGGCACCCGCCACGCCGAGAAGGTGTCCGAGGCACTGGCGAACCGCGAAGAGCTCTCCCGGGCCGAGGACATGGGCGATTACTTCCGCATCTCCGCCGACAAACGTGATCTCAACTACAGCGCCTTCTTCGAGGAGGGCGACCCGCAGCAGGTCGAGTTCACCGATTACGACTCCCACACCGTCGACCGGATGACCGTGGCCGAGGTCGAGCAGATGCTCTTGTCGCTACCCGAGGTGCGTTCGGAGCTCGCCTTGGCCGGCATCGGGGCGCCGGAACGGTCCGCATGAAGATCGCGATGACCGGGGCCGGAGGCTTCGTGGGCTGGCACACCCGGGCGTATCTCCACTCGATCGGCGGGCACGACGTGCACCCGTTCGCGGTCGGCTCGGCCTTCGACGCCAGCGCGGCCGACGTGGCCGTGTCGGGATCGGACCGGCTGCTGCTGATCGCCGGAGTGAACCGGGGTAGCGACCACGAAGTCCGGGACGGGAACCTGCTCTTCGCCGAGCAGGCCGCAGTGGCCCTCCGAGCCGCCGAGGCCCCACCCCGCCTCGTCGTGTTCGCGAGCTCGACCCAGGTCGGCAACGGCTCGGTGTACGGGCAGGCCAAGCACGAGGCGTCGGAGGTCGTACGGGTTGCTTCCGAAGCCGTCGGAGCACGCTTCGTCGACCTGCGGCTGCCCAACCTGTTCGGTGAGCACGGGCGCCCCTTCTACAACTCGGTCACGGCGACGTTCTGCCACCTGCTGAGTCGGGGTGAGACGCCGTCGGTCGAGATCGACAACACGCTGAGCCTGCTGCACGTTCAGCACGCGGTAGAGGCTCTGGTGGAGGGCAGCCCGAGCAGCGTCCTCGAGCCGCACGTCACGGTGTCGTCCGTCTCGTCGCTCCTCTCGACCCTCTCGACCTTTGCCGAGGCCTATGGGCGGGGCGACGTACCCGCCTTGAGGAGCGACTTCGAGCGGGACCTGTTCAACACCTACCGGTCGTTCGCCTTCGAGGTGTCGACGCACCTCGACCTGCGGCAGAACGCCGACGATCGGGGCAGCTTCACCGAGGTGATCAGGTCGCACGGCGGCTCGGGCCAGACGTCCTTCTCGACGACGGTGCCGGGTGTCACACGAGGTCAGCACTACCATCGGCGCAAGATGGAGCGCTTCACGGTGCTCGCCGGCTCGGCCGACATCCGCCTTCGCCGCCTGTTCTCGGACGACGTCGTGACGGTCTCGGTCGACGGTGATCGACCGTGTTCCGTCGACATGCCGACCTTCTGGGCACACTCGATCACCAACACCGGCGACGACGTGCTCTACACGATGTTCTGGTCGAACGAGATCTTCGACCCCGCAGCCCCCGACACCATCCCGGAGACCGTATGACCACCCCCGCCCCTCGTCTCAAGGTCGTGACCGTCGTCGGGACGCGCCCCGAGATCATCCGCCTCTCGGCCGTGATCAAGCGCCTGGACGAACACGTCGACCACGTGCTGGTGCACACCGGCCAGAACTACGACTACGAGCTCAACGAGGTGTTCTTCGAAGACCTCGGGCTGCGTCGGCCCGATCACTTCCTCGAAGCCGACACGTCCTCGCTCGGAGCCGTGCTGGGCAGCATCCTCGTGTCGATCGAGAAGGTGCTCGTCGACGAGCGACCCGACGCCTTCCTGGTGCTCGGTGACACGAACAGCAGCATCTCTGCGGTCATCGCCAAGCGCTTGAAGATCCCGGTCTTCCACATGGAGGCCGGCAACCGTTCATTCGACGAGAACGTGCCCGAAGAGACCAACCGACGGCTGGTAGACCACGTGGCCGACTACAACCTCGTCTACACCGAGCACGCCCGCCGTAACCTGCTGGCCGAGGGGCTGCACCCGTCGCGCATCCGCCTCACCGGTTCGCCGATGAAGGAGGTGCTGGCCCAGAACGCGGACGGTGTCGCCGCGAGCACCGTCCTCACGGACGAGGAGCTGGAGTCGGGCGGCTACTTCTTGGTCAGCCTGCACCGCGAGGAGAACGTCGACCACGCCGGCCGTCTCGAGTCGATCCTGCGCGGTCTGAACGACGTCGGACAGCAGTACGACCTGCCGGTGCTGGTGTCCACGCATCCGCGGACGCGCAACCGGCTGGAGGCGCTCGACCGCTCGTTCGATCGACTGCGGTTTCACAAGCCTTTCGGCTTCCACGACTACCTGGCCCTGCAGAAATCGGCTCGGCTCGTCCTGTCGGACAGCGGCACGATCGCCGAGGAGTCGTCGCTCCTCGGCTTCCCGGCCGTCACCCTTCGCGATGCCATCGAGCGCCCCGAGGCCGAGGACACCGGCAGCATCGTGCTGACCGGGACGTCTTCCGCGGGTATGTCTCGCGCGGTGAGCTACGTCCTTGACACCCCGTCTGTCGCCCCCGTGCCTGTCGACTACGAGATAGCCAACACATCGCATCGAACGGTTTCGGCGATCCTGTCGCTAGCACTCAGCTTTAACGAGCGCACGGGCATCCGCAGGTAGTGGACGTCGACCTCTCAGTCAAAGCCAAACCCCGCCGACATGACTACTCGTGCGACGCTAGCTTCGGATAAGCGGCGCTGCCAGCACCAAGTCGAAGACATGGGGCTTAGCCTGTTGCGCTTTCCACCGGTCGTATGCGTCGGCGGCCAGACCGCGCCTACGTCTACGCTCTTCAGGGTCAGCCATGACGTATTCGTCCAAGGCCCGCCGCCAGGATTCGGTGGTCCGCTCTGGGACAACGACGCCACCGCCTTCGGCGAGGGTCCTAGACCACGGCGTGGTGTCGGAACAGATGATTGGGCAGCCCACGGACAGGGCCTCCGCGATCACGTGGCCGAAATTTTCGCCGGCCGTTGGCATGACCAGTGCATCAAAGCCAGACATCGTGCTGCGAACGTCTTCGTGAGGTAGCGAGTCGTGGAATCGTACGGAGACTTGCTTGGGTAGTTTCCCGACCATCCTCAGGCACCGTTCAAGGTAGGCGCTGTCCTCCGCTGGCCCGAACACGTCAAGATCCACTGCGCCCGGCGCCTCTGACAACGCATCCATCACGAGGTGAAGCCCCTTGTGCTCGACGATCCGGCCGACGCTTATCAGCGACAGCGGGCCGGGTGAGAGCTCGTCGTTATCGTGTAGACCTGCACGGTCGCTTACCACCGGAAGCAGCGTGTCGTTCTCGCGGACGAGAACCTGCGCTGCCGAACCCCACACGCGCTCGATGTCTGCCTTCTCCGCCGGCGAGGACGCGTGCCACAAGACACCGCGGTGCAGCCCGAGGCGCCGGTAGAGGGTCAAAAAAAGTTGCTTTTTACGCGATTTCGAAGCAATTGCGGCAATGCCGAATTCACCCCGCGGCGCGACGAGAAGGCGTTTAGACCGGAGATAACCGATCTTGCGCAAGAGTTGCGGGACGATCGACAAGTGGAAGTCGAAAAAGGAATTCACGTAGACCAACTCGGGACGATGAGCACGGGCCGACGCCATCGCAGACATCAGACTCCTTAGCTTTTCGACTGAGGCGTAGCGCACGCTGATCCCGTCTCGCTGGCTCCAAGTGTCCACGTCGACCGCTAATTGCGCATGGTCACCCTGATCGGTGTCCCTCGTCACGACCCTGACGTCATAGCCGGGCGGTGAGGTCAGAACCAGGGCCTCCAGGGTCCGGATGGGACCTCCCCCGCGGAACGCCGGGGGGTAGCGGGTGGCGAAGACGACCACGGTTGCTGCCTGCTGGGGGGAGGCTGGATCTGAGGTCATGAACTATTCGTCTCCTGTTCGTGCCGAGTAAAGCCTTGGGTCGTCGGGGGTAAGTGCGCCTTCCCGGGTGTCATCCAAGGACACCCAGGTCGCGAAGTGCGAGAAAGCTCATGTGAAGAGGTCACGCGTCGACCACCACTGACAAGCGACGATCTGATCGCTGCATTCTGCCGAGAGAGATCAAGAGGATGGCGAGGGTTACCGACTCGCCTATGCCGAGAGCGACCGCCGCGCCGAGTAGCCCGACGGACGACACAGCGGGCAGCATGAGGGCCGCACCAAGGACGAGTCCCGTGATCTGTGCTACCGCGGCGGCGCCAGGTAGCCCCCTTGCCCGAATGAGAGCCCCCGCGACCTGCGAGACCGAACGCGCCACCATCACCGCGGCCAGCGCCCAGACGACAGGTACAGAGGCCGTGAAAGCTGAGCCGAAGAAGAAGGGGACTGCGAGGGGGGCCGACGCACATAAGGCCGCGGAGACGAGGAGACTGACGGCGCACACGTGCACGATGGTCTTGGTCTCGACGGTGCGTCTCTCTCGCCAACCAAGTTCGCGTTTCGAGGCACGCGGGAATACGACGTTGGCAATGGCGGCGGAGAAAGGGGCGACGAGCAGCGCAACCGTCGAACCAACTGCATAGAACCCGACTTCGGGAGAGCTGACGAGTCGAGACAACGCGATCTTGTCGTATTGCGCCGCCAGTACCGTGGGCACGGCCGCCGCGGAGTACCGCATGCCGTACACACCCTGTGACACATGATCAGGACTGTCACCGGCGGACTGCCTGGCTAAATTGACGTCAACTTCGACTGAACGTGCTGGGCTCAGTC
Organism: Frigoribacterium sp. PvP054; assembly: GCF_040547465.1. Taxonomy (NCBI): domain Bacteria; kingdom Bacillati; phylum Actinomycetota; class Actinomycetes; order Micrococcales; family Microbacteriaceae; genus Frigoribacterium; species Frigoribacterium sp. PvP054. The sequence goes on from NZ_JBEPPU010000001.1 coordinate 159,043, forward strand.
CGTCAGTCTCAGTCGATAGTTTCAGGCTAAGCAAACCGAGAACGATGAACTGCAAGGATGTGCTCGCTACGAGCGCAATAGCGACTCCCCGGACGGAGACGTCGCCGAGCACAAGCATCATCGCAACGCCAACGGCATAGAAGAGGGGCTGCGCAACGCGCACCACGTTCCACCGGCGGATGTCCCGGGCTTGCATGGCGAACAATCTGGCCGCGAAGAGACTGTTGATGATGATGCCGAGCGAGGCGAGTCGATAGGCGTCCTCGACCTCGCGGACGCCGCCTGCAAGCTGAGGCGCCGCGATGATGCCCGCCGCAGCTACCAGAAGACCCCCAACCAGCATGAATCGCCTAGCCCGACGGACTACCTCACGTCGCCGATGCGGATCACGAGCCACGAAGAACGTCACTGCTCCGCTTTGCCCGATTTCGGCGACGACTAGAGCGACGGTGAAAAAGGCCATGACGACGGCCCAAGCCCCGCGTCCCTCAGGGCCCAACCCGCGAGCAGTGAGAACACCTGACACCGTACCGAGCCCGACGGACGCCAAGTTGGCGATCGTCACCTGAAGGACCGGGTTGCGCAGGGCACCGAAAACGTTCTTCCCTGAAAACATGCGTCAACTTTCTCGGTACCGGTGTCCCCACCGGGCACGTACGATCAGAGCACCTCCGCCGATGGGACAGCCCGAGTGTTGCGGGTGTCAAGCACGAGGGATTCACTGGCGTTCAGCGGTGAGAGGTCGACGTCGGGATGGGCCGTCACGACGATCACGAGGTCGACGTCTTCGAGGGAAGTAGCGTCGAGCGTCACACGCTTGACTCCTTTCGGCCAGCGATGCTGCTCGACGTGGTCGTCCACAGCCACCAGGTGGGCGCCGAGTCCGAGTAGAAGCTCGATCATCGCCATCGACGGTGCCTCACGGACATCTCCTGTGCCGGGCTTGTAGGCCAACCCGACGAGCATGATGCTCGTGCCACGGACCGGCTTGCTCACTCCGTTGAGCATCGCCATCGCTCGCTCCACAACGTAATTGGGCATGTGGTCGTTCACGTCATTGGCCAGCTCGACGAATCGGAACGGGCGACCAAGCTGTTTGCGTACCTGCCAGGACAGGTAGCTCGGATCGACGGGCAGACAATGTCCGCCGACACCGGGACCGGGTGTGAACTTCATGAACCCGAAAGGCTTTGTTGCTGCGGCTTCGATCGACTCCCAGACGTCGACCCCTAGCTGATTGGCGAACATCGCCAACTCGTTCACAAGAGCGATGTTGACATGCCGGAACGTGTTCTCAAGCAACTTCGTGAGCTCCGCCTCTTTCGTCCCAGAGACAGGCACAGTCGTTCGCACGAGCTGGTCGTAGAAGCCCTGCACAGCCACAAGAGACGCGGGGTCTATTCCCGCCACGACCTTTGGCGTTTCGACGAACCCCCACGTCGCATTTCCAGGGTCGATGCGTTCGGGACTGTAGCCGACCAAAAAATCGGCTCCCGCTCTAAGGCCAGAGCCTGCCTCGAGTATCGGCACAAGAAGCTCTTCTGTTGTGCCTGGGTAGGTCGTCGATTCGAGGATGACCGTTGCTCCCGGTCGTATATGAGGCGCCAGGGACGCAGCTGACTGCTCGATGAAAGTCAGGTCAGGCAGCGACTCCCGGAGCGGCGTCGGGACGGTAATGACGGCAACATCAAAATTTGCCACATCGTCGTAGCTCATCGTGGCGAGATACCGGCCGCTCTCAAGGGCCGCGCGCAGAGTCTCGTCCGTGATGTCGTCGACATAGGACGACCCGTTTCGCAGCAGACTCGTCCGATTCTCATCGAGATCGATGCCAACCACGTCATGGCCGACATCGACTGCACGCATAGCCACAGGGAGGCCAACGTACCCTTGGCCTACGACGATGGTTTTCATGAGGATTCCCGTCTCATTGTTGAAGCATGGCGTCGACAAGTTGCCGAACATCCCGAGGTCTTTCGTTCTGAATCAGGAGGAGATCCTGCCGGTGGCGTTGGCAAAGTTGAGCTATGGCTCATACTCGGCCGTGATCGGTCCGGTGCCGAGAGCGAGGGTCACGCCCCTCAATCCCTGCCCTCCCGCTCCCGGCCCCAGGCAGCGTCACCGCCTCGTTGGAACGATTCCATCCGAGGGCCAAGAAAGCGACAAGTAGGCATATGAGCCGGGGGCCTGTACGCGAAACGTATGTGAAGGCCCCACCCCAGATCAGGTCAGTCAGCGATGCGGCCAAGATGAGCAAGGCTGCGATCTTTAGCAAGTCCAAGCGGGACATTCCAGGGATGGTTCCGGCGCGCTGCGCGATGTTGTCGAGCCATCGAACGAGTAAACCCAAGATGCCTACCATCAGCACGAGACCCGGGAATCCAAAGGCAAAAATCCACTCTCCATGAAAGAGTGCAGCCTCGGAATGCCCACGCCCGATTAGATCGGGTCGAAAGAAGTCGGCCAATTCCGCGCCGAAGCCTACTGGCTTGGTCGGCCAAATCTGCCGGGGAACGAGCGCAACCGCGGCAGCGAAGAACGTATGGAGCCCCGTATGGGTTATCTGATCAGCGGCTTCCAGGTGCATCAATTCGGCGAAGCGCACAAACGGGCCAATGGCGGATTCAAGCCCAGTTACGTTGGCACTTTGATTTGGGTTTAATGAGCCGGAGAACTTGACGCGAGCGGCGGCCAAGTACAGAAGTACCGGCGGAAACGAGATGAGTAGAGCGAGTTTTACTGAGCGCCCCCTCCAACGGTGCGCCGCAGTTGCTGCTATTACTATACCCAAAGCGCCAATCTGGAGCCGGCCGAAGCCTGCAAAAACAAACTCCATATAAATGATAAATGACACTGCTATTAGACCGTATGCGGCAAGCTTGACTCGACGGGGCCTGCGGAGCGACGCAACAGACAACAGAGTTATACCTGCGAAGGCAGCTCCATCGTCGAATCCGTACTGACTTAGAGGAGTCCGGACGAGGATGACACCGGCAATGACAAGGCCCAGCCCCGCCCATATGCCCCAGGTGGTGATCCCTGTTCGCTCAATCGGGACGACTGCGTCGTTGCGGAGGGGGCGAGGCTGCCAGAACAGGAAGTACAACAAAAGTTGTGACCAGTAAGCAACATTCACTGCTGCGATATAGTTAACAGGACCGTGAATGATCGGGTCGTCGAAGTAGAGGTAGATCGCCGGGAAAAAGATGAACAAGCCGCTGGCGATCATGTAGATTCCGGGAGCTGAGATGCGTTGCCCGCCGTCTCGCCAATATGAACTGACCCCATGCGCAAGGCCGGCGACGCCGACGAAAAGCTGTGCCGGTTTACTTTCCAAACCCTCTAGGGGGAGGTTTGCAAGCGCACCCACGACGATCCACGCCACGAATGAACGCGAAATACGGTAGGACACAGGCCGCCGGAGATTCATTGTCGTCATGGGAGGGCAGACGAGGTATCCGTCGCTGAGAGTCCGCGTATATTTTTCTCTCCAAGGACGGAAAGCCGAAGTCTCATCAGCTTCACTGTGTGGCCGGTACGTTGTTGAGGGAATCGTTGACTAAGCCCGCCCTGACGGCGTCGAGGCCGGGTTGGTCGACGTTGACGATCGACTGGCCGCCGACCGAGCCGGTGCCGGCCGTCGGCACGGTGAAGAAGTGCATCGCCGATGCGTCGATCGATCGCAGGCTGACGCCGAGGGAGGCAATCGTTCCGATGTCGAATTCTTTGTCGACGGTGAGGTAAGGCGACATGGCCGTGACGAATGCCGACACCTTGCCCGGGTCGGTCAAGGTCGACCTACTCAGGATTGTGTTGGCCAGGCCCTTGACGAACGCCTGCTGGTTCTTCACCCGCGTGAAGTCGGCATCGGCAAACGCATAGCGCTCTCGAACGAAGGCCAGTGCCGCATCGCCCTCAAGCTTGTTGAGGCCAGCAACGTACGAGAACCCGGCCTTGGTCGAGAACGCCTGCGGCGAGAACACGTCCACCCCGCCCAGCGCCGTCGTCATGCCCTTGAAGCCCTCGAAGTCGATAATGGCAACGTGGTCGATGCGGACGCCGAGCAGCTGCTCGACGGTCTGGACGGTCAGGGGCGAGCCGCCGTAGGCGAAGGCCGCGTTGATCTTGTTCGAGCCGTGGTCGGGGATCGGCACGTAGAGGTCGCGCATGATCGACATGACGTAGACGTTCTCGCGGTCGGCGTCGACGTGCACCAGCATCATCGAATCGGTCCGCTGGTCCGAGGCCGAGGCGTCGTCGATCGTCGTCGCGTCGGCCCGCGAGTCCGAACCCATCAGCAAGATGTTCATCGCCCCGTCGGACGCCGGCGCCGGACGCGTCGACTCCTCAGGGAAGGCCTGGTCGATCTTGGTCGCGTTGTCGTCGAACGAACTCGCGAGCCGCGCGGCGTAGACACCCCCGACGACACCGACCACCACCAGCACACCGACCAGCACCGACGCCAACGTGATCAACACCACGACCGGCTTCGACAGACGACGCCCACGCTTCTTGCCGGGGGTCGGCTCGCCACGCTGCCCGTCGTCGTCCGAGGTCAGAGTGAAGATGTCGCTCATGCGGCTCGCTCCCCTAGCACTTGGTCACGGATCTCGGCCAAAGCTCACCCGACTATAACAACGGGCCGTAGATTCCTCGGCTCCCACACCCGCCCCGAACGGGGGCCACGTCCGGCATCACCAGCTCGCTCGCCGTCGGCAGCGTTCGGCCCCCGACGAGCTCGTGGCCCACCCCCCGAACGGGTCGATAGCAGATCTACGGCCGGACGCCACCCGTGAAAGGGTGACAGGGGGGTGTCTCGGCAATCACCCGACGTTTTGTGGACCGAACGGTGTTGATCTCTCAGGTTCTGGATAGGTTCAGAGGGTGCTGCCCTCCGGGCCCGCACGGCATGTCTCACCCGGCGCTGGGCCGTGGGCGGACAAGCGATGACGCTTGCACCACCGAACAAGAAAGCACTCACCACGTGATCACCAAGTTTTCCTGGCGCCGTGCGGTGGCCGTTCCGGCCGTCCTCACGCTCGCCCTCGGAGGGGCCCTCCTCTCCAGCACCGCGGCGCAGGCCGCCCCGGGCAACCTCGTCATCACGAGCCCGACGGACGGCGGCCCGACCACCTCGCGCACCGTCGTCGTCACCGGCTCCGTGACGCCCGGTGCCATCGTCACCTTCTCGACCTCTGATGGCGGTACGGAACTGACGCGCACCACGTCAGACCGCAACACGGGCGCCTTCACCGCGACCCTGCCGACCTACCCGGACGACGCCGTTCGCGAACAGAGCGTCTTCGTCGACGGCCTCGTCAGCTTCAGCGGTTTCGACGAGCCCAAGACGCTGTCGTTCGTGCTGCCGATCGCCAAGTACCTCACGCTCGCGAGCCCCGTCCAGGGCTCGACGACCGACTCGCGTACCGTGACCTTCACGGGCACGGCCACCGAGGGCTCGACCGTCACGGTCTCCAACGCCTCGGGTGAGCTCGGTCGTCAGAACCTCGGCAACGCGTCGACGTACTCCATCACGGTTCCTTACGACGACGCGGCGACCCAGGCTCAGACCGTCACCGTCGGTGGCATCCTCGGCGGCAGCGGCTTCGTACCGATCACGCGCGACTTCACGATCCCGGCCCTCCCGGCCGCGACCAAGACCGTCACGGTGGAATCGCCCCTCCAGGGCTCCACGACCGACTCGCGCTCGGTCACCTTCACTGGTACCGCTCCCGTGGGCTCGACGGTCACCATCACCGGTGCCGACGGCGAGCTCGGCCGCGCCAACCTCGGCAACGCCAGCACCTACTCGATCACCGTCGAGTACGCGGCCGACGCTCCCGTCGACCAGACCGTGACCGTCGGCGGCTTCGTCGGTGGCAGCGGCTTCGACAACACCGTCGTGCGTTCGTTCGTCCTGCCCGCCGCCGTGGTCGTCCCCCCGACCACGCCCGACGCCACGCTGGACGCCCCCGTCATCACCTCGCCCACCGAGGGCCAGGTCGTCGTCGGTGACCAGGTCACCTTCACCGGTACCGGAACCCCCGGTTCGAACATCCTGCTCGCCGTCGTGCCGACGGACCAGGTCGCCGAGCTCGAGGCCGCCGAGGGCACCGACACGATGGCCGCCGCGGCCGCCGAGCCGGCCGACCCGACCGACCCGACCGACCCGATCGTCGTGGACGCCGACGGCAACTGGACCGTCACCCTCGCCCTGACGCCGGACGACTACACGGCCGCCGCCGTCGCGTTCCTGCTCGACGAGAACGGCGCCCCCGTGCTCGACGCCGCCGGCCAGCCGGTCATCTCGGACCCCTCGGCCGACGTCGCCTTCAGCCTCGTCGCCGCGGTCGTCCCGGCCGGCACCCCCGCCACCCCGATCGCCACCGGCACCACCGGCCTGGCGTACACGGGTAGCGAAGGCACCGAGGCCGCCATCGGCATCGGCGCCGCCGTCCTGCTGCTCGGCGCGACCCTGATGGTCCTGGCTCGCCGCCGTGCGAAGCTCGCGACCACCGACGTGGCCGCCGAGTAACACCCGCACCACGACGACGGCCCCCGTCGCTGCCTCGGCAGCCACGGGGGCCGTCCCGCGTCCGACGCGACCCGCCCCGCACGCACGAGAGCCCCCACCTGATCAGGCGGGGGCTCTCGGTGTTCGCGAGTCGTGTGACGACGGCCGGTGGTGGAGATGGGGGGAATTGAACCCCCGTCCATCGCTGAGATTGCACGCATTCTACGGGCGTAGCCAGATGAGGCGTTCTGCTCGGCTCCGACCTTTGCTACTGGCTTCTAGGTCGACGAGCCCAGCCCGAGTGCAAGTCCCGTGTGACCCCCAGGCGCAGTCACACAGCGAGCCCTCTAGATGACGTCAGGATCTGGTTAGAAGGCGGTCACCAGACTGACGGACTCCATGTGGCTCTACTGCTTACGCAGCGAGAGCGAAGTCAGTGCGCTTGTTATTGGCACTTATTGTTTTCCAGAGATCGTTTACGAGATAACCCTGGATCCTCGGCCCGCTTCTCGTTCGCACACAGGCGATGTCGAAACCGATCATCCCCATGAGGGGGCCGTCGTCACACGCTCTTGAATTACCAACGCACAGTTTCGTGCGGCCCATCAGTCTACGTCGTCCGACGCGTCCGCGCCACCACGGCTCGACCCGGCACCGGGCCGACCCGACGGCGTGTCACTCGCCGAGGTGCTTGCGGGCCGACATCGCGGCCTGGGCTTCGCGGGTCGCCGTGCGCTCGCGCAGCGTCTGTCGCTTGTCGTACTCGCGCTTGCCCTTGGCGAGGGCGATCTCGACCTTGGCGCGACCGTCGCTGAAGTAGATCTTCAGCGGGACGACCGTGAAGCCGCCCTCTTTCGTCTTCTGCCCGATCTTGTCGATCTCGTGGCGGTGCAGCAGCAGCTTGCGCTTGCGTCGGGGCGCGTGGTTGTTCCAGGTGCCCTCGGTGTACTCGGGGATGTGCACCGCGTCGAGCCAGGCCTCGCCGGCGTCGACGAAGGCGTACCCGTCGACCAACGACGCCCGCCCCTGTCGCAGCGACTTGACCTCGGTGCCGCTCAACACGATGCCCGCCTCGTAGGTGGTGTCGATCGTGTAGTCGTGGCGCGCGCGGCGGTTCGTGGCCACGACCTTCTCACCGCGTTCCTTCGCCACGCTGGGCCTCCTGGTCGTTCGGGTGGGGTGCTGCCGACAGGCAGCCGTTCAGTATACAGGCAGAGCCGAGGAGGCGCGCTGCCCGTCGGACGGACACCGCGCCTCCTCGGCTCTGCCGCGGCCCTAGACCTTGAGGTAGCGCCTGATGGCGACGTTGGCGCTGAGGGCCGCGAGCAGGATGCCCACGACGATGACGATCGGCACGACGAGCGCCGCGTCACGCAGTCCGATGAACGGCGTGCCCTGGAAGTTCACCGCCAGGTAGCCCTTGACGAAGAAGTTCACGATGGCCACGATCGCCGCACCGGCCAGCAGCGAGCCCACGAGGGCCGCGATCACCCCCTCGAGGATGAACGGCGTCTGGATGAAGCGGTTCGACGCACCGACCAGGCGCATGATGCCGAGCTCGCGCCGTCGACTGAAGGCACTGAGGCGGATGGTCGTCGCGATCAGCAGCACGGCCGCGATCAGCATCAGCGAGGCGATGCCGATGGCCGTGTAGCTCGCCGCGTTCAGCACCGCGAAGATCGGGTCGAGGTAGCCGCGTTGGTCGACCACGCTCTGGACGCCGGCGAGGCTCGACAGGCTCTCGGTGAGGACGTCGGACTGCGTCGGGTCCTTCAGGTTCACCCAGAAGGTCTCGTTGAGGTACGCGGGCTGCACGAACTCGGTGGCCGGGCTGTCGGCGAACTGCTGCTTGAAGCGGTCGTAGGCCTGGGTCTGGTCCTCGAAGTAGAACTTGTCGACGTACGGCGTGAGCACGTCGCTCTCGAGTTGCGCCTCGACGCCGTCCTTCTGGTCCTGCGTCGCCATCGCCCCGGTGCAGTTGCCGGTCGTGTCGGTGTCGGTGCAGAGGTAGACGGCGACCTGGGCCTTGTCGTACCAGTAGCCCTTCATCTGCGTGATCTGCATCTGCAGCAGGGCCGCCGTGCCGACGAAGGTCAACGAGATGAACGTGACCAGCACGACCGAGACGACCATCGAGGCGTTGCGGCGCAGGCCGCTGCCGACCTCGCTCATGACGAGTCCGAGCCTCATGCGTCGGCCCCCCTCGTGCTCAGGTCTTCGACCCCGATGGCCTGGATGGGCACCGCCTGGGTCTGGTAGCCGCCGTGTCGCTCGTCGCGGAGGATGTTGCCGGCGCTGAGCTCGATGACGCGACGCTGCATCTGGTCGACGATGCCCGCGTCGTGCGTGGCCATGATGACCGTCGTGCCACCGGCGTTGATGCGCTCGAGCAGGGTCATGATGCCCGCGCTCGTCGAGGGGTCGAGGTTTCCGGTCGGCTCGTCGGCGAGCAGGATGGCGGGCTTGTTGACGATGGCCCGCGCGATCGCGACGCGCTGCTGCTCACCACCCGACAGCTCGTGCGGCAGGCGGTGCTGCTTGCCGACCAGGCCGACCATCTTGAGGACGTCGGGCACGGCCTCCTGGATGAACCCCTTGCTCTTGCCGATCACCTGCAGGCTGAACGCGACGTTGTCGAAGACGTTCTTCTGCGGCAGGAGGCGGAAGTCCTGGAACACCACGCCGAGGTTGCGCCGGAAGTACGGCACCTTGCGGCTCGAGAGCGTGCCGAGGCGCTGCCCGAGCACGTGGATCTGCCCCTGCGACGGCTTCTCTTCCTTCAGCACGAGCCGCAGGAAGCTCGACTTGCCGGAGCCGCTGGCCCCGACGAGGAACACGAACTCGCCCTTGAGGATCTCGAGGGTGACGGCGTTCAGCGCGGGCCGGGGATTGCCGACGTAGACCTTGGTGACTTCATCAAACCGAATCATGACGGGGATCACCCTAAGCGCGGGTCACGACGATCGGCGCAACGACTCGCTGCGGTGCTAGTCCTGGTCGTCGCGCTTGCGCCAGCGGATGCCGGCCGAGATGAAACCGTCGAGATCGCCGTCGAAGACGTTCGAGGGGTTGTTCACCTCGTGCTCGCTGCGGAGGTCTTTCACCATCTGGTACGGCGCCAGCACGTAGCTGCGGATCTGGTCGCCCCAGCTGGCCGTGATGTTGCCCGCGAGCTCTTTCTTCTTCGCGTTCTCGGCCTCTTTCTGCAGCAGCAGCAGGCGCGACTGCAGCACCCGCATGGCGGCGGCGCGGTTCTGGATCTGGCTCTTCTCGTTCTGCATCGACACGACGGTGCCGGTCGGGATGTGCGTGAGGCGGACGGCCGAGTCGGTCGTGTTGACGCTCTGACCGCCGGGGCCCGACGAGCGGAACACGTCGACCCGGATGTCGTTTTCGGGGATGTCGATCGACTCGGTCTCTTCCATCAGCGGGATGACCTCGACCGCCGCGAAGCTGGTCTGACGCTTGCCGGCGGCTCCGAACGGGCTCATGCGCACCAGGCGGTGCGTGCCGGCCTCGACGCTCAGGGTGCCGAACGCGTAGGGCGCGTCGATCTCGAAGGTGGCGCTCTTGATGCCCGCCTCCTCGGCGTAGCTGGTGTCCATCACCGTCGCGGACATGCCGTGCTTCTCGGCGTAGCGCAGGTACATGCGCAGCAGCATCTCGGCGAAGTCGGCGGCGTCGACCCCACCGGCCCCGGCGCGGATCGTGATGACGGCGGGACGCGGGTCGTACTCGCCGTCGAGCAGCGTCTGCACCTCGAGGGTGTCCATCATCTTCTGCAGCGCCTTCAGCTCGGCCTGGGCCTCGTCGGCGCTCTCTTGGTCGTCGCCGTCGTTGGCCATCTCGACGAGCACCTCGAGGTCGTCGAGCCGCTGCTCGGTCGTCTCGAGCTTCTCGAGCTCGGACTGCCGGTGGCTCAGGGCGCTGGTGACCTTCTGCGCGTTCTCGGTGTCGTCCCACAGGTCGGGTGCCGAGGCCTGCTCGCTCAGCTCGGCGATCTCGGCCACGAGCCGCTCTTGCCCGATCACCGCACGGATGTCTTCGAACGTGGCCCGGAGGGCGGCAATCTGCTCAGAGAAATCCAGTGCGATCATGGTGCCCGAGCTTACCCGGCGCGGGTGGGGGCGACGTGCGGGGCGGGTCGGGCGCGGGCGCCCCGCCCGGTGCCGGTCGGCCGACGCTCACCGACGGGCGACGCCCGCTTCGCGCAGGGCCACGTCGGCGAGGCGCCGCACGACGTCGGGCTCACCCGTGCGCCACGCCGCGACGGGGTCGGGCGACACGGCGAGCGCCGCCTTCGGGTCGCGGCCGGTGAGGGCCCGCAACGCGAGCAGGTCGTCGCCGCCCGGCAGGGCGAGCAGCGACCGCGTCGAGGAGGCGCGACGCACGAACGCGATCCGCCCGCGCAGCCAGACCCACAGCACCACGAGGCTCGGCACACCGGCCACGACGAGGCCGGCGACCAGCGCGGCACGGGCCACTCCCTCTTGCTGCTGGCGTCCGGCGTCGGCCAGGGACTGCCCGGCACCGCTCGCTCCGTCGAAGGGCGCGCGGGCGGCGTCGCCGAGCAGGGGCACCCCGGCCAGGGCGCGCGACGCGTCCTGCATCGTCCCTTGGAAGCCGGCCCCCGCCTCCTCGAGTCGCCGGCCGAGCTCGGCGAACGTGCCGATGAAGCCCGCGATGCCCACCCCGAGCACGACGAAGGCGACGACGAGGGCGATCGCCACCACGTCGCCGGTCACCTGGCGGGCACGGACGGCGGGCGACGACGAGTAGAGCTGCATGGTCACAGTGTGCCCGCCCGTCGCGGGTGGGCATCGAGCGCTGGTGGGAGAGCCGGGCGTCAGCGAGCGCCGAGCGCGGGTGCGCGGTCGGCGTAGCCGGCCCGGCCGGCTCGGGCGACGGCGTCGGGCAGCGCGGCCAGCAAGGCGTCGACGTCGGCCTCGGTCGAGGTGTGTCCGACGGTCATGCGCAGCGCGCCGCGGGCCGCCTCGGGCGACAGCCCCATGCCGAGCAGCACGTGCGACGGTTCGGGGATGCCCGCCTGGCACGCCGACCCCGTCGACACGCTGACCCCGGCGGCGTCGAGCAAGAACAGCAAGGAGTCCCCCTCGCAGCCCTCGAAGGTGAAGTGGGCGTTGCCCGGCAGCCGGTCGACGGGGTCGCCCCGCAGCACCGCCCCGGGCACCGACCCCAGCACGCCGGCGACCAGCCGGTCGCGCAGCGGCTCGTAGCGAGGGTGCGGTTGCTCGGCCGCGACGGCGAAGGCCACGGCGGCCGGGGCGTCCTGCGTGCCCGAGCGCACCTGCCGCTGCTGCCCGCCGCCGTGGATGAGCGGCACGACCGTCGCCGACCGCGACAGCACGAGGGCTCCGATGCCGATGGGCCCGCCGATCTTGTGCGCGCTGACGCTGAGCGCCGCGAGCCCGGACGACGCGAAGTCGATCGGCACCTGGCCGTACGCCGCCACGGCGTCGGAGTGCACGGGCACGCCGTGGGCCGCGGCGAGCGCGACGACCTCGTCGACCGGCTGCAGGGTGCCGACCTCGTTGTTGGCCCAGAGCAGGCTGACGAGGGCGACGTCGTCGTGCTCGTCGAGGGCCGCGGCGAGCGCGTCGACGCGCAGGCGGCCCCGCTCGTCGAGCGGCAGCCAGGTGACGACGGCGCCCTCGTACCGTTCGAGCCACTCGACGGTGTCGACGGTCGCGTGGTGCTCGCCGGCCGGGACGAGGAGGCGCGGGCGCGGGCGGTCGGATTGCCTCGCCCACCAGAGTCCCTTGATCGCGAGGTTGACCGCCTCGGTGCCGCCCGAGGTGAAGACGACCTCGATGGGGTCGCAGCCGAGGGTCGCGGCGACGCGTTCGCGTGCCTCTTCGAGGACCCGCTTGGCGTTCTGCCCGGCCGAGTGGATCGACGACGGGTTGCCGACGGTGCCGAGCGCCTCGGCGTAGGCGGCGATGGCCGCCGGGTGCATCGGGGTGGTGGCCGCGTGGTCGAGGTAGACGCTCATGGAAGGGTCCTCAGGCTGGGGTGGGGCGGGTGCGCCGGTGACGTCAGGTGATTTCGGGGCCGACACGCGCCTCCTCTACTGTAAGTGCCGTGACCGACCTCGACCCCCTGCGCGACCTCGGCGTCCGCACCGGCCCCGACGGGCCGACGCTGCGGGTCTGGTCGTCGGCCGTGACGAGGGTCGACCTGGTGATCGACGACGCACCCCACGACCGCGTCGTGCCGATGGTGCACGACGAGCACGACGTCTGGAGCGCCACCGACGGGGCGCTCACCCCCGGCCGCCGGTACTGGCTCCGGGCCGACGGCCCGTCGGGCCCGGGCACCGCGTTCGACCCGTCGCTCGAGCTGCTCGACCCGTACTCGCGGGGGCTCGGCCGCACCGGTCGCGGCACCTGGCGCTCGGCGGTCGTCGACGAGGCGTTCGACTGGGGCGGGGTCGAGAAGCCGCGCACCCCGCTCGACCGGGTCGTGGTCTACGAGGCCCACGTCAGGGGCCTCACCCGGCTGGCACCGTTCGTCCCCGAAGAGCTGCGGGGCAGCTACGCGGGCCTCGCCGCCGAGTCGACCATCGCCTACCTCAAGGGGCTCGGCGTCACGGCCGTCCAGCTGCTGCCGGTGCACCAGCACGTCGACGAGCAGCGCCTCGTCGCGCAGGGCATCGAGAACTACTGGGGCTACAACACCCTCAATTACTTCGCACCGCACGCCGCCTACGCGAGCCGTGACGCCCAGCTCGCCGGGGCGTCGGCGATCGTGCGCGAGTTCAAGGGCATGGTCCGCCTGCTGCACGAGGCCGGCATCGAGGTCTACCTCGACGTCGTCTACAACCACACCGCCGAAGAGGGCGAGGTCGGCGGCCCGGTGACGAGCCTCCGCGGTCTCGACGGGGCGGCCTACTACCGCCACGACGCCGAGGGCCGGCCCGTCGACGTGACCGGGTGCGGCAACTCGCTCGACACCAGCACGCCCGCCGCGTCGCGGCTCGTCCTCGACTCGCTGCGCTACTGGGCGAACGAGGTGCAGATCGACGGGTTCCGGTTCGACCTGGCGGCCACCCTCGGGCGCGGTGCCGACCACGTCTTCGACCCCGAGCACCCGCTGCTCTCGGCGATCGTCACCGACCCGGCCCTCGAGGGCGTGAAGATGATCGCCGAACCGTGGGACGTCGGTCTCGGCGGCTGGCAGACCGGCGCCTTCCCCGAGGGCTGGATCGAGTGGAACGACCGGTTCCGCAACCGGGCCCGCGACTTCTGGCTCACCGACATCGCCGCCGCGCGGTCGCAGGGCACTCCCCCGTCGGGGCTCGGCAGCTTCGCGTCGAAGCTCAGCGGGTCGAGCAACGTCTACGCGCACGAGCGCGGACCGCTGTCGGGCGTCAACTTCGTGACCGCGCACGACGGGTTCACGCTGCTCGATCTCGTCTCGTACGACGGCAAGCACAACCTCAGCAACGGCGAGGGCAACCGCGACGGCACCGACGACAACCGCTCGTTCAACCACGGCGTCGAGGGCGACAGCGTCAACCCGTGGATCTCGGACGCCCGACGCCGCTCGATGCGCAACCTCCTCGCCACCCTGTTCGTCTCGGCCGGCATCCCGATGCTGACGGCCGGCGACGAACGCGGGCGCACCCAGCACGGCAACAACAACGCGTACTGCACCGACAGCGAGCTCACCTGGGTCGACTGGACCGACGAACCCTGGCACCGCGACCTGCACGACGACGTCGCGACGCTCGCCCGGCTGCGCGCCGAGAACCCCGCGCTGCGCCCGTCGCGCTTCGGCATCGACGGTGCCTGCACGCTGAGCGCCAACGAGATGACGTGGCACTCGGCCTCGGGCCGCGAGATGCGGCCCGACGAGTGGAACGACCCCGGCGTCCGCACCCTGCAGTACCTGGCCGTCTCGACGCCCGAGCACGAGGCGCCGAACACGGTGCTCGTCGTGGTGCACGGTGCCGAGACGACCGTCACGGTGACGCTCCCCCGGCACGAGGGCGTCACGACGTACGACGCCCTGTGGTCGAGCGACGACCGCAGCCTGCCCCACGAGACGGCCCCCGGCGACGAGCTGCTCGTCTCGGGGCCCACCGTCGTGCTGTTCCGTGCCGTGACCCTCGACGCCGACACGACCGACGAGGCCGCGGCGACCGGCGGGGCGGACGAGGCCGGCGCGTGACGAAACCCACCGCAGGAGGCGGGCGCGGCCCGTCGACGCCGGCCAGCGTCGCGCTCACCGCGGCCGGCATCCCCTTCACCCCGCACACCTACGAGCACCACGACACGGCGACGAACTTCGGAGAGGAGGCGGCCGCCGAGCTCGGCCTGTCGGAAGAACGCGTGTTCAAGACCCTCGTGGCCGACGCCGACGGCGCCCTCGTCGTGGGCGTCGTCCCCGTCTCGGGTCGACTCGACCTCAAGGCCCTGGCCGCGGCCGTCGGGGCGAAGAAGGCCTCGCTCGCCGACCCCGCCCTGGTCGAACGCCGCACGGGCTACGTCGTCGGCGGCATCAGCCCGCTCGGCCAGAAAACCGCCGCGACGACCGTGGTCGACGCGAGCGCCGCCTCCTTCCCGTCGATCTTCGTCAGCGGCGGGAGGCGGGGGTTCGACATCGAGATCGCCCCCGACGACCTCGTGCGCGCCACCGGCGGCAGCTACGGGGCGATCCGCCGCGACTGACGGGCACCGCGCCTCCCGACGTCAGTCGTCGGAGCCCGTGCCGCCACGACGTGAACACCGCGCCACGTCTCTGCGTGGTGCGGTGTCCACATCGTGGCGGCAGGGGAAACGGACGAGAGCGGGCTAGGGTCGGGCGCATGTCCGGCAGTCCGGCCCGGATCGAGGGCACGCTCACCTCGTGGGACGACGACCGCGGGTTCGGGTTCCTCACACCGGCCTCGGGGCGCGGCCGCGCGTTCGTGCACATCACGGCGTTCAGCCGCGGATCGGCCCGGCCGCGCGTGGGCGACGCGTATTCGTACGAGGTCGACCGGCACGGCGACCGAGGCCAGGCGGCGGTCCGCGTCGCGCCGGTCGGGGGCCGGTGGTCGGCACCGCGGGCCCGGGCACCGCGCCCGACCCGGAGCGGTCGGGTCGCCCTCGTCGTGGGGCTCGTGCTCGTCGTGGCGGTCGCGGTCGCCGTGGGCGCGTCCGCCGCTACCGGTGCCCGGGCGACGGTCGTCGGCGACGCCCTGCCCTGGCTGATCGGCGGGGCCCTCGCGCTCAGCGCCGCGACGGCCCTGGTCTACGCCGTCGACAAGTCCGCCGCCCGTCACGGACGAC
The DNA here is from genome assembly GCF_040547465.1 of Frigoribacterium sp. PvP054. Classification (NCBI taxonomy): domain Bacteria; kingdom Bacillati; phylum Actinomycetota; class Actinomycetes; order Micrococcales; family Microbacteriaceae; genus Frigoribacterium; species Frigoribacterium sp. PvP054. The sequence continues at coordinate 174,853 of NZ_JBEPPU010000001.1, forward strand.
GTCGCGTGCCGGAACGCGTCCTGCTGTTGCTCGGGCTGGTCGGCGGCTGGCCCGGTGCCCTCGTCGCGCAGCACCTGCTGCGCCACAAGACGAGCAAGCGGCCGTTCCAGGTCGCCTTCTGGGCCACGGTGGCCGTCGACGTGCTGGTCGTCGCCGCCGCCCTCGCCCTCGTCCGTTGACCTCGGAGTCCCGGCGCCGCGAGACCCCGGGTTCTCGCCGAGACCCTCGTGCGCGCGGGAGGGTCTCGGCGAGTCCCGGGGGTTCCGGCCGCCGGCCGCTCAGACCAGCTGCTTCTCGCGGGCGAAGTGGCAGGCGGCCGTGTGGTCGGCGCCGTCGCGGCCGTGCGGCAGCATGGTCGGCACCTCGTCCTCGCACCGGGAGCGCTGGGCCTCGGGCAGCATCGCGTACAACGGGCACCGGCTGCGGAACCGGCAGCCCGTCTGCTTCACGGTCGGCGTCGGCGGGTCGCCCGGCAGCACGATGTGCTCGCGGGCGCGCTCCTTGGCCGGGTCGGGCACCGGCACCGCCGAGAGCAGCGCCTGCGTGTAGGGGTGCAGCGGGTGCTCGAACACCTCGTCGACCGGGCCCGTCTCGACCGTGCGGCCGAGGTACATCACCGTGACCCGGTCGGCCACGTGTCGGATGACCGAGAGGTCGTGCGACACGAACAGGTACGACAGGTCGAGCTCCGCCTTGAGCTCGGCGAGCAGGTTGAGCACGCCCGCCTGGATCGACACGTCGAGCGCCGACACCGGTTCGTCGAGCACGATCAGCTTCGGGTCGGCGGCCAGCGCCCGAGCGATCGAGATGCGCTGCCGCTGCCCGCCCGAGAACTCGTGCGGGTACCGGGTCGCCGCGGCCGCCTCGAGGCCGACGAGCCGCATCAGCTCGGGCACGCGGCGCGACACCTCGTCGCGGGGTCGCCCGATCGCCAGCAACGGTTCGGCGATGATGTCGCTGACCGGCTGCCGGGGGTCGAGGCTCGCCATGGGGTCCTGGAAGACCATCGAGACGGCGCCGCGCAACCGCTTGACCGTCGACCCGTCGAGCTTGCGGTCGAGCGCCGTGCCGAGCAGTTCGATCGTGCCGGCCTCGGGCACCCGCAGGTCCATGATCTCGTGCAGGGTCGTGCTCTTGCCCGATCCCGACTCGCCCACGAGCCCGAGCGTCTCGCCCTCGCGCACGTCGAGGTCGACGCCGTCGACGGCCCAGACGCTGCCGACCCGGCGCTTGAACACCGAGCCCTTGGTCAGGGGGAAGGTCTTGACCAGTCCGTCGACGTGCAGCACGCGGTCCCGAGAGGCTCGGGGCACCGCCGCCAGGGCCGAGGTCGGGGCGGGCGGCAGGTCGTAGACGTCCTCCGGGTCGGTGCCCTCGCCGACGAGCCGGTCGGCGTGCAGGCACGCGGCGCGGTGGCCCGCCTCGACCGCGGGGGCCTGGACGAGGGCCGGCTCGTCGACCCGGCACTCGGCGGTCACCAGCGGGCAACGCGCCGCGAACGGGCAGCCGGGAGCGAGCGACAGCAGCGACGGCGGCGTGCCCGGGATCGGCACGAGCGGCTGGTCCGAGCGCTGGTCGAGCCGGGGCAACGCCCCGATCAGGCCGACCGTGTAGGGCATGCGGGGGTGGGCGAACAGGTCGTCCGCGGTGGCGGTCTCGACGACGCGCCCCGCGTACATCACGGCGATGCGGTCGGCGAAGCCGGCGATGACGCCGAGGTCGTGACTGACGAAGACCAGGGCGGCCCCGGTCTCGCGCTGGGCCGTCCGCAGCACCGAGATGACCTGGGCCTGGATCGTGACGTCGAGGGCCGTGGTCGGCTCGTCCGCCAGGATGACGTCGGGGTCGTTGGCGATCGCCATGGCGATCATCGCCCGCTGCCGCATGCCGCCCGAGAACTCGTGCGGGAACGAGTCGACCCGGCGCTCGGGCTCGGGGATGCCGACGAGGCCCAGCAGCTCGATCGCCCGGTCGCGGGCCTGCGCCTTCGAGCCACCCCGGTGGATGAGCACCGTCTCGGCGATCTGCTGGCCCACCGTGTACACCGGCGTGAAGGCCGACAGGGGGTCCTGGAAGACCATCGCGATGCGCCTGCCCCGGATGGCCGACATCGCCTTGTCACCGCGACCGAGCAGCTCGTCGCCGTCGAGCCTGATCGACCCCGTGACCTTGGCGGTGGAGGGCAGCAGACCGAGCACGGCCAGGCTCGTGACCGACTTGCCCGAGCCCGACTCGCCCACGATGCCGAGCACCTCGCCGCGACGCAGGGTCAGGTCGACGCCGCGCACGGCGCGCACGTCGCCGTCGGGGGTCGGGAAGGTCACGGTCAGGTCGCGCACCTCGAGCACCGGATCCGAGGAGGCGCGGGTGCGGTCGACCGGTTCGGTGAGCGTCATGCGCGCTCCCCCTTCTCGTCGTTCGTGCGGGGCGGGGCGGACGTCGGGCGGGCGTCGGACGCCGGGGAGGTGCGGGTCGGCGCCGGTGAGCCGACGTCGGCCCCGGGGGCGGGGCTCGCGGCCTCGGAGACGCCGCCGGTCCGACCGAGGGGCGCCGCGCCTCCCGAGCTCTCGGCCGTCCGGCCGCGCGTGCGGCGGCGCCGGCCGGTGCGACCGGCCGTCGAGGTCGGGTCGAGCGCGTCGCGGAGACCGTCGCCGAGGAGGTTGCTCGCGAGGGCGAAGACGATGAGGGCGCCGGCCGCGAAGAAGAACAACCAGGGCTTGGTCGTGGCCGCGCTCTGGTTCTGGGCGATGAGCGTGCCGAGCGACACGTCGGGCGGTTGCACGCCGAACCCGAAGTACGACAGCCCCGACTCGGTCAGCACGGCGGCGCCGATCGCGATCGTGGCGTCGATGACGAGGAACGAGGCGACGTTCGGCAGGATGTGCCGCACGATGATCGTGAAGTGGCCGATGCCCATGTAGCGCGCCGCCCGGATGAACTCCCGCTCCTTGATGCTGAGGGTCAACGAGCGCACGACGCGGGCCGTGATCATCCAGCCGAACAGCGCGAGCAGGGCGACGAGGATGAGCCAGCCGTACTGCTTCAGGCGCGGCGAGAGGATCGCGATGATCAAGAACGACGGCAGCACGAGCAGCAGGTCGACGAAGACCATGACGGCCCGGTCGACCCAGCCGCCGAAGTAGCCGGCCATCGCGCCGAGCATGCCGGCGATGACGGTCGAGAACAGGGCGACGAGCAGGCCGATCAGCAACGACTTCTGCAGGCCCCTGGCGGTCTGGGCGAAGACGTCCTGGCCGATGTTGTTCGTGCCGAACCAGTGGGCACCGCTCGGCGGGGACGACAGGGCCGTGTAGTCGATGTAGTTGTAGGCGTACGGGGACACGAGCGGACCGACGAAGGCGAACACGAACAGCAGCACGATCACCACGAGGCCGACGGTGGCGCCGCGGTTGGCGAACAGGCGGCGGAAGGTCAGCACGAGGCGGTTCGGCGTCGTCGCCACCGCCTCCTCGCGCGACTCGGGCGCGACGGCGTCGGACGGCCCCTCGAGCAGGTCGGGTGTGAACCGGGTCATGGGGCGGCCCTACTTCTGCGCTCGGACGCGCGGGTCGAGCACCGCGTTCAGCACGTCCGACACGAAGCCGGCGAGCAGCACGACGATGGCGCTGTAGAGGGTGTACGCGACGACGATGTTGATGTCGTTGGTCTGGACGGCGTCGATGAACCAGGCGCCGAGGCCGTTCCAGGCGAAGATCTTCTCGGTGAACGTGGCGCCGGTCAGCACCCCGAGGAACGCGAAGGCGAACAGCGTCGTCATCGGGATGAGGGCGGTCCGCAACCCGTGCTTGAAGATGGCCGGCCTGCGGCGCAGCCCCTTGGCCCGGGCGGTGCGGATGTAGTCGGCCTGCAGCACGTCGAGCATCGTGGCCCTCTGGTAGCGGCTGTAGACCGCGATGAGCCCGATGCCGATCGAGATGGTCGGCAGCAGCAGGTGGGCGATGCGGTCCCAGGCGATCGTGCCGAAGCCGCCCGTCAGGTTGGGCGTCGCCTCGCCGGTGAAGGTGATCACCTGGTAGCCGAGCACGTCGTTGAGCTTCGTCGCTCCGATCTTCAGCAGCACCGCCGTGAGGAACACCGGCGTCGAGATCAGGACGAACGCGAGCACCGACGAGACCCGGTCCGAGAACGCGTACTGCCGGATCGCGTTCCACGTCCCGACGACGACGGCCAGCACGATGCCGAGCACCGACCCGACCAGCAGGAGGCGCAGGCTGACCCCCAGCCGCGGCCCGAACTCCTGCGTGACCGGCTTGTCCTGGATCGTCTGGCCGAGGTCGCCCGTGACGGCACCGCCGAGCCAGTGGACGTACCGCTCGCCGAGCGGGTCCTTGTCGTTGACCCCGATCGAGCTGAGCTTCGCGTCGACGACCTCGGACGACGGACGCGGGTTGCGGTCGGCGTAGACGGAGCGCGGGTTGAGGGTCGCCGAGGCGAGGAAGTAGGTGAGCGACGTCGCGATGAAGACCAGGGCGACGTAGTACACCAGCCGGCGGGCGAGGAAACGAGCCATGGCAGTTCACACTAGACGTACCCCGAGCCCCGACCAGCTGGCCAGGTTTCGAGCATGTAACGAATTCACATGAAAGTTTGCGTGGATTCAGGGCGTCCGTACATTTGTGCACACGCTGTCAGATGTCGCGACGCGTCGCGCCTCGTGCCATCACGAGCCGCGACACGATGTCCTGCGATTCTGATCAGCATTTTTCACCACGATTCGGTTCGGAGTGCCATGAAGATCACGAAGAAGGCCGGCCTCGCGGCCGGCCTCGTCAGCATCGCCCTCGTCGTCACGGCGTGCAGCGGTGGCGGGGGGAACGACGGCGACGGTGCCGCGAAGAACGGCCAGCTGTCCCCCGACGGCGACATCAACGCCACCGCGGCGGCCGACGTCCAGCAGGGCGGCACGCTGACGCTGCCGCTCAGCCAGCTGCCCTCGCAGTGGAACTACGCACAGCTCGACGGCGCCCTCGGCGACGCGTCCCTCGTCGAGAGCGCCGTGCTGCCGCAGCCCTTCCGCATCGACGAGAAGGGCGTGCCCCAGATCGACGAGGACCTCGTCACGAGCGCCGAGGCGACGAGCGACGACCCGCTCGTCGTGACCTACGACATCAACCCCGACGCGGTGTGGAACGACGGCACCCCGATCACGGTCGCCGACTTCCAGGCCTGGAAGACCGCCCTCGACGGCTCGAACCCGGCCTACCAGGTCGGCAGCACGCTCGGCCCCGACCGCATGGCCTCGGTCGAGGCGGGCTCGAGCGACAAGCAGGTCGTCGTGACCTACTCCGAGCCGTTCTCGGACTGGAAGAGCATGTTCGCCCCGCTCTACCCGGCGAGCCTCTACAACGACCCGAACGCGTTCAACACGGCCTACGTCGACGCGCTGCCCGCGTCCGCCGGGCCGTACAAGGTCGACAAGATCGACACGACGGCCCAGACGGTCACCATCGTCCCGAACGAGATGTGGTGGGGCGACGCCCCCAAGCTCGACTCGATCGTCTTCCGCGCCCTCGACAGCGACGCCGACGTCGACGCCTACCTGAACGGCGAGATCGACTACGTCACCGGCAACTCGTCCGAGCGGTACGACCGCCTGAAGGACGCCAAGGACACCGACATCCGGGCGGCACCGTCCGCCCGGTACACCCACGTCGACTTCAGCACCAAGGGCATCCTGGCCGACGAGAAGATCCGCCAGGCGATCCAGCACGCGGTCGACCGCGAGGCCCTCGGGAAGGTCATCACGGGCACGCTGCCCTACGAGCTGACCACGCTGAACAACCACCTCTTCCTCAGCACCGACGGCGCCTACCAGGACAACGCGAAGGAGACCGGCGACTACGACGTCGACGAGGCCAAGAAGATCCTCGCCGACGACGGGTGGGAGCTGAACGGCGACGTGCTCGAGAAGGACGGCCAGAAGCTCGAGATCGCCGTGACGATCCCCTCGGGCACGCCGATCTCGCAGCAGCTGTCCGAGGTCATGCAGAGCCAGCTCGCCGCCGTCGGCATCACGCTGACGATCAACGCGGTGGCCGTCGACGCCTTCTTCGAGGACAACGTCACGCCCGGCAACTACGACATGACGATCTTCGTCTGGCAGGGCACCGGCTACCAGGCGTCCAGCGTCAGCATCTACAACTCCGACGAGCAGGGCCAGAACTACGGTCGCGTCTCGAGCCCCGAGATCGACGAGCTGTTGAGCGAGGCCGTGGGCGAGGGCGACCCCGAGAAGGCCGCCGACCTCTACAACCAGGCCGACGAGAAGATCTGGGAGATCGGGCACTCGATGCCGATCATCCAGGCACCGTTCATCTCGTTCCAGAGCCCGAAGCTCGCGAACTACGGCGCCCGCGCCGGAGCGAGCGACGTCGACTGGACGATCGTCGGCTTCACGAAGTAGACCGCGCCACCCCGGGGCCCGTCCGGCCTCCCGCTCAGCGGGGGGCCGGGCGGGCCCTCCGCGTCCGACGGCGGTGCGCCTCGAGCATCCCGGTCGCCAGGGCGTAGCCCGCGTAGCCGAGCAACGCCACCGCCAGCAGCGGCACGATCCACGACCGGGCGTCGCCGTTCACGACCTGGTTGACGAAACCGAGCCAGGGCACGGAGTACCACAGGGTGCCCCGCACCTGCTCGGGCAGCACGAGGGCGGCGTCGGGTTCGGAGTTCGCGTCGCCCTTCGTGACCAACGCCGTCCCGCCGTCCGAGGACGACACGATCTCGGTCACCCGGTGGCTGACCACCTCGGGCCGTCCGCTCTCGATCTGGTAGGTCACGACGTCTCCGATGCGGATCTCGTCGACCGGCGTCGGCTTCACGACGATCAGGGTGCCCGGGGGCAGCCGCGGCTCCATCGAACCGGTCAGCACGGTGAGCGGCGTGGCCCCGGCGACCTTCGGCACGACGATCAGCACCACCGCGAGCCCGAGCACGACGGCGAGCAGACCCGCGCTGAGACCGAGGCCGAGGGCGTGCCGCAGGCCCCGCGGCCGCACGGCGGCCCGTCGGCCGGTCACGGCTGCTCCCCCGCGTCGTGGTCGACGCCCGCCCGACGTCGCCCGACCGCCACGAAGGCGCCCGACAGCACGGCGATCGCCGCGATCAGCAGCGGCAGCCCGCTGCCCCGCAGGGGTCGGGGCACGAAGTCGTCCGGCACCCCGAGGGCGTGCACGGGCAGGTCCGTGCCGTCGCGAGGGCCGGCGTCAGCGTCGGCGGGCTCGCCCGACCCGACCGCGCCGCCCGATCGGCGCGCGCCGTCGACGGAGGTCGCCGCCCCGTCGGCCTCGTCAGCCGAGGAGGCGCGGCCCGCCACCGCCTCGACGGTCGCGCTCGAGACGCGGTCGCCCCCCGCGCCTCCTGCGCTCGCGTCGTCGCCGGGGTCCGCGGTCCCGGCCGCCGAGCAGCCCGCGGGCCGGGCGCCCCCGGCGAGACCGGTGAGGGTGACGAGGACGCCGAAGTCGAGCGTCTGACCGCCCGTGCCGGCCCCCGCCGACTCGTCGAGTGCGACCGACACGGTGACCGGTGCCTCCTGCCCGGCGGCGAGCCGGAGCGGGGCCAGGACGAGGGTGCACCCGTCGTCGGCCAGCGTGACGGGTGGCAGGTCGCCGAGGTCGAGGTCGGAGTGCGAGCTGACCGCCACCCGCTCGGCGAACGCGGCCGACGAGGTGGTGACGTCGACGAGCCGGGCGGCGAGCGTCGCCGGCCCGGTCGAGACGTTCTTCACCCAGAAGGTGCCGGTCGTGTCGGCTCCCGGCACGAGCAGCAGGTCGTCGCCGAACAGGGCGGAGTCGAGCCGACCCTGCCAGTGCCGACCGTCGTCGCTCACCATCAGGCGGGGTGCGTCCGGAGCGACCGCCGTGACCCCGGACGCCGAGGACGCCAGGGCACCGCCGACCGCCGTGACGAGGGCCACGCCGGCGACCGTGGCGACGGCCGCCCGACCACGCGTCACGGACACTGGATGTTCCTCGTGCCGTACTGGTCGTAGACCACGGCGAGCCTGCCGACGGCCATCAGGTCGGTCGGCTGGCCGTCGACCACGACGCGGATGTCGACGCTGATCGTGCCGTCGCCGAAGGGGTCCTTCGGCAGGTTGTCGCGGGTGAAGGCGAAGTGCGGGTAGTCGCCCGTCTGCTCGGTGTTCGAGACGCGGGTGCTGCCGACGTAGGTCGCGTAGCGGGTCGCGGTCTCGCGCGACGACGGGTCGAAGTCGAGCCAGGCGTAGGCCTCGCCGTCCGGTCGGCAGACCGCGGTCTGGACCGGGGCGATCGTGTTGTTCTGCACGATGCGGCGGTCCAACGGACTCGCCGTCCACGACCCGGCGGCGAGCGAGACCGTGAGCGTCGGGTTGATCCGTCCGGTCGGCGAGGACGTCGCGATGGAGGTCCGCAGGCACCAGACGACGGACGCCTTGCTCGCGAGCGTCCCGGTGAGGTTCGGCACGGCGGCCCAGGTGCCCTCGACGCGGTCGGGTCCCACGGAGGCCGAGGCGGTGCAGGCCGAGGCGGCGGTCACGGGCCAGGCCACGAGCGCGATCGACCGGGCGAGCTCGGTCGAGCTGCCCGAGCTGAGGACGCCGCTGGTCGAGTAGGTGGCCGCGACCGTGCCCGAGTTCGTGAAGGTCCACGGTGCGGTCAGCGACCTCGTCGAGCCGGCGTAGTCGGCCTGCAGGCCGTCCACCGTCCCGGCCGAGAGGGAGACGGCGCCGGTCCTGACCTGCTCGGTGAGGGTCGCGGACGCCGTCCAGAGCGCCGCCGCCGCGCCTCCGGAGGCCAGGACGACGCCCACGACCACGCCGACGACGACGGCGGCCGTCAGCCGACGGGCCGAGGCGCGCACCCGACGGCCCGTCACGGCGCCACCTGCGTGCCCGACAGGACGAGCCCGATCGACGAGGTCTGGTTCTGCAGGGCCGCGGGGGCGTCCGAGTCGAGGGTGACGACCACGCACCCCGTGACGGTGATCCCCGCCGGCAACGTGAAGTAGCCGCTGCCGGTGTCGAAGGCCGAGGGGCGGGCCGAGTAGCCGCCCACGCCGGTGGTGCAGTCCGCCGCCTTCGCCACGGCCGCGAGCCGCACCGTCAGTTCGCCGACGAGCGACGACGTCGAGGCGGTGGTGGTGCCGGCGGCGACCCGCATCGCGAGGGCCACCGACCCCGTGTTGGTCGCGGTGAACGTGCCGGCGGTCGACCCGCCGGGGCCGAGCACGGTCGTGTCGAGGGCCTTGACGTCGCCGACGGACAGACCGGCCGTGCCCGAGGCGATCGTGACGGACGTGGGAGCCACCGAACCGTTCCAGAGCGCGTAGGTGCCCCCGGTCGCCACGAGGGCGACGGCGACGGCCCCGGCCACGACCGCCGTCCAGGCCCACAGCGACCGCAGCGGACGGCGAGGCGAGGAGGCGCGCTCGGCCGAGCGGTGACGCGCGCGTCCCCTGGGTGACGGTCTCGACATCGGCTCACCCCCTGATGGTCGGTCGTGCTGGCGGTCGGTCGTGCGGTGGTCCTGCCCGGCGGCCGACCGGCCCGGACGAGGAGGTGGCGACCGGACCGCGTCGGGTGCGGTCCGGTCGCCGATCGGTGCAGCGGGGTGCGGGGCCGACGGGCGGCCCGCAGCCGCTAGGCGATGGCGCGCTGCTTCAGCGTGAAGGTCAGCTTGCTCAGGTCGAGGGTGCCGCCCTGGCTGGCGGCGTCGGTGACGGTCGAGGGCAGCTCGACGACGAACGTGACGACGGCCGAGGTGCTGCCGGCCGCGACGGGTGCGACGACGTAGCTGCCGGGGGTGCTGCCCGCGGTGACGCCAGAGGGGAGCGTCGAGCTGCCGGCGGCGGTCGAGACGGTGAGCGCGTTCGTCACGTACGGCTTGAGGCTGCCGGTGACCGACGTCGCGTCGTAGGTGAGGTCGGCGCGCAGGTCGGTGCCCGACGCGGCGATGGTGATCGGCTGCGTGAACTGCAGCTTGCTGCCGGGGACCACCTTGTAGGCCGCCACCTGGGCGGTCGTGAGGGCGGCGTTGCGGCCGTTCGTGACGTCCGTCCAGCTGCCGGCCGACGACGGGGTGAGCGAGAGGGTGCCCGAGGCCACGCTCGCGGCGTTCACCTCGGTGCTGGCGTTCCAGAGGGCGAAGGTGCCGGCACCGCCGAGGAGGAGGGCGATGCCGGCGGCACCGGCGACGGCACCCGTGACGAGCTTGTTCATGGTCGGTCCTGTTCCGCGCGCCGGGGCGCGCTCGAGCACCGCCGTGCACCGTCGGTCGGGTCGACGTCGGGTGTGCACGGCGCTGCGGGGCTGTCGGCTCCGGGTCGGGCAGCCGATCGGTGTCGTCGGGCGCCGGGCTCTCGCCGGGTTCGGGTCCGACGGGCGGGCAGGCCGCGACGACACGATCGACACTACGCGGTCCCCCGAAGTGCGGACAGAATTTTGATGCATCCGCATGCACCCAGTTGGGGGGACAAAACGGACGAGGGTGTCTGTCGGTGACAGGGGGGACGCCGCCCCGTACCCCGATCCGGCCGTCGGGCAGCCCGTTCGGTCGCCGACCGCCCGGGGACGACCCGGCCCGGCACCGGCCGGGCCAGACCGGGTACGGTCGACAGCGTGGCGACAGCATACGAACCCAGAGTCGGGCGGATCCCCATTACGGGACTCACCCCGACGACCCCCGACCGCGCGTTCCCGACGAAGGCCTTCTCCGGCGAGGTGGTCACCTTCGGGGCGACCGTCTTCCGCGAGGGTCACGACCTGATCGGAGCGGACCTCGTCACGACCGATCCCGAGGGGGTCGAGTCCCGGCACCGCATGGTCGCGGGCATCCCCGGCACCGACCGGTGGACCGCCCAGGTCCAACTCGAGGCCGAGGGCGACTGGACCTGGCAGGTCGAGGCCTACACCGACGACTGGGCCACGTGGTTGCACGCCGCCGAGATCAAGGTGCCCGCCGGCCTCGACGTCGAGGTCACGTTCGCGATCGGCAGCCGCCTGCTGACCGACGCCGTGCCCGACCACCCCGACACGACCCTCATCCGCGACGCGGCCAAGGCACTCGCGAACGTCGCCCTCTCCCCCGCCGCGCGCCTCCGGGTCGCCACCGACCCACGCCTCGCCGCGGTCCTGCAGGTGACTCCCCTCGCCAGCCTGGTCACGCGCAGCGCCCCCGAAGCCCTGCGCGTCGAGCGCAGCCGCGCCGGCCTCGGCAGCTGGTACGAGTTCTTCCCGCGCAGCGAGGGTGCCCGCAAGCAGCCCGACGGCTCGTGGAAGAGCGGCACGTTCCGCACCGCCGCCCGCCGCCTGCCCTCGATCGCCCGCATGGGCTTCGACGTGGTGTACATCCCGCCGGTGCACCCCATCGGCACGACGTTCCGCAAGGGGCCGAACAACACGTTGACCGCCGGGCCAGAAGACCCCGGGTCGCCGTACGCCATCGGCTCGCCCGACGGCGGGCACGACGCCGTCCACCCCGACCTCGGCACGGTCGCCGACTTCCGGTGGTTCGTCGACGCCGCCAAGAACGCCGGCCTCGAGCTCGCCCTCGACCTGGCCCTGCAGTGCTCGCCCGACCACCCCTGGGTCACCGAGCACCCCGAGTGGTTCACGACGCTGCCCGACGGCACCATCGCCTACGCCGAGAACCCCCCGAAGAAGTACCAGGACATCTACCCCCTGAACTTCGACAACGACTACGAGGGCGTCAGCCGCGAGGTGCTGCGCATCGTGCGGCACTGGATCGAGCTCGGCGTGACGATCTTCCGCGTGGACAACCCCCACACGAAGCCCGTGCGCTTCTGGGAGTGGCTGCTGCACGAGATCCGCCGGACGAACCCCGAGGTGGTCTTCCTCTCGGAGGCGTTCACCAAGCCGGCCATGATGCAGGCGCTCGCCCAGGTCGGGTTCCACCAGTCGTACACGTACTTCACCTGGCGCAACGAGAAGTGGGAGCTCGAGGAGTACCTCCACGAGCTGTCGAAGGAGACGAGCGCCTGGCTGCGCCCGAACCTCTTCGTCAACACCCACGACATCCTCACGCCCTACCTCCAGTTCGGCGGTCCGGCGGCCTACAAGATCCGCGCCGCCATCGCCGCGACGGCCTCGCCGACCTGGGGCGTCTACTCGGGGTACGAGCTCTTCGAGGACGTCGCCCGGCCCGGCAGCGAAGAGAACATCGACAACGAGAAGTACGAGTACAAGCCCCGCGACTGGGCCGCCGCCGAAGAGGCCGGGGCGTCGCTGGCGCCGTACCTGACGCAGCTCAACCGCATCCGCGCCTCCCACCCGGCCCTGCGCCAGCTGCGCAACCTCGAGATCCACTCGAGCGACGACGAGTCCATCCTCGTCTTCTCGAAGTACCTGTCGAGGGCCCACACCCGCAGCGGACGCGCCGACGGCATCATCGTCGTCGCCAACGTCGACCCGCACTCGGCGCGCGAGACCACCGTCCACCTCGACGTCACGAAGTTCGGCCTGCAGCCCGGTGGCACCTACACCGTGCGCGACCTCGTCACCGGTCAGTCGTGGACCTGGGGCGACGACAACTACGTCCGCCTGGACGCGTTCGTCGAACCGGTGCACATCCTCTCCGTCGACCTCAACCGAGCCCCGTAGGAGCGACCCGATGACCACCACTCCCCCGACCGAGCCCGACACGACCCCGGCGGTCGAGCCCGACACGACCTCGACCGTCGAGCCCGACACGACCCCGACGGTCGAGTCCGCGGCCCCGACCGGACCCGACACGACCTTCGCCCTGGGCGACGACGAGGTCCTCGCCGCCGCGATCGGCACGCACGGCCACCCGCACGCCGTCCTCGGCGCGCACCGCCGTGGCGGTCGGACCGCCGTCCGCGTCGTCCGACCGTTGGCCGACACGGTCACGGTGACCGGCGCCTCCGGGGCGTCGTTCGCCCTCGAGCACGTGGCGCACGGCCTCTGGCAGGGCGTCACGAGCGAGCCCCTCGACGCGTACACGGTCGAGGCGACCTACCAGGGAGGCGCGGCGTGGGTCTCCGACGACCCCTACCGCTTCGCGCCCACCGTCACCGAGTTCGACCTCTACCTCTTCGGCGAGGGCCGCCACGAGCAGCTCTGGAAGATGCTCGGCAGCCACGTGCGCGAGCACGAGGGCGTCACCGGCACGTCGTTCGCCGTCTGGGCGCCGCACGCCCGGGCCGTCCGCGTGAAGGGCGACCTCAACGGCTGGAACGGCGAACGGCACGCCCTGCGCCGCCTCGACGGCAACGGCGTGTGGGAGATCTTCGTGCCCGGCGTCACCGACGGCATCTACAAGTACGAGATCCTCACCTCCGACGACGTCTGGGTCGAGCGGGCCGACCCGATGGCCCGCACCTCCGAGGTGCCGCCGCTCACCGGCTCGGTCGTCACGAAGGCCGCCCACGCCTGGTCCGACGAGGCCTGGATGACCTCCCGCGCCGAGAACGACGTCCACGCCGGACCGATGAGCGTCTACGAGCTGCACGTCGGCTCGTGGCGCCCCGGGCTCGGCTACCGCGAGCTCGCCGACCAGCTGATCGAGTACGTCGGCGAGCTGGGGTTCACGCACGTCGAGTTCATGCCGCTCGCCGAGCACCCGTTCGGTGGCTCGTGGGGTTACCAGGTCACCGGCTACTACGCCGTCACCAGCCGTTTCGGCAGCCCCGACGACCTGAGGTACCTGATCGACCGGCTGCACCAGGCCGGCATCGGCGTCATCATGGACTGGGTGCCCGGGCACTTCCCGAAGGACGAGTGGGCCCTCGCGAAGTTCGACGGGCACGCCGTCTACGAGCACTCCGACCCGCGTCGCGGCGAACAGCCCGACTGGGGCACGCTGGTGTTCAACTTCGGCGACTCGCAGGTGCGCAACTTCCTGGTGGCTAACGCCCTGTACTGGCTCGAGGAGTTCCACATCGACGGGCTGCGCGTCGACGCCGTCGCCTCGATGCTGTACCTCGACTACAGCCGCAACGAGGGCGAGTGGCTGCCCAACGAACACGGCGGACGCGAGAACCTCGAGGCGATCAGCTTCTTGCAGGAGGCCAACGCGACGGCCTACAAGCGCCACCCGGGCATCGTCATGATCGCCGAGGAGAGCACCAGCTGGCCGGGCGTCACCCGCCCGACCAGCGAGGGCGGCCTCGGCTTCGGCCTGAAGTGGAACATGGGCTGGATGCACGACACCCTCGACTACGTCGAGAAGGACCCGCTCTACCGCGCGTACCACCACGGCGAGATCACGTTCTCGTTCGTCTACGCGTTCAGCGAGAACTTCATGCTGCCGATCAGCCACGACGAGGTCGTGCACGGCAAGGGATCGCTGCTGAACAAGATGCCGGGCGACCAGTGGCAGAAGCTCGCGAACCTGCGGGCCTACCTCGCCTACATGTGGGGACACCCCGGCAAACAGCTGCTGTTCATGGGCAGCGAGTTCGGTCAGCCCGGCGAGTGGAGCGAAGAGCGCGGGCTCGACTGGTGGATCCTCGACCAGCCCGTGCACCAGGGGCTGCACGGCCTCGTCGCACGCCTCAACGAGGTCTACCGTGACGAACCGGCGCTCTGGGCCCACGACTTCGACACGGAGGGGTTCGAGTGGATCGAGGGCGGCGCCGCCGAGCACAGCGTCGTGGCGTTCCTCCGCAAGTCGGGTTCGGGTGACTCGGTCGCCGTCCTGGCGAACTTCTCGGGCCAGCCCGTGCGCATGCGCTTCGGCCTGCCCGAGGCGGGTCGGTGGGACGAGATCCTCAACACCGACGCCGAGGTCTACGGCGGTTCGGGCGTGGGCAACTTCGGCAGCGTGACCGCCACCGACGAGCCGTGGGCGGGTCGCCCCGCGGCGGCCGACGTGCAGCTGCCCCCGCTCGGCGTCGTCTGGCTCAAGCTGAGCCGCTGAGCCGACCCGGCGGCACACGACGACGGAACCCCCGCCACCCTCTCGGGCTGCGGGGGTTCCGTCGTCGTCAGGAGGCGCGGGTCAGTACAGCAGCATCGCCAACCGCCGCCGGGCGGTCGCCACCCGAGGGTCGTCCACCCCGACGATCTCGAAGTACTCGAGGAGGCGGGCCCTGGCCGTGTCGCGCCCCTGCGGGTCGAGCGACGGGAAGACGGTCAGCACCCGGTCGAACGCGTCGTCGATGTGTCCGCCGCTGAGGTCGAGGTCGGCGACGTCGAGCTGGGCGTCGAGGTCGGTCGGCGCCGAGGCGGCCGCCGCCCGCACGTCGGCGAGGGAGGCACCCTGCAGGCGCTCGAGCAACGACACCTGCGCGAGGCCGGCGACCGCCAGCTGGTCGCGCGGGTCTTGGGCGATCGCCGTCTTGTAGGCGGTGATCGCCGCGGCGTAGTCGCCCCGGTCGATCGCGTCGTAGGCGTCCTGGTGGTGCGGCGGCAACGGCTCGGGCTTGGGCTCGACGTCGTCGGCCTCGCCGACCGGGGCGCCGTCGACGACGGCGGTGCCCGTGACGCCGTTCTGGGCCGCGAGCTCGAGCACCTGCTCGAAGACGTCGCGGACCTGGGCCTCGGGCAACGCGCCGACGAAGAGCTGCACGGGACGGCCCCCGATCACGGCGGCGACCGCCGGGATCGACTGCGCCTGGAAGGCCTGGGTCAGCTGCGGGTTGGCGTCGACGTCGACCTTGACGAGCAGCAGGCGACCGGCGTACTCGCCCACCAGCTTGTCGAGCACCGGCGAGAGCTGCTTGCACGGGCCGCACCACTCGGCCCAGAGGTCGACGATCACCGGGACGGTGTTGCTGATCTCGAGCACCTGCGTGAAGGTGGCGTCGGTCGCGTCGAGCACGAGACCCGGCACCGCGACCTGACCGGCGGCCGGGGCCGGGACGCCACCCGCGCCTCCTGCGGTCGAGGCCTCGGCTGGGGCGCCGGAGGGCGCGGCCGGTGCCGGCGGGCGGTTGACGAGCGACGACAGGTCGACGGCGCCTCGGAGGCCGGCGGGGACGGGTGGGAGGTTGGTCATGGCAGCTCCTTGGCAGAGATGAGGGCCTGGCTGAAGCCGAGCAGGACGATCGGGTCGTCGCTGCCCACGGGCGGGACGGAGAACAGCAGCTCGACGCCGTAGGTGGCCTCGATGCCCTTCGAGGACTCGTCGAGGCCGAGCAGGGTCTTGACCGTGCCCTCGGGGTTGACCTTGGCACCGGTGGCCGTCGGCTTGACGGTCTCGATCTCGTTCAGGGCCACCGAGACGATCGCGCCGGCGTCGTTCGTGGCGAACGCGACCGGCGTCTCGTCGTCGGGCTGAGAGGTGTAGTCGATCGACGCGGTGGTGGGCAGGGCCGCCCGCTTGGCGTCCTTGTAGGCCTTGCCGATCTTCTCGCGCAGGGTGTCGCCGTCGCCCTGGAACTGCGCGGCGTACTGGCTCTCGTCACCGTTGCGCAGGATGTCGCCGTACGCCTCGGCGAGCTGGTCGGGCTGCAGCGCGAGCAGCTTGACGTCGGGCGACAGCCGCGCGGCGCCGATCGAGGCGGGCGCCACGGTGAGCGGGGTCTGCGTCTGCAGGCTGACGGCGTACTCGACCTTGTACGGGTCGCGGGCCGTGGCCTGCTCGAGGGTCAACGCGACGGGTGCGACGCTCGCGTCGGCGTCCTGGACGACGACGAAGGCCGACCGGGGCCACGAGTCGGCCTGTTGCGGCAGCGTCAGCGTGACGGTGCCGGACGGGATGGCCAGCGGCGCGGCGGCTGCCGCGTCCTTCGAGCGGATCACGTAGTTGGCCTGACGCTGCTCGAGGGCGGGGCCCGTGAAGCGGGTGGCGGCGAGGTCGCCGTTCAGCGAGGCGTCGGCCTCGGTGGCCGTCGCCGAGATGCGCTCGACGATGCGCTTCGCCTGGGCCACGCTGATGACCGGCGGTTGCAGGGCCGTGCCCTGGTCGCCGCTGCCCGTGCCGTCCGACGACGTGGGCGTCGGGGTCGGGGTGGACGAGTCGGAGCCCGCGGCGGGCGCCTGCTGCGGCCAGTAGTCCGCCGTGCACGCCGACAGGGCCAGGGACGACACGAGCACGATCGGTGCGACGACGACGAGGCGTCGGATGCTGCGGGCGCGGCCCCGCACGGGTGCGATCGTCTCGGAACCCTGCGCGTCGAGGGCCTTGACGGCCTTGCGACCCGCCCGACGCGACAGCCGGGGCCGCTTGCCGTCGCCCGACCGACGACGCGGACCGCGGGTGCGACGGTGGTGGAGGATCGCCCAGACGTAGAGTCCGATGCCGATCAGCAGCACGACGAGCCCGCCGACGATCAGCGGGCCCGCGAGGGGCGTCGCGGTCGAGAGCGGCCAGGTGACGCGGATGTCGGAGGGCGCGGGCTGCGTGCCGTCCGAGACGACGACGAGGGAGACGTCGTCGGGGGCGTCGAGCGAGAACGTGAGGTCGGAGCCCGAGAACTGGTCGAACCAGAGGTCGGAGTCGGTCGGGTCGGGGACGTCGGTGCTGTCACCCGTGACCGTCCGGCTGACGAGGCCGCCCGTGGCCTGGTCGTACCCGACCTCGTTGTACGTGGCGTCGCCGACCCAGCCCAGCACGTCGGACGTGCGGCCGTAGGCCGCGAAGGCCGTGTCGCCGCCCGAGACCGACACCGTCTGGCGCCCGTCGTGGCCGTGCAGCGCCGAGGCCGGGACGACCGTGACGGTCGCGTCGGAGTCGGAGGTGTCGACCTGGGACGACACGCTCGGCGGGGGTGCGAAGACGGTGCGCTGGGCGAAGCCCAACGCGACCATCACCGCCGCCAGGACGACGACGACGACTGCCACGATGAAACGCACGTTTCTCTCCCTCCGAGCCACCATCCCGGTCGGGGCGCCAGGAACCGTCGTGGTCGACGACGGGCCTCGCACGAGCCTGGCCAGGGGGCCGGGCGCGGCAGCAGAATTTAAGACGGCTCAGCGTATCCGACGAGGCTGAGAAGCGCCTGCCCCGCGGGCCGACGTCCGTCGAGGGGCTCGCACTAGCATCGTCACTCGGACCGAGCACCGGTCCGACCCCTGCATCGAAGGAGACACCGTGGCCGCTGACGAAGCCGATTTCGGCATCGAACTCCGGGGCTACCGCAAGGACGAGGTCGACCGCGTCCTCGGCGACCTGCGTCGCGAGCTCATCAAGGCCAACGCCGACCGGGCCGACCGGGCGAGCGAGGTCGCGTTCCTGCAGCAACGCGTCGACGAGATCCGGGCCGAGCTCGAGGAGGCCGGCACGCCCACCTACTCGGGCCTCGGCAGCAAGCTCGAGCAGACCCTGCGCCTGGCCGAACAGCAGTCCACGCTGCTGATCAGCCAGGCCGACATCGACGCCGAGGCCCTCCGCTCGTCGTCCACGGCCGAGGCGAAGCGCGTGGTCGACGACGCGACCGAGCGGGCGACGGCCCTGCTGGACGACGCGAGGGGTCGTGCCGCGGCACAGGTCGCCGAGTCGACCGCCGACGCTGACCGTCTCGTCGCCCGCGCCAAGGCCGAGGCCCGCGACCTGCTGCAGGAGGCCCAGCGCGACGCCATCTCGATCCGGGGGTCCGCCGCCACCGAGGCGGCGCAGAACGTGTCGACCGCCCGACGCGAGGCGGCCGCCCTCCGGGCCGAGGTCGAGCACGAGGTCGCCGAGCAGCGGGCCGCCGTCGCGAGGGACCTCGCCGGAGCCCGCGACGAGGCCGAGACCCTCGCCGCCGACACGCGTGAGGCCCGGGCGGTGTTCGAGGGCGACTCCGAACGACAGCGGCTCGACCTCGATCGCGAGGGCGTCACCGTCCGGGCCGAGCTCGCCCGCCTCGACGAGACGACCCGCGCCGACCTCGACGCCGAGGTGGTCGCACGTCGCGACGACCTCGACCGCGAGATCGCCGCCGCCCGGGCCGACCTCGCCGACGACGTCGCCACGCAACGGGCCGAGCTCGAACGCGACGTCGCCGCCGCTCGCGCCGAGCTGGCGCACGAGGTGTCCGAGACCCGGGCCCTGCTCGCGCGGGACGTCGACGCCACCCGTGCCGACCTCACCGACGAGGTCGAGTCGACCCGCGTCGAGCTCGAGCGGGAGATCACCACCGGTCGGGACCGTCTCGCCGCCGAGGTCGCCCGGGTCCGGGCCGAGCTAGAGAAAGAGGTGGGCGACGCCCGGACCGAGCTCGACCGCGAGACCCGGCGTCGCCGTGACGACCTCGACCTGGCCGAGACGACGTCGCGCGAACGCATCGAACGCGTCACGATCGAGACCGACGAGCGCCTCACGCGCGAGAGCGACGCCCAGGCCGATCGCCTGGCCCGCGAGGACGCCGACCGTCGGGCCGAGCTCGCGGCCGAGCTCGACCGGGTCCGAGCCGAGGTGGCGGCCGAGACCGCCGAGGTCCGGGCGACGCTGGCGGACGAGACCGAGGCCCAGCGCGCACGCCTGGTCGCCGACGACGTCCGGGTGCGGGCCGGGCTCGAGGCCGATCGCGAGCGCGCGACGGCCGACCTGCGCCGCGACCTCGAACGGGCTCGCGCCGATCTCGAGGTCGAGTTGCTCTCGCGCCGCGACGAGGCCGAGGCCGAGCTGACCCGACGCCACCGCGAGGCCGTCGCCGAGACCCAGGACCTGCTCGACGCGGCCGCCGGGCAGCTGGCCGACGCGACCCGCCGAGCCGCGGAGGTCCGGCGCGAGGCCGACGAGCTCGAACGCGGTGCGAGCGAGCACGCCCGCACGACGCGGTCGGAGGCCGACGCGACGGCCCACGAGGTGCTGACGAACGCCGACGAGCGGGCGCGATCGCTCGTCGCCGACGCCCAGCAGCGGGCCGACGACCTCCTCGGCGACGCCGAAGAACGCCTCGCCGACATCACCCGCGAGCGGGACGCGGTCGCCGACTACTTCGAGAACCTGCGTGGCATGATCGGACAAGTCGGCGGCGGTACGACAGAGTAGGACGACAGGCCGTGCCGGGCGACCGGTGCGGCTGCGGCCACGATCGGCCCGTGCCGTCGACAGGAGCCCGCCCGTGAAGATCCACAACCCGTTCCGCATCGGGCTGCTCGCCGGTCTCGGCGTGCTCGTCGCGCTCGTGATCGGTGGGGCCGTCGGGCAGCTGTCGACGATCCTGACCTACGTCGGTGCGGCGCTCTTCATCTCGCTGGGCCTCGATCCGATCGTCTCGTGGCTCGAGAAGCGACGCGTGCCCCGTGGCATCGCCATCGTCATCGTCCTCGTGGCGGTCGTCGGCGCCTTCGTCGGGGTCGTCTTCGCCATCGTCCCCGTCATCGTGCAGCAGACGACGAGCCTGATCCAGGCGCTGACCTCGTACCTGCAGAGCGTCACCACGCAGCAGTTCGTCGACAACCTGCAAGAACTCGTGCCGCAGAACGTCTTCGACGTGCAGAACGCCCTCGACTCGATCGTCGACTTCCTCACCAACCCCGACAACGTCGTCACCATCGGCGGCGGCGTGCTCGCGGTCGGCGTGGCCATCGGCAACGGCCTGTTCGGCACCGTCGTCGTGGTGATCCTGACGATCTACTTCACCTCGTCGATCAACAGCGTCAAGCGCGCGCTCTACCAGCTCGTACCCGCGTCGAAGAGGGCGACCTTCGTCGACATCTCCGAGCAGATCAGCCAGTCGGTCGGTCGGTACGTCATCGGCCAGTTCACCCTCGCCGCCACCAACGGCATCCTCAGCTTCGTGTTCCTCACCATCATCGGCGCCCAGCAGCCGGCGGTGTTCGCGTTCATCGCCTTCCTCGGCTCGATCATCCCGCTGGTCGGCACGATCAGCGGTTCGGCGATCATCGTCCTGGCGCAGATCGCCCTGCTGCCGCAGTCACCCGCCACCTGGGTCACGGCAGCCGTGTACTACCTCGTCTACATGCAGGTCGAGGCCTACCTGCTGAGCCCGCGCATCATGCGTCGCGCGGTGCGCGTCCCCGGGGTCATCGTCGTCATCGCCGCCCTGGTCGGGGGCACCCTGCTGGGCGTCCTCGGGGCCCTGATCGCCATCCCCGTCGCCGCGTCGGTGTTGCTGATCATCCGCGAGGTCTACGTGCCCCGGCAGAACCAGCTCTGAGGGCCGAGACCGCCACCGACGCCGGTGCGGAGCCGCTCGGAAGCGGGACGGACACGCGTCGCCGCGGCGCCTCGGCGCCGACGCCCGCGTCAGCGACTCAGGAGGCGCGGGGCGGCCAGGTGGACGGCAGGGGCAGCGCCGCGGGGGCGACGTGACGGACGACCTCGGTCAGCACGCGGCTCGTCTGCTTCTCGCCGACCCACAGGTGCTTCCCGCCCTCGACGGCGACGACCTCGGCCTCGGGCACGAGGGCGAAACGGCGACGCGCCTCGTCGGGACGCAGGTAGTCGTCGAACTCGGGCACGACGGCGACGACGGGTCGGCCCGCACCGTGCCAGGCCTCGAGTTCGGCGTCCGTGGTGCGGTGCAGCGGCGGGGACAGCAGGACCACACCCGCCACGTCGACCTCGAGACCGTGTTTCAGGGCGACCTCGGTGCCGAACGACCACCCCACGAGCCAGGGCGTGGGCAGGCCGCGGTCACGCACGAAGGCGACGGCGGCCGCGAGGTCCGCCGCCTCCGCCACGCCCTCGCCGAACTCGCCCTCCGAGCGTCCGCGAGGCGACGACACCCCCCGGAAGTTGAACCGCAGCACGGCGAGGTCGGCCAGCGCGGGCAGGCGTGCGGCGGCCTTGCGGATGACGTGCGAGTCCATGAAGCCGCCCGCCGTCGGCAGCGGATGGAGGGCGACGATCGTGCCGACCGGTTCGCGGTCGGCGGGCAGGCTGAGCTCGCCCACCAGCGTGAGACCGTCTCCGGTGCGGAGCTCGACGTCTTCGCGCCGCGCGGGGAGCAGGACTCCCCCGCGGATGTCGACGACGGGGGTGTCGGGGCTCGTCACGAGATCCTCCAGCAGTGGGTGTGCCAATGGCGGCGGGCCGCCAGGTCGTCTTCCGCCCCGAAGAGCCCGTCGGCCCGCCAGGCCACCACGTGCGGGGTGGCCGGAGCGATGCCCAGCGAGCACCCGGGGCAGACGTAGTCCTTGACCGCCGACGTCGCCGAGACCGACTGGACGTTGAACGAGCGACCGTGCTTCGTCTCGACCGTCAGGCCACCGAAGGACGCGCGGGTGACGTCGTACGCCTCGTCGGCCTCACGCCGGTCGCGCGAGCGACGGGAGCGGTTGCTGCGGGGCATGACGACCAGCGTAGCAACGGCCTCGGGGTCGAGGACGTCAACAGCAGCGGGCCCGGTGGATCAGTACCAGTTGTTCGCGACCGAGTGGCCCCAGGCGCCGCACGGCGTGCCGTACCGACCACCGATGTAGTTGAGGCCCCAGGTGATCTGCGTCGCGGGGTTGGTCTGCCAGTCGGCTCCGACCGACGCCATCTTGCTGCCGGGCAGGGCCTGCGGGATGCCGTACGCGCCGCTGGACCGGTTCGACGCGTAGACGTTCCAGCTGGACTCCTTCTGCCACAGCGACACGAGGCAGTCGTACTGGTCGGAACCCCACCCACGCGAGGCGACGATCTCGGCCGCGATCGCCTTGGCGCTGCCCGGGTCGGGCGTGCCGGCGACGGGCGCTGCGGACGACTTCTTGGCCGTGCCGGAGGACGAGCCGGACGTCGTCGCGGGGGCCGCGGTCTCTTCGACCACGACGGGGGGCGGCGGCGGGACGTACTCGGTGACTCCGTAGGCGTCACGGTCGGCGACCGTGACAGCGGCGTCCGCCACCGTGAGGGTCTGGCCGGGTGCGGTCAGCACCGCTGCGGCACCCGGGGCGCTCGTGGCGGCCTCGGCCCCGGCCAGCGGGTTGACGAGAGAGGCCGAGACGAAGGCGAAGGAGGCGCAGAAGCCGATGAGGGGCAGGACGAGACGGCGAGGTGCGCCGGCACGACGAGGTGCTGCGGTGGACCCTCGACCGGGACCCGTGAACGCGACGGCACCGGGAACCGGTCGGCGGACCACGCTCTGCGACGCCGGGATGCGGACCCGACGTCGGGTCGAGGGTCGTTCGACGGCCGCGGGGTGCTCTCGTCGAGAGGGACCGGGTGTCGGATTCGCTGCGTGCCTGCCCATGAGTCCGATAAGCGTAACCGAAAGGAGGCGTCGGGACCAGGGTCGACAGGTCCGCGTGTCGGCGGCGGCGGGGCGGCCCCACGGGGGTCGATCGCCCTCCGGGTCAGCGGACGGCGAGCATGACGTCGACGACCGTGTCGAGCAGCAGGTCGACCTGGCTCTCGCGGTACCCCCCGCGTCGGGGCCGGAAGACCGACGAGCGCACGTCGTCGATGCTGAGCGGGCGCCCGTCGGTGAAGTAGCCGTGCAGGCGGCGGGCCAGCCGGTCCACGTCGCGGGGGTGGTAGCCGGTCGTCAGGATGCCGACGCGGTCGAAGCGGTGCCCCTCGGGACGCTCGAGGCGCGCGACGACGTCCGCCGCCCCCGAGCGAGCGTCCGAGAACCACGTCGATTCGCGTCCGGACGACACCGCGCGTTCGCGCTCCCGACTCGCGAAGGCGTCCTCGAGCCGTTCGAGGGCGGCGTCGACGTGGGCCGTCGAGTAGCCGCCCTTCGTCAGCCCGAAGGCGGTGCGACGGATGCGGGCCGAGTCGATGCCGGCGTTCGCGTCGCCGGCGTAGGCCTTGCGCGCCTCGGCCAGGAACGAGTCGACCTCGTCGACGACGTAGCCCCGCTTGCCCTTGGGAACGATGGGGAATGTGCTGCTCACGGCCACCATCATGCCGCATGGCCCGATGTCGACCAGCGGGACGCGCGGCCCTGCCGACTTCGACCGGTCGCGGCTAGGCGAAGAGCAGGTAGAGCCCGTACGCTGCCGCGGCGGACGGCAGCGTGCTGTCGAGCCGGTCGAGGAACCCCCCGTGGCCCGGAAGCCAGGTGCTGATGTCCTTGATGCCCAGGTCGCGCTTGATCAGCGACTCGGACAGGTCTCCGATGGTCGCGGTGACGATGATGACGCCGCCGAAGACGAACCCGAACCACCACGGCTCGTCGAGGAGGAAGACCGAGAGCAGCACGGCCGCGACGAGGCTGGCGGCCACCGAGCCGGCGAACCCCTCCCAGGTCTTCTTCGGGCTGATGCGAGGAGCCATCGGGTGCTTGCCGAAGTTGAGGCCGGTCGCGTAGGCGCCCGTGTCGACGGCGATCACGACGATCAGGGCCGACAGCGTCCACCACTGCCCGTCGGGGCGAGCCGCCATGAGCACCATGAAGCTTCCGAGGAAGGCGCAGTAGATCTGGACGAAGGCCCCCGCCCCGAGATCGCGGCCGAGCGAGGAGGCGCTGCTGCGGTGGGACGGACGCGCCAACTCGACGAGGCGCCACGCCGACACGACGACGATGCCGCCGAGCAGCGCCAGCCAGTGGCCGGCCGCGCCGCCGTAGAAGGCGGCGGGGACGACCGCCACGCCCGCGAGCACGCTCGGCAGACGCGGGACGTCACGACCGGCGAACCGCAGGGCACTGGCGAGTTCGAAGCACAAGGACCCGATCAGGGCCGCGGCGACGATCATGAAGAACGCCTTGACGAAGATCAGGCTGAGCAGCACGGCGGCCCCGAGCAGCACGCCCACCGCGATGGCCGCCGGCAGGTTGCGCCCGGTGCGTGCCGTGAGCTTCTCGTTGCGGGAGTCGAGACGGGCCTTGCCGGCCCTCAGCTGGGACTCGATGTCGTGCCGCGCGGCCTGCGCACGGGCGTCGAAGTCGGCCCGGCGACTGCCGAGGGTGCTCTTCTGAGCCGGTGACGATTCGTCGGAGCCGGCGCCGTCGGGTCGATCTCTCATCAGACCTCGAGCAGCTCCGCTTCTTTCTTCTTGAGGGCGTCGTCGATCGAGTCGATGTAACCCTTGGTGATCGACTCGAGCTCTTTCTCGGCCCGGGCGACCTCGTCGTCGCCGACCTCGGTCTTCTGGGCGTCGAGCGCCTCTTTCGACTTGCGGCGGACGTTGCGCACCTGCACCTTGGCGTCCTCGCCCTTGCTGCGCACGATCTTCACGAACTCCTTGCGGCGCTCCTGCGTCAGCTCGGGGATCGTGACGCGGACGATGGTGCCGTCGTTCGTCGGGTTGGCCCCCAGGTTCGGGAAGGTCGCGATGGCCTTCTCGATCTCTTTCAGGGCCGTCTTGTCGTACGGGGTGACGATCATGGTGCGGGCCTCGGGCACCTGCAGGGAGGCCAGCTGTGCCAGGGGCGTCGGTGTGCCGTAGTAGTCGACCGGGATCTTCTGGAAGAGAGCCGGGTTGATCCGGCCGGTGCGCACCGTGCCGAAATCGTTCTTCGCGGCGTCGAGCGCCTTGTCCATCTTCTCGCGCGTCTCGGTGAGTACGTCGTTGATCGCCACTGGTGCTCCTTGTTCGGTTCGCGGTCGAGCTTAGTCGTCTAGTTGCTGACGATCGTGCCGATGCGTTCGCCACGGATGGCGCGGGCGATGTTGCCCTCGCCTTCCATGCCGAACACGTGCATGGGCATGCCGTTGTCCATGCAGAGGCTGAAGGCGGTCGAGTCGACGACCTTGAGCCCCTGCATCAGGGCCTCTTGGTAGGTGAGGCGGTCGAGCTTGACGGCCGAGGGGTCGTGGCGGGGGTCCGCCGAGTAGACGCCGTCGACGCCGTTCTTGGCCACCAGCACCTCGGTCGCCCCGATCTCGAGGGCACGCTGGGCCGAGACGGTGTCGGTCGAGAAGTAGGGCAGGCCGGCTCCGGCACCGAAGATGACGACGCGCCCCTTCTCGAGGTGTCGCTCCGCCCGCCGGGGGATGTACGGCTCGGCGACCTGGGTCATGGCGATGGCGGACTGGACGCGCGTGGCGGCACCAGCCTGCTCGAGGAAGTCCTGCAGGGCGAGGGCGTTCATGACGGTGCCCAGCATGCCCATGTAGTCGGCACGACCACGGTCCATGCCGCGTTGGCTGAGCTCGGCGCCTCGGAAGAAGTTGCCGCCGCCCACCACGATGGCGATCTCGACGTCGCTCGCCGCGTCGGCGATCTCGCGGGCGATCGCGCCGACCACGTCGGGGTTCACGCCGAGCTGGCCGCCGCCGAAGGCCTCGCCCGAGAGCTTCAGCAGGACGCGTCGGCGTCCGGTGGTTTCCGATGTCATGCGAGTCTCCGTCTCGTCGTGGCCGTAGCCAGGTTAGCGAGTTCGGGCTGGTCGCCGTCCGTCGCCGGTGGTGCGCCCGACGTCGACACGTCGGCCGGGCATGGCAACGGGGTCCGAGACACGTTCGTCTCGGACCCCGTCACGGTGCGTGCTAGGCGCCGACCTTGATGCGGGCGAAGCCCGTGATCGACAGCCCGGCCTCGTCGACGACCTTGGCGACCGACAACTTGTTGTCCTTCGCATAGGCCTGGTCGAGCAGGGCGATCTCCTTGAAGAAGCCGGTGAGGCGACCCTCGATGATCTTGGGCAGGGCCGCTTCCGGCTTGCCCTCGTTCTTCGCGGTCTCTTCGACGATGGCGCGCTCCTTGTCGACCTGCTCGGCGGGCACGTCGTCGCGCGACAGGTACGTCGGTGCGGCGAAGGCGATGTGCTGGGCGATCGAGCGGGCGGTCTCGGCGTCGTCACCGGTGTACCCCACGACCACGCCGACCTGCGGGGGCAGGTCCTTCGAGGTCTTGTGCAGGTAGATGGCGAACTGCTCGCCCTCGATGCGCGAGACGGTGCGCAGTTCGACCTTCTCGCCCATGAGCGCGGCCTCGTCGTTGACGAAGGCCTCGACGGTCTGGCCGCCGATCGCGGCGGCGTTGCCCTCGGTGGCGCTGGAGGCGCCGGCCGCGTGCACGGCCTCGAGGACCTGGTCGGCCAGGGCGACGAACTTCTCGTTCTTCGCCACGAAATCGGTCTCGCTGGCGAGCTCGATCAGGGTGGCGTAGCCCGAGCCGGGCTTGGCGGCGACGAGACCGGCGGTGGTCTGACGGCCCTCGCGCTTGGCGACGCCCTTCAGTCCCTTGACCCGCAGGATCTCGACGGCCTTCTCGATGTCGCCGTCGGCTTCTTCGAGGGCGTTCTTGCTGTCGACCATGCCCGCGCCGAGGCGGTCACGGAGGATCTTGACGTCAGCGATGGTGTAGTTGGCCATGTGTCTGACTTCCTTTCGTGGAGTCGGAAGGTGAAGAGGGGGCTACTTCGAGTCGGCGTCGGCCGGCTCGGCGGCGGTCGCCTCGGTGGCCTCGGCGACCGGCTCGCCCAGGGGCTTCGCGGCGACCTGTGCGTCGGCGTCGTTCTCTTCGACGGGGACCTCGGCGGCGGGCGCCTCGGCAGCGGCGTCGGCGGCCTTGGCCTCGCCCTGCGCGAGCAGCTCGGCCTCCCATTCGGCCATGGGCTCGACGGGCTGGTCGGCGTCCTCGGGCTTCTGGTGACGCTGCACCAGGCCCTCGGCGGCGGCGTCGGCCACGATGCGGGTCAGCAGGCCGACCGAGCGGATCGCGTCGTCGTTGCCCGGGATCGGGAAGTTGATCTCGTCGGGGTCGCAGTTCGTGTCGAGGATGCCGATGACCGGGATGCCGAGCTTCTTGGCCTCGTCGATGGCGAGGTGCTCTTTCTTGGTGTCGACGACCCAGAGGGCGGACGGCGTCTTGGTCAGGTTGCGGATGCCGCCGAGCGTCTTGTGCAGCTTGTCGAGCTCGCGCTTCTTGATCAGCAGTTCTTTCTTGGTGAAGCCCTGCGTGGTGTCGTCGAAGTCGATGTCCTCGAGCTCCTTCATGCGGGCGAGGCGCTTCGAGACCGTCTGGAAGTTGGTCAGGAGGCCACCGAGCCAGCGCTGGTTCACGAAGGGCTGGCCCACGCGGTTGGCCTGCTCGGCGATGGAGCCCTGGGCCTGCTTCTTGGTGCCGACGAAGAGGATGGTGCCGCCGTGGGCGACGGTCTCCTTGACGAAGTCGTACGCCTTGTCGATGTACCCGAGCGACTGCTGCAGGTCGATGATGTGGATGCCCGAGCGCTCGGCGAGGATGAAGCGCTTCACCTTCGGGTTCCAGCGGCGGGTCTGGTGTCCGAAGTGGACGCCGCTGTCGAGCAGCTGGCGGATGGTGACGACGGCCATGGTCGTTCTCCTTGTTTCCGGGCACACCCGCGGGTGTGCCTGCTTGTCGGTTGTCGGGCGACCGGTCGGTCGCCGCTGCCTGGTGCCCGGGCACACGTCCGCCGACCGCACCGTGGGGCACGTTCGGACCGAATGGACGCGGAGGCCGGGAGCGGCGCGAGACGACGGGGTCGTCTCGACGTCGGTGCGTCCGAGGACGCACAGGGCACGCGAAGTCAGCCTGCTGAGCAGACTGCAACGCTCATGTTAGCACCACCGACACGCCCGAGGAGGCGGTGGTCGCCACCCGAGGACGGCGACCACCCGGCACCCGCACCTCGGCTAGGGGCGGCGTCGACCGAGGCCGAGCAGCCCGCGCTTCGGGGCCCGCGCCTCCTCGAGTCCGTAGTGGTCGCCGAAGTCGTCACGCAGCTGCGTGCGCTGGGCGCGCAGGAAGCGTCGGTGTTCGGAGTCGAAGGCCCGGAAGGTCGCCACGCAGATGCCGATCATGACGACGCTGAACGGCAACGCCGTGATGATGGCCGCCGTCTTCAGGGCGTCGAGCCCGCCCGTGACGAGCAACGCGATGGCCACGAGGGCCGTGACGACCGCCCAGAAGATGCGGACCCACGGCCTCGGTTCGGTGTCGCCGCCGGTCGAGATCATGCCGAGCACGAGGGAGCCCGAGTCGGACGACGTGATGAAGAAGAGCCCGATCAGCAGGATGGCGCCGAACACGGCGATCGAGCCGCCGGGCAGCCCCTGCAGCATCTCGAACAGCGCACCCTCGGTGTCGACCGAGCCGTCGGCCGCCACCAGTCCCCCGGAGCCGAAGACCTCGCGGTAGAGCGCGGCACCGCCCATGACGCTGAACCAGAGGAAGGTCAGCAGGGTGGGGACGACCAGGACGCCGACGACGAACTCGCGGACCGTCCGACCCTTCGAGATGCGGGCGATGAAGATGCCGACGAACGGGGCCCACGACATCCACCACCCCCAGTAGAAGGTCGTCCAGGCGCCCTGCCAGGCCTCGCCCTCGGCGCCGGAGAAGGCGCTGACGGTGAAGGTGAGCCCGACGACGTTCTGCAGGTAGTTGCCGAGCGACTGGACGAAGTCGCGCAGCAGGAACAGCGACGGTCCGCTGACCAGCACGAAGACGAGCAGCAGGGCGGCCAGCACGATGTTGGTGTTCGAGAGCCACTTCATGCCCTTGGTGACGCCGCTGACCAGGGAGAAGATGGTGACGCCGGTGATGCCGGCGATCAGGACCACCTGGACGAGCAGGGTGGGTTCGGCGATGCCCGCGGCCGAGAGGCCGGCCGAGATCTGCAGGACGCCCAGTCCGAGCGACGTCGCGACGCCGAACAGCGTGCCGACGACCGAGACGACGTCGATGACGTTGCCCCAGAGGCCGTGGACGTGCTTGCCGAGCAGCGGCTCGAGCGCGTACCGGATCGAGACCGGACGCCCGCGCCGGTGGATCGCGTACGCCATGCCGAGCCCGACGACGATGTAGATGGCCCAGGCGTGCACGCCCCAGTGCAGGTACGTCTGGCTGAGGGCCTGGCCGGCGAGCTGGTTGGCGTCGCCGGTGACCCCGGGCCGCGGGCTCGCGTAGTGGCTGAGCGGCTCGGCCACCCCGTAGAAGACAAGGCCGATGCCCATGCCGGCGGCGAAGAGCATGGACAGCCACGACAGCCGGGAGAACTCGGGTTCGTCGTCGTCCTTGCCGAGCTTGATGTCGCCGTAGCGGCTGACGCCCATCCAGAGCGCGAAGACCACGAAGACGGCGGCGAGCAGGACGTAGTACCAACCGAAGGCCCCGACGATGCCGCTCTGGATCGACCCGAAGAGGCTCTCGGCCACGGCCGGGAAGGCCATGGCGAACGCGACGAACCCCAGGATGACGGCCGCCGCGGGCCAGAAGACCCACGGGGCGAAGGCCCTCCTGCGGGGCGTGACCGGCGCCTCCCGGGTCTGGTCGGGGGCGGCGCTCGTGGCGTCGCCGGGTGTCTCGTCGGCGTGCGCGACCGGTGTCGCGTCGTCGGCGTGGCTCATCGGAAGTCCTCTCGGAAAGCGAACGCCCCGCCCAGGATCTGGACGGGGCGTTCAACGATCATGCCAGGCTCAGGCCTTCGCGGCCCGACCCGAGCCGGCCTCGACGGCCGAGACGCCCATCTCTTCGAGCGACCGCCCCTTGGTCTCTGGGATCTTCGCCAGGACGAAGAAGAACGAGACGAGGGCGAAGAACGCGAAGATGCCGTACGACAACGACAGGCTCAGGGCGGCGAGGCTCGGGAACGACACCGTGACGACGAAGTTCGCGATCCAGTTCGCCATGCTGCCCACGCCGAGGGCGGTGGCGCGGATGCTGTTCGGGAACATCTCGCCGAGCAGCACCCACATGAGCGGTCCCCACGTCGCACCGAACGAGACGACGAACAGGTTGGCCGCGACGAGCGCGACCGGGCCCCAGGCACCGGGCAGCGACGGGTCGCCGCTCGCCGTGGTGGTCGCCTGGCTGAAGGCGAGGGCGGTCACGGCGAGGCTGACGAACATGCCGACCGAACCGGCCAGCAGCATGGGCCGACGTCCGACCTTGTCGACCAGGCCGATCGCGACGAAGGTCACGGCGACGTTGACCACCGCGGTGATCGTCGAGATGAGGAAGGAGTCCTCTTCCTGGAAGCCGACGGCCTGCCAGAGGGTGGTCGAGTAGTAGAAGATCACGTTGATGCCGACGAACTGCTGCAGCACGGCGAGGATGATGCCGACCCAGACGATGGGCTGCAGGCCGAAGCGGCTGCCCCGGATGGACGACTTCTTCTCGAGTTCGGCCTCGGTGCGGATCGAGTCGGTGATCTCTTTCAGGCTCGTGTCGACGGTCTCGGCGGGGACGATCGACTGCAGGACCTTCTTGGCCTCGTCCTCGCGGCCGTCACCGGCCAGGTAGCGGGGTGACTCGGGCAGGCGCCAGGCGAGGACCCCGTAGACGACAGAGGGCACGATGCCGACCAGGAACATCCAGCGCCACGCCGCGAGACCGAAGAGCGACGGCTCGGACGCGCCACCCGCCGTGGTCGCGAAGAGCTGGTCGGACAGCAGGGCGGCGAAGATGCCGAGCGTGATGGCGAGCTGCTGGAACGACGCCAGGCGACCACGGATCGCCTTCGGCGACACCTCGCTGATGTAGGCAGGGGCGATGACCGACGCGATGCCGATGCCCAGGCCGCCGACGACGCGCCAGAGCACGAGGTCCCAGACGGCGAAGGCCGCGGCCGCCCCGATCGAACTGATCAGGAACAGACCGGCACCGATGATCATCACCTTGATGCGGCCCATCTTGTCGGCCAGTCGGCCGGCCACGTAGGCGCCGATCGCGCAACCGATCAGGGCCGAGGCGACCGCGAAGCCCGACGCGAACTCGGTCAGGCCGAACTCGTCGGTGATCGACTGGACGGCCCCGTTGATGACCGACGAGTCGAAGCCGAACAAGAACCCGCCGATGGCCGCCGCCACGGCCAGCGCGGTCACCCGCCTGTTCAAGCTCTTCGTCGTTGCAGTGGTGTTCGACACCTGTACTCCTTCACGGCTCGAGGAGCAGGGCTCGTGGCCACGACTCCCCCACAAACGGCGTGCACGGGGTGTTCTTGCACGGATGAACCTTACGCCTCGCCGAGAAAGCTTGCGCATCCGGCATCGTGCCGGTATGCGTGCTCAGCTTCGGACGTCGCCCCGCTCGTCGGCCCTCGCCGGCGTCGTGACCGTCGTCGCCTGCCTCCTCGTGGCGCTGCCCTCGTCGTCGGCGACGGCGGCGGCAGCCGGCTCGGGGGCGTCCGCCGCGCGAGGCGCGGTGTGGTCGTGGCCCGTCGCCGCGCCACACCCGGTGGTCAGACCCTTCGTCGGCCCGCCGCACCCGTGGTCGCCCGGCCACCGCGGCATCGACGTCGAGGCGACACCGGGCGCGGTCGTCCTGGCGCCCGACGACGGTGTGGTGCACTTCGCCGGTGTCGTCGTCGACCGCCCCGTCCTGTCGATCGAGCACGCCGACGGGGTGCTCAGCAGCGTCGAGCCCGTCACCGCCGTCGTCGTGACGGGCGACGTCGTCACCCGGGGGCAGACCGTGGGGGTGCTCGACCCGGGGCACTGCGCCGACCAGGGCTGCCTGCACCTCGGAGCCCGCGTCGACGGCGAGTACGTCTCACCGCTGTTGTTCTTGGGAGGCGTCGAGCCGTCGGTGCTGCTGCCGACCCGGCCCGGGTGATCTCGGCGGGGCGTCAGGCGCGCGGGTGCGCCGAGCGGTAGCTGTCGCGGAGGCGGTCGGTCGACACGTGCGTGTAGATCTGGGTCGTCCCGAGGCTCGCATGCCCGAGCAGCTCTTGGACGGCCCGGAGGTCGGCTCCCCCGTCGAGCAGGTGGGTGGCCGCCGTGTGCCTGAGGGCGTGCGGCCCGGCCGGTCCGCCACCGGGCAGGTCGGCCAGCAGTCCGGCCACGAGGCGGTAGACCGCCCGGGTGCCGAGACGACCGCCGGTCGCACCGACGAAGAACGCGGCACCGGTCTCGGCCGTGACCAGGGTCGGACGGGCCAGGTCGAGGTACCGGCCCAGGGCGTCCGCCGCGGGCACCCCGAACGGCACGACCCGCTGCTTGGCCCCCTTGCCGGTCACCCGGACGGTCAGCCGCTCGAGGTCGACGTCGGCCAGGTCGGTGCCGACGACCTCGGACACGCGCAGGCCCGCCCCGTAGAGCAGCTCGACGACGGCGAGGTCTCGACGCGCGCCCGGGTCGTCGGTGTCGGCGCGCAGGGCGAGCGAGGCCAGCAGGCCGTCGACCTGTGCGCGGGTGAGCACCCGGGGCAGGCGGCTCTCGGCTTTCGGCGCACGCAGCCGGGCCCCCACGTCGACCGGCGTCCGGTCGGTCTCGTCGAGCCACCGGGTGAACGCCCGGACGCTCGCCGACCGCCGGGCGAGGGTAGCCCGGGCGAGGCCGGCCTGCGTGCCCTGCCAGAGCCAGTCGCGCAGCAGGTCGAGGTCGAGGTCGGCCACCTCACCGGGCCGACCGAGGCGGTTCTCCGCGAAGACGACGAGCGAGTCGAGGTCGGCGCCGTACGACCGCACCGTGTGGTCGCTGAGCCCGCGGCCGTCGTGCAGGTGGTCCGCGAACCGCTCGACCTCGCCCAGGAGGCGCGTCACGGCAGCGCCCGCCCCTCGCGTCTCGACCCCGGCTCGTGCATGCGGCCAGGCTAGCCATCTCGCCGCCCCCTCACCCGTCGCCACCCCGACCCGTGCCGCCGGGCCGCGCCGGAGAGGTCGAGCTCGGCGAGCACGTCGCGGACGGTCTCGAGCGACAGTCCGCTCGCGACGGCCAGCTCGTCGGTCTCGCGGGTCGCCGTCGTGCTGAGCGCGTCGAGCACCCGCATCGTCTCGGGATCGAGCCGACGCCCCTGGTACGACGCGGCGACCAGGTCGGTCGACGCCCCGGCGAGTTCGAGCACGTCGTCGACGCTCGTCACGCAATCGGCCAGGCCGGAGCGGATGAGGGCGTGGCAGCCCACGGACGACGGCGAGGTCACCGGGCCGGGCACGGCTCCGACCGGGCGACCGAGCGACTGGGCGTGGGCGGCCGTGTTCAGCGACCCCGAACGCCCGCCGGCCTCGACGACGACCGTCGCAGCCGTCATGGCCGCGATCAGCCTGTTGCGTTGCAGGAACCGCCAGCGTGACGGCTTGCCGCCGCAGGGGGCCTCGGAGATCATGAGGCCCGTCTCGATGATGCGTCTCAGCAGGCCGTCGTGACCGGCCGGGTAGAGGTGGTCGACTCCCCCGGCCATGACCGCCACCGTCGTCGCCGACGCGGCCAGAGCCGCCCTGTGGGCGGCCCCGTCCACGCCGTAGGCGGCACCCGAGACGACCGCGAGGCCGCGGTCGGCCACGCCGTCGGCGAGCTCGGCCGACACTTGCTCGCCGTAGCTCGTCGCCGCCCGCGAGCCGACGATCGCGATGCTCGACGCCGGTGCCGGGACGGACGCCGGGCCTCGTGCCCAGAGGGCCACGGGCGCGTGATCGCCGAGCTCGTCGAGGGCCGTGGGCCAGAGAGCGACACCCGGCACGAGGAGCCTCGACCCGAGGGCCGTCGCCGTCCGGAACGACCGCAGGATCACCGGCGTCTCGAGCCGAGGCCGCCACCTCTCGAGGGCCCGGGCGAGATCGAGGCGCCCGACGTCGTCACGGGTGGCGCCCGCGTCGAGCAACCGGCCCGCGAGGAGTCCCGGCCGGGGGTCGTCGTGCCCGACGGCCGCCTCGAGCACGGCCCGGAGCCCGACCGCGGGGCCCAGCACGGACCGGACGACGCCGCCCACCGCGTCGCCCGGCTCGACGACTCCCGTCCACGCACCGAGGGCGAAGGCGCGCACGACCTCACCGTCGGTGAGGTCACCCGCGTCGGGCAGCACCGGCAGGACGAGGTCGGCCAGTTCGCCGGGGGTCGCCCGGAGCAGGGCGCTCACAGCGACTGCCGCATGCTCAGTGCCCTGACCACGTGTCGCCGGACGGGCACGGGGTCGTCGTCGAGGTCGGCGAGGGTCCACGCGACCCGCAGCACGCGGTCGTAGCCGCGCATGGTCAGGGCACCGGTCTCGAGGGCCCGGTCTATCGGCTGGGAGTCGGCCGGGGGCAGGCGGTTCGCAGGGTCGCGGAGCCACGTGCCCGGCATCTCGGAGGACGAGCGCCACGGCGTCGCGGCGAGCCGCTGCGAGGCACGTCGCCGCGCCCGTTCGACCCGCACCCGCGCCTGCTCGGTCGCCGTCGGGACGACGTCCGCCGAGGCCCGGAACTGTGACGAGCTGATCCGCGCGACCCTCAACTGGAGGTCGATCCGGTCGACGAGCGGCCCGGAGAGCTTGCCGAGGTATCGACGGCGCTGGTGCGGAGAACAGCTGCAGTCGGAGTCGCGCGAGCCGTACTGCCCGCAGGGGCACGGGTTGGCCGCCGCCACGAGTTGGAACCTCGCCGGGAAACGGGCCACCGACCGAGACCGGTGGACCACGGTCTCGCCCGATTCGAGAGGCTGGCGGAGGCAGTCGAGGACCGTCTGCTGGAACTCGGGCGCCTCGTCGAGGAAGAGCACGCCCCGGGTGGCCCTCGATGCGGCACCGGGCCGGATGACCCCGCTGCCACCGCCGACCAGGGCCGCCGCGCTGCACGTGTGGTGGGGCGCCTCGAACGGCGGCCGCAGGTCGAGGTCGCCCGTGACGGCGACCCCGGCCAACGAGCGGATCGACGCCACCTCGAGGGCCGAGTCGGCGTCGAGGTCGGGCAGCAGACCCGGCAGGCGGGCCGCGAGCATGCTCTTGCCCGCTCCGGGCGGGCCCACCATGAGGAGGTGGTGGCCGCCGGCCGCGGCGACGACGAGCGCCTCGACGGCGTCGACGTTGCCGATGACGTCGGCGAGGTCGCGTTCGGCGGGCACCGGCGGTTCGGACCGCGATCTCGTGATGACCTCGACCGGTTCGGACTCGAGACCCGCGCCGTGCCAGATCGCGGCCTCACGGAGGCTCGGCACGGCCACCACGCGGATGCCGGGGACGAGCGACGCCTCGTCGGCGTTGTCGGTCGGCACCATGACCGTGCTCGCCCCGGCCCGACGCGCACCCAGCACGGCGGGCAGGACGCCGTCGACCGGCCGGAGCCGGCCGTCGAGACCGAGCTCGCCGAGGTGGACGACCCGCTCGACGGATGCCGCGGGCACGAGTTCGGCCGCCGCCAGTGCGGCGATGGCGATGCCCAGGTCGAACGACGACCCCTGCTTCGGCAACGAGGCCGGCGACAGGTTGACCGTCAGCTTGCGGGCCGGCAACGCG
The DNA here is from genome assembly GCF_040547465.1 of Frigoribacterium sp. PvP054. Lineage (NCBI taxonomy): Bacteria > Bacillati > Actinomycetota > Actinomycetes > Micrococcales > Microbacteriaceae > Frigoribacterium > Frigoribacterium sp. PvP054. Next base: position 210,717 of record NZ_JBEPPU010000001.1, read on the forward strand.
CACCCCGAGTTGGTCGCGGCCGACCGGACCCGGTCGCGCGCCTCGCCGAGGGAGGTGTCGGGCAAGCCGATGATGACGAAGGCCGGCAGCCCGGCCCCCATGTCGGCCTCGATCTCGACGAGGGCACCGTCGACGCCGAGCAGGGCGACGGCCCGCGTCCGCGCGACGCTCACGCGCCGACCCCGCGGACGTGGTCGATGCGCTCGTGCCCGGCGCACTGCTCGACCGTGATGCCGACGACGTCGATGCGGAGACCGCGCGGGACGGCCGACGGATGCGCCTGGCACCAGGCCACGGCCAGTCGCCGCAGTCGGGCCAGCTTGGTCGGCGTCACCGCCTCGAGGGCGTGGCCGAAGCCGGTGCCCGTCCGCGTCTTCACCTCGACGACGACCAACTCGTCGCCGTCCAGGGCGACCACGTCGATCTCGCCTTCGCGACAGCGCCAGTTGCGCTCCACGACGCGCATGCCCTGCGCCTCGACGTACTCGGCCGCGACGTCTTCGCCGCGCCGACCCAATTCGTCCTTCTTCGCCATGTGGACCTCCTGTCAGGAGGCTGGCGGACACCCACCGGACACGGGGCGGCCCGACCGACCACTGGGGAGCGAGGGCCTGGAGCGACGACTGGGGACGAGGCGTCGCGCCGACGCGCCCGGCCGCCGACGCGACGTCAGGGCGTCACTCGTCGAGCGCGAGTTCTTTCGGCAGTTCGAGGTCGCGGCTGGTCAGCTCTTCGACGTTCACGTCCTTGAAGGTGAGCACGCGGACGGACTTCACGAAACGGTCGGAGCGGTAGACGTCCCAGACCCAGACGTCGGTCATCGACAGTTCGAAGTAGAAGTCGTGCTCGGTGTCGCGCCGCACCAGGTCGACCTCGTTGGCCAGGTAGAAGCGCCGCTCGGTCTCGACCACGTAGCGGAACTGCGACACCACGTCGCGGTACTCGCGGTACAGCGCGAGCTCGACCTCGCGGTCGTAGTCTTCGAAATCGTCCTCGTCCATCGGGGGTTCATCTTACGCGGCCCCGGGCGAGCGGGACGCCGGGTGGTCGTCTGCCCCGGGGTGGCTCAGTGCAACCAGGTGAGCCGGTGCAGCGGCGACGGGCCGAGTTCGGACAGGGCCCCGTAGTGCGCCGACGAGCCGTAGCCCTTGTTGCCGGACCAGCCGTAGCCGGGGTGCACGCCGTCGGCCTCGATCATCAGCCGGTCACGCTCGACCTTGGCGATGACCGACGCCGCCGCGACCGAGGCGCAGTCGCGGTCGGCCTTCACCCGGGTCGTGATGCGGGGCGGGGTGCTCAACTGCGGCGACAGGTAGTCGTGGTTGCCGTCGAGGACGACGACGGACTGCATGATGCCGACGCCGGCGTGGTGCAGGGCGGTCAGGGCACGCTTGCCGGCCAGCCCCAGGGCGACCACGATGCCGAGCCGGTCGACCTCGTGCGCCTCGGCGAAGCCCACCGCGTGGTGGGACACCCACGACGTCGCGAGCGGGTAGAGCGCCTCACGGCGTTTCTCGGACAGCAGCTTCGAGTCGCGCAGCCCCGGGGGGACGTCCAGGCACTCGACGTGCACCGCCCCGAGCCCCACCGCCACGGGGCCGGCGATGGCACCCCGACCGACCTCGTCGCAGCCGATCACCCAGGTGGCCCCGGACGCGTGCAGCTCGCGCTCGAACTCGAGCGTCGGGTCGACGACGGGCGTCATCCGCCCTCTCGCTCGGTCCCGCGGAAGACCTCGGGGTAGTCGCCGAGCCACGTCCAGCGGTCGCTGGGCCAGCTGATGACGAAGGCGCGCCCGACGACGTCGCTCATGGGCACGAACCCCTTGCTCGGGGTCGAACCGTTGTAGCGGCTGTCCTTCGAGTTGTAGCGGTTGTCGCCCATGACCCACAGCGAGTCGGGCGGCACGGTCACCGAGAAGTCGATCGCCGAGGCACGGGTCTCGCCCGGGGGGTAGTTGACGTACGGCTCGTCGAGCGGCACGCCGTTCACCGACATCTGCCCGAAGTCGTTGCAGCACTCGACGGTGTCACCCGGCAGGCCGATGACCCGCTTGATCAGGTGGTCGTTGCTGTCTTGCGCGCCGAGCCCCACCTGCGTGAGGAACCACGAGACGCCGTCGGACACCGGGTTGCCCGTGGTGGTGCTGATGGGCGCCGTGCCGTCGAGCCAACCACCGGGATCGGTGAAGACGACGACGTCGCCCCGCTTGACGTCGACCACGTCGGGCACGAGCTCGTTGACGATGATGCGGTCGTTGATCTGCAGGGTCTGTTCCATCGAACCCGAGGGGATGTAGAACGACCGGATCAAGAACGTCTTGATCAAGAACGAGATCAGGAGCGCCGCCAAGAAGATGACGAGGACGTCGCGCACGAACGTGCCGATGCCCCGCTTCCTGCCGTCGTCGCGTCGAGGACGCAGGGCGCGCCTCACTGTGTCATTCGTCATTTAACCACCCGAGCTCCCAGCCATCTTAGACGGCGGGGAGCTCGGAGGATGTCGCGGGAGGGCGTGACTAGTTGTCGCGCTTCTCCTTGATCTTGGCCTTCTTGCCACGCAGTTCGCGCAGGTAGTAGAGCTTGGCGCGACGCACGGCGCCACGGCTGACGACCTCGATGTGGTCGATGACCGGGGAGTGCACGGGGAAGGTGCGCTCGACGCCGACCTGGAAGCTCACCTTGCGGACCGTGAAGGTCTCGCGGATGCCCTCGTTCTGCTTGCCGATGACGACACCCTGGAAGACCTGGACGCGCGAGCGCGTGCCTTCGATGATGTTGACGTGCACCTTGACGGTGTCGCCGGCGCGGAAGTCGGGGACGTCCGTGCGGAGGTTGGCGGAGTCAACCGCGTCGAGGATGTGCATTGTCGTTCGCTCTCTGCAACCGCCACAGGTCGACTGCGTGTCTGGGGCGCGTCACGCGCCCGTCATGATGAAGAAGGTGTGCTCTGGATCGGCAGACTCCCCTGTGGCAGAGTCGTGCGCAGGCACAAGCGTCAATTGTGCCACAGCGCGGGCACCCCTGTCAGCCCCGCGGCGTGATGGTGATGACGGGGGCGTCGTGATCGTGGCGGGGCACACGCCCGGCGGCGGCCCCGGTGCCCGACGCGGCCCTCTCGAGGTCGGCGAGCGACGAGGCCATGCGGGCCCGCGCCTCCCGGGCGAACTGCCACAGGGCGCAGGCGAACAGACCGACGCCCGCCGCGATCGTCACGACGGCGCACAGCGCGAACAGTGCGGTCGACAGGTCGAGCGACGAGGCCCCGCCGGCGACCTGCGTGAACGCCGAGGCGGAGGTGGAGCCAGCAGAACCGTCGACGATGAAGAACCCGAGGCCGAGCTGCCCGAGCCACGAGAGCGTGAGCAACCCGGCGTCGGGCCACGACACCGCCCGTGACCGGCGCACGCTGCGACGCCCGACGACGACACCCGTCGCGATCGCCTGCCCGACGAAGAGCAGGGGCACGAGCAGCAGTTGCCCGACGAACTGCAATCCCAGCGGCACGCCGAAGAAGGCCCGGCCGAGCAGGACCCAGAGAGGCAACGCGAACACGGCGACCCAGAGAAGGCGGTAGAAGACCCTGCGCATCGTCATGCGTCCGAGGCTACGAGACGATCGTGGGGAACGGCTGCACGATCGGATCGCGGTGGTCGAGCCGGACGGATGGGTCGTTCAGTCGAGCAGGTCGGGACGCACGCGACGCGTGCGCTCGAGCTGCTGCTCGCGACGCCAGGCCGCGATGGCCCCGTGGTTGCCGCTGAGCAGCACCGGAGGCACGTCGAGGCCCCGCCAGGAGGCCGGCTTGGTGTAGCTCGGGTACTCGAGGAGCCCGTCTTCGTGGCTCTCTTCGGTGAGGCTCTCAGGATTGCCCACGACGCCGGGGACGAGCCGCCCGATCGCCTCGATCATCGCCGTGACCGCGACCTCGCCACCGTTCAGGACGTAGTCGCCGAGACTGATCTCGCGGACCGTGGCCCGGGTCGCGGCGTGCTCGACCACGCGCTGGTCGATGCCCTCGTAGCGACCGCAGGTGAAGACCAGGTGCGGTGCGAACGCGAGCTCGCGGGCCGTGGCCTGCGTGAAGGGCGTGCCGGCCGGCGACGGGACGATCATGACCGTGTCGTCGGGTGTCGAGGTGTCACCGAAGACGTGGTCGAGCGCCTCGCCCCAGGGCTCGGGACGCATGACCATGCCGGCACCGCCCCCGTAGGGCGTGTCGTCCACGGTGCGGTGCCGGTCGTGCGTGAAGTCGCGCAAGTCGTGGACCTCGACCTCGAGCAGCTTCTGCTGCCGGGCCTTGCCGAGCAACGAGATGTCGAGCACCCCGAAGAACTCGGGGAAGATCGACACGATGTCGATGCGCACGCGTCAGCGCTCGTCGTCGGGCGAGGAGCCGGCCTCGGGGGCGGATGCGCCGTCGGCTGCGCGCCCGTCGGGCCCCGACTCGTCGGAATCGTCGGCGAGCTCTTCGAACAGGCCCTGCGGCGGGGTCACGACGACCACGCCGGCCTCGACGTCGACCTTCGGCACGATGGCCGAGACGAACGGGACGAGCACCTCGCCCGTCTCGGTGTCGACGGCCAGCAGGTCTTGCGCCGGCAGGTGGTCGACGCGAGCGACCGTGCCGACGACGACACCGTCACGCTCGACGCGGAGACCCACCAACTGGTGGTCGTACCAGGCGTCGTCCTCGTGTGGCAGCTCGTCGGTGTCCTGGTCGACCCAGAGGATCGCCTTGACGAGCGACTCGGCGGCCGTCCGGTCGTCGACGCCCTCGAAGAAGCCCACCGGGTGGCTGTTGTACCAGCGCAACTCGGTGAGCGTGAGGGTCTTGTCGTGCCAGGCGCTCTCGGCGGGCACCTGCAACCGGAACACCGCGCCCGGCACGAACCGCTGCTCGGGGGTGTCGGTGAAGAGCTCGAGCTTGAGGGCGCCCTTGAGGCCGTGGGCCTTGGTGAGTCGCCCCACCCGGAGTTCGGTCTTGCGGTCGGACGGCACGGCTCTAGAGGTCGCCGTCGACGACGTCGACCCGGACGCGCTTGCCGTCGGCCAGCGCGGTGACCAGGGTGCGGAGGGCCTTGGCCGTACGACCGGCACGGCCGATCACGCGACCGAGGTCGTCAGCGTGGACGTGCACCTCGAGGACGTCGCCACGAGGAGAGTTCTTCTCCACGACCTGCACCTCGTCCGGGTGATCGACGATCCCCCGGACGAGGTGTTCGAGTGCAGGTGCGAGCACCGACTACGCCTCGGTGGTCTCGGCGTCGTCGCTGGACTCGGCAGGAGCCTCGGCCTTGGCCGCGGGCTTCTCGGTCTTGGGGACGAGGACCGGCTTCTTCTTCTCGTCGGCGACGAAGGCCTCTTTCGGGGCCTTGGTCTTGACGGTGCTGACGGCGTCGGCGTCGCCCTTGAACTTGCCCCAGTCGCCCGTGAGCTTCAGCAGCGCGGCGACCTGCTCGGTCGGCTGGGCGCCGACGCCGAGCCAGTACTGCGCACGCTCGGACTCGACCTCGATGAGCGAGGGCTCTTCGGTCGGGTGGTACTTGCCGATCTCTTCGATGACGCGACCGTCGCGCTTGGTGCGCGAGTCGGCGACGACGATGCGGTAGTAGGGGGCGCGGATCTTGCCCATGCGCTTGAGACGGATCTTGACAGCCACAATTCTCCTGTGTGATGTGATGTGGGCGAGTTGCCAGCCGTGAGCGTGGGGGCACACTCGGCTCGAAAGCTCTGATGGGAGTCGAACGTCGTCTGATTAGAGGGTCGGACGACAGAAGACTCGACCTCCCATTGTTGCAGACGATCGGCCATCTGAACGAATTGCGTGCCCTCGTGTCCGACAGCGCACCTGTCGACGGTCACCTCGTGCCGCCCCGGTCGCCGACCGGCGGCGCGGACGGCCCGGGCCGGCACCCGGCTGGCAGGATGGACCAGCCCTGACGCCCACGGGAAGGCCACGCGGATGCGCATCGATTTCACGACCTCAGAGCGGTCGACCCTCGGCGTCGAGTGGGAGCTCGCCCTCGTCGACCACGAGACGGGCGACCTCGCACCTCATGCCCCGGCGATCCTCGCCGACCTGGCCCACCTCAACGAGGGCGGACCCGAGCGGTTGACCACCGAACTGCTCACCAACACCGTCGAGGTCGTCACGGGCGTGCACCACCGCGTGTCCGACGCCGTCGACGACCTGAGGGGCACCATCGACCAGGTGCGCGGCCCGGCCTCGGTGCTCGGCGCCGACCTGATCTGCGCCGGGACGCACCCCTACAGCCGCTACGCCGACCAGGAGGTCACGCCGGGCAAGGAGCGCTACGCGACGCTGATCGACCGCACCCGCTGGTGGGGGCGGCAGATGATGATCTGGGGCGTGCACGTCCACGTCGGGATCGACGACCGCGCGAAGGTGCTGCCCGTGCTGAACGGCATGCTGACCTACCTGCCGCACTTCCAGGCGCTGACGGCGTCGAGCCCGTTCTGGGTGGGCGAGGAGACCGGGTACGCCTCGAACCGGGCCCTCATGTTCCAGCAGTTGCCGACGGCGGGCCTGCCTCCGCAGTTCGACACGTGGGCCGAGTACGAGGCCCTGGTCGCCGACCTCACCCACACCGGCGTCATCGACGACCACAGCGAGCTGCGCTGGGACCTCCGTCCGTCACCGAAATGGGGGACCCTCGAGACGCGCGTCTTCGACGGCATCGCCACCACCGAGGAGCTCGCGTCCGTGACGGCCCTCGTCCAGTGCCTGGTCGACGACATGTCCGAGCGGCTCGACCGCGGCGAGACGCTGCCGAGCATGCAGCCGTGGTTCGTCCGCGAGAACAAGTGGCGGGCCGCACGGTACGGCATGGACGCCATCGTCATCCAGAACGCGGCGGGCGACGAGCGGCTCGTGACGGACGACCTGCGCGAGCTCGTCACGACGCTCGAGCCGGCCGCGGAGCGCCTCGGCTGCCTCGACGAGCTGCACTCGCTCGCCACCATCACCGACCGTGGCGCGAGCTACCAGCGTCAACTCGCCGTGGCCGCGACACACGGGGGCGAGCTGCGCCCGGTGGTCGCGTCGTTGGTCCGCGAGTTCGACGAGGGGCTGTCGGCCGCCGAGTGAACCGGGCCGCCCCGCCACGGGGCGTCCGGGCGGGGCGGCACACGACGACGCCCGCCCCGCATCGTGCGGGGCGGGCGTCGTCGACGTCAGGAGGCGCGGGTCGGCTCAGCCGCGTCCGAGCATCTTCTGCAGCGACGCGAGGTCTTCGGGCGAGGGCGCCCCACCGCCGGCGGCACCCGCGCCGCCGCCCAGGCCGAACCCGGAACCGCCCGGGGCCGACGACGTCGGCTTGGCTCCCGTGGCGAGGGCCGCGTTCTGTGCCGCGCGCTTGGCCGGGTTGCCGGCCTTCGAGCCCTTCTTCTTGGGCTGTGCCTTCTTGCCTGCGTAGGAGGCGCCGGGGATCGGGCCCATGCCGGGCACCTGGGGCACGCCACCCTTGGCGACGGTCTTCATCATCTTCGACGCCTGCTCGAAGCGCTGGACGAGCTGGTTCACGTCGGTGACGGTCATGCCCGAACCGCGGGCGATGCGCAGGCGACGTGAACCGTTGAGCAGCTTGGGCATCGCCCGCTCCTGCCTGGTCATCGACTGGATGATCGCCTCGGTGCGGACGATCTCGCGTTCGTCGAAGTTGTCGAGCTGCTCGCGCATGCCCTTGGCGCCCGGCAGCATGCCGAGCATGCCCTTGATCGAGCCCATCTTGCGCAACTGCTGCATCTGCGTGAGGAAGTCGTCGAGGGTGAACGAGTCGGTCGCGATCTTCTGCGCGACCGCCATCGCCTCTTCTTCGTCGAAGGCCTGCTGGGCCTGCTCGATGAGGGAGAGGATGTCACCGAGGTCGAGGATGCGACTCGCCATGCGGTCGGGGTGGAACGGCTCGAAGTCGTCGAGCGACTCGCCCGTCGAGGCGAACATGATGGGGCGGCCGGTGACCGACGCGACGCTGAGCGCCGCACCACCGCGGGCGTCGCCGTCGAGCTTCGAGAGCACGACGCCGGTGAAGTCCACGCCGTCCTGGAACGCCTTCGCGGTCGCGACGGCGTCCTGACCGATCATGGCGTCGATGACGAAGAGCACCTCGTCGGGGTCGACCGCCTTGCGGATGTTCGCCGCCTGCTTCATGAGCTCGGCGTCGACGCCGAGACGACCGGCCGTGTCGACGATGACCGTGTCGTACTGCTTGTCACGGGCGTACTTGATCGCCTGCTTGGCGACCTTGACCGGGTCGCCGACGCCGTTGCCCGGCTCAGGCGCGAAGACGTGCGCCCCGGCCTGCTCGCCGACGACCTGCAGCTGCGTGACGGCGTTGGGCCGCTGGAGGTCGGCCGCGACCAGCATCGGCGTGTGCCCGTCCTTCGCGAGCCACTTGGCCAGCTTGCCCGCGAGGGTCGTCTTGCCGGCACCCTGGAGGCCGGCGAGCATGATGACGGTCGGGGGGTTCTTGGCGAACTCGAGCCGACGCTGCCGACCGCCGAGGATCTGCACCAGTTCTTCGTTGACGATCTGGACGACCTGCTGCGCCGGGTTGAGCGCCTTGCTGACCTCGTCGCCCAGGGCGCGGTCGCGCACCGTGTTCGTGAACGCCTTGACGACGTCGAACGCGACGTCCGCGTCGAGCAGGGCGCGACGGATCTCGCGCACGGTGCCGTCGACGTCGGCGGGGCTCAGCTTGCCCTTGTTGCGGAGGTTCTTGAACGTTTCCGCGAGGCGGTCGGAGAGGGTTCCAAAAGTGGCCATGGTGCGCCCATCTTAACCGACCCCCGGCCTCCTGCGCTGCCGAGCCGCGCCTCCTCGCCGTGGCTTTGTTGTACCGAGTGCATCAATGAGGTTACCCTCGGGGCATGACCACGACCCGACGCCTGGGCGTCACGGGCCCACCGCTCGAGTACGGCGAAGGCTGGCGCCTGCAACGCGAGCTCCACGCCGAGGTCGTGGCCGGTCGACTCGACTCGGCCCTCGTCCTCTGTCAGCACCCGTCGGTCTACACGGCCGGCACGCGCACGCGACCGGAGGACCTGCCCCGCGACGGCTCCCCCGTCGTCCCGGTCGACCGCGGCGGACGCATCACCTGGCACGGCCCCGGCCAGTTGGTGGCGTACCCGATCGTGCGCCTGCCCGAGCCGCTCGACGTCGTCGCGCACGTCCGGGCGCTCGAGTCCTGCCTGATCGACGTGTGCGCGGGCGTGGGCGTGCCGGCGGTCCGCGTCGCCGGGCGCAGCGGCGCCTGGGTGCGGGGCCCGCTCGCGGACGAGAAGGTCGGCGCGGTCGGCGTGCGGGTCGCCGAGGGGGTCACGATGCACGGCGTCGCCCTCACCTGCGACGCCGACCTCGCGGCCTTCGACCAGATCGTGCCCTGCGGCATCACCGACGCCGGCGTGACGAGCCTCAGCCGCGCCTCCGGGAGGCACGTGGCCGTCACCGACGTCGCGGACGCCCTCGAGACCGCCCTGACCGCCTACCTGACCAGCATCGAGACCGCCGGTCGCACGCCGGCCCGACCCGACCCCGTGGGAGCCCACCGATGACGACGACCGCACCCGAGGGCCGACGCCTGCTGCGCGTCGAGGCCCGCAACGCCGAGACCCCGATCGAGAAGAAGCCGACCTGGATCAAGACGACCGCACGGCAGGGCCCCGAGTACCGCGCCCTGACCGACCTCGTCGTCGACAAGAAGCTGCACACCGTGTGCCAGGAGGCCGGCTGCCCGAACATCTTCGAGTGCTGGGAGGACCGCGAGGCCACCTTCTTGATCGGCGGCTCGCAGTGCACCCGCCGGTGCGACTTCTGCCAGATCGACACCGGCCGGCCGAGCCCGGTCGACCGTCGCGAGCCGCTCTCGGTCGCCGAGTCGGTGCGTGAGATGGGGCTTCGCTACGCCACTGTCACGGGCGTCGCACGCGACGACCTCGACGACGGAGGCGCGTGGCTGTACGCCGAGACCATCCGCCGCATCCACGAGCTCAACCCGGGCACCGGCGTCGAGATCCTCGTGCCCGACTTCAACGGCGACCCCGAGAGACTGGGGCAGGTGTTCGCCGCCCGCCCCGAGGTGTTCGCCCACAACGTCGAGACCGTGCCGCGCATCTTCAAGCGCATCCGCCCCGCGTTCACCTTCGAGCGGTCGCTCGACGTCATCACGCAGGGGCACGACGCCGGCCTCGTGACGAAGTCGAACCTCATCCTCGGCATGGGCGAGGAGCGCGACGAGGTGATCGACGCCCTCGAACGCCTCCGGGAGGCGCACACCGACATCGTCACGCTGACCCAGTACCTGCGCCCCAGCCCCCGGCACCTGCCGGTCGCACGGTGGGTGCACCCCGACGAGTTCGTCGACTTCCGCGAGATCGCCGAGGACATGGGCTTCAGCGGCGTGCTCGCCGGGCCGCTCGTCCGATCGTCGTACCGGGCGGGCCGGCTGTGGGCACGGGCGACCGAGGCGCGCGGCGGCGTCGTGCCCGAGGCGTTGCGACACCTGCTCGAGGCGGGAGCCGGGCGCCAGGCCGTGTGACACGACCCCGGTCGAGATCGCAGGAGGCGCGAGTCACCCGACCCGCGCCTCCTACGACCTCGACCGGGCTCGCTACGCGATCAGGTTCTGGACGAACACGTGCGGCGTGAAACCGGTGAGGTCGCCGATGCCCTCGCCTTGCCCGACGAGCTTGATCGGGATGCCGGTCTGCTCTTGCACGGCGAGGACGAACCCGCCACGGGCCGATCCGTCGAGCTTCGTGAGGACGAGGCCGGTGACCCCCGCGTGCTCGATGAAGGCCTGGGCCTGGGCCAGGCCGTTCTGGCCGGTGGTCGCGTCGAGCACGAGCAGCACCTCGGCGATCTCGGTCTGCTTCTCGATGACGCGCTTGATCTTGCCGAGCTCGTCCATCAGGCCCGACTTGGTCTGCAGGCGCCCGGCCGTGTCGATCAGGACGATCTCGATGCCCTCGCGCATGGCGAGCTCGACCGTCTGGAACGCCACCGACGCGGGGTCCTGCCCCTGCTGCTGCGGGCGGACGATGCGCGCCCCGGCACGGTCGGCCCAGGTCGCGACCTGCTCGACGGCCGCCGCGCGGAAGGTGTCGGCCGCCCCCACGACCACCGAGCGGTCGTAGTTGCGCAGGAACTTCGCGAACTTGCCGATCGTCGTCGTCTTGCCGACGCCGTTGACGCCGACCATCAGGACCACGGCGGGACGGGCGCTGAGCTTGAGCGTCGAGTCGAGCTTCGACAGGCGCTCCTCGAGGGTCTCGCGCAGCATGCGCTTGAGGTCGGCCGGGTCGGTGGTCGAGTAGCGCTGCACCTTCGCCTGCAGGTCGTCGATGATCTGCTCGGTGACGTCGGGGCCGAAGTCGGCGCCGATCAGGGCCGCCTCGAGGTCGTCCCACGTCGTCTCGTCGATCGTCTTCTTGGCGAACATGCCACGGAGGGCACCGGAGAGGGACCAGGGGGAAGCCATGCGCGCCAGCTTATTCGGCCCCGCGCGAGACCGCGGACGTGCAGAGGCTGTAAGCTCGCCGGGTTGAAGGGGAGTACTCCCGCGCGGTGGCGTCGTCAATACGGAAGAGACCGATCTCGACCCGGTGCACCGGTTCGCAGCCGTCCTGATCAGGACGCGACGCGAGTGGAGGAGACCTTCGGTACCCGCTGCGTACTGGAGGTACACACATGGACGTCCATTTCCTGACCTGGGCGATAACCATCGCCGGCATCATCGGCCTGCTGTTCTTCGACTTCTTCAGCCACGTGCGCACGCCCCACGAGCCGACGATCCGCGAGTCGGCGATCTGGTCGTGCGTCTACATCGGCATCGCCATCCTGTTCGGCGTCGGCGTCGGCGTCTTCTCGAACTGGACCTTCGGCGGTGAGTACTTCGCCGGCTACATCACCGAGAAGGCCCTCTCGGTCGACAACCTGTTCGTCTTCCTGATCATCATGACCAGCTTCGCGGTGCCCCGCATCTACCAGCAGAAGGTGTTGCTGGTCGGCATCGCCATCGCCCTGCTGTCGCGTGGTCTCTTCATCGCCGCGGGCGTCGTCATCATCGAGAACTTCTCATGGGTCTTCTACCTGTTCGGCATCCTGCTGTTCTGGCTCGCCTACAGCCAGGTCAAGGGCGGCCACGGCGACGACGAGAAGGACGAGGCCGACAGCAAGCTCATCCGCGCCCTGCGCCGCGTCATCCCGACCTCGACGGACTACGACGGCCAGAAGCTGACGACGAAGGTCGACGGCAAGCGCCTCTTCACCCCGCTCTTCCTCGTCATGGTCGCCATCGGCCTGACCGACGTCCTCTTCGCCCTCGACTCGATCCCGGCGATCTTCGGCCTCACGCAAGAGGCGTACATCGTGTTCACGGCCAACGCGTTCTCGCTGCTCGGCCTGCGCCAGCTCTACTTCTTGATCTCGGGCCTGCTCGAGCGCCTCGTCTACCTGGCCCAGGGCCTCGCGGTCATCCTCGCCTTCATCGGCGTCAAGCTGCTGTTCCACGCCCTGCACGTCAACGAGGTGCCGTTCATCAACGGCGGTGAGCCGATCACCTGGATCCCCGAGATCCCGATCTGGTTCTCGCTCGGCTTCATCGTGCTGGTGATCGCCGTCGCGACCGTCGCCAGCCTCGCCAAGACGCGCCGCGACGCGCGGGCGAAGGCCGGCGTCACGGAGACCACCGACCGCGACCACTGACCACCCCACGGGCGGCCCCGCCCCGGGCCGCCCGTCGTCATCCCGCCCTCCACTCCCCCGCGGCACGCCCGCGACCGCACCACTGAACGGAACACCTCGATGCGCCTCGAACTCATCCGCCACGGCCAGACCGACTGGAACCGCGCCGACAAGCTGCAGGGCTCGTCCGACATTCCCCTCAACGACACGGGGCGCGGTCAGGCCCTCGAGGCGGCACGCCTGCTGGCCGGCGTCGAGTGGAGCGCCATCGTCTCGTCACCGCTCGGCCGGGCCCGCGAGACCGCAGAGATCATCGCGGGTGAGCTCGGCATCGAGCTGGGTGACGCCTACGACGAACTGATCGAGCGCGACTACGCCTCGCACGAGGGTCGCACCCCCGAGTCACCCATCCCCGACGAGCCCAACGCCGACTACCCCGACATCGAGCCCCGCGAGTCGGTCGCCGCCCGCGGCATCGGCGCGCTCGAGATGATCCGCGACACCCGACTGCCCCTCGACGGGGACGACGCCCACATCGTCGTCGTCTGCCACGGCACGATCATCCGCTTCACCCTCTCCGAGATCCTCGGCCGCGAGGTTCCGCACATCGAGAACGCCGCCGCGAACACCGTCGAATGGGACGGCAGCTCCTGGCGCGTGCTGAGCATCAACGGCGGGGTCGTCGACACGCCGATCGACTGACCCCACGGTGCCCCACGGGGCCCGGCGACGACGGAGGAGGCGCGGCCACGCAGGTCGCGCCTCCTTCGTCCGTACCGGGTCGGGCGGGCGGCCGGCGGGCCGGGCGGGGCCGGTCGGGCCGAGGCAGGGCCGGTCAGGCCGGGGCCGGGGCGGCGGTGCCGCGCTCGGCGACGACGCGCTGGCCGACGACGGCGCTGACGCCGTCCTGCCGCATCGAGACGCCGTAGAGGGCGTCGGCGATCTCCATCGTGCGTTTCTGGTGCGTGATGACGATGAGCTGGCTGGACTCGCGGAGGTCCTGGAAGATCGTCAGCAGGCGGCCGAGGTTCGCGTCGTCGAGCGCCGCCTCGACCTCGTCCATGATGTAGAACGGGCTCGGCCGGGCCTTGAAGATCGCGATGAGCAACGCGACGGCGGCCAGCGACCGCTCGCCGCCCGAGAGCAGCGAGAGCCGTTCGATCTTCTTGCCGGCCGGCCTCACGGTCACCTCGATGCCGGTCGCGAGCAGGTCGTCGGGGTCGGTCAGGTGCAACGAGCCGCTGCCGCCCGGGAAGAGGATCGGGAACACCCGGTCGAAGGCGGCCTGCGTGTCCGCGAAGGCACTGGCGAAGACGGTCTGCATCTTGTCGTCGATCTCGTCGATGATCGTCAGGAGGTCCCTCCGGGTGCTCGTCAGGTCGGTCAGCTGCTCGGTGAGGAAGAGGTGTCGCTGTTCGAGCGCCGCGAACTCTTCCAGGGCGAGCGGGTTGACCCGGCCGAGCTGCGCGAGCTTCTTCTCGGCCACGGCCAGGCGACGCTGCTGAGCCGTCCGGTCGAAGGGCACGCCCCGGGGAGGCGCGGCATCCGCCCCCGGGACGCGTGCGTCGTCGGGGTCGTCCCCCGCCTCGCCCGCACGGTCGGCGGGCTCCCCCGCCCCGTCCGCGTCGCCGGCCGCGTCGACGTCGACCAGGTCGACCTCGTCGTCGACGAACGGCCGGGCCACGACGTCGTCGTCGCTCGGCACGGGGACGTGCGGACCGTACTCGGCCACGAGGACGTCCTCGTCGAGACCGAGCTCGGAGCCTGCCCGCTCGAGCAGCCCGGACAGGTGCAACCTCGTCTCGTAGATCTCCATCTCGAGGCCGTGCACGCTCTCGGTCACGGTGCCGAGCCGGTCGCGCAGCTCGCGCTCGTCCCGACGCAGCGCCTGCAGCTCGGCGTTCTGCTCGGCCCGGGCGGCCTCGGCCTCGGCGAGCACCGCCCGGGCCTCGGCCACCGACCGCGCCACCGCGTCGAGGACGGGCGGCAGCGCCTCGAGCACCGACGACGTGGCGGCCATCTGCCGCTGCCGTTCGACCACCTGCCGGGCCTGGCGTTCGGCGGCCGCCCGTTGGTCGTCGAGCTGACGCTGGAGGGCCTCGGCACGGGCGATCTCGGCCCGGACCCGTTCGCGCACGGTCTCGAGGGCGATGCGGCGCTCGGTCTCGACCGCCCGCGCGGCCTCGACCTCGGCCAGCAGGCCGTCCCGCGCCGACGCGTCGAGCAGCGGGCGAGGACGGGCGGCGTGCTCGTCGTGGGCCGCCTCAGCCGCGTCGACGCCTCGGACCGCCGCGTCGACGGCTTCGGACGACGCATCGAGCGCGGTCGAGAGACGGTCGACCTCGGCCTCGGCCGCCTCGACCCGGGCACGGAGGCGACCGAGCTGCTGCCCGTGGGCGGTGACCCGCGCCTCCTCGTCGCGGGCGGCGGCCGCCGCCTCCTTCGCGCGGGCACGCGTCGCGGCGAGTCGACCGCGGACGTCGGCGAGTTCGGGGGCGAGCCGCTCGATCTCAGTGGCGACCCCGGTCAGGCGCTCGGCGGCCGCGTCGCGCTCGGCGACGAGCTCGAGACGCGATCGTCCGGCACCGGACCCGCCCCGCAGCACGTAGTCGGTCAGCACCTCGCCGACGCGCGTGATGACGGTGACCGGCACGGGGTGGCCGGCGAGGGCGCGCCAGGCCGAGCGGGCGACCGCGAGGTCGTCGGCCACGACGGTGGCGGCCAACAGGCCGAGCACCCCGGGAGGCGCGGTGACGACGGTCGTGGCGGCGACGGCTCCAGTCGGGAGCTCGACGTCGAGCGTCGCCAGGGGGCGCTCGGGCTCGGCCACGACGACCTCGACCCGCCCGAGCCGGGCCTCGGTGGCGTGCGCGACGGCGCCGGCCGCGGCCTCGACGTCGTCGGCCAGCACCGAGTCGACGATGCTGCCGAGCGCCGCGGCGATCGCGGCCTCGTAGCCGGGCCGCACCTGGACGTGCTCGGCGACCAGGCCACGGATGCCCGGACGGCCCGCGGACGCGAGCGCGGCCGTGGCGTCGTCCTGGTCGAGGGCCAGCGACAGCGCGCTGCGTCGGGCCGCGAGGGCGTCGCGCTCGCGCTCGGCGACGTGCAACCGGTCGCGCAGCTCGTCGACGCTGGCTGAGAGGGCCGTCACCTCGGCCTCTGCCTCGGCCTGGACGGCCGCGTGGTCGACCCCGTCGCCCTCGACGCGCGGCGACCGCCGCTCGAGCTCGGCGTACTCGACGCGTCCGGCGTCGCGACGCGCCTCGGCGGCCTCGAGCGCGGCACGCTGCCGCAGCTGCTCACCGCGCACGGCCGCGAGCCCCGAGCGCGCGGTGTCGAGCGCCCCCCGCAGCCTCGTCGCGTCGAGGTCGTGCTGCGAGACGAGGACGGCTTGCGCCTGGATCTCGACGTCGAGGGCGTCGAGCGAGGCACGGGCCGTCGCCAGCTCGGCGCCCGCCGCACCGACCGCGGACTCGGCCTGGGAGACGTCCCCGCGCAGACGCTCGGCCTCGTCGCGCGCGTCGGCGACCATGCCCGAGCTCACGGTCGTCGCCACCGCGGGCTGCTCCGCCTGCTGGGCGAGCAGCTGCAGTCGCTGCTGGGCCAGGCTCGACAGGCTGCGGAGGCGTTCGTGCACCGACTCGAGCCCGAAGGCCACCCGGCGGGCCTCGTCGACGGCGTCGCCGACCATGGCCTGCTCGAGTCGCTGCTCGCGCTGCTTGGCCTGGTCGAGCCGTTCGTGCAGGACGTCGCGTTCGCTCTTGCGCTCGGACTCGGTGCTCGTCCGAGCGGTCAGCGAGGTACGCAGGGCGACGACCTCGTCGGCCAGCAGGCGGGCCCGGGCGTCGCGGACGACCGCGGCGATGGTCTGCGCCTCGCGGGCGATCTCGGCCTGACGACCGAGGGGCTTGAGCTGGCGACGGATCTCGCCCGCGAGGTCGCTCAGGCGCGTGAGGTTGGTCTGCATCGCGTCGAGCTTGCGGAGGGTCTTCTCCTTGCGACGCCGGTGCTTGAGGATGCCCGCGGCCTCTTCGACGAAACCCCGGCGGTCCTCCGGGGTGGCGTGCAGCACCGCGTCGAGCTGCCCCTGGCCCACGATCACGTGCATCTCGCGGCCGAGACCGGAGTCGCTGAGCAGCTCTTGCACGTCGAGCAGACGACAGCCCTCGCCGTTGATGGCGTACTCGCTGCCCCCGTTGCGGAAGAGCGTGCGGCTGATCGTCACCTCGGCGTAGTCGATCGGCAGGGCCCCGTCGGAGTTGTCGATCGTGAGGACGACCTGCGCGCGGCCGAGCGGGCCGCGCGTCGAGGTGCCGGCGAAGATGACGTCCTCCATCTTGCCGCCGCGCAGGTTCTTCGCCCCCTGCTCGCCCATCACCCACGCCAGGGCGTCGACCACGTTGCTCTTGCCCGAGCCGTTGGGGCCCACCACGCAGGTGACGCCCGGCTCGAAGGCGAACGTGGTCGCCGAGGCGAACGACTTGAAGCCCTTGAGCGTGAGGCTCTTCAGGTGCATGCGCCGCGCCTCCTCGGGACTCGTGACGGGTGGTGACCCGCGCTCAAGGATACGGGCGGGTGGCCCGTCGACCGGGGAGGCGGGCGGCACCGACGGCACCGCGGGTCAGCTCGTGCGGACCCTCTGACAGCGGGGGCAGAAGTGGCTGGACCGGTTCATGAAGGCCTCGCGCACGATCGGGGTGCCGCATCGCGGGCACGGGCGCCCCTGCTGCCCGTAGGCGGCGAGGCTGTGGCTGAAGTAGCCCGACTGGCCGTTCACGTTGACGTACTGGGCGTCGAAGCTCGTGCCCCCTTCGCCGAGCGCCTTGAGCAGCACGACCCGGATCTCGGCCAGCAACACCCGCGCCCGGGCCGTCGAGAACGTCTCGGTCGGCTGCTCGGGGTGGACGCGTGCGGCCCAGAGGCTCTCGTCGGCGTAGATGTTGCCCACGCCGCTGAGCAGGCCCTGGTCGAGCAGTGCCCGCTTGACGCCGGTGCGACGGGCCAGCAGCCGCGTGAGCACCCGGGGCTCGTCGAAGGCCGGGTCGAGGGGGTCGCGTGCGATGTGCGACACCTGCTGCGGGACGCGGCGCACCCAGGCGGCCGGGTCGTCGTCGGTCCCGGCGACGTCGGGTTCGGGCGTCGCGCGCCCTGGGGCCCGACTGTCGGACACGGCCTCGGCGTCGGCCTCGGAGCCCAGGAGGCGCGCGCCGGCGAACCCCGCAGCCCGCCCGTCGAGGGTGGGCACCGTCTCGTCGAGGGCCATCGAGCCGAAGATGCGCTGGTCGACGAAGGCGAGGCGCACGGCCCCGTGGGACGGGCTCTCGACGTCGAGGCGGATGCGCATCAGGCGGTCGGGGTCGGCGTCGCGACTGCGGAGCAGCACCTGCCCGCTCATGCCGAGGTGCGCCACGAGCGCCAGAGGATGCTCGTGCGGCTCGGCCGGCTCGAACGGGAACCAGAGGAACTTGCCCCGTCGGACGGCGGAGTCGATCGTGCCGCCGACGAGCCGGTCGACGAAGTCGTCGCTCGGGCCCCGATGCCGTTTGAGCGACCGCTGGTCGAGCACGTCGACGGCTGACACCACGGCGCCGGCCACGACCGGGTGGAGCCCGGCACGGACGACCTCGACCTCGGGGAGTTCGGGCACGGTCAGTCGGAGGTCGCGGCGGCCCGGCGGGCGGCGGCCACCCCGGCGGCCGAGGCGTTCAGCGTCGTCCAGGCCTCGAGGGCCGCGGCCATCTCGGCCTGCTTCTTGCTGCTGCCCGACCCCTCGGCGACGCCCTGCTCGTCACCCAGGGCGACGACGGCGTGGAACCGCTTGTCGTGGTCGGGCCCGCTGTCGGTCACCGAGTACGACGGCATGCCGCGCCCGAGGGCGGCGGCGAGCTCTTGCAGGCTGGTCTTGGGGTCCATCGCGGCGCCGAAGCGGTCGGGGTCGACGAGCAGCGGCGCGACGAGCCGCAGCACCAACGCGGTCGCGGCCTCGCCCCCGGCCTCGAGGTACGTCGCACCGATGATCGCCTCGACGGTGTCGGCGAGGATCGAGTGCTTGTCGCGTCCGCCCGTCAGCTCTTCGCCGCGGCCGAGCCGGAGGTGCGGGCCGAGCCCCACGATGCGGGCCACCTCGGCCAGGGCCACGGTGCTCACCAGGCTCGCCCGACGCTTGGCGAGGTCACCCTCGTCGAGGTCGGGGTTCTCGGTGAACAGCATGACCGTGACGGCCTGCCCGAGGATCGAGTCGCCGAGGAACTCGAGGCGCTCGTTGTTGCCCACGCCGCCGTGCTCGTACGAGTACGACCGGTGGGTGAGAGCCTGGTCGATGAGGTCGTCGCTCAGCTCGATCTGCAGTCGGGACAAGAGAACAGCCCGGTCGGCACCAGGGCTCGACTCGGGCTGACTCATGCGCTCACCGCGGGGGTGGACGGGTTCACGTCGGTGATCAGACGTCGGCGACCTTGCGGCCCTTGTACTCCATGTACAGGGCGGTGCCGGCGCTGTCCTCGACGACCTTGGCACGGTGCGGGAGGCTGTAGGTGACCTTGCCGTTCTCGATCGTCTTGACGAGCTGGACCGGCGTGGCCTTCCACTGCGAACGACGAGCGTGCGTGTTCGAGCGTGACTGTTTGCGCTTCGGGACGGCCATGGGTTTCTCTTCTCTCTGTCGGCGCCCTCACGGGTGCCTGGGTCTGACGGTGGTGGGTGACGCGGTGGTGTTCAGTGCTGCGCGTCGGGCGAGTGCGGGTCGTCTCGACCTGCGCTCTGTGACGTGCCGTCGGCGGGTGCCGATTCAGCCTGGAACCCTGCCAGGGCCGACCAGCGGGGGTCGACGATCTCGCGGGGCTGGTAGTCGGGGATGTCGTCCACGCGCTCGCCCGTTTCGGGGTCGAGGCCCGGACAATCCGGCCGACAGACCGGCTGGAAGGGCAGTGACAGAACCACTGCGTCTCTGACCACTGGTTCAAGATCCACGTGATCGTCTTGAACCTGATAGTCAAAAGCTTCGTCGACATCGTACGCGAAAAGCTCGGCGAAATCGACTTCGACCGGCTCGGCGATGTCGCGCAGGCAGCGGCTGCACTCGCCGACGGCCGTGCCCGACACGTGGGCGGACACCAGGATGCCGTCGTGCAGCCCCTCGAGCTTGACGTCGAGCTCGAGCTCGGCACCCTTCGGCACCGCGATCTGGCCCTCGCCGAGCTTCTCGGGCACGACGACCTCGAGTTGGTGCTCGCGCATCTCGCCCGGACGGTGCACGAGGTCGAACACCGGCACGGTGTAAGGGGTCTTGGTGAAATGAGGCACGGAGAGGGAGTTTACGCCGTCGAACCGGACGTCGCCTCCGTGCCGCCGACGAGCGACCGGGGGGCGATCGTCGCCGCGACCCGCTCCCCGAGGGACGAGGAGGCGCGGAGCCCGTCGATCACGCGACGCGCGTCCACCTGCACCCGGCGCGCCGCCGGCTCGGCCCCGAAGCGCTCCGCCTGCAGGGCGTCCAGCAGCGCGGTCGTCGCGACCCGCGCCTCCTGCGCCCTCGACGCCCGGCCGGACGCCGGTGCCGCAGCGGCGTCGCCCGCCGGGGCGGCGTCGACCTGCCCCAGCCGTCGGAGCAGCAGGTCGGCGACGGCCGGCGGCGTGAGCCCCGACGTCACGGGCACGCCGAGGTCTCGGGCCGTGTCGACCACCTCGTGCCAGGCGTGCAGCGCCAGGTCGGGAGGCGCGGCGGACAGCCGTCGGCGTCGGCGACCGGCACGCAGGCCGGAGGGCACGACCAGGCCCGCGAGCAGCAGGGCGGCGAGCACCGAGAGCCCGACGGCCGGGACCGGCCCGACGCCGGCACCCGAGCCGGCGGCCCCCGACGTCGGGGTGGCGCTCGTGCCGGGGGCCGCCGTCGTCGGGGCCGTCGTCGCCGAGGGACCCGTGCTGGCGTCGGGAGCCGTGCTGGCGTCGTCCGAGGGGACGTCGCTCGGCTCGACGCCGGTCTGCTGGAGGTACTGCTGGGGGGCGCCGAGCCCCACGGTCGGCTCGAACGGCACCCAGCCGAGGCCGGCGAAGTACAGCTCGGGCCAGGTGTGCAGGTCGTCGCTGCTGACCTGGAAGGCCGCGTCGTCGCCGACCCCCTGGAGGTCCCCGGGCAGGAACCCGACGGCCACGCGCGACGGGATGCCGAGCGTGCGCGCCATCACGGCCATGGCCGAGGCGAAGTGCACGCAGTAGCCGCTCTTCACCTGCAGGAAGGTCTCGATCGCGTCGAGACCGCTGCCGTCGTAGCCGCGGTCGACGGGCGTGTCCTCGGAATAGGTGAAGTCGCCGTCACGGAAGTAGTCCTGCAGCTCGACGGCGGCGTCGAACGGGTTGGCGGCACCCGTGGTCACCTGGGCGGCGAGGTCGGTGACGGCCTGCGGGACCTCGTCGACCGAGAGGTAGGCCGACATGTCGGGCCCGGAGTCGTCGAGCGAGGCGACGACCTGCTCGGGGCTGGGGTCGACCGGACGACTCGTCACCTGGTACTCGAGCCCCTGGGTGCCCTCGGAGTCGCTGCGGACCGTGACGCCGCTCTCGTCGACGAACCGCCACTGGTCGTCCAGGCCCTCGATGCTCGTGGGCGGGACGGGCACCGGCAGGTACGGGCTGCGCAGCGCCCCGACGGTCACGTCGGTGGTGACCTCCCGTCGGGCGGTGCCCGGGTCGATGCCCGGGGCGTCCGGCAGGGCGTCGAGGGTGTTCAACGGATCGAGCTGGACGTCGGCGGGGCTCCAGGACCGGCCCGAGAAGTCGACGAGGTCGACGAGCTTCAGGTACTGGCCCTGCGCGTCGTCGGTGCGGTACGACAGGACCGTTACCGGCGCGCCACGCCGGAGGTCGTCGCCGAGGTCGATGATCGGGTTCACCCCGGTGGCGAGGCCCGTGCCGGTGCCCGACCCGGTCAGCGGCGCCACGCCCGACAGCGGGACGACCGCGGTCAGCAGGCCGGCGACCGCCACCGACGCCGCGGCGCCGACGAGGCCCGCCCGCGACGGCCGTCGACCGGTCGACACCATCAGCAGCACCAGGTAGGCCAGCACCGTCGCGACGACCCACGGCCAGCTCGTGGCGACGTTCGGCACGAAGGTCGGCACGGCCAGCACCAGCGCCGGGAACAGCCCGGTCGTCACGGTCAACTGGCCGACGCTCGACAGCAGGTCGGTGACCACGGCGACGACGAGGACCGAGACGGCCACGGTGACGAGCAGGCCGTCGTTCACCTCGACCGGCGCCGACCCGTCGACGATCGCGGCGTTCGCCTGAGCCGACAGCTCGGGGAGGCGCGCGAAGGTCGCCCCCGTCGGCACGACGCCCAGCAGGGCCGTGCCCCCCGAGGCGAAGGCCGTCGTGACGAGGGCCCCCGCGACGGCGCCGACGACGACGCCCACCCAGGACGCGGCCCCCAGGGACCGCAGGGTCAGCGACGCACCGAGGACGACACCCGAGACGACGGCACCGGCCACCCACCAGCCGACCCCGACGAACACGGGGTGCAGGCTGGCCAGCGAGAGGACGAGCACGAGCCAGAGCAGCACCGAGGTCTGCCACCGCGTCGTGGCCCCCGGCTCCGCCCCGAAGAAGCCCACGCGAGGCGTCGGGTCAGTCATCGAGCACCCCCGCGCCGGCGATCAGTCGCCCGACGTCGTCACTCGAGTCGGCTTCGACGACCCGCCACCCGGCGTCCACCAGGGCACCGGCCACCTCGTCGGGGCCCAGGACGCGACCGTCCGCCCGGTCGGTGCCCTCGACGTCCCGCGCGGGACGGGAGGTGAGACCGGCACCGAGCGGCAGGGCGGGTGTCACGACGACGGCCACGGCCGACGACCCGACGGCCCGCGAGGCGACGAGCAGGTCGAGTTCGAGTCGGCGGAGCCCGGACACCACGGCGACCACGGGTTCACGCGGCGACGGGGTGGGCGCGGGCGCGCCGAGGTCGTCGTCCAACCGGAGGTCGGCGAGGTCGTCGAGGAACGCCGTGGTCGAGTCGGGGTCGTGCCGGGCGACGAGCGACCCGCCGGGTGTCGCGAGCACGGTGAGCGACCCCGCGTGACCGACCTCGACCGCGACCGTCGCCGCGAACGACACCGCCCACTCGAAGGCGTCGCTGACGAGCGGGATCGCCGGTGCCGCCGGGCCGGACCGGCGGCCGGTCGACGGCGGCACGGTCGGCCGGGCGTCCGACCAGCCCTCGGCGGCGACCGCGATGACCACGCGGGCGCTCGGCAGCCCGTGCTGCTCTTCTTGACGGACCATGAGTTCACCGTGGCGGGCCGTGGCCTTCCAGTGCACGCGCCGCATCGGGTCGCCCCGGCGGTACTCGCGGGTGACCGGGTCGTCCTCACCGCCGGCCAGGCTGTGCTCCCGCTGCCGCCTCGACCCGTCGCCGAGCGCCCGGGACTCCCGACCGAGCCCGACCTCGACGACCTCGGGCACGACGACGAACTCGGCCGCGCCGTCCGCCACGACGCGACGTCGGGCGACGCCGTACGACTCGACGAGGTCCACGTGCAGCGGTCCGATGCGGTGGCGTCCGCGCGGCAGGTCGTGGTGACGGAAGACCGCCGAGGAGGCGCGCCCCGGCACGAGCAGGACGGCCGCGGCCTCTGAGTCGCCCAGCCGTCCGAACGGCAGCTGCTCGCGCATGCGCACCGTGCCGGACGTCCGGCCCCCGCGGGGCAGGACCGACACCGTCTCGACGGCGGACCACCCGGCCACGCCGCGGTCGGGCGAGAACCGGCGGGCGACCCGGACGTCGGCCGTCCGGAAGAGCAGCGACACCGTGACGGCGACGATCAGCACGACGAGGGTGGTGCCGGCGAAGACGAGCGCCGGGGCCTGCAGCAGCCACCCGACGAGCACGACGAGCACCCCGGCGGCGAGCACGCCGACGCCACGGCCGGTCGGCCTGGGGACCCCACCCCGCTTCACGGTCAGCGGGCGTCGGCCGGGTCGCCGAGCGGCACGGCCGTCCGTTCGACGACGTCGGCGACGACGTCGTACGCGGCCGAGACCGCCCCGGCACCCGCCCGACCGGCGAGGATGACCCGGTGCCCGAGGACGGGGCCGCTGAGGGCGTCGACGTCGTCGGGGACGACGTAGCCGCGACCGTTGAGGGCGGCCCACGACTTGGCGGCGCGCATCAGCTGCAGCGT
The DNA here is from genome assembly GCF_040547465.1 of Frigoribacterium sp. PvP054. Taxonomy (NCBI): domain Bacteria; kingdom Bacillati; phylum Actinomycetota; class Actinomycetes; order Micrococcales; family Microbacteriaceae; genus Frigoribacterium; species Frigoribacterium sp. PvP054. The sequence continues at coordinate 234,599 of NZ_JBEPPU010000001.1, forward strand.
CGCCCGGGGGCTCGCCCCGAGGCGCACGTCGGGGTGCACCCGCGTCGCCTGGACGATGCGGACGGCGTACTCCTCGACGGCCTCGGCCGTGTAGACGGTGCGCACGGCGGCGATCATGCGGGTGAGCTCGTCGAGGGAGACGAGCGGGCGCAGGGTGTCGAGGGGGCTGACGCGCTCTCGCTGCTGCAACATGCGCAACTCGCTGCGGGCGTCCGGGTAGCCCAGCGAGATGCGGGCCATGAACCGGTCGCGCTGGGCCTCGGGCAGGTTGTAGGTGCCCTCCATCTCGACCGGGTTCTGCGTCGCCACGACGAGGAACGGCGACGGCAGCGGGTGGGTGGTGCCGTCGACCGTCACCTGGCGCTCTTCGAGGCTCTCGAGCAGGGCCGACTGCGTCTTGGGCGAGGCACGGTTGATCTCGTCGCCGATGACGACGTTCGCGAACACGGGGCCGGGCTTGAACTCGAACCCGCCGCTCTGACGGTCGTAGACCGACACGCCCGTGATGTCGCTCGGCAGGAGGTCGGGGGTGAACTGGATGCGCGTGACCGTCGCGTCGACGGCCTTGGCGAGGGCACGGGCGAGCTGGGTCTTGCCGACCCCGGGGACGTCCTCGATGAGCAGGTGCCCCTCGGCGAGCAGCACGGTGAGGGCCGTCGAGATCGCGCCGTCCTTGCCGTCGATGACGGTGGCGACGGCCTCGAGGATGCCGCGGGCCCGCCGCTGGACCTCGTCGAGCGACATCTCGGACCCGGCTCGGACGGCGGGGTCGACGGTCGGGTCGTTGGTCGTGGTCATCGCGTCGTCCTCGGTCGGGTCGGTCGGGGTCAGGTGGTGCTGAGGTACGCGGCGACGGCCTCGGGCACGTACGGCGACACGTCGCCGCCGAGGGACGCGACCTGCCGGACCAGCGAACTCGAGACGTGCGCGTGGGCGGGGTCGGGCAGCAGGAACACGGTCTCGACGCCGGCGAGGCTGCGGTTCATGATCGCCATCGGGGTCTCGTACGCGACGTCGACCTGCGAACGGATGCCCTTGACGAGCACGCTGGCGCCGACCTCGGTGCAGTAGTCGACCAGCAGCCCGACGCTCCAGCTGTGCACGGTGACGGTGTCGGGCAGACCCGCGGCGCGCAGCGAGTCGCCGAGCAGAGAGACGCGCTGCGCCAAGGGCAGCAGGGCGCTCTTCTCGGGGTTGTGCACCACGAGGACGTGGACCTCGTCGAAGATGTTGGCGGCCCGGGCGATCACGTCGACGTGACCGAGGGTCACGGGATCGAACGAACCCGGGACGACGGCGATCCTGCTCATCCGGTCACTGTATCCCGCCGACCCCGGACGCACACCCAGGGCGGACCCACCGTCGAGGACGCGTCACGCATCGTCGGCCGGCTCAGTTCTTGCCCATCGCCTCGCGACCGCGGTCGTCCAGTCGCCGGGCGATGGCCGCGGCGAGCGCGGGATGGTCGACGAGGCGGGGATCGGCCTCGAGCACCTCGGCCGCGTGCTCTCGTGCGAGCCCGATGAGGTCGCCGTCGCGGGCGACCCGCAGCAGGCGCAACGAGGAGCGCCCGCCCGACTGGAGGTTGCCCAGCACGTCGCCCTCGCGGCGGAGGTCGAGGTCGACCTGGGCGAGCTCGAACCCGTCGAGCGTCGCCGCGACCGCGTCGACCCGCTCGCGCGCCACCGTCTCGGCCTCGGCGTGGGTGACGAGCAGGCAGAGCCCCGGGTGGCCGCCTCGCCCGACGCGACCCCGCAGCTGGTGCAGCTGAGAGACGCCGAACCGGTCGGCGTCGAGCACGACCATGGTCGAGGCGTTCGGCACGTCGACCCCGACCTCGATGACCGTGGTGGCCACGAGCACGTCGATGTCACCGGCGGCGAACCGGCGCATGACGTCGTCCTTCTGGTCGGACGACATGCGGCCGTGCAGCGGTTCGACGCGCAGGCCCTGCAGCACCGGGATCGTGGGCACCCGGGCCATGACCCCCTCGACGCTGGCCCGTTCGGGTGCCGGCGCCTCGGACGCGCCTCCTCCGGGCGGATCGTCGTCGGACGCCGCGTCGACCTCGGGCGGGTCACCCGGTTCGGCCGTCACCGCGTCGATCGCCGGGCAGACGACGAAGACCTGTCGCCCCTTCGCGACCTCCTCGGCCGAGCGCTGCCAGATGCGACCGCCCCAGGTCGGGTGGTCGGCGAGCGGCACGACGAACGACTCGATGGCCTGGCGCCCCTTCGGCAGCTCGGCGATGGTCGAGACGTCGAGGTCGCCGAACACCGTCATGGCGACCGTCCGGGGGATGGGCGTGGCGGTGAGGACGAGCACGTGCGGCGGCGTGGCCCCCTTCTTGCGCAGGGCCTCGCGCTGGTCGACGCCGAAACGGTGCTGCTCGTCGACGACCACGAGCCCGAGGTCGAAGAACTCGACGGCCTCGCTGATCAACGCGTGCGTGCCGACGACGACGTGCGCCTGACCGCTGACGATCGACAGCAGCGCCTTCTTGCGTTGCGCCACGGTCATCTGGCCGGTCAGCAGGGTCGGTCGCAGCCGGGCGGCCAGGTCGGGCCCGAGGGTCGCCGTGATGGACCGCAGGTGCTGGGCCGCGAGCACCTCGGTGGGGGCGAGCAGGGCAGACTGTCCCCCGCTCTCGGCCACGGCGAGCATGGCCCGCAGGGCGACGAGGGTCTTGCCCGAGCCGACCTCGCCCTGGACGAGGCGGTTCATCGGGACCTCGGCCTCGAGGTCGCGGGTGATCTCGTCACCCACGAGTCGTTGGTCGCCCGTCCGCTCGAAGGGCAGCGCGGCGTCGAACGTCGCCAGCAAGCCGTCGGGGGCGGCCCGACGGGGCGTCGCGGCGGAGCGGCGCACGAGCGCCCGTTGCTGCAACAACGCGCTCTGCAGCACGAAGGCCTCGTCGAACCGCAACGTGTCGCGGGCCGTGAGGTGGTCACGGTCGGTCTCGGGACGGTGGATGCGCTCGTAGGCCTCGGACACCGGCATCAGGTCGAGCTCGGCCCGCACCGACGCCGGCACGGCGTCGTCGATCGGCGGCAGGCCGTCGAGCAGGACCTCGACCGACTTCTGCACCTGCCACGAGGCCACGGAGGCGCTGGCCGGGTAGATCGGGATCGGTTGCTTCGCCCACTTCTGGGCCTGCTGGTCGCCGACGCCGGCGACGGCCTCGTGCGAGGCGTCGAACAGCTCGTAGTCGGGGTGGGCGAGCTGACGGAGCCCCCGGTAGTCGCCGACCTTGCCCGCGAAGATGCCGCGGGCACCCGGCACGAGGTCCTTCGCCCGCCAGGCCTGGTTGAAGAAGGTGAGCGTCAGGATGCCCTGCCCGTCGCCGATGCGCACCTCGAGGATCGACCCACGGCGGGCGCGCATGGTGCGCTCGCGCACGTCGAGCACCTGCGCGACGATCGTGACCGACTCGCCGAGCGGCAGCTGGTCGAGGGCCGTGAGCTCCCCGCGCCGGGCGTAGCGCCGCGGGAAGTGCGTCAGCAGGTCGCCGACGGTGCGCAGGCCGAAGGCCTTCTGCAGCGCGGTGGCCGTCCGGCCGCCGAGGGCCCCGGCCAGCGACGCGTCGAGGGGTGAGTCGGGCACGGACACCACGCTAGTGCCCGCCCCCGACGGCGACCCTCGCGGACGCGGGCTGCGAGCGTCAGAGCGAGAAGGAGTACCCGCCGGAGGCGCGGGTCGCGGTGGCGAGGTCGGCCGTGTGCCGGTCGTCGTTCACCTCGAGGGCCCGCAACAGGCGCCCCACCTCGCGGGCGGACTGCTTGCAGAAGCCGACGGCCAGGTGACGCTCCGCCTCGGAGTCGGCCCGCGCCTCCTGCAGGGCCGTCGAGGCCCGCGAGAGCACGGCCGTCTGCGCGTAGACGCCGCTCGCCGCGTCGGCGAGGCGCTTCTGCACGAGCTGCTTCTCCTGCACCTTCTTGCCGTGCTTGCGGAGCGCCCCCTCGGTGCGCTCGCGCAGCCGCGACACCTGGTCGCCCAGCTCTGCGGCCTGCTTCGCGAGCGCCGGGTGGACCCCGACCGGGCGGTCGGGCCTGATGCGGCGCTGCACGCGGCCGGCGACGTACGGTGCGAGGACCCCGAGGGCCCGCCCGGGGTCGCCGATGCTGAGGGACGCGACGTCGGGCAACTCCTCACTGAGGGTCTTGAGGCCGTTGAGGGCGACGAACGCGCGCAGGACGTCGTTGGCCCCCTCGAAGATCGGGAAGATCCGGAAGTCGCGCAGCGCCTTCGACAGCGGGTGGTCCGCCATGTAGGCCTCGCCGCCGTGCAGCTGCACGGCCCGGTTCAGCGCGTACCAGCCGGTGTCGCTGGCGGCGACCTTGGTCATGGCCGACTCGAGGGCGAAGTCGGTGTCGCCCCGGTCGACGAGGCCGGTGGTCAGGTACGACATCGACTCGATGCCGTAGATCTGGCGCGTCATCCAGGCGAGCTTGTCGCCGACCATCTCGAAGTCGGCGAGCGGCCTGCCGAACTGGTGTCGCGCCTCCGTGTGCTCGAGGCTCAGCTCGAGGAACCTCTTCATGCCGCCCGCGATGGCCGTCCCCATCGACATGCGGCCGTTGTTGAGCGTGTTGACCGCGATGCGGAAACCGTCGCCCGGCTCGCCGAGCAAGTTCTCGGCGGGCACCCGGACGTCGGTGAAGCGCACGCGCTGCAGGTGGTTGGCCTTGAGGCCGTGGGTCTCGAAGCGCGGACCGGTGCTCAGCCCCTCCGTGCCCTTCTCGACGATCAGCGCGACGTGGCCGAGGTCGCTCTGCGCGAAGACCGTCAGGACGTCCTTGTCGCCGTTGCCGATCCACCGCTTCTCGCCGTTGAGCACCCAGCTGCCGTCGGCCTGTCGTTCGGCCCGGGTCTCGAGGGCGTAGGCGTCGCTGCCGACGTTCGGCTCGGTGAGCACGAAGGCGGCGAGCTTGCGGCCGCTGGCGAGGTCGGGCAGCCAGCGCGCCTTCTGGTCGTCGGTTCCGTAGAGGTGGAGCGGCTTCGTGCCGATCGACTGGTGCACGCCCATGACCGTGGCCAGGGTGCCGTCGACCCGCCCGAACTCCTCGTACACGCGGCAGTAGGCGCTCTGGCCGAGCCCGAGGCCGCCGTACTCCTCGGCCACGAAGAGCCCCATCAGGCCCCGCTCGCCCAGCTCGCGGACGGTGTCGTCACCGATCCAGCCCTCGCGTTCGGCCTTCAGCGGGTCGTAGCCCGCGAGCACCTCGCGGGCCGACGCCGACACCGTCTCGACCTTCGCCTTCTCGGCCGCGGTCATCCCCGGGTAGGGGAAGACGAGCTCGGAGGCGATGCGCCCCGCGAAGAGCGACTTGGTGAACGAGGGCCGGACGGTTCGATCGACGCTGGTCATGGCACCGATGCTGTCGACGCCGCCGGGCGTGGACAACTCGGTTGTGCAGGTCCGACGAGCGGGCGGGGCGGGCGAGGGCGATGCGTTGTCGGGATGCTCGAACCGCGCGCGCACCCGACCCGGGCGGGCGGCCCGCGGCGACCTGGCATGGTTGACCCCATGTCCCGCATCATCTCCGGCTTCGCCGACAACCTCTCGCTCGTCGTCCCCAAGGTCGGGACGCGCCCCACGAGCGACCGGGTGCGCGAGGCGCTCTTCTCGTCGCTCGACGCCCGCGACGAGATCCGCGGTCGGCGCGTGCTCGACCTCTACGCCGGCACCGGTGGGCTGGGGCTCGAAGCCGCGTCGCGCGGGGCCGCGTCGGTCGTGCTGGTCGAGAAGGCACCGGCCGCGGCGAAGGTGCTGCGCCGCAACGTCGAATCGGTGCTCGCCCGGGCGCCCCGCCCGCCCCGAGGCACTCCCCCGCGCGTCGACGTCGTCGCCCAGCCGGTGCGGTCGTACCTCGAGGGCGGGTCGGCCCTCGTCGACCTCGTCTTCTTCGACCCGCCGTACGAGCTGTCGGCGGCCGACCTCACCGCCGACCTCGTCGCCCTGCTGCCCTCCCTCGACGAGCAGGCCCTCGTCGTCGTCGAACGCGCGTCCCGCGACGGCGAGCCCGGCTGGCCGGACGGCCTCAGCCTCGACGTGAAGAAGCAGTACGGCGACACGACCGTCTGGTTCGCGCTGCGCGACTGACCGGCGGTCCGGACCCGCCGAGCCGCGCCTCCCGGGCCCTCCCCGCCGGGGAGGCGCGGGTCGACTCGTCAGCCCTGTCCGCCGCCCCAGAGGCGGTACGGGTCCCACCCCCCGGCCTCGCCGAGGTCGGAACCGTCGAGGGTGACCCGGGGCGCGCCTCCTGCGAGGTCGCGGACGGTGCCGACGGCGCGGAAGCCGCCCGGCAGCGGCACGCCGGGCGGGAACGTGGCGAGGAGCGAGTGGTCCTCGCCACCCGAGAGGGCGACCCGCACGTCGTCGCCCAGGGCGGCGGACGTCAGGTCGACCACGACGCCGCTGCCGCGGGCCACGCGCCCCGCGTCGAGGGCGAGGCCGTCGGACAGGTCGAGCATCGCCGTCGCGCCCGCGATCGCCGCGGAGCGACCGTCGGCGACGGGTGGCGTGGGGGCGAGGTGCCAGCCGACGTCGGGGTCGCGGGCGCGGAGGGCCGCGGCACGTCCGGCGTCGGGCCGCCCCTCGTGGTCGACGCCCAGGCCGAACAGCAGGTCGAGCCCCCGCGCGGACCGGCCGAGGGCCCCGGAGACCGCGACGACGTCGCCGGGCCGGGCGCCGTCCCGCCGCACCGGGACGCGCCCCTCGAGGTCGCCGAAGGCCGTCACCGCGACCGTGAACGTGGGCGAGACGGACAGGTCGCCGCCGACGACGCCGGCGCCGGGGGCCATGAGCGCGCACCCCTCGCGCAGGCCGTCGGCGAACGCCTCGAGCTCGGCCACGGACGTGTCACCGGGCACCGCGAGGGCGACGACGAGGGCCGTCGGCCGAGCACCCATCGCCGCGACGTCGGACAGGTTCGAGGCGGCCGCCTTCCAGCCGAGGTCGCGGGGCGTCGACCAGGCACGACGGAAGTCGGGGCCGTGCACCATCAGGTCGGTGGTCACGACGAACCGGCCGTCGGGGGCGGACACGACGGCCGCGTCGTCGCCCGGGCCGAGCAGCGTGTCGTCACCGAGCGGCAGTCGAGGGAGGATGCGGGCCAGGGTGGCGAGCTCGCCGACGCCCTCGACGGTGTCGTCGATGTCGCCGATGTCGGCGGCGTCGGCGGTGGGCGCGTCGGCGCCGGCCGGGCGGGGGTCCGTGGAGCGTCGTTCCATGTGCTGAACGGTAGCCTGGATGCGATGTCGAACCCGTCCTCGCCCCGCGCCCCGCGCCTCCGTCCCCGCCTCCGCGTGGCGGCCCTGTCGCTCGTCGTCGTGGGCCTCGCGACGACCCTCGTCGGCTGCGCCCAGGCCGTGCCGATGCAGCCCGCCGACGGGGCGAACGACCCCTCGTGCGCCCAGGTCACCGTCCACCTGCCCGAGGTCGTCGACGACGGGCAAGGCCGCCGCGAGACCGACGCCCAGGCCACGGGCGCCTGGGGTTCGCCGACGAGCGTGCTGCTGCACTGCGGCGTCGAGACGCCCGCGGTGTCCGACCTGCCCTGCTACGACGTCCAGGGCGTCGACTGGCTGGTCGACCAAGACCCCGACGACGCCGAGACCTCGATCCTCACCACGTACGGCCGCCAGCCCGGCGTGCAGGTGATCGTCGACACCACCAAGGCCAACGGCGGCAACGTGCTGCGCGACCTGGCCGACGCGGTCGGCTACCTGCCGAACGACGGCAAGGCGTGCGTCGGCGCCGGCGACCTGCCCGGGTCGGCCGGCTCGGCCGACGACCCCTCCGCGACGCCGACGCCCTGACGCCGGCCGGGCCGCGCGCTCGTCACGCCGCGGGCCCCCGCCTGCCCGCCGCACGCCGCGTCCACGCCGCGCCGCGCCACGCCACGCCACGAAGTACACACGCCGCCACGAGATCTCGTGGCGGCGTGTGCATATCGTGGCGTGGTGCCTGCGGAAGGCGGTCAGCGCTCGGTCTCGAGGCCGAGCACGATCAGCTCGTCGATCAGTTCGGGGTAGCTGAGGCCGCTCGCGAGCCAGCAGGCGGGGAACATCGAGATGGGGGTGAAGCCGGGCATGGTGTTGATCTCGTTGATCACCCAGCCGGCGTCGGTGAGGAAGAAGTCGACGCGCGCGAGGCCGGTGCCGTCGATGGCCTCGAAGGCGAGGGCGGCGAGCCGCTGCATCTCGGCCAACTCGTCGGGCGAGAGGTGCGCGGGGCAGACCAGGTCTGCTCCGGGTGCGCCGAGGTACTTCGACTCGAAGTCGTAGAACGTGTCGCCCGCGAGGACGATCTCGCCGGCGACCGAGGTGCGGGGCGCCGCTCCCCCGCGCCCGCCGAGCACGGCGCACTCGATCTCGCGTCCGACTACGGCGGATTCGACGAGCACCTTGTGGTCTTCCGCGAAGGCCTTGGCCATGGCGCGGTCGAGGTCGGAGGCCGAGTCGACGCGCGAGACCCCGACGCTCGACCCGGCCCGGGCGGGCTTGACGAACACGGGGTAGCCGAGCGCCTCGACGTCGGCGGCGACACGCTCTCGCGCGGCCTCCCAGTCGCGGCGGCGGACGGTACGCCACGGGGCGACGGCCACCCCGGCCGCCTGCAGGACGGTCTTGGTGAAGTGCTTGTCCATGCCGAGCGACGAGGCGAGCACACCCGCCCCGACGTAGGGCAGGCCCGTCAGCTCGAGCAGGCCCTGGACCGTGCCGTCCTCACCGAAGGGACCGTGCAGGATGGGGAACACCACGTCGACCTCGCCCAGCAGGCGGGTGGTGCCGTCCGCCTCGGTGACGGTCAGCTCACGGGTGGTGGCCGACTCGGGCCAGTGCACCCGGGTGCCGTTGTCGACGACCGTCGGCAGGGTCTCGGCGTCCAACGCGAACCGCGACGCGTCGTCCGGCTGCAGGGTGAAGGCGCCCTCGGCCGTGATGCCGACCGGCACCACCTCGTACCGCTCGCGGTCGATCGCCGAGAGGACTCCCCCGGCCGTCGCGCAACTGATCGAGTGCTCGCTGGACCGACCGCCGAACAGGACGACCACGACGGTCTTCGGCGTGCCGAGCGACGAGGAGGCGGTCGTGGCGGGGTGGGTCGTCGGAGTCGGGTCGTTCGTCGCCATGGAGGGGCCTCTCTTCGGTGTCACGGCCCACGGGCCGACCCGCGGTGGCGGGCTCTGGTCGTCGCACGCCCCGGCGGTGACGACCTCGCGGTCACTCGCCCTGCGGCTCGTCCGTCTCGGTGAGGTGCGGGGCGATGTTGCGCGGGTCCAGCGTACCGGCGAGCACCTCGGCCACCTGCTGGACGATGGGCATGTCGACGCCCCGCGACCGGGCCAGTTCGAGGATGGGGGCCACCGATGCCAGTCCCTCGGCGGTCTGGTTCATCTGACGCACCACGTCGCCGAAGGCGTAGCCCTGGCCGAGCAGCCGGCCGGCCGTGTTGTTGCGCGACAGCGGCGACTCGCAGGTGGCGATGAGGTCGCCCAGCCCGGCGAGCCCCGCCAGGGTCTCGGCCTTGGCCCCGAACGAGACGGCGAACGCGGTCATCTCGGCCAGGCCCCGCGTGATGATCGACGCCTTCGTGTTCTCGCCGTAGCCGACCCCGTCGACGATGCCGATGGCGACGGCGATGAGGTTCTTCAGCACGCCCCCGAACTCGGTGCCGATCACGTCGGTGTTGACGAACGACCGGAAGTACGGGTTGGTGGCGGTGGCCGCCACCGAGGTGGCGGTCTCGAGGCTGTGGGACGACACCACGGCGGCCGTCGGCTGACGCTTGGCGATCTCGAGCGCGAGGTTCGGTCCGGACGCGACGGCGATCAGGTCGCGCTCGATGCCCAGCTCGGCCTCGATGACCTCGCTCATGCGGAGCCCGGTGGCCTTCTCGACGCCCTTCATCAGGCTGACGACCGGCACCCCGCCGGGCACGAGGCCCCGGATGGCCGTGAGGTTCTCGCGCAGCGTCTGGCTCGGCACCGACAGGTAGACCTGCTCGGCCCCGGCGAGGGCCTGCTCGACCGACGGGGTGGCGACGAGCGTCCGGGGCAGGTTGATGCCCGGCAGGTAGTCGCTGTTGCGCTTGCTCTCGGTGATCTCGCGGGCCACCTCGGGGCGGCGGGCCCACAGCGTGACGTCGGCGCCGCCCTCGGCGAGCACCTTCGCGAAGGTCGTGCCCCAGCTGCCCGACCCGAGCACGGCGACCCGACGGGGGATCGCCTCGCGCATGACGATCGAGATCGCCTCGGTCGTGACCGCCCCTTCGCCGAGGGCCTCGATGGCGCCTTCGCGCGATTCGGAGCTACTCAAAGCGGCCCGTCTCCTTCTGGTGGTTCTTGGCGGGGTTCCACCGCTCGGCCGGAGCCTCGTCGTGCCGCAACCGCTCGACCAGCACGGTGATGGCGTCCATCACGAGAGCCGTGGCCGCCGTGACGGACGCCTGGTCGAGGGGCCGGTCGCGGTAGGCCGAGAGGTCGACGGGGTCGCCGATGACGACCGTGATGCGCTTGCGGGGGAAGGCGTGCAGCCTGCTCGAGTAGCGCCCCATCAGGTGCTGACTGCCCCAGTGGGCCATGGGGATGAGCGGGACGCCTGCCGCGAGGGCGAGGCGGACGGCCCCGCTCTTGCCCTTCATCGGCCAGAGGTCGGGGTCGCGGGTCAGCGTGCCCTCGGGGTAGACGATCACGCCGCCTCCGCTGGCGACGAGGGTGCGCCCCGCCGCGAGGGGGTCGTTGTCGTGGGTGCGTCCGGCCCGTTCGACCGGGATGTGCCCCATGGCGTGCATCATCCGGCCGAAGACCGGCACACGGAACAGGGAGGCCTTGGCCAGGAACCTCGGAACGCGACCGAGGGCCCACATGACCCGCCCCACCACGACCGGGTCGATGTTCGTGTAGTGGTTCGGCGTCAGGACGAACGCACCCTCGGCCGGCAGCTTGTGACCGTCGACGATGTCGATCGAGGCCATCAGGTCGAAGAGCGGTGCCGCGGGCGTCGCCAGGGTGCGGAAGAAGGCGCCCTTCTCCTTGCGACGCCCTCGCGCCGGGACCGGGACGACGGGGGCGTCGGGGTCGGCTGTCGACACCGGCCGATCAGCCCTTGAAGTCGAAGTCGGCGCCGAGCTTGCGCAGCTTCGCGATGAAGTGCTCGTACCCGCGGCTGATGATGCCGACGTTGCTGATCTTCGACTCGCCCTCGGCGGTCAGGGCCGCGATGAGGTGGCTGAACCCGCCGCGCAGGTCGGGAACGCGGATGTCGGCACCGTGCAGGGCCGTCGGGCCGTTGATGACGGCGGCCTGTTCGAACTCGCGACGAGCGACGCGACGGTCGTGGTCGGGCAGGCCGTCCTTGTGCACCGTGATGTCGGCACCCATGTCGTTGAGCGCCTCGGTGAACTGGAAGCGGTTCTCGTAGACCGTCTCGTGGACGACCGAGGTACCCTGGGCCTGCGTGAGCGCGACGATCAGGGGCTGCTGCCAGTCGGTCATGAAGCCCGGGTGCACGTCGGTCTCGACGACGACCGGCTTGAGCTCGCCACCCGGGTGGAAGAAGCGGATGCCGTCCTCGTGGACGTCGAAGTCGCCGCCCACCTTGCGGAAGACGTTCAAGAACGTCATCAGGTCTTTCTGGTCGGCACCCTCGACGAAGATGTCGCCCTTGGTCGCCAGTGCGGCCGAGGCCCAGCTCGCGGCCTCGTTGCGGTCGTTGATGGCCCGGTGCGTGTAGCCCCGGAGCTTCTCGACGCCCTCGATGAAGATGACGCGGTTCGGCTCGACCGAGACGACCGCGCCCATCTTCTGCAGGATCGCGATGAGGTCCATGATCTCGGGCTCGATCGCGGCGTTGCGCAACTCGGTAACGCCCTTCGCGAGCACGGCGGTGAGCAGCACCTGCTCGGTCGCCCCCACGCTCGGGTAGGGCAGCTCGATGTTGGCACCGCTCAGCCCGTTCGGGGCCGTGAGGTGGATGCCGTTGTACGACTTGTCGACGACGGCGCCGAAGGCCCGCAGGGCGTCGAGGTGGAAGTCGATCGGTCGGTCACCGATGCGGCAGCCGCCGAGGTCGGGGATGAAGGCCTCGCCGAGGCGGTGCAGCAGCGGACCGCAGAACAGGATCGGGATGCGGCTCGACCCGGCGTGGGCGTCGATCTCGGCGAAGTGGGCGCTCTCGACGTTCGAGGGGTCGAGGATCATCTCGCCGCGGGCCGGATCGGTGATGCGCACGCCGTGGACCGAGAGCAGCCCCCGGACGACGTTGACGTCGCTGATGTCGGGGACGTCCTTGAGGATGCTCGGGGTGTCGCCCAGCAGCGCCGCGACCATCGCCTTGGTGGCGAGGTTCTTCGCGCCCCGCACCTCGATGCGTCCGATGAGCGGCTTGCCACCCCGGATGACGATCTCATCGGAGGTCAGCCCCACACGGGCACCTGCTGCTGCTGCGTCTTGGACGAGAGAGTTCACTTACTTCACCGGCAATGTCTTCGGGCGCCAGGCGGCGCGGCGGGTTTCGAATTCTGTGATGGCCGCTTCGTCGCGGAGGGTCAGGCCGATGTCGTCGAGGCCTTCGAGGAGACGCCACTTAGTGTAGGCATCGACTTCGAATCCGACGGTGAGGCTGCCGACCGTGGCGGTCTGCGCCTCGAGGTCGACCGTGATCTCGACGCCCGGGTGCTGGTCGATCTCGGCCCAGATCCGCTCGACGTCGTCTTCGGCGACGGCCGCGGCGAGCAGCCCCTGCTTGCCGGAGTTGCCGCGGAAGATGTCGCCGAAGCGCGAACTGATGACGACGTCGAACCCGAAGTCGCGCAGGGCCCAGACGGCGTGCTCGCGACTCGATCCGGTGCCGAAGTCGGGGCCCGCGACGAGGACGCGCGCACCCTGGAACGCCGGCCGGTTCAGCACGAACTCGGGGTCGTTGCGCCAGCCGAAGAACAGGGCGTCCTCGAAGCCGGTCTTCGTGACCCGCTTGAGGAACTGGGCGGGGATGATCTGGTCGGTGTCGACGTTCGAGCGCTTAAGGGGCGCGGCGACACCCCTGACGGTGGTGAACTTCTGCATCAGAGGGCCCCTGCTCGTGCGGTGCCGTCGGCAAGGACGGGTTCGGCGGTCGAGCCGGCGTCGGCGGGTGCCGCGGCGTCGTCGGCCTGGAGGTCCCACGGCGACGAGAGGGTGCCGCGGACGGCGGTCGCCGCGGCGACGAGCGGCGAGACGAGGTGCGTCCGACCGCCCTTGCCCTGGCGACCCTCGAAGTTGCGGTTCGACGTCGACGCGCAGCGTTCGCCGGGGGCCAGCTGGTCGGGGTTCATGCCGAGGCACATCGAGCACCCGGCGAACCGCCACTCGGCGCCGAAGTCGGTGAACACCTTGTCGAGCCCCTCGGCCTCGGCCTCGAGCCGGACCCGGGCCGAGCCCGGGACGACCATGACGCGGACGCCCTCGGCCTTCGTGCGGCCCCGGATGATCGACGCGAACGCCCGCAGGTCTTCGATGCGGCTGTTGGTGCACGAGCCCATGAACACGGCGTCGACCGGGATGGCCTTCATCGGGGTGCCGGCCTCGAGGGCCATGTACTCGAGGGCGCGCGTCGCTGCGGCCTTCTCGTTCGGGTCGACGACGGCCTCGGGATCGGGCACGGAGTCGCTCAGCGACACGCCTTGACCAGGGTTGGTGCCCCAGGTGACGAACGGCTCGAGGGTGTCGGCGTCGAGGAAGATCTCGGCGTCGAAGACCGCGTCGTCGTCGGTGGGCAGGGTGTCCCAGTAGGCGACCGCCTCGTCCCAGTCGGCGCCCGACGGAGCGTGCGGCCGACCCTGCAGGTAGTCGTAGGTGGTCTGGTCGGGTGCCACCATGCCCGCGCGGGCGCCGGCCTCGATCGACATGTTGCAGATGGTCATGCGCCCCTCCATCGAGAGGGAGCGGATCGCGCTGCCGCGGTACTCGAGCACGTAGCCCTGCCCCCCGCCGGTGCCGATCTGGGCGATGACCGCCAGGATGATGTCCTTCGCGGTGACGCCCGGCCGGAGCGTGCCCTCGACCGTGACCGCCATCGTCTTGAACGGCTTGAGCGGCAGCGTCTGCGTCGCCATGACGTGCTCGACCTCGCTCGTGCCGATGCCGAACGCCATGGCCCCGAAGGCCCCGTGCGTCGACGTGTGCGAGTCGCCGCAGACGACGGTGATGCCCGGCATCGTGAGGCCGAGCTGAGGGCCGACGACGTGCACGATGCCCTGCTCGGCGTCACCCAGCGGGTGCAGGCGGACGCCGAACTCGGCCGTGTTGCGGCGGAGAGTCTCGATCTGGGTCCGGCTGGTGAGGTCGGCGATCGGCTTGTCGATCGCCAGGGTCGGCGTGTTGTGGTCCTCGGTCGCGATGGTGAGGTCGGTGCGACGCAACGGCCGACCGGCCTGACGCAGACCGTCGAACGCCTGGGGGCTGGTGACCTCGTGGACGAGGTGGAGGTCGATGTAGAGAAGGTCGGGGGCGCCGTCTTCGCCCTTGACGACGACGTGGTCGTCCCACACTTTCTCGGCCAGCGTCCTACCCACGGGCACGCCCCTTCTGCTCTGTCGACGTCGAGATGATCCGAGGAGTCTACGCCAGTGCCTCAGGCGCCTCCTCCGTCGATCGAGGGGTGGAACCCCACCCCGGCGACGGCCATTCCCGATGCGCCCGACGGTCGCGGCGAGCGCCCGGGACGGGGGCTCCGAATAGCATGACGACACCCGTCGGTCGGACGACGGGTGCGCTCGACGAGGAGGCCGACCCATGAGCCACCCCGACCGCGCCCGTGACCACCCCCGGGAGGCGCGGGTCGCCGGCCGCTGGCACCGCGCCTCCCCGGCTCGTCGCCTGGCCTCCGTGCTGGGCGCCCTGGTCGTGGCGACCGCGCTCGTGGCCGCGGGGGCGGTCTCGGTGGCACCCGACTACGGCGACGGCCGCCCCTGGACCGGGCTCGCCGTGGACGACCTGAGGCGGTCACCGGACGCGACCGGCTGGACGCTCGACCTCGCCGCGACCCTGGCCCCGGACGCCCCCCGACGGTGTCTCAACTTCTGGACGTCCCCGGCGGTCGACGGGCTCGTGGCCGTCGGCACCTCGGTCGACCTCGACTTCGGCGACGCCCTGGGGTCGCCGGCGTGTCGCTCATACGCCTCGGAGGCGACCACGAGCCTGATCGCCCTGGTCGAGACGGCCACGGGCACCGTCCGGTGGGTGCACGACCTGGCACGGGACGTGCCCGACACCGACGCGCTGAGCATCCCGGCGACCCAGGTCGTGCCCGCCGCGGGACGCGTGCTCGTGCAGACCCAGACCACGGGTGCCACGGTGCTCGCCGCGCTCGACCTGCGGGACGGGTCGCTGGTCGAGTCGACGCGTGGCCGGCGAGACCTGCCGAGCGTCAGCGTCGACTCGCGCGGGCCGCTGCAGCTGCGCACCTTCTCTGGCATCGCGGGGTCGGGCGACCGGTACCAGCTGGTCGAGGCCTCCCGCCTCGACGACCCGGTGTGGGAGGGCGGCGTCGACTCGGGCAGCACGCCGGCGCTGCTGGACGCCGGGGCCCTGGTCTCGCAGGGCGGCGAGACGGTGTTCGTCGACGGCACGACGGGCCGGGAGCGACCGTTCGCGGCGTCCCCCGACGTGATCGCGGTCCCCCCGGCGGGAGCCGTCGTCGCGACGGACGACGGCCGTCGCGTCGTCGCCTTCGGCATCGAGTTCACGCGGGCGAACGGCACGGTGTCGGCCCTCGACGAGAGGGGAGACGCCGTGTGGAGCCGCCCGACGAGCGGGCGTCGGCTGGCCGTCACGCCGTCCTGCCTGGTCGTCGTCACCCGCGACGACACGGCGGCGGAATGCCTCGACCCGCGCGACGGCGACGTGCGGTGGGACACCGACCTGGGCGCGCCGTTCGCGGTCGAGGCGGTGCCGGGCCAGCGGGGCGACGAGGTGTTCGTCGTCGTGCAGCGAGAGGGCGGGTCGCGGTTGCTCGCCCTCGACGGCACGGACGGGCACACCCGGTTCAGCTCGGCCGTGGGGCTGCTCGACGACCTCTCGGCGGCGGGCCGGTCGGTCCTCTACCTCGAGACGGACGACGGCCGGTCGTCCGGGCGTGACGTGGCCGCCCTCGACCTGGCCGACGGGCGTCCCCTCTGGTCGACGTCGACGTCCGGCACCGTGGTGTTCTGGGGCGGACACCTCGTGCGCATCGACGAACGGGGCGTGGCCCGGCGCCTCGTCGACACCGCCCGCGTCGGGGCGACCTCGTGAGGGCGGGACGGCGCCTGACGGTGGCCTACGCGGCCCTGGCACTGGCGACCCTCGTGACGACGGTGGTCGTCGCGCCGACCCAGCCCGGGTACGGCGGCGAGGCCCCCTGGCAGGGCGTCGCCGTCGACGACCTCAGACAGCAGCCGACCACGTCCGGCTGGCGGGTCGACCTGCGGGCAGCCCTCGCCCCCGGCGCCCCGGCCGAGTGCCTGCGGTACCGGTCGACGCCCGTCGACCAGGGGCTGGCCCTCGTCAGTGCCGCCGGGGCCTGGACCTACGGCTTCGCGAACGACGGCGACTGCGCCACGCCGACCCAGGGGGTGGGCACGCGCATCGGTGCGCTCGACGTCGACCGGGGGGCGTTCCGCTGGGTGCACGACGTCGCCGACGACGTCGAGGCGACGGGGCTGACCGGCCCGGCCCTGGTGTCGTCCGTCTCGACGGTGGACGGCACCGGGCTCGTGCTCGTCCGCGCGACCGTCGACGGCGAACAGGTGCTGACGACCCTCTCGGTCGAGACCGGCCGGCCGGTCGACGTCGTCGCGACCGGTACGGCGGGCGACGGCGACCAGTTCCAGACCGCGGGCGCCGTCGTGGTCACCGGTCGGCAGCAGGGGGTCGGCGGCGTCTACCGGTACGAACTGCGTGACGCCCGCGACCTCGGCCGGGTCGTCTGGAGCGGCGCCGCCTCGACCGCGGGCGTCGCGCTGGCCCTGAGCGACCGCCTCGTCGTCGCCCGGGCCGGCGGGTCGGTGCAGGTCGACCTGGCCACGGGCGTCGAGCGACCGTGGGCCGCAAGGCTCGACCGCCTGGTCGGCTACGTCGTCCACGACGACGTCGTCTACGCCCCCCGAGGAGGCGCGGCCACCGGACGAGGAGACGCCGGCTTCGTCGCGTTGGCCGCCGACGGCGAACGCCTCTGGAGCTCGGACCGCGACGTCCGGGGCGGGTACTCGGTGACCCGGACCTGCCTCGCCGTGACCGACGTCCGGTCACGGACCGTGACCTGTCTCGACCTCGCCACGGGCGAGGTGCGGTGGCGTGACCCGGCGTCGAGTTCCTCCGCCGTGGACGGCCTGCCGGGCCAGACCGACGACCGGGTCTTCGCGACGGCGACGGCGGCGGGGCCCGGCCCCGTCGTCGTCCGCGTCCTGGACGGGACGACCGGCTCGGCGGGTGCCCGGGTCTCGCTGCCCGACGGGGCGGTGCTCGCCGCGGCGGGCCGCACGGTCGGCTACGCCCTGGCCTACGGCAGTTCGGGCGGGCGGTCGACCCTCGTGGCCTTCGACCTCTCGAGCGGACGTCCGTTGTGGCAGCACGCCGCGCAGCTGCAGGTCTACGCCTGGGCGGGCCGGCTGGTCGACGTCGACGTGGACGGGGTCGCCCGCGAGCTCGTCGCGCCCGACCGGGTGGTGGTCCAGCCGGGCTCGACCGGGGCCTGACCACGCCACCGCGTTCGAACATGCGTTCGATCCGTGACGTAGGCTGTCGGCATGAGCCTCGCCTTCACCGCCTCGCTGTTCGACGGGCTGTCCGACGGGCCCGACCTGGCGCCGCTCGCCGGGCGGGTCGACCACCTCGACCTGGGCGAGGGCGCCTGGCTCGACGTCGTCCCGGCCTGGGCGTCGCAGTCGGACGCCCTGTTCGAACGCCTCGTGACCGACGTCCCGTGGCGGGCCGACCGACGACAGATGTACGACCGCGTGGTCGAGGTGCCTCGACTGGTCTCGTCCTACGACGCGGGCGACCCGCTGCCCGACCCCGTCCTGGCCAGGGCCCGCGACGACCTCAACGCCTACTACGCCGACGAGCGCGGCGCCCCGCCCGAGCAGCGGTTCGAACGGGCCGGGCTCTGCTTCTACCGCACGGGCGACGACAGCATCGCCTGGCACGGCGACCACGTGGGGCGGACGATCGACCGCGACACGATGGTCGGCATCCTCTCCCTCGGGGCGCCGCGCACGCTCGCGGTGCGCTCGCGCGCGACGGGGACCACCCGACGGTTCCCCCTCGGCCATGGCGACCTCCTGGTCATGGGCGGCAGCTGTCAGCGCACGCACGAACACGCCATCGCCAAGACGAAGAAGGCCGTCGGGCCGCGCATCAGCGTGCAGTTCCGGCCGATGTGGCCCGCCTGAACCCGCCCGGCGGGCGAGAGGGTCGCTGAGCGGGCCGGACGCCGGTCGCTCGTATGCTGTCCTCACGATCGACGACGAGGTGGACGAGGATGCCGGCAACCCGCGACGACGTGGCGCGTCTCGCGGGCGTCTCGTCGAGCACCGTCTCGTACGCCCTCAGCGGCCGGCGGACCATCTCGGCCGCCACGCGCCAACGCGTCGAGCGGGCGATGGCCGAGCTCAACTACACGCCCAACGCGTTCGCCCGCGGGCTGGCGGGTGCCCGGGGCGGCATCCTCGCGCTGCACTACCCGTACGGCCGCCGCGGGGTCACCTCGTCCGAGTTCGAGTACGTCGCGGCCGCCACCGACCGGGCGAGGCACCGCGGGTACCACCTCCTGCTCTGGTCCAACCCCATCGACGACGTCGAGGGCCTGGGCAGCCTGGTGAGCGAGGGCCTCGTCGACGGCGTCATCCTGATGGAGCTCACGGCGCACGACGACCGTGTGGCCGTGCTCTCGCGCTCCCGCCTCCCCTTCACCAACATCGGCCGCCCGGACGAGGCCGACGGGCTCTGGTTCGTCGACGCGGACTACGAGGCGCTGGTCCGCGTGGCCGTCGACCACGTCGCCGACCTCGGGCACCGGCGGGTCTTCTTCCTCAGCCAAGCCGTCCAGTCGCCGGAACGGGGCTCCGGTCCGCTCGCGCGGGCCACCGCGGCGCTCGCGCGGCCCGCGCGGGAACGGCGGCTCGAGGTCGAGACGCACCTCGCCGAGAACTCCGTGCCGGGAGGTCGTGAGGCGTTCTCGGCGTTCGACTCGTCGCCGCTCCGGCCGACCGCCGTCATCGCGTTCAACGAGATGGCCCTCGCGGGCTTCGTGCAGGCCGCCGCGACCGCCGGTCGGCTGATCCCTGCAGACGTGACGGTGGTCGCGCTGAGCATCGGCGACCTGGCCGCCGAGATGACGTCTCCCCCGCTCACGACGGTCACCCCTCCGGGTGCGGAGATCGCCGCGGCCGCCGTCGACGACCTGGTCGACCGCATCGAGGGTCGCCGCGTCGAGGCGCCGCAGGTGCTCGTCAGGCCGCGGCTCACGGTGCGCGGGACGTCGGGCACCGCCTCGCGAGGCGACCGCCCGTAGCAGACGCGGTTGCGCGCCTCCTGCGAGTGTGTGACACTCATCGTCGACGCGCGTCGACGACGACGCGCGGCGGACGACGCCGACAGCACGGTCGTGGTCCGCCCTGGCAACTCAACGAGGAGAAACCCATGCGAGCATCCCTGCACCGCCGTTTCACGGGGCCCCTGGCCATCCTGGCGGCGTCGAGCTTCCTGTTGGCCGGATGCTCCGGCACGGCCGACCCCAACGACCCCAACGCCGGAGGCGCGGGTGCCGGAGACGTCGGGACGGCCGACGGCGTGGTCAACGTCTACGGCACGATCAACGGCGACGAGGCGACCCTCCTCGAGAAGTCGTGGGCCGACTGGGAGAAGGCCAACGACA
Organism: Frigoribacterium sp. PvP054; assembly: GCF_040547465.1. Taxonomy (NCBI): domain Bacteria; kingdom Bacillati; phylum Actinomycetota; class Actinomycetes; order Micrococcales; family Microbacteriaceae; genus Frigoribacterium; species Frigoribacterium sp. PvP054. Next base: position 254,498 of record NZ_JBEPPU010000001.1, read on the forward strand.
TCGACATCAAGTACACGGGTGACAAAGAGTTCGAGAAGCAGATCGGCATCAAGGTCCAGGGCGGCGACACCCCCGACCTGGCGATCTTCCCCCAGCCCGGGCTGCTGGCCGACACGGTCGCGTCCGGCAAGGTGCAGGAGCTGCCCGCCGACGCCCTCGCCAACGTCAAGGAGGGCTGGTCGGAGGACTGGCAGAAGTACGGGCAGGTCGACGGCACCCAGTACGGCGCCCCGCTCATGGCCAGCGTCAAGGGCTACGTCTGGTACTCCCCGGCCAAGTTCGAGGAGTGGGGCGTCGAGGTGCCCAAGACCTACGACGACCTCGTCGCCCTGTCGAAGACCATCCAGCAGAAGACCGGCGGACCGTCGTGGTGCGCCGGGTTCAACTCGGGCGAGGCCTCCGGCTGGCCCGGCACCGACTGGGTCGAGGACCTCGTCCTGCGCGAGGCCGGACCCGACGCGTACGACTCGTGGGTCGCGGGCGACACGAAGTTCACCGACCCCGAGATCAAGGACGCGTTCGACTCCGTCGGCGAGATCCTGCTCGACCCCGACCTCGTCAACGCCGGCTACGGCGACGTGAAGTCGATCAACTCGACGGCCTTCGGCGACGTCGCCACCAACGTGGCGAACGGCAGCTGCGCCCTGACCCACCAGGCCTCGTTCTTCGAGGGCTTCCTCACCGCCGCGAACAACGCGTCCGGTCAGCCCGCCACGGTCGCCGAGGACGGCGACGTCTGGGCCTTCCTCACCCCGCCGATGAAGGAGGACGACCCCGCCGCCGTCACCGGTGGTGGTGAGTTCGTCGCCGCGTTCTCGAACGACGACGACACCGCCAAGGTCCAGGCCTACCTCGCCAGCGCCGACTGGGCGAACAGCCGCGTCTCGCTGGGCGGCGTCATCTCGGCCAACAAGGGCCTCGACCCCGAGAACGCCGGCAGCGACCTGCTGAAGGGCGCCGTCGAGATCCTGCAGGGCACCGACACCACCTTCCGCTTCGACGGTTCCGACCTGATGCCCAAGTCCGTCGGTTCCGACAGCTTCTGGAAGGGCATGGTCGACTGGATCGACGGCACCGACACGGACTCGGTGCTGAAAGAGATCCAGGCCGGCTACACCTCGTAACAGCCGCGTCTCAGGGGCCACCGCGAGTCGGTGGCCCCTGACCCCGCGCCCGACCGCCGTCCCCGGCGGCGGTGGACGGTCGCGCCCTGTTCGGACCCGAACGTGAAAGGACAGAGATGTCCAGCTTCTTCCAGTGGTTGGCGGGAATCCCGCCCCTGGCCCAGATCCCCCTGATCCTCGTCGCCTTCGCCGCCCTCGTGGCCGTCGTGCTCGTCTTCGTCGAGTTCGCGCCTCGACGCGGTCCGCAGTACACGATCATCCGCCTCGCGGTCTGCGTCGTCGTCCCGGTGGTCGTCCTCCTGGCCTTCGGCCTCTACAACTCGGTGATCTGGGTCGCCGCGATCGCCGCCGTCCTCGGCGGTGGGCTGTTCCTGCTGGACTACCGCTCGAAACGCGGCGCCGGCTACTCGCTCCAGCTCATCGCGTTCATGACGCCCGCCGTGTTCTTCCTGATCATCGGGCTCATCTACCCGACGATCACCACCGCCGGGCAGGCCTTCATGAAGAACGACGGCTCGGGCTTCGCCGGGCTCGACAACTTCGTCTGGGTCTTCACGAGCCCCGACGGCCTGACCGCCTTCGGCAACACGCTGATCTGGGTGCTGCTGGCCCCGATCACCGCCACGGCGATCGGCCTCGCCTACGCCGTCTTCATCGACAAGAGTCGCGGCGAGAAGTTCTTGAAGCTGCTCGTCTTCATGCCGATGGCCATCTCGTTCGTCGGCGCCTCGATCATCTTCAAGTTCTTCTACGACATCCGCCAGGGCGACCAGATCGGCCTGCTGAACGGCATCCTCGTCGCCTTCGGCGGCCAGCCCGTCGACTGGCTCGGCCTCGAACCGTGGAACACCCTGCTGCTCGTCGTCGTGCTCATCTGGACGCAAGCCGGCTTCGCCATGACGGTGCTGTCGGCGGCCATCAAGGGCGTCCCGGCCGAACAGCTCGAGGCGGCGTCGCTCGACGGCACCAACGGCTTCCAGGCGTTCCGGCACATCACCGTGCCCGGCATCCGCACGACCATCATCGTCGTGCTCACGACGATCTCGATCGCCTCGTTGAAGGTCTACGACATCGTCTCGGCCATGACCGGCGGCCGCAACGACACGACCATCCTCGCGTTCGAGATGGTCCGGCAGTTCCAGCTCGGCAGCCGCACCGGCTACAGCTCGGCCCTGGCGGTCATCCTGTTCGTCCTCGTCCTGCCGATCGTCGTCTACAACGCCCGCCAGATCCAGAAGCAGAGGGAGATCCGATGAGCGCCACACCCACCCCGATCGGGGTCGCCGTCGGCTCGGGCACCGAGCGTCAGCTGAAGCGAGGCGCCGCCCGCATCGAGAGCTCGAGCGGCAAGCTCAAGCGCGGCACGACGAGCCGCGGTGCCACGATCGCCGCCCTGGTGATCGCCGTCGTCTGGACCCTGCCCACCGCGGGGTTGTTCATCTCGTCCTTCCGGCCGGCGAACGACATCAAGACCACCGGCTGGTGGACCGTCTTCGCCAACCCCGGCTTCACGTTCGACAACTACGTGAACGCCCTGAACTCGGGCGACAGCCTCACCCTCGGCAAGGCGTTCCTGAACTCGTTGGTCATCACCCTGCCCGCGGCGCTCATCCCCATCACGATCGCGAGCCTCGCGGCGTACGCCTTCGCCTGGATCGAGTTCAAGGGCCGCAACACGCTCTTCGTGCTCGTGTTCGCCTTGCAGATCGTCCCGATCCAGATGGCACTGGTGCCGTTGCTCCGACTCTTCTCGGACGGCCTGCGGATCGGCGGGCTGTACATCTTGCCGGGGCTCGGCGTGAACGGCCTCGACGGGTCGTACGCCAAGGTCTGGATCGCCCACACGATCTTCGCCCTCCCCCTCGCCATCTTCATGCTGCACAACTTCGTCTCGGAGATCCCGGCCGAGGTGATCGAGGCCGCCCGCATGGACGGCGCCGGCCACGGCCAGGTGTTCTTCCGGATCGTGCTCCCCTTGTCGATGCCCGCGATCGCCTCGTTCGGCATCTTCCAGTTCTTGTGGGTGTGGAACGACCTGCTCGTGGCGACCGTCTTCACCTCGGGGCAGGGGTTGCCGATCACGAAGGCCCTGCAGGACCTCTCGGGATCGTACGGCCAGTCGTGGGAGCTCCTGACGGCCGGGGCGTTCATCTCGATCATCGTGCCGCTGATCGTCTTCTTCGCCCTGCAGCGGTTCTTCGTCCGCGGCCTGCTGGCGGGCGCGACCAAGGGCTGAGACGACCCACCCGTTCGGCGACGGCCCGACGACGTCATCACGACGGAGTCGGGCCGTCCGTCGTCGTCGTGCCGGTGCCGGTGCCGGTGGCCGGAGCCGGTGCCGCCGCCGATGCAGATGCCGCAGACGACGAAACCGCCCGGCTGGAGCCGAGCGGTTTCGTGGTGGTTGTGGTGACCCCAACGGGATTCGAACCCGTGTTACCGCCGTGAGAGGGCGACGTACTAGGCCGCTATACGATGGGGCCGTATTTGCAACTCGTCGAGTATGCCACACCGCGCCAGCCCGTCACAAATCGAGGCCCCGTCGTGCCGGGTCGGCCCCCCGCCGACCCGCGTACAGTCGCTCTCATGCGCCTCACGAAACTCGAACACGCCTGCCTGATCCTCGAGAAGGACGGCCGCAAACTCGTCGTCGACCCGGGGTCGTTCACGAGCCCCCTGGTCGACCTGCACGACGTCGACGCGGTCGTCGTCACGCACGAGCACGCCGACCACTGGACGCCCGACCAGCTGACGAACCTGTCGGCGACGAACCCGTCGGCCACGATCTACGGGCCCGAGGGCGTGGCCACCGCGGCCGAGGGCTTCGACGTGCACGTCGTCGCCGAGGGCGACACGGTCGAGGTGGGCCCGTTCACGCTCGCGTTCTACGGCTCGCGTCACGCGGTCATCCACGAGAGCATCCCGGTCATCGACAACGTCGGCGTGCTGGTCGACGGGTCGCTGTTCTACCCGGGCGACCAGTTCACCGTCCCGCCCGTGCCCGTCGACGTCCTCGCCGCGCCCGTCGGGGCCCCCTGGCTCAAGGTGGCCGAGGTCATCGACTACGTCGCGGCCGTCAAGCCCCGCCTGGCGTTCCCCACCCACGAGCAGACCCTCTCGGCGCCCGGGCTCGGCATGCACTTCGAGCGGATGCAGGCCTCGGCCCGGTCGGTCGGCGGCGACGCCGTGAAGCTCGAGGCCCACGAGTCGCTCGAGCTCTAGCAGCGCACACCGGGCGCCGAGCTCCCGACGACGAACCGCCCCTCCCCCGGCACGGCCGAGGAGGGGCGGTTCGTCGTCGGGCGCGACGTCTAGAGCGTGACGTCGATCTCGCGCAGCACCTGCGCGTCGATGGCCACGCGGACCTTCTCGACGAGCTCGTCGGGAGCCGGGCTGTCGATGGTCAGCACGCTGAGCGCCTGGCCGCCCGCGCTCCGGCGGGCGATCTGCATGCCGGCGATGTTGATGCCGGCGTCGCCGAACTCGCGGCCGTAGACCGCGACGATGCCGGGGCGGTCGGTGTAGACCATCACGAGGTGGTGCGCCGCGAGGGGCACCTCGACGTCGTAGCCGTTGATCTCGACGATCTTCTCGACCTGCTTGGTGCCGGTCAGCGTGCCCGACACCGAGATCTGCGAGCCGTCGCTCAGCGAACCACGCAGGGTGATGACGTTGCGGTACTCGTCGCTCGTGGGGTCGGTGAGCAGCCGCACCGTGATGCCACGCTGCTCGGCCAGCAGCGGCGCGTTCACGTAGCTGACCGACTCGCTGACGATGTTGGTGAAGATGCCCTTGAGCGCCGCCAGCTTGAGCACGCTGACGTCGAACTCGACCAGGTCGCCGCGCACCTCGACGTCGACGCTGGTGAGCGGGCTGTCGGCGAGCCCCGAGAAGACCTGGCCGATCTTCTCGACCAGCGGGATGCCGGGGCGGACGTAGGGGTCGATCACGCCACCGGCCACGTTCACCGCGTCGGGGACGAGTTCGCCCCCGAGGGCGAGGCGCACCGAGCGGGCGACCGAGACGCCGGCCTTCTCTTGCGCCTCGTCGGTCGAGGCGCCGAGGTGCGGGGTCACCACGACGTTCTCGAGGCCGAGCAGCCTCTGGTCGACCGGGGGCTCCTTCACGAAGACGTCGAGGCCGGCGCCCGCGATCTCGCCGGTCGTCAGGGCCTCGTACAGGCCGTCCTCGTCGATGAGCCCGCCGCGGGCGACGTTCACGACGAAGGCCGACCTCTTCATGGCCTTCATCTGCTCGAGTCCGATCATGCCCGTCGTCTCGGGCGTCTTCGGCATGTGGATCGTGACGAAGTCGCTCGTGGCGAGCAGGTCGTCGAGCGAGAGCAGCGTCACGCCGAGCTGCTGGGCGCGGGCGGGGGTGACGTAGGGGTCGTAGGCGACGACGTTCACGCCGAACGCCTGCAGGCGAGCCGTGATGAGGGCGCCGATGCGGCCCAGGCCGACGATGCCGACGGTCTTCTCGTAGAGCTCGACGCCGGTGTACTTCGAGCGCTTCCACTGCCCCTGCGCCAGGGCGGAGTGCGCGGCCGGGATGTGGCGCGCGAGGCTCAGGATGTGCCCGACGGTCAGCTCGGCCGCCGAGATGATGTTCGAGGTCGGGGCGTTGACGACCATCACGCCGGCCGTCGTCGCGGCCTTGATGTCGACGTTGTCGAGGCCGACGCCGGCGCGGGCGACGACCTTGAGCGACGGTGCCGCCGCGATGGCCTCGGCGTCGACCTGGGTCGCCGACCGCACGAGGATCGCCTCGGCGTCGGCGAGGGCCGCCAGCAGGGCGGGACGGTCGGTGCCGTCCACCGACCGCACGTCGAAGTCGGGCCCGAGGGCCTCGACGGTTGCGGGTGACAGTTCTTCTGCGATCAACACGACGGGCTTGGCCACGGGGCGGACGTCCTTCTCTGGGTGGTGTTCGGTGAGGGGCCGCGACGCGCCGTGGGCGCGGCTGCCCTCGACTCTATCGACTCGCCCGGTCTGTGACGTCCACATGACGCGGTGGTGCCGAGCGCCGTCGGCGACCCGACCCGCGCCTCCTCGGCCGGGGTCAGACGGTGGTGACGTAGGCCGTCAGCGTGAGCGACACGGCCGCCACGAGGCCGAGTGCGGCGAAGAGCACGAGCGTGAACTTCCAGAGCTCGTGGCGACGCCCGACGACGATCGCGCCGACGAAGGCCAGCGGCGGCACGACGACACCGACCACCAACGGCACCCAGGGCGGCTGGACGATCAGCCCGTCGAGCCCGTTCTCGCGGTAGAAGTCGTTGTTCTGCGTGAAGACCTGCGGCACGAGCACCAGGTTCGAGATCGCCTCGAACAGGTCGAACGCGAAGGCCGCCGCGAAGACGATCGCGACCGCCAGGTAGAAGAAGAAGGAGGCGCGGCCCGGCTCGCTCGCGTCGCCGGCCGTCACCGAGACGGCGTCGTGGTCGTGACCGGCCCCGGGCACCGCGCCACCGTCGAGGCCGGTCATGCCGAGCCCCCGATCACGAGCGGCCAGGGCGCCACCAGGAGTGCGCCGAGGGCCATCACGGCGAGTCGACGTCGGGTGCGGTGCGTGGGGACGAGCACGATGACGGCGACGAACCAGGCCAGGGGTGCGGCCACGGCGAAGAGCTCGCCGAGGTTCCACATGACGGACGAGATCGCGTCGGTGAACGGGTTGGTGAAGTCGCCGACGGCGACGATCCAGCCGGCCGCCCAGAGCAGGAAGACCCCGCCGAGCACGCCGTGCACGACGAGCGACGCCGAGCTCATGACGGCGGGCCCGTCGTCGGTCTCGCCGTCGTCGATCTCGTCGTCGGGCTCGACGTCGCCGTCGGGCCCGTCGTCGCCATCCCGCGACCGGACGCGTCGCACGCGGGCCGAGGGGGCCGGCCCCTCGACGTGGCTGGTGTCGGCCTCGTCGCCCCAGGTCAGGGCGTCGTCGGGCTCGCCGTCCACCGGCACCTGTGGTCCGGCTGGCGTCATGCCGTGAGCTTGGACGAGACCGCCGCGAGCAGTGCCGGGTGCAGGGGGTGGTCCTCCTGGACGCCCGTCAGCGTGCGCGTCAACTCGTCGGCGCCGAGACCGGAGCTCAGCAGCGACTGCAACTCGACGCTCTCGACGTCGTCGGGCACCGAGAAGTCGAGGGCGGCGCGCACGGCCCGCACGAGGGCGTCGTAGGGCAGACCCCGCTCGGCGGCCTGGGCGGCCGGCCCGACGAAGCGTTCGTTCCGGCTGAGCTTGCGCAGCGGGTTGCGACCGACGCGCTCGGTGGTGTCGGGGAGGTGCGGGTTGGCGATGCGGACCAGGTTCTTCTCGATGTACGCCTGCTGCTCGTCGGCGTCGAGCCCGTGCTTGGCGACCAGGAGCGCCTTGGTCTCGGCCAGCACCCCACGGACCTCGGTCATGACCTCGGCGTCGTCGAGTGCCTCGCGGATGCTCGCGATGCCCTTGCGGAACCCGTGGTAAGCGGCCGCGGCGTGGGCCGTGTTCACCGTGAAGAGCTTGCGCTCGATGAAGGGCTCGAGGTCGGCGACCCAGGTGACCCCCTGGATCTCGGGACGGTGCTCGCCGAAGGGGGTGCTCTCGACGACCCACTCGAAGAACGACTCGATCGTCACGTCGAGCGTGCCGCCGGCCTGCTCGGGGACGATGCGGTCGATGGCGCAGTTGGCGAAGACGGCGTTCTCGGCCGGGTCGTGCTCGCGGACGACGACGGCGAGGGAGTCGGTCGCGTTGATGGCGTTCTCGCAGGCGATGACGGCCAGGGGTGCCAGGTCGGCCGGACGCTCGGCGAGGCCCTTCGCGATGACGGGGGCGACGAACGGCAGGATGCGGGCCCCGACCGCGGTCGTCACGACGTCGGCGGTCGCGATCTCGGCGACGAGGGCGGCCTCGTCGGTGCGACTGTTGATCGCCCGGTAGCCGTCGACGACGGTCGTGCGACTGTCTTCGCCCACCTCGTGGACCTCGAACGACGGGTGCGACTGCAGCGCCCCGATGAGGTCGTCGTTCACGTCGGCGAAGACGACCTCGTAGCCGCTCGCGTGGAGGAACTGGGCGACGAAGCCCCGACCGATGTTGCCGGCGCCGAAGTGCACGGCCTTCTTGCTGTGAGCCATGCCTTAGATCATGCCACGAGGTCGTCGGGCCGACCGACGGCGAGAGGGCCCCGCACCGGGTGGTGCGAGGCCCTCACGGGTGGTTCGGGTGTGACGCCGGTCAGCGCGCAGCGCTGCCGTCGCCCGTCGGCGGAGCCGACCGACAGGGCCCGCGTCGCCCTGGACTACGTCGTCGTCAGCGCGCAGCGCTGCCGTCGACGTAGTCCGAGTCCTGCTGCTTCCAGGCGAAGAGGGCGCGCAGCTCTTGGCCGGTGGCCTCGATGGGGTGCTCCTCGCCCTTCTTGCGCAGCTGCTGGAACTCGGGGGCGCCCGCGTCCTGGTCGTCGATGAAGCGCTTGGCGAAGGCACCCGACTGGATGTCGGCGAGAACGGCCTTCATGTTCTCCTTCACGTCGGGCGTGATGACCCGGGGGCCCGAGACGTAGTCGCCGTACTCGGCGGTGTCGGAGACGCTCCAGCGCTGCTTGGCCAGGCCGCCCTCCCAGATGAGGTCGACGATCAGCTTGAGCTCGTGCAGCACCTCGAAGTAGGCGATCTGCGGCTGGTAGCCGGCCTCGGTGAGGGTCTCGAAGCCGTACTGGATCAGCTGCGAGGTGCCACCGCAGAGCACGGCCTGCTCGCCGAAGAGGTCGGTCTCGGTCTCTTCGGTGAACGTGGTCTTGATGCCGCCGGCACGCAGGCCGCCGATGCCCTTCGAGTACGACCAGGCGAGGTCCCAGGCCGAGCCCGAGGCGTCCTTCTCGACGGCGACGATGACGGGGACGCCGCGGCCGGCCTCGAACTCGCGACGCACGGTGTGGCCCGGCCCCTTGGGGGCGACCAGCAGGACGTCGACGCCCTCGGGCGCCTCGATGTAGCCGAAGCGGATGTTGAAGCCGTGACCGAAGACGAGGGCCTTGCCGTCGGCGAGGTTCGGGGCGATGTCGTCGGCGTAGACGTGGCGCTGAACCTGGTCGGGCGCGAGGATCACGATGACGTCGCCCCAGGCCGAGGCCTCGGCGGGCGTCTGCACGGTGAAGCCGGCCTCTTCGGCCTTCGCACGGCTCTTCGACCCCTCTTTGAGCCCGACGACGACCTCGACGCCCGAGTCGCGGAGGTTCAGCGCGTGGGCGTGGCCCTGCGAGCCGTAGCCGATGACGGCGACCTTCTTGCCCTGGATGATCGACAGGTCGGCGTCGGTGTCGTAGACGATTTCAGTCACGGTGGTGGTTCTCCTTGGGTGTTGACGATGGGATGTCGGGACGAGGAGGCGCGGGTGGCGCCCCCTCGCGGGTTCAGTTCTTGAAGACGCGGTCGGTGATCGACTTCGCGCCGCGCCCGATGGCGAGCAGGCCCGACTGCGAGATCTCCTTGATGCCGTAGGGCTCGAGCACGCGCAGCAGGGCCGTCGTCTTGCCCGTGTCGCCGGTGACCTCGATGACGAGGGCGTCGGTCGAGACGTCGACGACCGAGGCCCGGAACAGGGTCACCGCCTCGAGCACCTGCGAGCGGGTGGTGTTGTCGACGCGCACCTTGATCAGGAGGTGCTCGCGCTGGACGGACTGCGAGTAGTCGAGCTCGACGATCTTGATCACGTTGATCAGCTTGTTCAGCTGCTTGGTGACCTGCTCGAGCGGGAGCTCTTCGACGTCGACGACGACCGTGATGCGGCTCAGCCCCTCGACCTCGCTCTTGCCGACGGCGAGGCTCTCGATGTTGAACCCGCGCCGGGCGAAGAGCCCGGCGACGCGGGTCAGCAGGCCGGGCTTGTCTTCGACGAGCAGGGACAGGACGTGGCTCATGCGTGTTCTCCGGTCATGTCGCCGTCGCGGGTGGTGTCGGAGGCGCTCGTGCCGGGCGCCTCGTCGTCCCACTCGGGAGCGAGGGCACGGGCGTGCTGGATCTCGGAGTTCGAGACCCCCTGCGGCACCATCGGCCAGACCATCGCGTCGCGGCTGACGACGAAGTCGATGACGACCGGACGGTCGTTGGTCGCGAGGGCGAGTTCGATGGCGGCGTCGACCTCGTCCTCGGTGCGGACGCGGATGCCCAGGGCGCCGTATGCGTCGGCGAGCTTGACGAAGTCCGGCACCATGCGCGTCTCGTGACCGGTGTTGAGGTCGGTGAACGAGTGGCGGCCCTCGTAGAAGAGCGTCTGCCACTGCCGCACCATGCCGAGCGACGAGTTGTTGATGATCGCGACCTTGATCGGGATGTCGTTGATGACGCAGGTGGCGAGCTCCTGGTTGGTCATCTGGAAGCACCCGTCGCCGTCGATGGCCCACACCACGCGGTCGGGCTGGGCCACCTTGGCGCCCATGGCGGCCGGGACCGAGTAGCCCATCGTGCCCGCGCCTCCGGAGTTGAGCCAGGCGTGCGGACGTTCGTACTCGATGAACTGCGCGGCCCACATCTGGTGCTGGCCGACGCCGGAGGCGTAGATCGCCTCGGGGCCGGAGAGCTGCCCGATGCGCTGGATGATCGCCTGCGGCGACAGCAGGCCGTCGTCGGGCTGGGTGTAGCCGAGCGGGAACTGCTCGCGGAGCCCGTCGAGGTGCTCCCACCAGGCCGCGATGTCGGGCTTGACGCCACCCGTGACCTCGGCGAACGCGCTCGTGAGGTCGGGGATGACGACCTTGGCGTCACCCACGATCGGCACGTCGGCGATGCGGATCTTCGAGATCTCGGCCGGGTCGATGTCGACGTGGACGACCTTCGCGCCGGGCGCGAACAGCTCGGCCTTGCCGGTCACCCGGTCGTCGAAGCGCGCACCGAGGGCGATGATGAGGTCGCTCTCCTGCAGGCCGAGCACGGCGGGCACCGTGCCGTGCATGCCGGGCATGCCGAGGTGCTGCGGGTGGGTGTCGGGGAACGCACCGCGGGCCATCAGGGTGGTGACGACGGGAGCCCCGGTGAGCTCGACGAGCGCCTTCAGCTCGGCCGAGGCGCCGGCGCGGATCACGCCGCCGCCGACGTAGAAGACCGGCTGCTTCGCGTCGGCGATCATCTGGGCCGCGGCGGTGATCTGCTTGCCGTGGGCCTTGGTGACGGGCCGGTAGCCGGGCAGGTCGACGACGGGCGGCCAGACGAAGGGGGCGCTGTTCTGCTGTGCGTCCTTCGTGATGTCGACCAGCACCGGGCCGGGGCGACCCGTGCTCGCGATCTGGTAGGCCGCCGCCAGCGTCGCCGGGATGTCCTCTGGCTTGGTCACCAGGAACGAGTGCTTCGTGATCGGCATGGTGATGCCGACGATGTCGGCCTCCTGGAAGGCGTCGGTGCCCATGAGGGTCGAGAAGACCTGCCCGGTGATGGCCAGCAACGGCATGCTGTCCATGTACGCGTCGGCGATGGCCGTGACGAGGTTCGTCGCACCGGGACCGGACGTCGCGATCGCGACGCCGACCCGGCCCGACGCGGCCGCGTAGCCCTCGGCGGCGTGACCGGCGCCCTGCTCGTGGCGGACCAGGATGTGCCGGATGGCGGTCGAGGCCATCAACTCGTCGTAGAACGGGATGATGGCACCGCCGGGCAGCCCGAACACGTCGGTCACGCCGAGGTGCTCGAGCGACTTGAGGATGGCGCCCGACCCCGTCAGCACGGGAGGCGCGGTGGGCGACCCGACGGACGCACCGGCGGCGGGCCGGGCCGTCCGCGTCGCGGTGCCGGGTGTGGGGGTGGACTCTGCAGGCATCGGTGCCGGTTCCCTCTTCGTGGTCGGTGATCGATGGTGACGGTGCGGCTCTCGCCGCGCACGGGTGTGACGCGCCGAGCGTGCCCGGCGGGGCGTCAGTAGGTGACGGCGCCCTCGGCCGCGGAGCGGACCTGGCGCGCGTACTTCGCGAGGACACCGCGGGTGTACCGCGGGGGAAGCGGTGCCCAGCCGTCTCGGCGGGCGTCCAGCTCTGCGGCGTCGACGAGTAGGTCGATCGAGCGAGCGGCGATGTCGACCCGAATCAAGTCACCATCGCGCACGAAGGCGATCGGACCGGAGTCGACCGCTTCGGGTGCTATGTGGCCGATGCACAGGCCGGTTGTGCCGCCTGAGAATCGTCCGTCCGTCAACAGTAGTACATCTTTGCCGAGCCCAGCGCCCTTGATGGCCGCCGTGATGGCGAGCATCTCGCGCATGCCGGGGCCGCCCTTGGGGCCCTCGTAGCGGATGACGACGACGTCGCCTGCCTCGATGCGCCCCTCGGTCAGGGCGTCCATCGCCCCGCGTTCGCGCTCGAAGACCTTGGCCGGCCCCTCGAACACCGAGGCGTCGAAGCCGGCGGTCTTGACCACGGCACCCTCGGGCGCCATCGAACCGCTCAGCACCGTCAGGCCGCCGGTCGCGTGGATCGGGTCGTCGAGCGTCCGCAGCACCTCGCCGTCGAGCGGCTTGGGCTGGATCGACGCGAGGTTCTCGGCGACGGTCTTGCCGGTGACCGTCAGGCAGTCGCCGTGCAGCAGACCCGCGTCGAGCAGGGCCTTCATGACGACGGGCACGCCGCCCATGCGGTCGACGTCGTTCATGACGTACTTGCCGAACGGCTTGAGGTCGCCGATGTGCGGCACCTTGTCGCCGATGCGGTTGAAGTCGTCGATGGTGAGGTCGACCTCGGCCTCGTAGGCGATGGCGAGCAGGTGCAGCACGACGTTGGTCGAGCCGCCGAACGCCATGGCGACGGCGATGGCGTTCTCGAAGGCCTCCTTCGTCAGGATGTCGCGCGTCGTGATGCCCTGACGGAGCATCTCGACCACGGCCTCGCCCGAGCGGTGGGCGAAGTAGTCGCGACGGCGGTCGGCCGAGGGCGGCGACGCCGAGCCGGGCAGGCTCATGCCGAGGGCCTCGGCCACGCTGGCCATCGTGTTCGCCGTGTACATGCCGCCGCAGGCCCCCTCGCCGGGGACGATCGCGCACTCGATGGCCTTGAGGTCGTCGTCGCTCATGTTGCCGGCCTTGTGCGCGCCGACCGCCTCGAACGAGTCGATGATGGTGACGTTCTTCTCGGTGCCGTCGCTGAGCTTGACCCAGCCGGGGGCGACGCTGCCCGCGTAGAGGAAGACGCTGGCGAGGTCGAGCCGGGCCGCGGCCATGAGCATGCCGGGCAGGGACTTGTCGCATCCGGCGAGCAGCACCGACCCGTCGAGTCGCTCGGCGTTCATGACCACCTCGACGCTGTCGGCGATCACCTCGCGCGACACGAGCGAGAAGTGCATGCCCTCGTGCCCCATCGAGATGCCGTCGGACACCGAGACCGTGCCGAACTGGAGCGGGTAGCCGCCCCCGGCGTGGACGCCCTCTTTGGCGCCCTGGGCCAGCCGGTCGAGCGACAGGTTGCAGGGGGTGATCTCGTTCCAGCTGCTGGCGATGCCGATCTGCGGCTTGCTCCAGTCCTCGTCGCCCATGCCGACGGCACGGAGCATGCCTCGCGACGTGGTGGCCTCGACGCCGTCGGTGACGACGCGGCTGCGGGGTTTGATGTCGATCCCGTCCGGGGTGGGCTTCTCTGGCATGGGTCGAGTTTAGGGCGTGGGCGGGCCCGTTCGGTCCACCGTCGGCGGCGGCGTCAGAGCTCGCCCGGCTCCCCCGACGCGTCGGCGCCCGACCGGGTGCGGCGCCCTTCGTGGTCGCGCCCCGCGTCGTCGCCCTCGCTGTCGTCGAGGCCGGACGGGTCGCCCACGCGGTCGAGCTCGACCGCGAGGGCGTCGGCCGACCCGACGGGAAGGTCGGACACGTCGAGGTCGGCGACGTCGCCCTCGGTCGTCTCGGCGATCTCGCCGGCGGCACGCGCCACGGCGTCGTCGAGTTCGTCGACCACGAGCTGCTCGCGCAGCAGGTCGCCGTTGCGGTACCCCGCCCGACCGATCATGTGTGCCGAGATGGGGGCGGTCAGCATCTGGAAGACCAGGACGACGAGCAGCGAGGCGATCGTGCCGACCGTGTGCTGGTCGAGCGCGATCGCGGCGAGCACCAGGATGAGACCGAAGATCTGCGGCTTCGTGGCGGCGTGCATCCGCGACAGGGCGTCGGGGAACCTCAGCAACCCGATGCCCGCGGCCAACGAGAGCAGGGCGCCCGCGATCAGCATGATCGAGGCGGCGACGTCGTAGACGGACTCGGGGATCACGAGGGGTCCTGCTTCGACACGTAGCGCGCCACGGTGATCGACCCGAGGACGGCCGTCAGGGCGAGGGCCAGGATCACCGGGATCGTCCGGGTGTGGCCGTTGAAGACCATGTCGGCGGCGAGGACGCAGATCAGGGTCGTGAGCAGCATGTCCGACGCGATCATGCGGTCGAGGATCGACGGCCCCCGCACGATGCGGATGACCGAGGCGAGCCCGGCGAACGCGAAGAGCGCGCCGACGACGTAGGCGACGACGGTCACGAGGGGCCTCCTTCGTGGGACGAGGACGGGCTGACCGGGTCGTGGACCTCGGCGGCGGCCGGGGTGCCCTCGGCGATCCGTCGCTGGTCGTCGTCGCTGCCGAGCACGCGCACGAGGCGGGCCTCGACGACGAGGACGCCGGCGCGGACGTCCTCGACGCCGGCGGCGTCCTCGACGGCCAGGGCGTGCAGGTAGAGGATCGACCGCTCGCGGTCGGCCTCGACCACGAGCGAACCCGGTACGAGCGAGATCGCCTCGGCGACCAGGGTCATGATGAAGTCCGAGCGGGTGTGCAGCTGGACGGCCACGATCGCGTTCGAGTCGACCCCGCGCGGGCGCACGGCCTGCCAGGCGACGATGACGGAGGCGCGGACGAGGTCGACCACGAAGTGCGCCAGGAAGACGACGGCGTACCAGAGGTTGAACCGGCCGCTGAGTTCGACCGGCGGCAGGAAGAACACCCGCGTCACGAGGAGCGCCACCGCGACGCCCGTGACGAACGCCAGGACCGTGAACTGGTTCCAGAGGGCCATCCAGAGGACGACCAGGCCGACGAGCAGGGGCAGTTGACGGGCGAGGCTGCGTCCGACCTCGCCGCGGGTGGGGCGACCGGTCACGGGGTGCTCCCCTCGTCGGTGGTGTCGGAGGCGGGTTCGGGCTCGGGCGACGACGGGTCGGCGGTGGTCTCGCCCTGCCCGTCGGGGAACACCGTCCGCACGTAGTCGTTCGACCCGTAGACCCGGCCGGCCGCGCGTTCGGCGACGCCGTAGAGCGGGCCGGCGGCGAAGGTGAGGACGAGCGACACCAGCACCATGCCCGCCGTCGCGCCCACCATGGTGCGCGGGTTGGTCCGACGCTGCTGGACGGCCACGCGGCCCGGCGCCTCCTCGAGGTGCTCGGTGAACGGCGACTCGTGGTCGTCGACGTCGGCCTTGGGTCGCCAGAACGCGAGGTTCCAGGCCCGCATCAAGGCGTACAGGGTGAGGAGCGAGGTGAGGGCCCCGGCACCGATCAGCACGTAGACCAACGGATCGTCGAGTCGCGCCCCGGCCTCGAAGAGCGCAACCTTGCCGATGAAGCCCGAGAACGGCGGGATGCCGCCCAGGTTGAGCGCGGGGATGAAGAACAGCACGGCGACGATCGGCGCGGCCTTGAGCAGCCCGCCGAGCCGGGTGATCGACGCCGTGCCACCCCGCCGTTCGATGAGGCCCGCGCCGAGGAAGAGCGTCGTCTGCACCGTGATGTGGTGCACGACGTAGTAGATCGTGGCGGCCAGGCCCTCGACCGTGCCGAGGGCGATGCCGAAGATCATGTAGCCGATGTGGCTGACCAGGGTGAACGAGAGCAGTCGCTTGATGTCCGCCTGCGCCACCGCGCCGAGGATGCCGACGGTCATGGTCAGCAGGGCGATGATCAACAGGTACACGTTGACGTTGCTCTCGACGAAGAGGACCGTCTCGGTGCGGATGATCGCGTAGACGCCCACCTTGGTGAGGAGGCCGGCGAACACCGCCGTGACCGGGGCCGGGGCCGTCGGGTACGAGTCGGGCAACCAGAACGACAGCGGGAAGATCGCCGCCTTGATGCCGAACGCCGTCAGCAGCATCACGTGGATGATCGTCTGGACGTCGGGCGGGATGGTGTCCATCTTCTGGGCGATGTCGGCGATGTTGACCGTGCCGAGCGCGCCGTAGATCATCGCGATCGAGGCCAGGAAGAGCACCGACGAGACGAGGCTGACGACGATGTAGACGACGCCCGCCCGGATGCGCTGCTCGGTGCCGCCGAGCGTGATCAGGACGTAGCTGGCGACGAGCAGGATCTCGAAGCCCACGTAGAGGTTGAAGAGGTCGCCGGCGATGAAGGCGTTGAACACCCCGGTGGCGAGGATCAGGTACGTCGGGTTGTAGATCGAGACGGGCGCCTCGCCGTCACCGTCCGCCTGGCCCTGCCCGACCGAGAAGACGAAGACGGCCAGCAGGACGATCGACGAGATGCTCAGCATGAGCGCCGCGAGCCGGTCGACGACGAGCGTGATGCCGAACGGGGCCTGCCAGCCGCCCACCTGGACGGCGATGGCCCCCTCGGAGTCGACCACGACGAGCAGCACGAGGCTGATGACGACCACGAGGGCCAGCGCGACGATCGACACGATCGCCTGCAGGCGGGGCCGGCGGCCCGCGATGAGGGCGGCCGCGGCCCCGAGCAGCGGGATCAGGACGACGAGGGGGACGAGGTAGCTGGAGGTCATGCTCGGTCTCCCTTCTCGTCATGGTGTGCTCGCTCGCGCTGCGACGCCCGGTCGCCCGACGGGACGGCCGCCTCGGCCCGGTCGCCGAACTCGCTCTCGCCACCGGCCTCGTCGTCGCCGTCGCCCTGCTCGGACTCCTCTTCGGCCGGCACGCCGCGACGACCGATCTCGAGGTCTTCGGCGTCGTCCGCGAGGGTGTCGCCCTGGGCGAGACGCCACGACCGGTAGATCAGCGCCAGCATGAAGGCCGAGATGCCGAAGGTGATGACGATCGCCGTCAGCACGAAGGCCTGGGGCAGGGGGTCGGCGAAGTCCGCCGGGTCGGCCTGCCCGTCGACGATCGGGGCGGCACCCCGCCGACCGGACGTGATCAGGATGAGGATGTTCGTCGCGTTGCCCACCAGCAGGAACCCCAAGAGCACGCGGGTCATGCTGCGTTCGAGCAGCAGGTAGACGCCGCAGGCGTAGAGGGCGGCCATGACGACGATCAGGACGAGTGAGACGCTCATGCGTCACCCCGCCCGTTCGGGGACGTACCGGCGACGGACACGGGGAGCGGCTCCTCCTGGGGCTCGGAGACCTCGCTCGGGTGACCGAACGCGTCCTCTTCTTCTTGGCGGTCGACCTCGGCCCCGAGACTCCGCAGGACGTCGAGCACCAGCCCGACGACGACGAGGTAGACGCCGACGTCGAAGAACGTGCTCGTCACGAACTCGACGTGACCGAGCAGCGGCACCTCGGCCTCGAACCAGGTCGACGTGAGCGCGTCCACGCCGAAGAAGAGAGGCACGAGGGCGGTCGCGGTGACCGTCAGCAGGCCGGCGCCGAGCAGCTTCCCGGCGTCGAGGGGGGCGGCCGCACCGAGCTCGTAGCGGCCACCGGCGAGGTATCGGGCCACGAACGCGAACCCGGCGACGAGACCGCCCGCGAAGCCGCCACCCGGCGTGTTGTGACCGGCGAAGAGCAGGTAGATCGACACGACGATGATGGCGTGGAAGATCAACCGGACCACGACCTCGAGCAGGATGGAGCGGTTCTGCGGCGCGAGCTTGCGCCCGGCCAGCAGCCAGGCCCGGCGGTCGCCCTCGGTGCTGTCGCCGATCTGGGCGGTCGTGCCCCCGACGGGCACCACCGGTGCCGGCTCGCGGACCGGACGGACGCGCGCCAGGAACCGTTGGGCGCGGGTGCGTCGCTCGGGCCGGGGCAGCACGTCGGCGCGCGAGGTGAGGAACACCAGGCTGGCGACGCCCGTCGCGGCGACGATGAGGACGGCGATCTCGCCCATGGTGTCCCACCCACGGATGTCGACGAGGGTGACGTTGACGACGTTGCGCCCGTGTCCGCCGTCGACGGCCAGCTCGGGGAACGCCCCCGAGATGGTCGCACCGGGCCGGGCGCCGAGGGCGACGACGGCGATGGCGGCCATGACCGAGCCGACCGAGACGCCGATGACCGCTCGGGCGACGCGGTGCGTCCGGCCGTTGCGCTCACCCAGACGGGCGGGCAGCCGGCGCAGCACCAGGACGAAGGCGATGAGCGTGATGGTCTCGATGAGGGCCTGCGTGAGGGCGAGGTCGGGAGCGCCGTGCAGGGCGAACAGGGCCGCCATGCCGTACCCGGTCACGCCGACGAGGACGACCGCCTGGAACCTCTTGTTCGAGAGCGCGGACGCGATCGCCCCGATGATCATCAACCCGCCGATGGCCAGCTGGGCCGGGTAGTCCCAGAGCACCGCGGTCGTCGGCCAGCTGCGGTTGATCGCCAGGGTCACGACGGAGGAGGCGATGAAGACGATCAGGATGGTCGCGAGGTAGAAGGGCAGCGACCCGCGCTGCGTCGTGGCCGTCGTCCGCGAGGCCGTCCGGTCGATGGTCGCCATGATGCGGACGTACCCGTCGGAGGCGCGGGGCAGGAACGAGACGGCCTTCTGCACCTGCGCGACCCGGTCGCGTTGCCAGAACAGCAGGGCACCGACCGCGAGCGAGACCGCGGTGAAGCCGAGCGCGGGCTCGACGCCGTGCCAGAGCGCCAGGTAGTACGGCTCGTGTCCGCCGTCCCCGGCGGGCAGGGTGTCGGCGTACCGGGCGAAGACCGGGCCCACCTGGTACGAGACCAGGCCGAGCACGAGACCGGCCACGGCCAACACGATCGGCGAGAGCAGGAAGTCGACGTGCTCTCGCACGAACTCGACGGGCCCCACGCCTGCTTTCCGGCCGAAGGCCCCCCAGAGGAAGCGGAGGCTGTAGGCCGTCGTCAGGATCGAGCCCACCACGACGCCGACCAGGGCGACGACGCCCCAGACCGACCCCGTGACGGCGTCGTCGTAGAGGGCCGTGAGGACGGCCTCCTTCGCGACGAAGCCGAAGGTCGGCGGGACGCCGGCCATCGACGCGAGGGCGAGGACGGTCACGACGAGCAGGAGGGGCGCCTGTCGGCCCAGACCGCAGAGCTTGCGCAGGTCCCGCGTGCCCGTCCGGTGGTCGATGACGCCCACCACGAGGAAGAGCGTCGACTTGAACAGGGCGTGGGCGACGAGCAGGGCGAGGCCGGCGAGGGCGGCGTCACGGGTGCCGAAACCGACGACGACGGTGAGGAACCCGAGCTGGCTGACCGTGCCGTAGGCCAGCACGAGCTTGAGGTCGTGCTGCCGGAGGGCGCGGTAGCCGCCGAGGACCATGGTGACGACCCCGACGGTCACGATGATCGGTTGCCAGCCCGGCTGGTCGTGGTAGCCCGGGGCGAGACGCGCGACGAGGTAGATGCCCGCCTTGACCATCGCCGCGGCGTGCAGGTACGCGCTGACGGGGGTGGGCGCGGCCATGGCCGCCGGCAGCCAGAAGTGGAACGGCACGAGCGCCGACTTCGACAGCGCGCCGACGAGCACGAGCACGACGGCCACGGTCACGACGGTGCCCGACGGCGGTTGCTCGACGAGCTGCGAGAGCGAGCTCGTGCCGCCCTGGACGGCGAGGATCACAAGCCCGACGAGCATGGCGAGGCCGCCGGCCGTGGTGACGATCAGGGCCTGCAACGCCGCCCCGCGGCTGGCCTGCTTGGCGGTGTAGTGCCCGATCAAGAGGTACGAGAAGACGCTCGTGGCCTCCCAGAAGACGAAGAGCACGAAGACGTCGTCGCTGGTGACGAGACCGTACATGGCCCCGGCGAAGGCGACGAGCACCGCGGCGAAGCGGGCGCGGCCCGCCTCGTCGCGGGTGAAGTAACGGGCGCAGTAGACGAGCACGAGGCCGCCGACGCCCGTGACGACGAGGGCCAGCACCCAGGCGAGCACGTCCATGCGCAGCGTGAGCGAGATGGCCAGCTGGGGGATCCAGGGGACGGCCTCGACCGGCACCTCGCCCGAGAGCACCGCCGGGCCCTGCAGGGCCGTGAAGACGAAGGCCGCGAAGGGCACGAGCGACGCCCACACGAAGAGCGAGCGACCCAGTCGGCCACCGACGCAGGCCACGACCACGGCCGCCACGGCGAACGCCGTCAGGACTACGATCACGATGACCTCCGTCGGCTGGCGACCTCGCCTGACCGTCTCGGGCGAGCGGTGGCGGGGAGTCGCGGCGGGGTGTACAGACTACCTTGCGGTCACCTGGGAATGCTCAGATCAGAGCATCACACTCGTACAAAGCATGCGGCGTCAGGCATGCCCCAGGTGCTCGCGCAGACCGGCCAACTCGGCGAGCAGGTCGGCCACGGCCGCGGGGTCGGCGACGCGGTGCATCGCCCGGGTCTCGCCCGGCCCGACCTTGAGCGAGAGGTCGCCGTCGCCGAGTGCCCGGAAGCCGTCCTCGTCGGTGACGTCGTCGCCCGCGTAGAGCACGCCGGTGGCACCCACGACCTCGCGCAGTCGCTCGATGCCGTCGTCCTTGCCCGTGGCGCGCACGGCGAACTCGAGGACGTTCTTGCCCACCCGCTCGTGCATGCCGCCGAGGGCGCCGACCGCCTCGCGCGCGGACGCGTGCACCGCCTCGGTCGTCGCCTCGTCCGCCAGCCGGGTGTGGAGGGCCAGGCCCGCGGGTTTCTCTTCGACGAACACGCCCTCGTGCCCCTCCGCGACGCGGTGCACGGCCTCGGACAGGCGGGCCCTGGCGGCCCGTTCGTCGTCGCTCAGCGACGTCTCGTGGCCGTCCACCCGCACCTCGATGCCGTGCGATCCCACGAGCAGGACCTCGTCGGGCGTCCGGCTGACCTCGGCGAGGGACGCGAGATCTCGCCCCGACACGAGGGCGACGGTGGTCTGCTCGAGGGCCGAGAGGCGCCGGATGGCGTCCATCGCCTCGGGCAGGGCCCTGGCCTGCAAGGGCGCGTCGACCTCGGGGGCCAGCGTCCCGTCGAAGTCGAGGGCCACCAGGAGACGCGGGGTCGTGGCGAGGCGACCGAGCGCGTCGCTCAGGGCCAGGGCGTCGGCGGTCACGAGGCGTCACCGCCCGTCGAGCCGTCGGCGGGCACGGGCGTGATCTGCTGCCCGGGACGGACGTTCTCGAGTGCCTGCAGGAACGACGCCGACCACTTGGCCACGTCGTTCTCGAGCACCCGGCGACGCAGCGCCCGCATGCGCGTGGTGCGGTCGCGCTTGGGCATCTCGACGGCCCGCATGATGGTGTTCTTCAGCCCACCGATGTCGTGGGGGTTGATCAGCAGGGCGCTCTTGAGCTCGTCGGCGGCGCCGGCGAACTCGCTGAGCACGAGCACCCCGTCGTTGTCGCGGCGCACGGCCACGTACTCTTTGGCGACGAGGTTCATGCCGTCGCGCAGGGCCGTGACGAGCATGATGTCGGCCGCCAGGTATAGCGCCACCATCTCTTCGCGCGGGTACCCGTGGTGGTGGTAGCTGATGGCCGTGTGGCTCATCGTCCCGTAGTCGCCGTTGACGCGACCGACGGTCAGCTCGATCTCGTCGCGCAGCAGCTTGTAGGTCTCGACCCGCTCGCGGCTCGGGCTCGCGACCTGCACGAGCGTGGCGTCCTCGACGCTCAGCCGGCCGTCGGCGAGCAGCTCGCCGAAGGCCTTCATCCGGTGCCGGATGCCCTTGGTGTAGTCGAGCCGGTCGACGCCCAGCATGATCGTCTTGGGGTTGCCGAGGCCCTCGCGGATCTCGCGGGCCCTCGCCTGGACGTCGGGTCGCGCGGCCAGCTCTTCGTAGCTCGCGGCGTCGATCGAGATGGGGAAGTGCTTGGCGAGCACGCGGCGCACCTTCGTGCCGCGGCGCGAGACCGGTGCGGACTCGTCGTCGACGGGCACCTCGATGTAAGGCCGGGTCGTCGAGTACCCGAGCAGGTGCCGGACGGCCCGCGAGAAGTTCGACGCGTCGTCGGCCCGCTGGAACCCGATGACGTCGGCGCCGAGCAGGCCCTCGACGATCTGCTGACGCCACGGCAGCTGCGAGAAGATGCCGAGCGGCGGGAAGGGGATGTGGTTGAAGAACCCGATGGTGACGTCGGGGCGGGCCTCGCGCAGCATCTTCGGCACGAGCTGCAGCTGGTAGTCCTGCACCCAGATGGTGCCGCCCTCTTCGGTGACCTCGGCCGCCCGGTCGGCGAACCGCTGGTTGACCTGAACGTAGGACTCCCACCAGACGCGGTGGTACGTGGGCGCGGCGATGACGTCGTGGTACAGCGGCCAGAGCGTGTCGTTGCTGAAGCCCTCGTAGTAGCGCTGGACCTCGTCGGCGCTGAGCGGGACGGGCACGATCTCGATGCCGTCGGACTCGAAGGGCTCGAACTCGAGGTCGGGCTGCCCGGCCCAGCCCACCCAGGCGCCGTCGTTGGCCTTCATGACCGGCTCGAGGGCGGTGACGAGACCGCCGGGCGAGTGCTGCCACGACGCGGAGCCGTCGTCGGCGATGACGCGGTCGACGGGCAGGCGGTTGGAGACGACGACGAAGCCGTAGCGTTCGGGGGTGTCAGGCATGGGGGTGGATCAGCTCCTGTGGGTCGCCCGCACGGACGCGGGACGGCCAGATTATCAGCGGCACCCCAGGCACCTCCCGGACGGTCGCGTACCCCGGGGCGCCGCGGTCAGACCAGGCGCAGGGTCGCCTGGGCCGCACGGACCAACGCCACGCCGTAGCTCGGCCCGTGACCGGCGGCGTGCACGGCCAGCGGGTGCAGCTGGTGCAGCGGCACGCGCCCACGCCACCCCTCGCGCAGCGGCGAGCGCGCGTCGTACCCGGCCAGCACGTCGTCGAGGTGCGGGCAGCCGAACAGGGCCAGCATCGCCAGGTCGGTCTCGGGGTGGCCGCCGTGGGCGGCCGGGTCGATCAGCACCACTCCCCCGTCGTCGAAGAGCACGTTGCCGCTCCACAGGTCGCCGTGCAGCCGTGCCGGAGCGGCGTCGTCGTCGAAGGCGCCCTCGGCCACGACGCGGCAGGCGCGCTCGATGGTCTCGAGGCCCGCCCGGTCGAGGGTGCCCGCCCGGACGGCGACGCGGGCGTAGGGCAGGACGCGCTGCTCGGCGTAGAAGGCGCCCCAGGTGGGCTTCGGGCGCACGCTCATCGCGCGGCTGCCGATGAAGCACGGCCCCGTCCACCCCCGGGGAGGCGCGCCGAACGCGTCCGCGCCGCTCGCGTGGGTCACCGCGAGCGCCGCGCCGAAGGCCCGCGCGGCCTCGGCCGTCGGACGGACCTCGTGCACGGGGTCGAGGTCGATGCGCCCCGGGGACGCGGCCTGCACGCCCACGGTGCGCGCGCCTCCACGGGGCGTGGCCTCGGCGAGCCAGGCGAGCCCGGCGGCCTCGGCCTCGAAGAAGCCCGCGGGGGCGCCGGCCCGCTGCTTCGTGTACGTGGTCACGGGAATAGCATGCGCCTCATGACCGACACCCGCCCCCCACGCACCGAGGGCTCCCCCGCCACGGCCGACGGGGGCACCCCGTCCGGCACCACCACCATCACGCGGGCCTACCGCGACGGCGAGCTGGTCGCCCACGGGTTCCCGTTGCACGAGGTGAGCGACCACCTCGAGACCGAGGGGTGCCACGTCTGGGTCGACTTCACCGACCCCACCGCCGACGACCTCGCCGCCCTCGAGGACGAGCTCGGCCTGCACGAGCTCGCGGTCGAGGACGCGCTGCAGGACGGGCAGCGCCCCAAGATCGACCGGTACGACGGGCACCTCTTCGCGGCCCTCTACGACGTGAGGTTCGACCGGGCCACCGGCGTCCTGACCCCGAGCGAGGTCAAGGCGTTCATCTCGGGGCGGGCGCTCGTGACGATCCACCACCCCGAGTTCGACGTCTCGCGACTCGAGACGACCTACGACGAGAACGCCGACCTCGCACCGCACGGCGTCACGTACCTGCTGTGGGGGCTGCTCGACTGCGTCGTCGACCGGCACTTCGAGGCGACGGACGCCCTCGACGACGAGATCGAGGGCATCGCCGAGGACCTCTTCGACCCCAAGCCCCGGACGATCGACGTGCAGAAGCGCTCGTTCGCCCTGCGCAAGAGCCTCGTCCAGCTGCGTCGGGTGGCCTCGCCGATGCGCGAGGTCCTGAACACCCTGCTGCGCCGCGACCTGAAGGAGGTCGACGCCGACATGCAGCCGTACTTCCAGGACGTGTACGACCACGTGCTGCGCGTGGCCGAGCAGAACGACTCGCTGCGCGACCTCGTGTCGACCATCCTCGACACCAACCTCAACCTGCAGTCGAACCGCATGAACCTCATCATGAAGAAGGTCACGAGCTGGGCGGCGATCATCGCGGTGCCCACGGCGATCACGGGCTTCTACGGCCAGAACGTGCCGTACCCCGGGTTCCAGTCCCCCGCCGGCTTCGTCACCTCGTGCGTGCTGATCGTCGCCATCGGCGGCGTGCTCTGGTGGCAGTTCAAGCGCCGCGACTGGTTGTAGCCCGGCGTTCGCGCACCGTTCACCGCCGGGGCGTCGTCCGGGGCCCGCGCCGGTCGTAGCCTGGCCGCGTGATCACGGTCGGAATGAGCACGTCCTGCGTCTTCCCGCTGTCGACCGACGAGGCCTTCCGGCTGGCGCGGCTCACCGGATGCGACGGGGTCGAGGTGATGGTGACCGCCGACCGATCGACCCGCGACGCCGGGCTGCTGCGGGCCGCGACCGCCCGCTGGGGCCTGCCGGTGCTCTCGGTGCACGCGCCGGTGCTGCCCGTGGCGCACTTCGCGTTCGGCCGTGACCAGGTCGACAAGCTGCGCCGGTCGGCCGAGCTGGCCCTCGCGCTGGGCGCCGCGACCGTCGTCGTGCACCCGCCGTTCGCCTGGCAGCGGTCGTTCGCCGCGCGCTTCGTCGACGTCGTCCGCGAGGTCACCGAGGCGACGGGCGTCGTCCTCGCCGTCGAGAACATGTTCCCGCTGCGTCTCGGTCCGGTCGGCCTCGACCCCTACCGTCCGGGCCACGACCCGTCGTCGGTCGACGTCGACGCGGCCACGCTCGACTTCTCGCACGCCGCCGTCGCCGGCCGGGACGCGCTCGACCTCGCCCTCGCGCTCGGACCGCGGCTGCGCCACGTCCACCTCACCGACGGCCTCGTGTCGGCACGCCCGGGCGGACTGCACGACCAGCACCTGGTGCCGGGGCACGGCACCCAGCCCGTCGCCGAGGTGCTGACCCACCTGGCCCGGACGGGGTGGTCGGGCACCGTCGCGGCCGAGGTGCACACGCGGGGAGACGAGGAGGCGCGGGTCGCGTCGTTGACGGAGACCGTCGCGTTCGCGCGTCGTCACCTCGCGACCGCGCCGTCGTCGGGCACGACCGCCCCACCCACGGGCCGACCCGCCCGGGGGCGTCAGGCGAGCAGCACCGTCGCCACCACCGCGAGCGGCACGGCGACGACCGCCACGCCGAGGCCGGCCGACATGAAGCGGCCCCACGACACCTCGACGCCCATCGACGACAGCCTCGAGTGCCAGAGCAGCGTCGCGAGCGACGCCCACGGCGTGACGAGGCAGCCGATGTTGACGCCCACGAGCACCGCGACGAGCCGCAAGGGCGACCCGGCGACGGGCTCGAGGGCGAGGTAGGCCGGCAGGTTGTTGGCCACGTTGGCGGCGACGGCGCTGCCACCCGCCAGGCGCAACAGGTCGGGCAGCTGGTCGCCCGTCCCGACGACGGCCCCGAGCAGGTCGGCGAGCCCCAGCGAATGGGCGGCTTCGACGACCAAGAACAGACCCCCGGCGAAGAGCAACGTCCCCCACGGCACGAGCCCGAGCCGCAGGACCTCCCGGCGCCTGACCGCCGTCGCCACGACGAGCACGAGCGCCGCGACCGCGGCCGGGATCCACACCTCGAGGCCCGAGACCAGGGCCGGCACGAGCAGTCCGGTGGCGACCGCCGCGACGCCGAAGAGGACGCGGTCGGCGACCGGTTCGGCCGACGGCGCGTCGAACCGGCCCATGAGCTGACGCCGGTAGCGCAGTCCGATCGCGACGACCGGCACGACCACCCCGACGACCGCCGCCGGGGCGACCAGCGCGGCGAACTGCACCGGCGCCGGTGACCCGAGCTCGTGCAGCGCGAGCAGGTTCGTCAGGTTCGAGACCGGCAGCAACATCGAGGCGCAGTTCGCGAGCCACACGGTCGTGAGCGCGAAGGGCATCGGCGGCAGGCCCGCGTGTCGCGCGACGATGACGACCACGGGCGTCAGCAGCACCGCGGTCGTGTCGAGCGACAGGAAGACCGTGCACAGCACGGCGAGGGCGACGACGAAGAGCCACAGCACGAGCACCCGGCCGTGGGCGAGACGGGCCGAGGCGGAGGCCAGCCAGGCGAAGAGCCCGGCCTCGGCGGCCAGCTCGGCGACGACGGTCAGGCCGACGACGAAGCCCAGCACGGGGGCGACGCGTTCGACCAGGGCCAGCAGTTCGTCGGCGGTCAGGACGCCGGTGACCACGGCGACGAGGCCGAGCACCACGAACACCCCTCCGAGCACGGCAGTGCGCACGGCATTCTCCTTCGACCGCGGGACGCACCGGCACGGGTCGCCGGGCAGCTCAACCTACCCCCACCCGGACTCGCCGGGCGCCACGCGGTACCGTGGGCGAAACGACCCCTGGGAGCCCCACCGTGCGCAAATTCCTCTTCAACGGCGCGATCATCAGCGCGATCTTCTCCGGCATCAGCCTGCTCAAGAGCCTCAGCGCCGGCCCGCGCGACTGGCGTCTCGCCCTCATGGCGATCAGCTGGGCGGCGTCCACCGCGATCGCCGTGGGCAACGTGCTCGAGGCCGCGAACGACGACGACTGACGTCGGGCCGAGACACGGAGGAGGCGCGTCCCGCTCTGGTGGGGCGCGCCTCCTTCGCCGTGTGGCCGGGTCGTGACCGACGCGTCAGCGTCGGCCGCCGACGCCGGGCGTCGGGCCCTCCGGGGCGCCGTCCGGGCGACCCGTCGGTCGCCCGTCGGGACGACCGGCGACGTGCGGGTCGTGCTCGGCCTCGGCCCCGAGGCTGGCCTCGTACTCGGCGATGTCGTGGAGCGGGATGGCCGCCGTGAACAGCGCCGTGCGCTCGGAGCCGGCGTTGTCGCCGCTGAACAGGCCCGAGGCGTCCGAGGTCGACCGCGCGGCGCGACCCGTCGGGACGGGTTCGGCCTCGACCATCTGCACGCGGGTCCGAGGGATCGACTGCGGGCTCTTCGCGTGCAGCCAGGCGATGAGGTCCTCTCGCACCAGGCACCGGAGGTCGAACAGGGTCGCCGCGTCCCTCGCGGTCACGAGCACCCGCACCCTGACGTAGCCGGCCTGCGCGTCGGTCACCTGCAGCACCTTGGTGCGCCCGTCCCACAGGTCGGTGCCCGCGAGGATCACGTCGAGCTCCCTCCGCATGGCCCCGGGGTCGACGCGCCAGTCGAGGTCGAACTCGACGGCGCCGAGCAGCTCGCTGTTGCGACGCGTCCAGTTCTCGAACGGCGTGGTCGTGAAGTAGGTCGAGGGCAGCACGAGACGACGGTCGTCCCAGACGTGCACGACGACGTACGACAGGGTGATCTCCTCGATCAGCCCCCACTGCCCCTCGACCACCACCACGTCGTCGATGCGGATGGCGTCGCTGAAGGCGAGTTGGATGCCGGCGAACACGTTGGCGAGGGTCGACTGCGCCGCGAGGCCGGCGACGACCGAGACGAGGCCGGCACTCGCGAGGACGCTGGCTCCCACGGCCTCGACGCCCGGGAAGCCCAGCAGCACGGTGCCCGCGGCGAGGATCACGATGAGGGCCACGGTCAGGCGCCGCAGGATGAGCACCTGGGTGCGCACCCGGCGGGCGACCCGGTTGTCGGGGGTGTCGACCCGGTAGCGCGAGAGCCCGAGGTCCTCGAAGAAGATGGCGAGTGCGCCGACGAACCAGGCGACGACGACGATGATCGCGCAGCGGAACAGTTGCGACACCCAGCCCTCGCCCGGGTAGTCGGCCGGCAGCAGCGAGTCGAACGACGTGGTCAGGGCCACCACCAGCAGGACGACGAGCAGGGTGACGCGGAACGGCCGGCGCATGCGCTTGACGAAGGCCTGGGCCCACTCCTTGCGCTTGGCGACGACCCCCACGACGGCGCCGACGACGGCCGAGACGACGAAGGTGAGGACGACGGCGGCGACGAGCGAGATGACGAGCTGGATCCAAGGCATCCGTCGATGCTGACGCATGACGCACGGCGGCGTCGCGGCCAGGGGGCCCGGGCGACGGAACGGTGAGGCGATCCACAGCTTGCTGTCACCCGCGCGTCATGCCGGCACGGGCGATGCGTCAGATGGAGCGCTTGCGCTGTCGCAGCGCCTCGAGGGCGAGCCCCTCGGAGGGGTAGCGTCCGACGACCTCGCCCCAGCGGGGGTCGGCTCCGCGCAGGGCGACGAACGTGCCCTGCTCGGCCCGGACGTGGCCGAGGACGCGGTCGGGGGTCGACACCTGGACGAGGTCGGACGAGACGGTGCGCGTGATGACGCGGGCCATTCTCCTCAGGACGTCGGTCGGTGCGGTGGTGCTCACGGGTGGTGCCTCTCGTGGTGCGGTGTGCTGGTGCGGTGGTGCGTCGATCGGGTGACGCCCGTCGACGACGCTACCCGCGCCTCCCGGGGCGTGACCTCGGGGTTCGCTGTGCGTCGGGTGTCGTCCGGCTGTGGTTTCGCCCGGCCGGCGTCACCCGACCGCCTCCGGGCGGCGGCGCGTCGACGCCCCGGGCGAGCGGTGCTCGGCCGGGGCGTCGTCGTGCGGGGTCGGGTCAGCTGGTGAGGCCGTCGACGTAGTCCTGGTTCTCGGAGATCCACTTCTCCACGACCGGGGCGTAGTCGTCGCCGTCGACCTCCTCGCCGTTGAACATGGCGTTCTCGAGCGACGACAGCGTCTCGGTGTCCATCGTGAAGCCCTGCAGCCACTCGGTCAGCTGCGGGAAGTCCGCGGTGAAGCTCTTGCCGCCGAACGAGTGGATGCCCTCGGCGTCGCCCAGGGTGCCCTCGGGGTCGGCGAGGTCCTTGATCGGGAACGCGTCGTAGGCCCAGTGCGGGCTCCACAGCGTCACGGCGATGTCCTCGCCGGCGTCGGTCGCGCTCTTCAGCTCGGTGAGCATGGCCGCCGTCGACGAGGTCTGCAGCTGCATGTCGCCCAGACCGTACGTCGGGATGGTCTCGTCCTGCACGGCCGCCGTCAGGCCGGCGCCCGGCTCGATGCCGACGATCGTGCCGCCGAACAGGTCGGCGTTCGCCGCCAGTTCGTCGAGCGAGTCGATCGGGGCGTCCTCGTTGACGGCGACGGCGAGCTTGGCACCGTCGTTCCAGGCGCCGAGGTCGGTCAGGTCGTCGCCGTACTGCTCGATGTACGACGCGTGGGTGGTCGGCAGCCAGGTGTCGAGCACGACGTCGTAGTCGTCGGTGGTGAGGCCGCTGTAGACGGGGGCGACGTCCGCCGGCTTGAGGTTCACGGTGTAGCCCTTCTCCTCGAGGACGGTCTTCCACAGCCACGAGGCCGCGATGCCCTCGTCCCAGCCGTTGAAGACGGCGAGGTCGACGACGGCCTGGTCGCCGTTGTCGAGCGTCTCGCCCGCGGCCGACGAGCTGCTGCCGGGAGGCGAGCAGGCGGCCAGGCCGAGGACGGCGGTGGTGCCGAGGGCGATCGATGCGGCGATGGTGCGCTTCTTCATGTGGTCCTTTCGGGTGGTGCAGGAGGCGCGGGTGGGGTGTGCCGGGGCGGCACCCGTCCCGCAGGTGATGGGGGTCTAGGCCGAGGCCGTCGCGGGTTCGCGGCGGTCGGCGGGAGGCAGCGGCTGCTCGGCCCCTGCCCGGTCGGGGGCCGGGGCCGGCGGGACGGACCGGCGGTTCCCCGCACGGGCCACCCGCCGGCTGTGACGGTCGGAGCCGAGGGCCGCCGTCATGCGGTCGAGCACGATGGCGAGGACGACGACCGAGACGCCGGCCTCGGCGCCCAGCCCCACGTCGATGCGGTTGAGGCTCGCGACGATGTCGCCGCCGAGCCCGCCCGCGCCGACCATGCCGGCGATGACGACCATCGAGAGCGAGAGCATGATCACCTGGTTGACGCCGGCCATGATGCTGGGCTTCGCGAGCGGCAGCTGGATCTGTCGCAGGATGCGCCACGGCGACGAACCGAACGCCTGGCCGGCCTCGACCACCTCCTTGTCGACTCCGCGGATGCCGAGCTCGGTGAGGCGGACGCCGGGGGCCATGGCGAAGACGATGGTCGCGACGATGCCGGGCACGACGCCGACGCGGAACAGCAGCAGGGCGGGGATCAGGTAGACGAACGCGGGCGTCGTCTGCATGAAGTCGAGCACGGGTCGGATGATCTGCGACGCGACGGTCGACTTCGCCGCGAGCACCCCGAGCGGGATGCTCAACGCGATGGCGAGCGTGCTGGCCACGAGCACGAGGGCGAGGCTCGACATCGCGTTCTCCCACTGGTTCACCGAGCCGATGAACAGCAGGCCCACGGCCGTGCCGACCGCGAACCTCCAGCCCTTCGCGACGAAGGCGAGGGCCGCGATGACGATCACGACCGCCCAGAACGGAGGCGCGCTCAAGAAGTACGCGACCCACTCGTAGAAGAAGGAGAACACCAGGCGGACGACGTCGAAGAAGCCGCCGAGGTTCGTCGTGACCAGGTCGACGACGTCCGAGACCCAGGAGCCGAAGGGGATGCGCAGGTACTCGTTCATCGGGTGGCTCCTTCGAGGGTGGCGTCGAGCTCGACGTCCGAGATGCGGGTGACGGGTTCGAGCACGGGGACGGGGGAGGTGGTCGTGTCGACGTTGCCGAGGGCCGCGAGCAGCGTGACGCGCGGGATGACGCCCAGCAGACGGTCGGCGTCGTCGACGACGGCGATCGGCAGCGGGCTCTCGACGGCGAGCTCGAACAGGTCGACGAGGGCCGCGTCGGGCCCGACCTTCGAGAACTCGGCGTTGACGACGGCCGCGAGGTCGGTGTCGTTCGCCTTGACCTGCCGCATGACGTGGCGGTCGCGCACCCAGCCGAGCAGCTTGCGGTCGCGACCGGTGACGAAGAGGGCGGCGGTCTGCAGGTCGCGGAGCGACCGCAGGGCGCCGCGCGGACCGACCGTCAGGGGGACGACGGCGCGGGCGGGCTCCATGACGCTCGCCGCGGTGAGGACGCGCGCCCGGTCGACGTCCTGCACGAACTGGGCGACGTAGTCGTTGGCCGGGTCGGTCAGGATGTCCTCGGGCGTGCCGATCTGCACGATGCGTCCGTCGCGCATGACGGCGATGCGGTCGCCGAGGAACATCGCCTCGTTGAGGTCGTGGGTGATGAAGACGATGGTCTTGCCGAGCTTCGCCTGCAACTCGACGAGCTGCTCCTGCATCTCGCGCCGGATCAGCGGATCGAGGGCCGAGAAGGCCTCGTCCATCAGCAGGATGTCCGTCTCGGCGGCGAGGGCGCGGGCGAGGCCGACGCGCTGCTGCATGCCGCCGGAGAGCTGGCTCGGCAACTCGTCCTCCCACCCGGCGAGCCCGACGATCTCGGTGACCTCGCGGGCCTTGGCGAGGCGCGTCGCCTTGGCGACGCCCTGCACCTCGAGGCCGTAGGCGACGTTGTCGAGGACGGTCCGGTGCGGCAGGAGGGCGAAGTGCTGGAACACCATCGAGACGTCCTTGCGACGCACCTCGCGGAGCCTCTTCGCCGGGACGTCCGAGATCCGGGCACCGGCGACCTCGACCGAACCGGAGGTGGGCTCGAGGAGTCCGTTGAGCATGCGGATGAGCGTCGACTTGCCCGAGCCGCTCAGCCCCATGACGACGAAGATCTCTCCGGGCTGCACGTCGAACGAGGCGTCGATGACGGCGGCGGTGCCGAGGCCCGCGGCCTCGGTGCGCGAGGCACCGGCCTCGAGTCGGGCGACGGCGTCCTCGGGTCGGCGACCGAACACCTTGTACAGGTTCCGGGCACGCACGGCAGGCGTTGTGGTCACAGGTGTCTCCAGGCACGCCGAGGGGGCACCGGCCGCTCGGGCCGGCTCGCCGTCGGCGGCGATCGGGTCGGGCGGACGGGTCGACGACGCGTGCGGATCGTGTCGGCTCAAGCCCACCGTGGTGTCACGGGGCGAACCTGACCTCCGCCGGGTCGGTCATGGGACCGGACCCTCGCGCCAGCAGACCGTACGACGACCTTCGTCCGACCGGGTCGGACCATCGGGCGGCGCGTCCTGATGATGACGGGCCCGGTCTCCCGGGCCTCGACGAACGTAGCCGACATCTGTCGTCGATCCCAACGGCGAACGGGCACGGAGGGGGCGCAGGACCCCACCTTCGACGGCGTGTCGCCCGGAGGCACGGGGATCGTGATCGTTTCGCATTCGTTACCCGGCCGTGAATCGACCCCGCGCCTCCTGGGGGTTCGCCCGGCGGCCGGTCGCCACGCGGCCGGACCGGATAGGGGCTACGGTCGACCGATGACGAGTCCCACGAACGGGGGCGGCGACGCCTCGACCGAGACGCACCTGCCCCAAGACTTCTCACACGAGCAAGAGGGCTTCCAGCACGGGCTGAAACCCCGCCAGCTGCAGATGATCGCCATCGGCGGCGCGATCGGCACGGGTCTCTTCCTCGGCGCCGGCGGCCGCCTGGCGTCGGCCGGCCCGGCGCTCGCGATCGTCTTCGCGATCTGCGGCGTGTTCGCCTTCTTCATCCTGCGTGCGCTCGGCGAGCTGGTGCTGCACCGCCCGTCGTCCGGTTCGTTCGTCTCGTACGCTCGGGAGTTCTTCGGCGAGAAGTTCGCCTACGCGGCCGGCTGGATGTACTTCTTGAACTGGGCCATGACCGCCATCGTCGACGTCACCGCGGTCGCCCTCTACCTCCACTACTGGTCGGCCTTCACGGCGGCGCCCGACTGGCTGCTGGCGCTCGTCGCGCTGGCGGTCGTGCTGTCGGTCAACCTGCTGGCCGTCAAGGTCTTCGGCGAGATGGAGTTCTGGTTCGCCATCATCAAGGTGGCGGCCCTCGTGGTGTTCCTGGTGGTCGGCGTCGTGTGGTTGGCCGCCGCGTTCCCGGTCTCGCACGACGGTGCCGCCGTCGACACCGGCTGGGGTCTCGTGGCGTCGTCGGGCGTCCTGCCGAACGGCCTGCTGCCGGCGGTCATCGTGGTGCAGGGCGTCGTCTTCGCCTACGCGGCCATCGAACTGGTGGGGACGGCGTCGGGTGAGACGCAGGACCCCGAGAAGGTCGTGCCGCGCGCGATCAACACGGTCATCATCCGCATCGCGGTGTTCTACGTCGGCTCGCTCGTGCTGCTGTCGCTGCTGCTGCCCTACACGGCGTACAAGGCCGGCGAGAGCCCGTTCGTGACGTTCTTCAGCAGCATCGGCAGCCCCGAGGTGGGTGACGTCGCGGGGTCGATCATGAACTTCGTCGTGGTGACGGCGGCGCTGTCGAGCCTCAACGCGGGCCTGTACTCGACCGGCCGGGTGCTGCACTCGATGGGCATGAACGGCTCGGCACCGAAGTTCACGACGAAGATGTCGAAGGGCGGCGTGCCGTTCGGCGGCATCCTGCTGACGGCGAGCATCACGTTGCTGGGCGTGTTCTTGAACGCGATCGTCGGGGCGAACACGGCGTTCGAGATCGTGTTGAACATCGCGTCGCTCGGCATCCTGACGGCCTGGGGCACGATCATCCTGTGCCAGATGCGGCTGCGCCAGTGGGCGAAGCAGGGCAAGGCGAAGGAGCCCTCCTTCAAGCTGCCGGGCGCGCCGGTCACGAGCTACCTGACGTTGGCCTTCCTGGCCGCGGTGATCGTCCTCATGGCGATCGACTGGCCGATCGGGTCGTTCACCGTCATGTCGCTCGTCGTGATCGTCCCGCTGCTGATGCTCGGTTGGCACCTGCAGCGCGACCGCATCCTCGCGGCCGCCCGCCTGCGCGAGGGCATGACCGGCCCCTACCCCGTGACCGGCCGCGACGCCGCCTCGCAGGTCCCCCGCGACGGCCAGTAGGCGCCCCACCCCGGACGCCGGAGGCGCGGGCCGACCCCAGCCCCAGCCCGCGCCTCCCCCGCCCCTGCCCTCTGACGAGCGAAGCGAAGTCACCCCCACCCTGACGAGCGAAGCGAAGTCACCCACCCGCGACAAGCGAAGCGATGTCACCCACGCGTGACGAGCGAAGCGAAGTCACCCCCACCCTGACGAGCGAAGCGAAGTCACCCACCCGCGACGAGCGAAGCGACGTCGCCCCACCCGTGACGAGCGAAGCGACGTCACCCCCGTGCACCGGCGACCTGGCGGGCGCGGCAGGCACCCCGTGCGGGGTGTGCCGCGGTCCGCGGAGCGGACCAAACCCACACGACGAAAGAATCCCCCGGTCCTGCACAGCAGGACACGGGGGACCAATTCTTTCGTGCACCCCCTCGGACTTGAACCGAGAACCCACTGATTAAGAGTCAGTTGCTCTGCCAATTGAGCTAGAGGTGCGAGCTGCGGTGCGTTCCGCAACGAGGAATGACTCTACCATGAGTTCCGACCCCCTCAGAACCACCGGCCCCCTCGGGGCGCCCGCAGATCGGAGCACCATGTCCACGAAGCTCGAGAAGGGCGCCGCGGCGCCGACGTTCACCCTGGACGACGAGAACGGCTCGCCCGTCTCGTTGGCCGACTACTCGGGGCAGAAGGTCATCGTGTACTTCTACCCGGCGGCCTCGACGCCGGGGTGCACGACCGAGGCGTGCGACTTCCGCGACAACATCAACTCGCTGAAGTCGTCGGGCTACCAGGTGCTGGGCGTCTCGAAGGACGCCCCCGCCGCCCTGCAGTCGTTCAAGGACGAGCAGGGGCTGAACTTCCCGCTGCTGAGCGACCCCGACCTGACGGTGCACCAGGCGTACGGCGCCTACGGCGAGAAGAACAACTACGGGCGCATCGTGACGGGCACGATCCGCTCGACGTTCGTCGTCGACGAGCAGGGCGCGGTCGAGCTGCCGCTCTACAACGTCAAGGCGACGGGGCACGTGGCGTCGCTCCGCAAGAAGCTCGGCCTCGACTGACGCCCGGCGGCGACGCGAGCACAGGAGCCACTGCGCCACGACGTGGACATCCCGCCACGAGATCGTGTGGCGGGATGTGTCTTTCGTGGCGGAACGCGGGGCACCGACTGTCGGGAGCCGCTCGTGTCGGGGGTCAGTAGACGTGGGGCTCCTGGTCGCGGGCCGAGGTCGCGGCGACGACCGACGGCACGAGCAGCAGGCCCACGACGGCGACGGCCGGCACGATGAGCGCGACGCCGATGGCCGGGTCGGCGAAGACCCCCTGGAGGCTGCCGAAGCCGACGGCGAACTGGAGCACCTGCCAGACGATCGCGGCCCCGCGGATCCAGGCCCGGCCGCGCAGCGCACCGAGCACGATCGACCCGAGCCAGACGGTCGCGAGCACCGTCAGCACGACGATCGCGACGGCCGAGGGGTACGAGTCCGGGCGGGCCACGATCAGCTCGACGACCAGGAAGACGGCGGTCGCCGCGACGAGCAGGAACTCGGCCGCGAGCAGGACGATCACGACCCAGAGCAGGGCCGGGCGACCCGCCCCGGCAGACCGACCGGTCTCGTCTCGGGGGCCGTCGGTGCCTGCTGTCGTCACGTGTGAGCCTCCCGGAAATCCCTTGATTTGGCCGTACCAGTATGCGACCATATTCGAGGTCGAAGTGACGTGCACATTGCGGTGCGCGCCTCCCGAATTCTTCTCTTTCCCCACCACGAACCAGGCGCCTCGACGTGCCTGGTTCTGCATCTTTAAGGAGTACCCATCGATGGATTGGCGTGACAAAGCCGCTTGCCTGCAGGCTGACCCGGAGCTCTTCTTCCCCGTCGGCAACACCGGCCCCGCCGTCGACCAGATCGACAAGGCCAAGGCCGTGTGCGGACGCTGCACCGTCACCGAGACCTGCCTGCAGTACGCCCTCGAGACCTCGCAGGACTCGGGCGTCTGGGGCGGCCTGAGCGAAGACGAGCGTCGCGCGCTCAAGCGCCGCGCCGCCCGCGCCCGTCGCGCCAGCTGATCATCCGTCGACCGACTCCGGTCGGTCGACGCCCGGCCCTCGTGGCCGACGTCGGAGCCCGGCACCTCGTCGCAGGTGCCGGGCTCCGTCGCGTCCGGGGCAGTCGTCGAGCAGCGGGCTTCTCGACGCTCCGATCAGGGTTGCGTCAGCCAGCGGAACGGGATCTCGATGGTGACCTCGGTGCCGTTGCCGACCAGCGTGTGCCAGTCGATCGTGCCGCCGAGCTCGCCCTGGATGAGCGTGCGGACGATCTGGGTGCCGAGGCCCGAGCCGACCTTGCCCTCTGGCAGCCCCACGCCGTTGTCGCGCACCTTGACGGTGAGCTCTTCGGCGCGACGGTCGGCGACGATCTCGACCTCGCCGTCGCGCCCGTCGAGCCCGTGCTCGACCGCGTTCGTGACGAGCTCGGTCAGCGCCAGCGCCAGCGGCGTCGCGTACTCGCTGGGCAGGGCGCCGAAGCTGCCCGTCATCGTGGGACGGACCGTGGTGTTGTGGCTCGACGCGACCTCGGCGATGAGCATGAGCACGCGGTCGAACACGGTGTCGAAGTCGACGTTCTGGCTGAGGCCCTCCGACAGCGTGTCGTGCACGACGGCGATCGACTGCACGCGTCGCATGGCCTGCGTCAACGCCTCGCGGGCGACGTCGGTGCGCGTCCGGCGGGCCTGGATGCGCAGCAGCGACGCGACCGTCTGCAGGTTGTTCTTCACCCGGTGGTGGATCTCGCGGATCGTCGCGTCCTTGGTGATCAACTCGCGCTCTTGGTGCCGCAGCTCGGTGACGTCACGACAGAGCACGATCGCCCCGACGCGCTCACCCCTGTCCCGCAGGGGGATGGCCCGTAGCGACACGGTGACCCCCCGGGCCTCGATGTCGGTGCGCCAGGGGGCCCTGCCCGTGACGACGAGGGGCAGCGACTCGTCGATGACGAGCTTGCCGGCGAGCAGCCCCGTGGTGACCTCGGCCAGCGACTCGCCCTCGAGCTCGCCGGCGAAGCCCATGCGGTTGAAGGCCGACAGGCCGTTGGGGCTCGCGAAGGTCACCATGCCGTCGACGTCGAGGCGCAGCAACCCGTCGGAGGCGCGGGGTGCGCCCCGTCGCGGACCCGTCGGCGCCCCGAGGTCGGGGAAGTCGCCGGCGGCGATCATCGCGAAGAGGTCGTTGGAACACTGGTTGAAGGTGAGCTCCTGGCGACTCGGGGTGCGGGCCTCGCTGAGGTTCGTGTGCCGCGTGATGATCGCGATCGGGGCGTCGGTGACGTCGGGCCGGCTGGCCCCGAGACGCCGCAGCACGGGGACCGCACGGACGCGCGTGGGCGTCTCTTCGTACCAGTCGGGCGCTGCCGAGTCGACGATGCGC
The DNA here is from genome assembly GCF_040547465.1 of Frigoribacterium sp. PvP054. Lineage (NCBI taxonomy): Bacteria > Bacillati > Actinomycetota > Actinomycetes > Micrococcales > Microbacteriaceae > Frigoribacterium > Frigoribacterium sp. PvP054. The sequence continues at coordinate 292,175 of NZ_JBEPPU010000001.1, forward strand.
GTCGTCGTGAACGCCTGCTCGATCTGGTCCCGCCACTCGGGGCGCACCTCCTGCCCGACGAAGTCACGGTAGAACAGCGTGGCCGAACTGGACGGCCGGGCGTGGGCCACCGCGACGAAGCTGCCGGTCTGCGTGGGGACCCAGAGCACGATGTCGGCGAAGGCGAGGTCGGCGAGCAGTTGCCAGTCCCCCACCAGCAGGTGCAGCCACTCGACGTCCACCTCGCTCGAGAGGCCCTGGGCGAGAACGAGATCACTGAGCGTCGACACCCGATCAGTCTAGGTCGACGCCCGGAGCCGTGACGTCCGCGGGCCTCGTGCAGGCGCGGCGCCCGGACGGGTTCTCCACAGACCGTCGAGTCGGTCTGGTTTCGCCATCTCACATGTCATATCTTCGGAACGTGCCCGGATGACCGTGAACAGGAAGACTGCCGATGCCCTCGAACCACCAGGCCCTCGCCCTCGCCGAGCCCGCCGTCGAGCCCCGCGTCCCCGAGGCCCCGCCTCGGCCGCACCTCCGGCCCGTGCCTCCCCTCGTGAGCCCGCGTCGAGGCTCCGACCGCGACGACGACGCCGCTCTCGTCACCGCTGACGGGCCGTCCGACGACCACGCCCTCGACCCGGGTCGCCCGGCGGCCAAGGCGTCGACCACCTCGCCGTTCCCGGACGACCCGGCCCTGCTCGTCGAGAACCTGGTGCGGTGCGTCGTCGAGATCCTCGCCGGCGCACGAGACCTCGACCAGGTGTCGCGCTGGGTCACCGAAGACGTCTACCGGACCCTGCACACCCGCGTCGTCCTGGCGGCCCGTGCCCGTTCGGCCCACGGCACCCGGGTGCAGCGTCCGGCCTTCACCACCGGCGGCGTCCGGCTCAGCTCGCCGGTCGACGGCGTCGTCGAGGCCGTCGTCGTCCTGCACGGACGAGCCCGCAGCCGAGCGGTCGCCGTGCGCCTCGAGACCTACGACCGCCGCTGGCGGGCGACCGCTGTCCACGTGCTCTGACACACGACGACGCGCCCCCGACCGGTGCCGGAAGCGCGTCGTCGTGTGGGCGGTGCGGGGTGGGTCAGCGGCCCTTCTTGCCCGACGCGCGCCGCTCGGCGCGGTTGACCGGGCTGGCGCCGCCACCGGTCTTCTGCCCGAAGGCACCGACGGTGCCCTCGTCGGCGTCACGGGCGGCGGGGCCTCCGGAGGCGCGTGCCGCCGCGATCTCGGGCGACGTCGACCGCTCGGCCTCGTCCTGGGCCTTCTGGGCCTTCGCGGTCGCACCCTTCTCGAGCTGGCCGCGCTGGTTGCGGACCTCGACCTCACCGTCGATGTTCGGGGCGGAGTAGGCGAGCTGCGCCGGCGGCTGCTTCTCGGCCTCGAGGCCCTTGGCCGCGATGACCGGTGCCTCGGCGGCGTCGACCTGACCCTGCACCTCGACCTCGAGGTTGAAGAGGAACCCGACGGTCTCTTCGCGGATCTGGCCCATCATGCTCTGGAAGAGCGCGTAGCCCTCTCGCTGGTACTCGACCAGCGGGTCGCGCTGGGCCATCGCCCGGAGGCCGATGCCGTCCTTCAGGTAGTCCATCTCGTAGAGGTGGTCGCGCCAGCGGCGGTCGATGACCGAGAGCACCACGCGTCGCTCGAGCTCGCGCATCGCGGACTCACCGAGGGCCTCGGTGCGTGCCTCGTAGGCCACCTTGGCGTCGGAGAGGATCTCTTGGCCGAGGAAGGCCCGCGTGGCCTTGCCCTTCGAGCCGGCCTCGGTGATGACCTCGTCGATGGTGATCGAGATCGGGTAGAGGGTGCCGAGCTCGGTCCAGAGCGCGTCGAGGTCCCAGTCGTCGGGGCTGCCGTCGCCCGTGTGCTGGTCGATGACCTCGTTGACGACGTCCTCGAGGAACTTCTGGCTGCGGTCCTTCAGGTCGTCGCCCTCGAGGATGTGCCGTCGGTCGCCGTAGATGGCCTCGCGCTGGCGGTTCAGGACGTCGTCGTACTTGAGGACGTTCTTGCGGATCTCGGCGTTGCGCGACTCGACCTGCGACTGCGCCGAGCGGATGGCCCGCCCGACGATCTTGTTCTCGATCGCGAGGTCGTCGGGGACGTTGCCGCGCCCCATCAGCGACTCGGCGGCTCCCGAGTTGAACAGGCGCATCAGGTCGTCGGTGAGCGACAGGTAGAACCGGCTCTCGCCCGGGTCGCCCTGGCGACCGGAGCGCCCACGCAGCTGGTTGTCGATGCGGCGGGACTCGTGGCGTTCGGTGCCCAGCACGTAGAGGCCACCCGCCTCGACGACCTTGTCGGCCTCTTCTTGGACCGCGGCCTTCTTGGCGGCGAAGACGTCGTCCCAGGCGGCCTCGTACTCGTCGGGGGTGTCGACCGGGCTGAGCCCCTTGGCGTTCATCTCGGCGACGGCCAGGAACTCGGCGTTGCCGCCGAGCATGATGTCGGTCCCGCGACCGGCCATGTTGGTGGCCACCGTCACGGCACCGGCACGACCGGCCTGTGCCACGATCGCGGCCTCTCGCGCGTGGTTCTTGGCGTTCAGCACCTCGTGCTTGACGCCCTTCTTGGCGAGCAGACGGGAGAGGTACTCGCTCTTCTCGACGCTCGTGGTGCCGACGAGGACCGGCTGGCCCTTCTCGTGCCGCTCGACGATGTCTTCGACGACCTGGTCGAACTTGCTCGTCTCGTTCTTGTAGACGAGGTCGGTCTGGTCGATGCGCTGCATGGGACGGTTGGTCGGGATGGGCACGACACCGAGCTTGTAGGTGCTCATGAACTCGGCGGCCTCGGTCTCGGCGGTACCGGTCATGCCCGACAGCTTCTTGTAGAGGCGGAAGTAGTTCTGCAACGTGACCGTCGCGAGGGTCTGGTTCTCGGCCTTGACCGACACCCCCTCTTTCGCCTCGATGGCCTGGTGGATGCCCTCGTTGTAGCGGCGACCGCTCAGGATGCGGCCGGTGTGCTCGTCGACGATCAGCACCTCGCCGTTGATGACGACGTAGTCCTTGTCGCGCTTGAAGAGCGAGTCGGCCTTGATGGCGTTGTTCAGGAACGAGATCAGCGGGGTGTTCGCCGACTCGTAGAGGTTGTCGATGCCGAGGTAGTCCTCGACCTTCTCGATGCCGGGCTCGAGGACGCCCACCGTGCGCTTCTTCTCGTCGACCTCGTAGTCCGTGCCCGGCACGAGGCGACGGGCGATGGTCGCGAACTCGGTGAACCAGCGGTTGGCCTCGCCGGACGAGGGCCCCGAGATGATCAGCGGGGTGCGGGCCTCGTCGATGAGGATCGAGTCGACCTCGTCGACGATCGCGAAGAAGTGGCCGCGTTGCACCATGTCCTGGGCCTGCCAGGCCATGTTGTCGCGCAGGTAGTCGAAGCCGAACTCGTTGTTCGTGCCGTAGGTGATGTCGGCGGCGTACATCTCACGGCGCTCGGCCGGCGTCTGACCCGACAGGATGCACCCGGTCGTCATGCCCAGGGCGCGGAAGACGCGACCCATGAGCTCGGACTGGTAGCTCGCCAGGAAGTCGTTGACCGTGATGACGTGCACGCCGCGGGAGGCGATGGCGTTGAGGTACGCCGCCGTGGTCGCGACGAGGGTCTTGCCCTCACCGGTCTTCATCTCGGCGATGTTGCCGAGGTGCAGGGCGGCACCACCCATGAGCTGCACGTCGAAGTGGCGCAGGCCGAGGGTGCGCTTCGACGCCTCGCGCACCGCGGCGAAGGCCTCGGGCAGCAGGTCGTCGAGCGACTCGCCCGACGCGTAGCGCTCGCGCAGTTCGACCGTCTCGTTGCGCAGCTCGTCGTCGGTCAGGGTCGTGAAGTCGTCCTCGAGCTCGTTGACCGCCTTGGCGTAGGCCTTCAGCTTGCGCAGCGTGCGGCCCTCGCCGACGCGGAGGACCTTCTCGAGGACGTTGGCCACTGGTGTGCTCCCATGTGTTCGGTCGAACCCGCGGAACGCTCCGCGGTCTCGCTGAGGTGATCCGCATCGGAGCACCGAGATGTCGAAGGTCCGTCCTGGACCGGCCCACGATCTTAGCAAGCGTAGTGGCCGACCCCCTGGGAGGCGGCAGGGACGTGCCCTGCGCCTCCCGGGGTGTCGGCCACCGAGGACCTCGAGGCGTCAGCCCGCGAGCCCCGCCCGCAGCGCCGTCGCCGCCTCTTGCAGTTCGGGGGCGTCCTGGTCGAGCCCGATCACGCCGTAGTCCCAGCCCTTGCGGCGGTAGACGACGCTCGGCCGTTCGGTCTCGGCGTCGATGAAGAGGTAGAAGTCGTGGCCGACGAGCTCCATGTAGTAGAGCGCGTCGTCGACCGTCATGGGCGTCGAGGCGAAGACTTTCGTGCGGATGACCACGGGGCAGTAGTCGTCCTCGAACTCGTCGGAGGGGGCCTCGTCGCCCACCACCGGCACCGCGCCGGTCCGCACCAGGTCGAGGGTCTCGGCGGCGGCCGGCGTGACGCCGACCCCGCTGAAGTCGGCCGTCGACGCCTCTCGCAACGACGTCGGCCGGTGTTGCCCGCGATGGATCTTCTGCCGGTCCTTGGCTCGCCGCACCCGTTCGAGGAGGCGCCCGATCGCCAGGTCGAAGGCCGCGTACTTGTCGCCGGCCGTGGACTCGGCCCGCACGAGGGGGCCGGGGCCGATCAAGGTCAGCTCGACCCGGTCGTCGCCCGCCTGGCCGCCGGACTTCTCGTGGTGCCGCGAGACCTTGACCTCGAGTGCCAGCGCCTTGGTGGCGAGGGCGGCGACCTTGTCGGCCTTCTCGGTGGCGTACTCGCGGAACCGATCGGTGATGCCGACGTTTCGACCCGTGACGGAAATTTCCATGACGACCTCCTGTGGCTATCGACGTGCCGCCTGTCAGCCAGGCGGATGTCCTTTCACGCCTTTCGCCCCACCGTAGCCACCCGGACACCTCCCTGTCACGCACCGTCCACCCGGGCGCGGCGGATCGACAGGTGCGGCACGACCTCGGACACCCCGGCCCCGGCGCACCCGTCACGGCGTCGACCCCGACCACGACGGGGTCGACGCCAGGCACGCCGCACCGACCACCACCGCACCGCGGGCCCGCAGGGCACGGCACGCCTCGGTGAGGGTGCCGCCCGTCGTCACGACGTCGTCGACCAGCACGACGCGCGACCCCGACAGGTCCCGCGTGCAGCGCAGGCTGCCCTCGCGGGCGCGCAGCCGCTGCTGCCGGTCGCGACCCTTCTGACCTCCGCCCGCCGACGCCGTCGGCACGAGCACCCGACCCCCGACCACGAGGCCGAGCCGCCGCAGGACGAGCTCGACCGGGTCGTAACCCCGCCGCCGTCGGCCCCGGCGCGACGGAGGGACGGGGACGACCAGCAGCGAGAGGCCCGACCGAGCATCGGCGCACGCCCCGGCCCCGGCCCCGGCCTCGGCCTCGGCGATCCGGGCACAGCGCTCGAGGGCCGCGCCAAGGGCCGGGGCGAGCGCCTCGGCGAGGCGGACGCGCCCGCCGTTCTTGAAGGCCAGCACGACGCCCCGCACCTCGAACGCGTAGACCAGCCCGGCGAAGACGGGCAGCCCGTCGGGCAGGTCGACCCGCGTGACCTCGGGGACGAGACGGCGACGGCAGTCGCCGCAGAGCGCGACGTCGGGCGACCGGCACCCCGCGCACGACACGGGCGAGACGACCGAGAGCGCCTCGCGCGCGGCCTGCCGGAGGGCACCACGCCAGGCGCCGCTCTGGCGGCGGCGGCGGGGGCGGGAGACGGACGACGGAGGCACCCGGACAGCGTGACCCGCGAGGAGCACCCGCGCCGCACCTCCTCGTCCGGCTGGGGACGGGAGCACGGCCGGGCCGCCTGGGGAGCACCCGGCGCGGCCCTCAGCGCTGGGTCGCCAGCAGGTCGGCCGTGAGCCCGGTCGCCTGCCAGCTGCTGCCGCGGGGTTCGAGGACGTCGCCGTCGGCGCTCAGGACCAGCAACCGCTCGAGGCCGTTGCCGCCGACGACGGCCACTGCCTCGCTCGGCGGGCGTCCGGCGCTCGACGAGTCGCCGCCGACCTCGGACGTGGTCACGCGCGAGGACTCCCCCACGGTGGTGAGCACGGCCACGGTGAGCTGGTCGGCCCAGGTCGCGTCGACCGGGGCGCCGTCGGGCGCGGACAGCTCGAGGGGCGGGCCCAGGCGGATCGGGACGCCGTCGGAGTCGCGGACGACGGCGGCCACGAGGAGGCGCGACGCACCCTGGTCGTCGAGCAGCAGCAGGGCACGGGTGCCGTCGCGCGAGACGCGGAAGGTGGTCACGCGCGGACCCGTCGGCAGCGACGTCGCCACCGGGTGGGTCGTGCCGTCGGTCGAGTACGCCGTGAGGCTCGACGGGTCGTCGGCGACGAGGGACCAGACGAAGCCGCCGCCGTCGAGCGAGGGGGCCACGAGACCGGCCCGACCGTCGACCAGGCGCGCACCGCCCGAGGCCGTGACGGCGTACGTACCGGACGCCGTGCCCACGGCGGCGGTGGTCTGGTCGGAGGACAGTTCGACCGACCGGGGGCGCAGGGCCTCGACGGCCGTCGAGAGCCCGGGTAGTTGACTCGTGGCACTCGCCGTGGCGAATCCCAGCACCCCGTCGGCCAGCACGAGGGGCCGGGCGTCGACGGCGGGGTCGCGGACGGGCACGGGCTGCTGCATCGCCGGGACCGACAGCGGCGCCCCCTCGACGCTCAGCTCGACGGCGGTCACGGTCGCCAACGTCGAGAAGCTCGCCAGCAGTTGTGCCTGCATGCGGGCGCGGGCGTCGGGCGTCGCCTCGAGGGCGTCGGCGGTGAGGTCGACCCTGGCCGTGCCGTCGTCGACGGTGATGGCCGTCAGCGACAGCTGCGTGCCCTCGGGGAAGGCCGAGACGACGGCGCCCTGCAGCCAGTCGGAGGGGCCGTCGAGCAGTGCCGTGGCGAGGCGGGTGCTGGTCGAGGACCGGGCGAGGAACCAGCGCTCGTCGGGCACGAGGTAGGTGAAGGTCGGGTCGTAGAAGTACGCGGCGTGCGCCCGGAAGACCGAGTCGAAGGTGGCCGGCGAGAGGACGATGCCGTCCGGGGCGTCGCTGATGCGCCATTCGTCCCCCTCTTTCACGAACGAGAACGCCAGGGTCGTCGTCGACGACGAGGTGGCCGGGGTGTAGTGCCCCGCCGAGTCGACCGTCGCCGAGCCCACGAAGGCGTAGTCGAGCGTCGTCTCGCCGACCCGCGAGGTGGACCCCACGCCCGGGCGGATGGTCACGCTCGCCCGGGGCTCCCACTCGTCGGCGAAGCCCGTGCTGAGGAACTCCCTGGCGACGCCGTAGTTGTCCTGCGAGCCCGTGCCCGCCGAGAGGAAGTCGCGCAGCAGTCGCTCCTGCGAGCTGCCGGCGACCGGGCCGTTGGGTCGGAACACGAAGTCGCTCACGACGTCGTCGCTCACGGTGTCGCCCTGCTGCACCTGCCCGCCGTCGGGGATGCCGACGCAACCGGTCAGCACGGCGAGGGCGGCCACGAGGGTCGCGAGGGCGGCCGATGCCCGGCCCGCCCGCCCCGCCGGTCGACGCCCGGTCATCGGAGCCCCTCGTCGGAGCCGTTCGTCGGCGCCGTCGGCACGGCGGACGTCTCGTGGGCGGGGACCTGGCCCGTCCAGGGTTCACCGGTCACCGGCACGGTCGTCTCGCCCCGGCGGTCCGGGGGCACCACGGGCAGGGGGGACCCGTCGATGCGGCCGCCCGCCACCCGGGGCAGGGTCACGACGAAGCGGCTGCCCGACCCCGGCTCGGACCACACCTCGAGCCGTCCGCCGTGCAGGGCCGCGTCCTCGAGGCTGATGGCGAGCCCGAGGCCCGTCCCCCCGATCGTGCGTCGGCGCGAGGGGTCGGCCCGCCAGAACCGGTCGAACACCCGCGACGCGTCGTCGGGACTCATCCCGACGCCGTGGTCGCGCACCGCGACCGCGACCGCCGATGCGTCGCTGTCGACCTCGACCTCGATGGGCCGCCCCTCGCCGTGCTCGATCGCGTTGCCGAGCAGGTTGCGCAGGATGCGACGCAGTCGGCGGGGGTCGACCTCGGCCTCGAAGTACCCGCCCCTCGCGACGACCGACACGACGCTGCCGGACTCGGCCGCCAGCGGGCCGAACTCGTCGACGCCGTCCTCGACGAGCCGCACCACCGTGACCGGCTCGGTCTCGAGCTCGACGGCCCCGGCGTCGAACCGCGAGATCTCGAGGAGGTCGGCCAGCAACAGCTCGAACCGGTCGACCTGGGTGTGCAACAGCTCGGCCGTCCGGGCGGCCGACGGGGTGAACGACGTGCGCTGGTCGTACAGCACGTCGCCGGCCAACCGGATGGTGGTCAGCGGCGTGCGGAGCTCGTGCGAGACGTCGCTCACGAACCGTTGCTGGACGCGCGAGAGCTCGGCCAACTGCGAGATCTGACGCTGCATGGCGTCGGCCATGCCGTTGAACGACCGCCCGAGCGTGGCCACGACGTCCTGCCCCTTCTCGGGGATGCGCTCCTCGAGGTGACCGGCCGCGATCTTCTGGCTCGTCTCGGCCGCGGTGCGGATCGGCCCGACGACGAGACGGACCACCAGGTACGTGATCGCGCCGATCAGCAGCACGAGCGCGAGCGACCCGATGCCGAGCGTCCGCTGCATCAGGTCGAGGGTGGCCTGCGCGTCGCTGAGGTCGTAGACGAGGTAGAGCTCGTACTGGCCTGCGGTGGGCACCTGCAGGGTCGACCCGACCGCGATGCCCGGTGATCCGCCGCCCTGCGACGTGGGGGGCAGCGACACCGACTGCATCGACAGGCGTCCGTCGTCCGTCGCCACGGCCTCGCGGAGCGCCGGCGAGATCACCGAGTCGGGGAAGTCGGGGCTGGCGATGTTCTGGATCGTCTGGGGGCTGTTCTGCCCCGGGGTGCGGAGGATGGCGATGCTCGTCCCGCCGGGGCTCGAGGTCGAGCCGAGGATGGCGGTCTGCGCCTCGTTCTGCAGCGCGTCGAGCTCGACCTGGTTGGCGTCCTCGGTCGCGGTCGCCGAGTCGAAGATGTTCTGGGCCAACAGCGTGGCGCGGACGCTCTCGGCCTCGACCTGCTCGCGGCGCTGGTCGTACAGGCTCGTCCCGATGGTGACCGAGATGAGCGTGCCGATGATCGTCACGGCCACGGTCGAGAGCACCACGGTGAGCGCCACCGTGCGGAACGACAGGGACGAGCGCCAGAAGCGGACCACCCTCGTCGGCCAGGTGCGCCACGCCGGCGGCCACCAGGTGGACGCCGCGCCCCGTCGCCGGGCCGGCCCCGGTCCGGGCCCCTGCGTCGCGGACACGAGCGTCACCCGCCGGGCTACGAACCCGCGCCGGCGCGGTAGCCCACGCCGCGCACGGTGGTGACGATGCGCGGAGCGTCGGGATCGTGCTCGACCTTGGCCCGCAGCCGCTGGACGTGGACGTTCACGAGACGCGTGTCGGCCTTGTAGTGGTAGCCCCAGACCTGCTCGAGCAGCATCTCGCGCGTGAAGACCTGCTGCGGTTTCGACGCCAGCGCGAGCAGCAGCTCGAACTCGAGCGGGGTGAGGGCGATCGGCGTGTCGCCCCGGCGCACCTCGTGGGCGGCGACGTCGAGACGCAGGTCGCCGACGGTGAGCACGTCGTTCGTGGGCTCGGTGGCGGGGCGCAACCGGGTGCGGATGCGGGCGACCAGCTCTTTCGGGTTGAAGGGCTTGACCACGTAGTCGTCCGCGCCGCTCTCGAGCCCGCGGACGACGTCGGCCGTGTCGCCCTTGGCCGTCAGCATGATGATCGGCACCCCGCTCTCGGCGCGGATGAGCCGGCACACCTCGATGCCGTCGAGGCCCGGCAGCATGAGGTCGAGCAGCACCAGGTCGGGCGTGGCCTCGTGGAACGCCTCGAGGGCGCCGCTGCCGTCGCCGCAGAAGTGGGGGTCGAACTCGTCGGCGCGAAGGACGATGCCGATCATCTCGGCGAGCGCCGGGTCGTCGTCGACCACGAGGATGCGCGGGTTCATGTTCTCCGTCGGGGCTGGGCCGCTCGGGAGGCGGCACGTCAGGACAGATTAGTGCAGGAGGCGCGCATCGGCTGGCAGCGCTGCGTCCGGTGTGGAAACATGAACACACTCGTGAGGACGACCTCACGGGCAGGACGACCAGGGGGACCATGAGCGATCCGAACGCCTGGAGCACGCCCGGAGGCGACGCGTCGCCGCCGCGCTGGGGTGAGCGGGTCGACCCGTCGACCGCCGGTCCGGTGCCCACGCCGACGCCGCCCGTCGGGGGCCACCTGCCGGCCCCCGGCTGGACTCCCCCGCCGAAGCCGGGGCTCGTGCCGTTGCGTCCCCTGACCTTCGGCGAGATCCTCGGCGCCTCGTTCCAGGTCTTCCGCCGCAATCCCCGGACGACCTTCGGGACGGCCCTGCTGTCGCAGGTCGTCCTGCTGGTGGTGACCGTGCTCGTCACCGGTGGCAGCGCCTTCCTCGCCTTCGGCCGGGTCGAGCAGGCCCTGCCCCGCGACCGCGACGCGGTCCTCGCCGGGGCCGTCGCGATCGTGGCCGCCTCGGCCCTCGTGCCGATCGCCCTCCAGGTGATCGTCACGGCGCTGTTGCAGGGCCTCTTCGTGCTCGAGACGGCGCGTCAGACGCTCGGCGAGAAGCTGCGGCTCGGGGGGCTCTGGGCCCTGGCGAAGGGCCGCCTCGGCACCCTCGTCGGCTGGTCCGCCCTGTTGACCGCCGCCTACGTCGTGGCGCTGGCTCTCGTCGCCGGGGTCGTCGTGGTCGGCGTCGCCGTCGGCACGGGGCCGAGCATCGGCATCGGCATCGGCGTCGGGGTCCTGCTGGGCCTCGGCCTCCTCGTCCTCGGGGTGTGGGTGACCGTGAAGACCAGCCTGGTGCCGAGCGCCATCGTCCTCGAGCGGATGGGGCTGGGCGCGGCGGTGAGGCGCTCGTGGTCGCTGACCCGCACCTCCTTCTGGCGGACCTTCGGCGTGATCGCCCTCGTGTTCCTGATGGTGCAGATCGCCTCCCAGGTCGTCGCGACGCCGTTCTCGGTGCTCTTCAGCGTCCTGACCGGCACCCTCGCCCCCACCGGAGACGTGACCGACCCGACCTTCGTCGCGTTGACGGCGGGCACCTACGCGGTGACCCTCGGCATCACGGCGGTCATCGGTGCCATCGGCTCGGTGCTGCAGGCGGCGTCGGCCGGGCTCGTCTACGTCGACCGCCGCATCCGGACCGAGGGGCTCGACCTCGAGCTGGTGCGGTACGTCGAACGGGGCGGGCGGGCCGTCGACGGGCAGCCGGACCCCTTCCGCACCCCCGACGCCCCGATCGTCCCGACGACACCGCCGGGAGCACCGCGCTGGTGACCGGGCTGCCCTTCGCCGCCGGGCCGCCGCTGACACCCGACGCCGACGACGCGCGACGCGACGTCCTCCGTGAGCTCACGAAGCCCGAGTACGTGGCCGCGCAGCCGTCGTGGCTCGACCGGGCCGCGCAGGCGTTCTGGGACTGGCTCGGCTCGATCCGGTTCGGCGGCACCGAGGGGGCCCCGGCCGTCGCCCTGATCGTCCTGCTCGCGGTCGTCGTGGTGGTCGTCGTCGTCGTGCTGCTCGTCTACGGGGTGCCCCGGCTGAACCGCCGGTCGACCCGCGCCCCGGTCCTCTTCGGCGACGACGACGCCCGCGACAGCGAGGCGATGCGCACGGCCGCCCGCGCCGCGGCCGCCCGGGGCGACCTGACTCTGGCCGTGGCCGAGGCGTTCCGGGCCATCGCCCGCGGGCTCGACGAACGCGGCGACGTCGCGGTCTCGCCCGGCACGACGGCGAACGACGTGGCGCGACGGGCCGGTGACGTGTTTCCCGACCTGCGGGGCGGGTTCGCCGAGGCCGCGGCGGCCTTCGACGGCGTTCGCTACCTCGACCGGCCGGGCACCGACGACGCCTACCGGGCCGTCGCCGACCTCGACCGCCGCGTCACGGCCTCTCGGTGGGTCGACGCGTGACCACCACGGCACGCGACGGTGCGACCGGCATGGTGACGACGCCGACCCTCGGGGCCACGCTGCGCCGCGCCCGGTTCTGGCTCGCGCTCGCCCTCGTGCTGGCGCTCGGGGTGGCGGCCGCCCTCGTCGTCGGCTCGGGTTCGGGCGAGGGACGCCCCCTCGGGCCCGCGAACGCCGCCCCCGGCGGGGCGAAGGCGCTCGTCGAGGTGCTGGGCGCCCAGGGCGTCGACGTGACCGTGACGACGCGCTTCGACGCGACGACGGACCGGCTCGCCGGCGGGGACGGCACGGACGGTTCCGGCGGCGGCACGGTGGTCGTGGACGACGCCGACGGGTTCCTCGTCGCCGAGCAGTGGCGACGACTCGCCTCCGAGGCCTCCCACCTCGTCCTGCTCGCGCCCGGGCCCGCGGCGCTCGAGAGCCTCGGGGTCGACGTCCGAGCCACCGCCGAGGTGACCGACGCCGTGGCGTCCCCCTCGTGCGCGCTGCCCGCGTTGCGCCAGGCGTCCCGCGTCGACGTCACGGGCGTGGCGTACGACTCCGACCTCCCCGGAGCGGTCCGCTGCCTGCCGAGCGACGACGGCCACGGCCTCGTCGAGGTCGAGGACGGCGGCACCCGGGTGACGGTCGTGGGGGCGACCGGCGCCCTGAGCAACGGCTCGATCTCGTCGGACGACGACGCGGCCTTCGCCCTCGCCCTGCTGGGCGAGTCCTCCGAGCTGACCTGGTACCTGCCCTCGGCCGACGACCTGCCCGAGGGCTCCGGGACGCTGGCCACGCTCACCCCCTCGTGGGTCACCCCGTCCCTGGTCGTGTTGCTGCTCGCCGGCGTCGCGGCCATGGTGTGGCGGGGTCGACGACTCGGCGCCCTCGTCGTCGAACGGCTGCCGGTGACCGTGAGGGCGTCCGAGACCACCGAGGGCCGGGCCCGGCTGTACGAGCGGTCGGGGCACCGCGGTCACGCCCTCGACCAGCTGCGCATCGGGACGCTGGGTCGTCTCGCCCGGGTGACCGGCCTGTCGACGACCGCCTCGGTCGACGAGGTGGTCGCGCGCGTGGCCGTGCTGACGGCTGCCGACCCACGGGGCCTCCGCCACGTCCTCGTCGACGCCGATCCGGTCGACGACCGAGAGCTGGTGGCGCTCAGCGACAGCCTGCTCGACCTCGAGCGCGCGGTGCACCGGGCGGTGGCTCCGTCGTGACCCGCCCCGCGCCTCCCGTGTCCGCCTCGGGCGTCCCCGCCTCCCTCGTCCCCGCACCGATCCCCCTCACGGAGAAGACCACCAGATGAGCTCAGAACTTCAGCAGACCTTCGCCCGCGTGCGCACCGAGGTGGGCAAGGCGGTCGTCGCCCAGGACGGTGCCGTCACGGGCCTGATCGTGACCCTGCTGGCACAGGGGCACGCCCTGCTCGAAGGTGTCCCCGGGGTCGCCAAGACCCTGCTCGTCCGTGCGCTCAGCCACTCGTTGTCGCTCGAGACGGCCCGGGTCCAGTTCACCCCCGACCTGATGCCCGGCGACATCACCGGGTCGCTCGTGTACGACGCGAAGTCGGGTGAGTTCGAGTTCCGGGCGGGCCCGGTCTTCACGAACGTCCTGCTCGCCGACGAGATCAACCGCACGCCCCCCAAGACCCAGTCCGCCCTGCTCGAGGCGATGGAGGAGCGCCAGGTCTCGGTCGACGGCGTCAGCCGCCCCCTGCCGACGCCGTTCCTCGTCGCCGCGACCATGAACCCCGTCGAGTACGAGGGCACCTACACGCTGCCCGAGGCCCAGCTCGACCGCTTCCTGATGAAGCTCACGCTCGACCTGCCGCCGCGGGACGCCGAGGTCGAGGTGCTCGGGCGGCACGCCGCGGGATTCTCGCCCCGCGACCTGCGGGCCGCGGGGGTCACCGCCGTGCTCGGCCCCGACGACCTGGCCCGCGCCCAGGCCGAGGTGGCCCGGGTCGGCGCCTCCCCCGACGTGCTGGCCTACATGGTCGACCTGGCTCGCGCCACGCGGGAGAGCCCGTCGGTCAAGATCGGCGTCAGCCCCCGCGGGTCGACGGCCCTGCTCGCGGCCTCGAAGGCGTGGGCCTGGCTGACCGGCTTCGACCACGTCACCCCCGACCACGTGCAGGCCATGGCGCTGCCCGTCCTCCGACACCGCCTCCAGCTGCGTCCCGAGGCCGAACTCGAGGGCGTCGACGCCGACGGCATCGTCCGCTCGGTGCTGCAGCAGGTCCGGGTGCCGCTCTAGCCATGGCGATCACCGGGTGGTTCGTCGCGCTCGTCGCGTTGGGGGTCGTGCCCGTCGTCGCGACGGGCAGCGGTTGGGCGATCGTCGGGTGGCTGGGGGTCGTCGTCGCCCTGACGGTCGTCGACGTGGCCCTCGCGGCGTCCCCGCGGTCTCTCTCGCTGCGCCGTGACCTGCCCGGTGCCATGCGCCTGGGCGAGAGCGCGCCGGCTCGGCTGGTGGTCGTGAACGAGGGCCGACGGACCCTCCGCGGCCTGCTGCGTGACGCGTGGCCGCCCTCGGCCGGCGCCACGCCGACCCGTCACCGGGTGACGCTGCGACCGGGCAGGGCGACGACCGTCACGGTCTCGCTGACCCCGTTCCGCCGGGGCGAGCGCCGGGCCGGCGGGGTGACCGTCCGGACGATCGGGCCGCTCCGGCTCGCCGGGCGCCAGGCGACGCACGACGTGCCGGGGGCGGTGCGCGTCCTGCCCCGCTTCTCGTCACGGAAGCACCTGCCGTCGCGGCTGGCGCGCCTCCGTGAGCTCGACGGGCGCACGAGCGTCATGATCCGAGGCCAGGGCACCGAGTTCGACAGCCTGCGCGAGTACGTGCGTGGCGACGACGTCCGCTCCATCGACTGGCGGGCGACCGCCCGCCGCGACGGCCTCGTCGTCCGCACCTGGCGACCCGAGCGCGACCGCCGCGTCGTCGTCGTGGTCGACACCGGGCGCACCTCGGCGGCCCGCATCGACGACGAGCCCCGGCTCGACACGGCGTTCGAGTCCGCCCTGCTGCTCGGGGCCCTCGCGTCACGGGCCGGTGACCGCGTCGACGTGGTCCTCTTCGACCGGCGCGTCCGTGGTCGGGTGCAGGGCACGACCGGGCCGGCCCTGCTGTCGTCGATGGTCGAGACCATGGCCCCCGTCGAGCCCGAGCTCGTCGAGACCGACTGGGCCGCGGTGCCCGCCCTGGTCCGCTCGGTGACCTCGCGACGGGCGTTGGTCGTCCTCGCCACGACGGTCGACAGTCCGGGCGCCTCGCGCTCACTGCTCGCGGCCGTCCCCCAGCTGACGCGCCAGCACCTCGTGGTCGTCGCGTCGGTGACCGACCCCGCCCTCGACGAGACGGTGCTGCGCCGGGGCGACCGCGCCGAGGTCTACCGGGCCGCGGCAGCCGAGAGGGCACGCCTTGACCAGGCTCGCGTCGCGGCGGCCCTCCGCCAGGTCGGTGCCGACGTCGTCACCGGGGCACCGGCCGACCTCCCGCCGGCCCTCGCCGACCGGTACCTGGCGCTGAAGGCGGCCGGCCGGCTCTGACCCCGCCCCGACGGTGGGGCGACGGGAGGCGGCCGACCGGCTCCGACCCCGCCCGGCGGTGCGGACGACCGGGTCAGTCGGCGACGAGCTGGGTCGCCCCGGCCTCGAACTCGTCGAGGTCGCCGGTCTGACCGGCCCGGTGCGCCCGGCCGCCGAGCACCCACTGGTAGGCCAGGAAGCCGAGCAGGGCCACCGTGCCGATGCCGATCTTGACCGGCCAGGGCCAGGCCTGACGGGTCACGAACCCCTCGATGACCCCCGAGACCAGCAACGAGAGCACGAGGCCGACGGCGATGGTCACGAGCGCCCGGCCGTCCTGCGCGAGCGCCTGGCCGCGGGTGCGGGCACCGGGTGCCACCCACGACCAGAAGATCATCAGGCCGGCGGCCCCGGCGACGAAGATGCTGTACAGCTCGAGCTGGCCGTGGGGCGCGATGTAGAGGAAGAACTGGTCGAGTCGCCCCTGGTCGGCCATCAGCCCGGCCGAGATGCCGACGTTCATCGCGTTGCTGAGGATCGCGTACGGCACCCACACCCCCGTGATGCCGAACGCCACGCACTGGGCCGCGATGTAGGCGTTGTTGGTCCACACCTGGCCCGTGAACGAGGTGGACGCGCTCTCGGAGTAGTACTGCACGAAGTCCTGCTCGGCGAACTGACGACGGAACTCCTCGCTGCCGAACGACGCGAGCAGGGCCGGCGTGTTCGCCGCCCAGACGGCGAACACCGCGGCGACGACGACCGTCACGAGCGTCAGGACGAGCGACAACCAGCGCACCCGGTAGAGCGCGGCGGGCAGTTGCGCGACGAAGAAGGCGGGCAGTTGGGCGAACAGGTCGCGACCGGCGCCCGTGAACCTCAGCCTGGCCCTCGACAGCGACATCGACAGGCGGTCGGCGGGCACCGAGTCGCCGGTGGCGGTCTTGAGCGCGGACAGCTGCCCCGCCCCCGACTGGTAGAGGCGCACGAGTTCGTCGGCCTCGGGTCCGCTCAGGCGACGCCGTCGGGCCAGACGGTCGAGCTCGGCCCAGTCGTGACCGTGGGCGGCGGCGTAGGCGTCGATGTCCATTCTGCTTAGATGATAGGCATGTCGCGCACGAAGGCACGAGGCGCCTCCCCGGTGGCGTTGCGCCCCGACCAGGTCGAGGCGTTCACGGCGGGCGGCGACGAACTCGTCACGGGCGAGGCGGTCGCCCTCGACCTCCGCCCGACGAGCTTCGTGCTGCGGGCCGCGGGCGTGCTGATCGACTACCTCGCCTACGCCCTGCTGCTGGTGGGCGCGCTGGTGCTCGTCTCCCTGCTCAACGAGGCCGGGGTGCTCGACGACGCGATCTCCCAGGCGTTCCTGGTGGCGTCGATCGCCGTCTGCTTCATCGTGGTGCCGACCGTCGTCGAGACCGCGAGCCACGGGCGGTCCCTCGGCAAGCTCGCCGTGGGTGCCCGCATCGTCCGCACCGACGGAGGCGCGATCGGCCTGCGTCACGCCCTGACCCGCGCGCTGGTGGGGTTGCTCGAGATCGTCTTCACGAGCGGCGGCCTGGCCGTCGTGGTCGCGCTGCTGAACGGCTCGTCCCGGCGCCTCGGCGACCTCATGGCCGGCACGTACAGCCGCAACGAGCGCGTGCCGAGGGCGACGCACGTGGTCTACGGGGTCCCCGCACACCTGCAGGGGTGGGCCCGGGTCGCCGACGTCGCGCGCCTCCCGGACGGGCTCGCCCGCCGCATCGCGTCGTTCCTGCAGCAGGCCCCCCAGCTCTCGCCGGCCAGCCGTCGTCGCGTCGCCGACGAGCTGGCGGCCGAGGCGGTCCCCTACGTCTCGCCCGTGCCGCCCGGCGACGCGGAGTTCCTGCTCGCGGGCGTCTCGGCGCTGCGTCGGCAGCGCGAGGCCGCGGCGCTGGCCCGCGAGGCGGCGCTGCTCGCGCGTCTCACGCCGGCCCTCACCGAGACCGTGCCGGGGTTCCCCCGCCGCTAGTGCGTCACGACCGGACGAGCCGAGCGATGGCCGCCGACGCCTCGCGCACCTTGGCGTCCGCGACGTCGCCGCCCTCCCGGGCGGCCTGGGCGACGCAGTGGGCGAGGTGGTCCTCGAGCAGCTGCAGGGCCACGGTCTCGAGGGCGCGGGTCGCGGCGCTGACCTGGGTCAGCACGTCGATGCAGTAGGTGTCGTCCTCGACCATGCGTTGGATGCCCCGCACCTGGCCCTCGGCCCGGCGCAGCCGCTTGACGATCTGTTCCTTGTCGCCGCTGTAGCCGACGTGCGCCGCCGACGTCCGCTCACCGTGCTGCGCCACCCGCGCCTCCTGACCGTGTCGTGACCTCGGGCCAGGATACCCCGTGGGGGTACGCTCCCCGACGCGGCCACGGGCCGCGACGAGGAGCGCCCCGGGTCAACCCCGGATCAGGCCCAGCACGTGGTCGCGGACGCGCTCCATGCCGGCGGGCGTCGCCGCCTCGGCGTTGAGGCGCAGCAACGGCTCGGTGTTCGAGGGGCGCACGTTGAACCACCAGAACCCGTCGTCGGACGAGCCGCTCACCGTCAGGCCGTCGAGCTCGTCGAACTCGCCGACGCCCGTGTAGGCCTCGACGATGCGGGCGTAGGCCGCCGGGACGTCGGTGACCGTCGAGTTGATCTCACCACTGGCGGCGTAGGGCGTGTACCGGTCGGTCAGGGTCGACAGCGGCTCGGACTGCGAGCCGAACTCGGCCAGGACGTGCATCGCCGCCAGCATGCCGTTGTCGGCGCTCCAGAAGTCGCGGAAGTAGTAGTGGGCCGAGTGCTCGCCGCCGAAGATCGCCCCGGTCGCGCGCATCTCGTCCTTGATGAGCGAGTGGCCGACGCGCGTGCGCACCGGCGTGGCCCCCGCGGCCTGGATGGCCTCTGGCACGGCACGCGAGGTGATGAGGTTGTGGATCACCGCGATCTCGGCGTCGGGTTCGGCCGCCCGGACGCGGGCGATCTCGCGCACCGCGACGATGGCGGCCACGGCCGACGGCGTGACGGCGTCGCCCTTCTCGTCGACGACGAAGCACCGGTCGGCGTCGCCGTCGAAGGCGAGCCCGAGGTCGGCGCCGTGCTCGAGGACGGCCTTCTGCAGGTCGACGAGGTTCGCCGGGTCGAGCGGGTTGGCCTCGTGGTTCGGGAACGTGCCGTCGAGCTCGAAGTAGAGCGGGACGATCTCGATCGGCAGCTTCGGCAGGCCCGCGGCCTCGCCGAGCACGGCGGGGACGGTCAGGCCGCCCATGCCGTTGCCCGCGTCGACGACGATCTTGATCGGTCGGATGCCCGACAGGTCGACGAGGCCGCGCAGGTACGCCGCGTAGTCGGGCAGGGCGTCGTGCTCGCGCACGGCGCCGGGCTCGTCGACGGCCTCGATGCCGTCGGCCAGGAACGAGGAGGCGCGGTCACGGATCGAGGACAGCCCCGTGTCGAGGCTGATGCCCTGGGCACCGGCTCGGCTCATCTTGATGCCGTTGTAGGTGGCCGGGTTGTGGCTGGCGGTGAACATGGCGGCGGGAGCGTCGAGCGAGCCGGAGGCGAAGTACGACTCGTCGGTCGAGCACAGGCCGAGGGCGACGACGTTCGCGCCGCGGGCGCGGGCGCCGCGCGCGAAGGCGGCGGCGAAGCCCGGCGACGAGTCGCGCATGTCGTGGCCGACGACGAGGTCGCGGCCGGCGGCGTCGATCTCGTCGGCGAAGGCCGCACCGAAGGCCTCGATCACGGTCTCGGTCAACTGGCTGCCGACGAGCCCGCGGACGTCGTAGGTCTTGACGAAGGCGGTCAGGTCGACGGGGTCGTTCTCAGTGGTCATGGCCCAAAACTACCTGGCGCAGCACCTGCCATCCCTGAGGCACCGAGAGCGAGGCCGCGTGTCGGGCGCAGAGGTCGTACCCGTGGGGCTCCACCCGGCCGCTGAGCGGACCCACGACGACCATCGAGTCGGCGTACACGTAGGTCAGCGTCGCGACGGCCTCGTCGTGGCACGTCACCTTGCTGCAGGGTCGTCCGTTCATCTGCCCGCCAGACTACCGCGACGTCCCCGGGGGCCGACCCGCGCCTCCTCGACGGGCCTACGATGGGCGGATGAGCAAGGCCCGCCGCGCACGCGTCACCGACCGGTCCCGTCGGCGGGACCGCCACGGACGAGGCCTCCGGTCGTCGGCCGCAGGGCCCCACCTGCCGTTCCTCCGCACGCGGGTCGACCTCTTCGACGACATCGTCGCGGCGACCGCCGACTACCTGCGCGAGGCGTGGCCCGACGAGCTGGCCGACACGTCGTTCGAGGTCGCCGGCCTGCCCGCCGAACCCGATCGCACGAGGGTCGAACGGTGGTCGGTCGACCGGGCCGCGGGTCGGGTCGTCCTCTACCGCCTGCCGATCGAACGGCTGGCGCCCTCGCACGACCGTCGCGGCTCGGCCGAGGACGAGTGGAACCACCGCGTGCTCGTCGAGGGCTACGTGTTCCGGGCCGTCGCGGACCTCCTCGGCAAGGACCCGTGGGAGCTCGCACCCGACCGCTGGCGCGACGGCTGACCGGGGTCAGGGGTAGACGGTCACCGGGGTCGACGCCGCGAACGGCGAGGTCACGGGCCAGGCCGCGATCGCCGCGGTGGCCGAGAAGCTGACGCCGGCCCGCAGTCCGTCGGCGTCCTCGACCAGGACGGCGTCGCCGGAGGCCACGTCGAGGCCGACCGTCGACCCCCCGGCCACCTCGACGTCCTGCTCGTCGGCGTCACCGATCGTGACGCGCGCCGTGACGGCCTCCTGCCCGGGGTTGACGAGCCAGAACCGGCCCCCGTCCCCCTCGGGCACGACGGTCTGGGTGTCACCCGACAGACGCGGCGACGACGCGGCCCAGCTGAGGTCGACGCCGGCGCCGTCCGAGCCGACGGTCGAGGTCCTCGCGGCCACGGCGACGGCGGTGGAGGACCGCACGGTGGCGGTGTAGACGCCGTCCTCGAGGCCGTCGATCGGCACGTCGGTGACGCGGCCGCCCTCGACCCGGGTCTCGAAGGTGGTCCCGGTGCCGTCGTCGGTGGCCAGCGAGACCGTCAGGCTGGCGGCGTCCCGGCCCGGCACGAGGACGCGCAGGACCGACTGCAGGTCGGACGACGACGGGTCGGCCAGTGCGCCCTCGAGGTTGGCGGAGTCGCGCACGACGATCCCCGGCACGACCGACTCCCGCGCGGGCGCGGCCGAGCCGGTCACGATGTCGACCCCGCCCGGCTCGAGGGTCCGGACGACGCTCTGCTGCAGGGTCGCGACGATCTGCCCACCTCGGCTCGACACGTGCACCGCCGGCGACACGAGTCCCGTGGCGAAGCCCGAGAGGGGCACCACCTTCTGACTGCGGGGGGCGACGACGATGCCGTCGATGCCCGGGCCCTGCACGTCACCGGTCTCGGACCGGATGTCGAGGTCGACGGTGGCGTTCACGTCGCTGGGGTTCACGAGACTGATGAGCGAGACGCGCCCGGTCTCGGTCGAGCCGCCGATCAGCCAGGTCGAGCTGGTGGGTTCGGTGCACGGCGCCGAGGCGAAACCCCGCAGGTCGCCGTCGTCGACCGACTGGCTCTGTGCTGCCGCGACGAGGGGGACGTCGTCGCCCTCGACGGGGGCCGTCACCACGGACGGGCGCGAGTCGCTGCCGTCCGCGCCGGTGAGGACGTCGACGTCGACGTCTCCCCCGCTCGATCGACGGACGACGTCGGCCCGGCCGACCGAGCTGGCGGTCGTCGCCTGCTGCCCCTCGGCGTCGGAGAGCTGCAGGAGCGACCCCGTGCAGACGCGCTGCTGGTCGACGGGCACCGGTGTGACGAGCTGACCGGCCGGCACGGTCTCGAAGCGCGGCAGGGGCAGCACGGCCGCACCGCCGACGACCGCCGCGGCGACGGCGAGGCCGACGACGCCGACCGCGACGCGTCCCGTGGTCGAGAAGACCGATCGCTTATTCATCTCGCTCCTCGTCGAAGGTCGTGGCGGGCTGCTCGGCCTCGGGGGTCCCCGCCCGCGAACGGCGTCGGCGGGGCGACGTCGGGATCGCGAGCAGCAGGGCCGAGCCGAAGACCAGGCCCCAGCTGATCAGGACGATCGGGCGCAGCGGCCCGGCGCCGGGGTGCCCCTCTCGCTCGTCGGCTGCCTCGACGTACCGCCAGAGCAGGCCGTTCGAGGTGTCGCCGACCGGCAGGAAGAGCGCGTCGGCGTCCAGTGCCTCGCCGGCTCGCTGACCGAGGCGGTCGGCGTCGCCGTCGTCGTCCGTCGCCGAGAGCAGCACGAAGCCCACGCCGAGCCGGCGGAGGTCGTCGGTGGGGTCGAAGCCGCTGCGGCTGACGAGGTTGCCCGCCAGGACGGTGAGGTCCTCGTTGACCGAGGTGAGGCGCTGCGCGGTCGAGTCGAGCGTCGACTGGTCGTCGAGCGTCGCCCCCTGGCCGTGCTCGAGCGAGACGGCGAGCGAGCCGTCGGGCTGGGGCGTCAGCACGAGGGTCCCGACGTCGGGGGTCGCCTCGGCCTCGGCCGTGACGTACGCCGACAGGATGCGACCCGAACTCGGGCGGACGTCGGCGACGGGACCGAACGAGGCCACGACGGTGGGCGCCGCGGCCGCGACGGCGAGCACGGCGACGAGGGCCCCCGCGGGAGGCGCGGCCCTCGGCAGCCGGTCGAGGGTGACGGCGGCGGCGCCGACGAGTCCGAGCAGGTAGAGGCTCAGGCCGCTGCCCGCCCAGATGGTCGTCGTGTCGCTGCCCACGCCCGTGACCGACACGTGGGTCGCGGCGACGGCGGTGAGGTAGCCCAACAGGGCGAGGGCCAGCGCGGGCACGGCCCGGCGCTGCGAGCCGACGAACGGCGAGGCCACCGCCAGCAGGGCGAGGGGGGCGATCGCCACGGCGACCAGGACGGCGAGGGTGGCCGCCGAGAAGCCCGTGCCGATGATGACGGCCGTCCAGCCGTTCAGGCCCGTCTCGGGCGAGGTCAGCAGCAGCTGCAGGGGCGAGGCGGGGTCGGAGCGGGTGGGCACCCCCGGATCGGCGAACACGGCCCACCAGGTGCCCCGCTGCAGCTGGGCGATCACGAGGGGGGCGAAGAGCGCCAGGGCGGGCAGCGGCACCGCGACGAGCCGGTGGGTGCCCCGGGGCCTGCTGACGATCGAGCCGAGCCAGCCGACGAGCAGGGCGGGGATCAGCGAGGGGGCGGCGGCCGCGGCGACCGCGAACAGCAGGGAGGCGGTGGCCCCGGCGGTCCACGACCTCGCGGCCCCGACCATGGCCCAGACGAGGAACGGCAGCGTCACGTGCGCGATGACCGCGCCCAGGTGACCGGACTGCAGACCCGAGAGCAGGGGGGACGACAGGGCGTAGAGGGCGGCGGCGACGGCCGGCACCCACGCGCGGCGGGTGACGCGACGCGTGGCGAACCACGCGCCGAGGGCGGTGAGGGGCAGGGCGACGACGTAGACACCGACGATCGCCGTCGAGGGCGACCAGAACGTGATCGTGCCCAGGACGGCGACGAGCGCCGTGAAGGGGTCGGACGGGCCGACGAACCCCGTGCCGATCTCGCGCCAGCCGTAGCCGACCGACGACCACAACTGCCCCACCGAGGTGCTGAGCGGCAGCAGTCCCCCGCCGGTCACCGCGGGGTTGCCGAGCAACGGCAGGAACGCGACGACCCCGACGACGGCCGCGACCAGCACGACCCACAGCCCACCGGAGTGGACGAAGCTGGCGCGGGGGTCGGGTGCGTCCTCGACGGACGCGACCTGGGCGTCGCGGTCGGTCACGCGACGTTCGCGCAGCAGCGACCGTGACGCCCGGAGCGGTTCGACCGACGCCCAGCCGACGGTCCTCGTGCGGGCGAGCGAGCGACGCGCCGTTCCGACGTGCGAGCCCCCGAACGCGGCCCGGAACGCGGTGGCGAACTCGCCGAGGACGGCTCCGGGGTTCTTGGTCAGCAGGTGCCAGACGCTGCGGACGACCGCGAGGGGCACGAGGCTCAGCCAGTGCAGCGGCAGCAGGACGGCCGACGAGTAGACCAGGCGCCGGTGCAGCTGGGCGGCCCGGTGCAGGCGGGCCCGACGGGCGTGCCCGACCGGACCGTGCCCGAACTCTTCCGGCGGGCCCGCGCTGTCGACCTTGGCGTCGGGCACGAGCACCACGCGGTGTCCCGCGAGCCGGGCCCTGATCGAGAAGTCGAGGGCGGCGTCGACGTGCGGCAGGGCGGGGTCGAATCCCCCCAGGGCGTTCCAGACGGTGCGGCGGACGAGCATGCCGCCGGCCGCGACGCCGAGCACGTCGTCGATCACGTCGTGCTGCCCCTGGTCGAGTTCGTTCTCGACCCGGGCGAGCGAGGCCCCGTACCGGGTCACCGTCTCGCCGAACTCGGCGATGACGCCGGGTCGTCCCCAGCGCATCAGCTTCGGGCCCGCGACGGCGACCGACGGTGAGACCTCGACCGTGGACATGAGGTGCTCGAGCGCCTCGGGTGCGGGGGCGTTGTCGTGGCCGAGCAGCCACACCCAGTCGTCCGGAGACGCGTCGCCCGGGTCCGAGAGCCGGACGCCGTGGGCCGCGGCCGCGCCGAAGGTCCCGACGTCCGGAAGCGAGGCCAGCTGCGCGGCGCCGCTCAGCGAGAGCCGACCGGCGGCCGAGTCCTTGCCGCCGGTGTCGACCACCACCAGCGCCTCGGGGGGACGCGTCTGACGCGACAGCCCGTCGAGGGTTCGGTCGAGGTAGGTCGCTCCACCAGGGGCGACGAGGATCGCTGTGACTCTCGGCTGCATGACCTGAGCAGCCTAGGTCGCACCGACGCGGGCACCTGGTCGGCGCGCCGACGCGACGGGCGAGTCGTGGCGACCCGCGCCTCCTCGTCCCTCCGCGCCCCGCGGCGAGCGTCGCCACCCGCCCGCCACGTGGCGACGGCACCGGCCCCGGAGGGTCGGTGCCGTCGTGGCCGATGCGGTCGAGGACCGAGGAGGCGCGGGTCAGGCCCGCTTGCGCAGCTTGCGACGTTCGCGCTCGGACAGCCCGCCCCAGATGCCGAAGCGCTCGTCGTTCTGGAGGGCGTACTCGAGGCACTGGGCCCGTACGTCGCACGAGGCGCAGATCTTCTTCGCGTCGCGGGTGGAGCCGCCCTTCTCGGGGAAGAACGCCTCGGGGTCGGTCTGGGCGCAGAGCGAGTCCGCCTGCCAGGCCAGCTGGTTCTCGTCGTCGACCGTGGTGCGCGACGCCGGCGAGCCGGGGACGCCCAGCTGGATCGGGTCGACGTGCCAGTCGTCCGGGACGCCGGCGCGGTTCTCGTGGATGCCCACAGCGCATCTCCCCTCGTGTCGATCGCCCGTGAATGTACGCGACAAGGTAATTACACCGGTGTCATTACCCATCCGTCAAGTCGAGGGCCAATAAACCCTGCACCCCCCGATCAGGGGCAAGGGAGCCTCGGCGTGTCGGGGGACGTTTCGGGCGGAACGGGTGACTTCGACCTCGCGCCCGCCCTCAGGCGCGCGGTGCGGCCTGCCAGGCGCTGGTCACCATCTCGAGCAAGGTGTGGCGCATCCGCCAGTCGAGGTCGCGGGCCGCCAGGCCGCCGTCGGCGACGATGCGGTCCGGGTCACCCGGGCGACGCGGGCCGATCTCGGGCGTGAAGTCGACGCCGGTGCCCTCGCGCATGGCGGTCATGATCTCGGCGACCGAGACGCCGCCACCCGAGCCGAGGTTGTAGGCGGGCTCGACGGCTTCGCCCGCGTCCAGTCGTCGGGCCGCCGCCACGTGGGAGACCGCCAGGTCGGCCACGTGGACGTAGTCCCGGACGCAGGTGCCGTCGGGGGTGTCGTAGTCGGCGCCGTTGATCCGGGGGGCGCGGCCCTCGGCGAGCGCCGCGAACACGAGCGGGAAGAGGTTGTGCGGGCTGGCGTCCCAGAGGTCGGGGCGACCCGAGCCGACGACGTTGAAGTAGCGCAGGCTCGTGTGGCGCAGGCCCTCGGCGACGGCCTGGTCACGCAGCAGCCACTCGCCGATCAGCTTGCTCTCGCCGTAGGGCGACGCGGGGGCCTTCGGGGTGTCCTCGGTGACGAGCTCGGTCGGCGGGGTGCCGTAGACGGCCGCGCTCGACGAGAAGACGATGCGGTCGACGCCCCGGCTCGACATCGCCTCGAGCAGGCGGGCGGTGCCGGTGACGTTCTGTTCGTAGGTGTGGAGCGGTCGCTGGACCGACACCCCCGCGTACTTGTAGCCCGCGACGTGGACGACGCCGGTCACGCCGTGGGCGTCGATCGTCCGCTCGACGAGTTCGCGGTCGAGGATCGACCCCCGGACGAACGGCACCCCGTCGGGCACGAAGCCCTCGAGGCCCGACGAGAGGTCGTCGAGGACGACCGCGTCCATGCCCGACCCCGTGAACTCGCGGACGACGTGCGAACCGATGTACCCGGCACCGCCGGTGACCAACCAAGACATGGGGCCAACCTATCGGGTCGCGTCCGACCGCCCCGCCGTCGGTGGACGGCGGCCGGGGGCCGCCGACGGAGGGCCGCCGGCGACGGCCAGGGGCCGGGGCCGGCCTCAGGCGGGCGTGGCCACGTAGGCGGTCCCGCCACCGGTCATCGCGAGCCGGACCTCGTCGGGGGTGACGAAGGCGGACTCGCCCCGGCCGAGGCGGATGGTACCGTCCTGGCCCTTCACGTGGACCTCGCCGTCGGTGACCAGGACGATGCTCGGGCCGCCGATCTCGACGACCGCCCCCTGGCCCGCCGCGTCGACCCGGACCAGCGCGAAGCCCGTCCCCGCGGGGGCGAACCGTTCGACGCCACGGGCCACCTCGACGGGCTCGAGGCGGGGCACGGGGAGGGGGTCGAAGTCGAGCACCTCCATGAGCTCTGGCACGTCGACGTGCTTGGGCGTGAGACCGCCGCGCAGGACGTTGTCGGAGGGCGACATGAGTTCGACGCCGAACCCGCCGAGGTAGGCGTGCACGTTGCCCGCGGGCAGGAAGAGCGCCTCGCCGCGGCGCAGGGTCACCCGGTTGAGCAGCAGCGACAGCGCGACGCCCGGGTCGCCCGGGTACCGCTCGGCGAGGTCGACGACCGTGGCGATGCCCGGGCTGCCGGACCGGTGGGCGGCGGCCAGCTCGCTGACCGCCGCGATCGTGTCCGCCGACTCGTCGGTGCCCTCGAACAAGAACGCGAGGGTCGCCCGGAGGGAGTCGCGCAGGTGCCCGCGCAGTCGGTCCAGCCGCCCGGAACCGCCGTCGAGCAGGTCGACGTCGACCAACGTCTCGGACGGCTCGCGGAAGCCGCACAGGGCGTCGAAGGTGTCGCTGAGGGCCACGATGATCTCGGGCTTGGCCGAGGCGTCCTTGTAGTTGCGTTCGGGCGCGTCGAGCGGGACGCCGGCGGCGTTCTCGCGCTCGAAGCCCTCTCGGGCCTGCTCGGGCGTCGGGTGCGCCTGGATCGACAGGGGGCCGTCGGCGGCCAGCAGCTTGAGCAGGAAGGGCAGCTCGTCGCGGTCGCGGCCGAGGGCCCTGGCCGGCTCGGCGGCGAACCAGTCGGCGAGCGTGTCGGCCCCGCCGACGACCGCCGGGGCGACGACCACGCTCGGCGACCCCGGGTGGGCGCCGAGCCAGAGCTCGGCCTCCGGGCGGCCGCTGGGCCGCCGGCCGAGGAGTTCGGCGATGGCCGTCGTCGATCCCCAGGCGTAGTCGCGGGGCGTGTTGGTGATGGCGAGGAACATCGTTCTACCTGCTTGTCGGAGCTCGTGCTTGGTCGCCCCCTACAAAGCCGTGCGGTCGACGGCCTGGGGGCGTTGACCAAAGCTACCAACCCCTTGGTCTCGGGCGGGCGGCTGCCTAGGCTCCTGTCGTCCCGACACGAAGCAATGGAGCACGGATGTCATCAGCGACCCTCACCTCGTTCACCTCTCTCGTCAGCGACTTCTACGGTTACGAAGACCTGCTCTCCGACCGTGAGAAGGGCGTGCTGGCCGACCTCCGTCGGTATCTCGAGACCGAGGTCAAGCCGGGTGTGAACCGGCACTGGGCGGACGCGACCTTCCCGCACGAGATCGTCAAGGGCCTCGCCGGGCTCGGGCTCTTCGGCATGCCGTGGGAAGAGACGCGCCCGTTCGAGAACTCCGCGGTCTTCCGCGGCTGGGTCGCCCTCGAGCTCGCCAGGGTCGACGCGTCCGTCGCGACCTTCGTCGGCGTGCAGAACGGCCTGGCGATGGGGTCGATCGGCGTCGGGGGGTCGGCCGAGCAGCGCGCCGAGTGGCTGCCCCGCATGGCGAGCGGAGACCTCGTCGGGGCGTTCGGCCTGACCGAGCCGCTCTCGGGCTCGGACTCGGCCCAGGGCCTCCGCACGATCGCGACGCGTGACGGCGACGACTGGGTGCTCAACGGCTCGAAGCGGTGGATCGGCAACGCGACCTTCAGCGACATCACGATCATCTGGGCGAAGAGCGCCGAGGACGGCCAGGTCAAGGGGTTCATCGTCCCGACCGACACCGCCGGGTACACGGCGACCAAGATCGAGGACAAGCAGAGCCTGCGCATCGTGCAGAACGCCGACATCACCCTCGAGGACGTGCGTGTGCCCGAGAGCCACCGCCTGCAGCAGGCCGACTCGTTCCGCAGCACCGCGGCCGTGCTCCGCCTGACCCGTGCCGAGGTCGCCTGGGCCGCCGTCGGCAACTCGATCGGGGCCTACGAGGCCGCCCTGGCCTACGCGAACGAGCGCGTGCAGTTCGGCAAGCCCATCGCGAAGCACCAGCTGATCCAGGACCTCCTCGTGAAGTGCATCGGCAACATCACGGCGTCCATCGGCATGGTGGTGCGGTGCTCGCAGATGCTCGACGAGGGCACCCAGCGCGACGAGCACGCCTCCCTCGCGAAGGCCTTCACGACGGCCCGCATGCGCGAGACCGTCGGCTACGCCCGCGAGGTCATGGGCGGCAACGGCATCGTGCTCGACTACGACGTGGCCCGCTTCTTCGCCGACGCCGAGGCCCTCTACAGCTACGAGGGCACCCGCGAGATGAACACGCTCATCGTCGGCCGCAGCATCACCGGGCAGGCCGCGTTCGTCTGAGCCGTCCGGCGGGGCGGCCCCCGGTCGCCCCGCCGCGCCTCCCCCGTCGTCTAGCCTGGTGCCCATGACCTCGACGCTGCCCGCGCGGCCCGCCCGAGTGGCGCCGGCTCGCGGTGCCACGACGTTCGCGACGCTCGCGTTCCTCGTGCTCTTCGGGGGCGACGTCCTGCGCAACGGCACGGGGTGGTGGGGCTGGGGCGCGGCCTGCGTGGCGATGGTGGTCGCGGCGGTCGTCCTCGTCGTGCGGCAGCCGCCCCGGGTGCGGACGCTGCCGCGCCTCCTCGTGCTCTACCTCGCGTTCGCCGTCGCGTCCCTCGCCTGGTCGCAGTACCCGGTCGGGACGGCCGTCGGCGTCGTCACCACCCTGATGACCACCGTGGGCGCCCTGGCGATCACGGTCGTGGCCCCGTGGCCTGCCATCGTCACCGCGCTCGGCCGGGCGCTGCGCATCCACGTGGTCGCCTCGT
This sequence comes from Frigoribacterium sp. PvP054, assembly GCF_040547465.1. Taxonomy (NCBI): domain Bacteria; kingdom Bacillati; phylum Actinomycetota; class Actinomycetes; order Micrococcales; family Microbacteriaceae; genus Frigoribacterium; species Frigoribacterium sp. PvP054. Next base: position 321,244 of record NZ_JBEPPU010000001.1, read on the forward strand.
TGCTCTTCGAGGTCGTCGTCGGGCTCGTGGTGCGCCGTCCCGTCTGCCCGGTCTACCTCGACTGCACCGGGCGACCGCCGGCCTTCCTCTGGTCCCGTGACGTCCTGTTCGAGGGGGGTCGCATCCAGGGACTGCAGGGCAACAGCAACATCCTGGCCGTGATCGCCCTGCTCGCCCTGATCGTCACGGCCGTCCAGGCGGCGGACCGCTCGATCACCCGCGGCTCGACCGTCGTCGGCGTCGCGGCGTCCGTGCTCGCCCTCGTGCTGACCCGTTCCGCCACCGTCGCCGTGGTCGCGGTCGCCGTGGGTCTCGTGCTGCTGCTCGTCGTGGCGACCCGCCGACGCGGTCCCGGCCGCCGCGCACCCGTCTACGGCGTGGCCGCACTCGTCGTGCTCGCCGCCGCCGCGACCCTCACCGTCGCCCGCGGTCCACTGCTCGAGCTGGCCGGCAAGAGCGCCGACCTGACGGGTCGCACCGACATCTGGTCGGCGGTCCACGACCTCGGCGTCCAGCACCCCGTCGTCGGGTGGGGCTGGGTCAGCTACTGGTTCCCGTTCGTCGAGCCCTTCACCGACCTGGCCGAGCGCAACGGCGTCGTGTACCTGCAGGCCCACGACGCCTACCTCGACGTGTGGTTCCAACTGGGCTGGATCGGCCTCGTCCTCTTCGGCCTGACGATCGTCGGGGTCGTCGTGCGGTCGTGGTGGTGGGCCGTCGACCGCCGCATGCTGTCGCGCGAGGTGGCCGCCCCGTACAGCGCCCACGACCTGCTGCCGCTGCTGCTCGTCACGGCGCTGCTCGTCCACGGGCTGACCGAGTCGAGGCTGATCGTCGAATGGGGCTGGGCCACCTTCGTCGTGGTCGTCCTCGTGACCCGTCGCGACCCCTTCGGCTGGACGGGCCACGACCGGTGAGTTCGGGCTTCGACCGCAGCCGTGACCCCCTGCGCCGGTACCTGTCGGCCTGGATCGGCTTCTCGGCCGGTGGGCACTTCTCGCAGGCGCTGTCGGTCGCGATCGTGCTGTACGCGTTCTCGACGCAGTCCGTCAGGGCCCTGATGGGCTGGCCCGGCTCGTTGGCCGTCCTGGGAACCCTCGTCGTCCTCGCCGCGCTGTCGCTCGTCGGCGGCCGGCACCACATCGAATGGCACGGCATCCTGCCCGTGTCGCTCATCGCCCTGTTCGGCTTCATGGGCCTCAGCGTCTTCTGGAGCGAGTACACGTGGGTCACGGTCGGCGGCGTCGCCTACGCCGTCGGGTTCGGCGCCCTGGGGCTGTACCTCGCCCTGGGACGCGACCTGGTGCAGGTGGTCCGGGCGTTCGGCGACGCCCTGCGCATCCTGCTCGTCGCGTCGCTGTCGCTCGAGGTGCTGAGCGGCCTGCTGATCGACCAACCGATCGCGTTCCTGGGCATCCAGGGCAACCTGGCCTCGGGCGGACCGATCCAGGGCATCTCGGGCACCCGCAACTACCTGGGGTTCCTGGCCACGCTCGCCGTCATCACCTTCGCCGTCGAGTTCCTCACCCGGTCGGTGCCGAGACGGCAGGCCGTGGCGTCCGGCGTGCTGGCCCTCGCGGCGTTGGTCTTCGCCCGCTCCCCCGCGACGGCGATCGCCGTCATCGTCCTCATCGTGGCGGGCGTGGCGCTCGACGCCCTGCGGCGGGCCCCCGAATCACGGCGGCCCCTGATGCAGTCGGTCTTCGCGGTGATCGTGGTGCTGGGAGGCGCCCTGGCCTACGCGGGCCGGGTGCGCCTCCTCGACGCGGTCGGCGCGACCGACGACCTCTCGGTGCGGACGCTGCTGTGGGCACGCATCCGCGAGCTGGCGGCCGTGCACGACATCGTCGGCTGGGGCTTCGTCGGCCAGTGGCCGACCGACATCTTCCCGTACTCGACGATCATCGCCCCCAGCGGCCGTCCGCACGAGACGGGCCTGAACGCCTTCTTCGACATCTGGCTGCAGCTCGGGCTCGTCGGGGGGCTGTTGCTCGTCGTCGCCGGCACGTTGGCGTTCGTGCGTAGCTGGATCACCGCGTCGGGCCACCCCATCGTGGCCTACGTCTGGCCCGCCCTCGTGCTCGTCCTGATCGGCGTGACCGCCGTCGCCGAGAGCTTCGTGCTGTTCGAGGGTGCCCTCATGACCTTCGTGGCCATCGCGACGATCGCCGCCCGCAAACGCTCGTGGCGGTCACGCCTGCCCCAGGCGTCCCGCCGCTGACGAGCGCCGGGCACCAAGAGGCGCGGCGCGGTGCGTCGACCCGGCCGACCGGGCCCGACGACGGGTGCCGTGCGGCCGACGTCAGTCCTCGACGACCCAGCGGGGCCCCGGTCGCCGACCGAGCAGGGCCTGCACCCGACGCTGGACGCCCCACCTCGTGACGCGGAGCATCGCCTCGACGACGATCGCCTGGCTCATCTTGGACTCGCCGAGCTCGCGCTCCCGGAACTCGATGGGCACCTCGACGACGCGACCGCCGCCGTCGAGGACGCGCAGGGTCATGTCGACCTGGAAGCAGTAGCCCTTCGAGTCGATGCCCGTGAGGTCCATCGCCTCGAGGGCCTCGCGCGTGTAGGCGCGGAACCCGGCCGTGACGTCCTTCAGCGACAGCCCGAGCGCGAGGCGGGCGTAGAGGTTGCCGCCCCGGCTGAGGACCTGCCGCGAGACCGGCCAGTTCACGACGGAGCCGCCCGGCACCCAGCGCGAACCGATCGCGAGGCTGGGGGCGCCCGGGCCGCCGGCGCCGACGAGCGCGATCATCTCGGGAAGCTTCTCGGGCGGGTGCGAGCCGTCGGCGTCCATCTCGACGACGACGTCGTAGCCGCGTTCGAGCGCCCAGCCGAAGCCCATCACGTAGGCGGAGCCCAGGCCGAGCTTGCCCGTGCGGTGTGCCACGTGGATGCGCTCGTCGTCGGCGGCCATGGTCTCGGCGAGTTCGCCGGTGCCGTCGGGACTGCCGTCGTCGACCACGAGGACGTGGGCCTCGGGCACCGCCGCGAAGAGCCGGCCCAGGATGATCGGCAGGTTCTCGACCTCGTCGTAGGTGGGGAGGACGACGAGGGGACGGGGTCGGTGATCTGCAGAGCGCACCGCTGGAGTTTAGTGCACCGGGTCAGCCCCGGCCGTGACGGGCGCGGACGCCCGTCCGGCGCCCTCGCGCCGGATCGACCAGGCCAACCCGACGGCGGCGGTCACGAAGGTGGCCGCCGTGCCGGCCAGCATGGCTCCCCCGACCGCGACGCCGAGGTCGGCCCAGGGCAGCGCGAAGACCACGAGCAGGACGATCAGCCCGACGGGCCAGGCGAGGACCGACGTGCGGTCGCGGTGCAGGGCCAGGAGGCCCTGGACGGTGACCATCGTCGCGATCTGGAACACGCAGGACGCCGCGAGCAGCACCAGCTGACGCGTGGCAAGTTCGTAGTCCGGTCCGAAGAGCGTCAGCGCCGTCGTGCCCCCGACGTCGACGAGGACGACCCACACGACGCCGAGCACCAGCACGACGGCGTTCCAGACGGCGACGGACCGGGCCAGGGGTCGCAGGCGGCCGGCCTGGGCGTCCACGGTGAAGCGCGTCAGGAGGAACGACTGCACCGCGTTGAAGAGGAAGAGCGGGATGCGCGCGATGGCCAGTCCGGCGACCAGACTCGCGGTGAAGGCCGTCGCCCGGCCGTCCACCGACAGCTGCGTGAGCAGCACGCCGGCGTTGACGAAGACCTGCAGGAGGAGCGACCCCGTCGTCAGGGCGGCGAACGACCGCAGACCGACGCCCGCCCCGGGGTCGGTGGTGCGCCGGTCGAGTCCGTCGCCGTCGGGCGACGCCGCCGGGGCGGGGGCGCCGGAGCGGCGCGCGGCCCTCGACACGAGGACGGCGACCGCGGAGGCGGCCAGCGGCGCCAACACCAGCGAGATCGCCAGCACGATCGGGTCTCGTACTCCGGCACCGGCCAGGACGGCGACCGCGCCCACCTTGATCAGACCCTCGGACGCCATCTCGAGGGCGTACGACCCGAAGCGCCCCTGACCGGCGAGCCAGCCACGGACGAAGAAGAGCACGGTCGACGAGACCAGGCCCACGGCCAGCAGGACCGTGAACTCGGGACGCCCGGAGAAGAGCAGTCGTGACGCCGGCTCGGAGGCCGACGCGAGGACGATCGAGGAGGCGACCAGCAGGCCGCCGGCGAGGAGGGCGACCCGACGCATGGTCGGCCGCACGTCGAGCCCGTTCGCCCGGCGCCGGGCGAGCGCCCGCGACAGCAGCTGCTCGACGGGTTGGAACAGACCGACGGCGAGCCCCGCCATCATCGTCCAGAGCACCGAGACCGGTGCGCTCTCGACGCCGCCCACCACGTTCCCGACGAGGGCCAGGTAGACGTAGTTGCTCGCCCCGAGGACGATGGTACCGGCCGCGAGGCCGACGACCGGGTTCCGCGGGGCGGGGGTGCCCTCACCGGGGCTCGCGCTCGCGGTCACCCGAACTCGGCGCGCAGGGCGGCGACGCCGTCGACGGCGCCCCCGTCGAAGATGACCTGGCCGTGGGCGAGGACGATGGCACGGTCGCACAGTGACTCGACGGTGCCGAGGTCGTGGGTGACGATGACGATCGTGCGCCCCTGGCGTTGGAACTCCTCGATCTTGTCGAGGCACTTGCGCTGGAAGGGCTCGTCTCCCACGGCGAGGACCTCGTCGACCAGCAGCACGTCGGGATCGACGTGGATGGCGATGGCGAAGGCGAGTCGCACGTACATGCCCGACGAGTAGAACTTCACCTGCGTGTCGATGAAGTCGCCGATCTCGCTGAACTCGACGATCGAGTCGAAGAAGCCCGCGATCTGCTGCTGCGACAGACCCAGGATCGCCCCGTTCAAGAACACGTTCTCGCGACCCGTCAGGTCGGGGTGGAAGCCGGCCCCGAGCTCGAGGAGGGCGGCGAGCTGACCCCGTCGCCTCACCTCGCCGGTGGACGGCTGCAGGATGCCGCCGATGACCTTGAGCAGCGTGCTCTTGCCCGACCCGTTCGCACCGATCAGGCCGACGGTCGTGCCCGCCTCGATGTCGAGCGAGATGCCCCGGAGGGCCCAGAAGTCGTCCTTGTGCTTGTTCGAGCGGGCCAGGTTGACGATGCGTTCCTTGAGCGACTTCTCTTTGCGGATGACGAAGCGCTTGGACACGCCTGCCATCGTGACGACGGGGACGGGGACGGGGGTGGGGCTCACGGGTCAGATCTCCTGTGCGAAGTTGCCCTGCAGGCGGGCGAAGATGCGCTGGGCGACGACGAGCAGGGCGAGCCCCACGACGCCGATGACCAGCAGGCGGAAGTCGAGGTCGACGGGGTAGGGCTGCGGACCGACCACCGTGCCGTCGGCGAGGGTCGTCGTCTCGGTGCCCGCCCGCCAGATGCCCTTCTGGAAGGCCAGGATGATGTCGGTCATCGGGTTGAGCTGGTACAGGGTGACGATCCACTCCTGGCCGCGCGCCGCGGCGCGGTCGACCACCATGCCGAACGAGTACACGATCGGGGACGCCCAGAAGAGGATCAGCAGGGCCACCTCGACCAGGTACTGGATGTCCCTGAGGTAGACGTTCAGGGCCGAGAGCAGCAACGCCAGGGCGAGGCCGTAGACGACGGTCAGCACGAGGGCCACGGGCACGTAGAGCAGGTTCCACGAGACGGGGAACTGCCCGAGCAGCACGACGGCCGCCACCAGCACCAGGAACTGCACGCCGAAGTTAAACAACGCCGACCCCAGGGACGCCAGCGGGAAGAGCTCGCGGGGCACGTAGACCTTCTTGATGAGCCCGGCGTTGGCGAGGATCGACGTCGTGCCGCTGGCGATGATCTCGTTGTAGAGGCCCCAGAGGGTGAGGCCGGCGAACACGTAGATGGCGAACTGCGGCACCGAGCGGGCCGCGCCGAGGACCTGCCCGACGGCGAAGTAGTAGATGGCCAGCATCGTCAACGGTCGGATGAAGCTCCACACGAAACCGAGCGCGCTGTCCTTGTAGCGAGCCTTCAGCTCGCGACGGATGAGGAGGTCGAGGAGGCTCCGGTGCGACCAGATGTCGCGGACCGCCGGTGAGATGCCGCTCACGAGGCCGCCGGCGGGGGCCCCGGCCTTCTCGAACGGCAGCGTCGCGATGCGTTCGATGCGCGCCTGCGATTCAGTACTCACGACTCTCCAAGACTCTCGACGCCACGACGGCCACGACCCGCCGACCGGCGGTGCCGAGGTCACGGCGACGAATCATTATCACAGGCCGTCACCGACAGCCCGGGGCAGCTTACCCGTCGCGTCCCGGGGCATCGGTAGACTCTGCCTCTGGTCAAGCCAGAGAGTTGCGTGAATGTCACCCCGTCTATCCGTCGTCGTGCCCGCCTTCAACAACGCCGACTTCGTCGACGAGACCGTGCGATCGATCCTCGACCAGTCGTACGACGACTTCGAGTTGATCATCGCCGACCACGCATCGACGGACGACACCTGGCAGGTGCTGCAGCGCCACGCACACGACGAGCGCGTCACGCTGCTCCGCACCCCCGCCGGCGGAGGCGCGGCGGCGAACTGGAACCGCGTGACCGAGGCCGCCACGGGCGAGTACCTGCGTCTCGTGCCCGGCGACGACGTGCTCTTCCCCGACACGCTCGCGCAGCACGTCGCCGCCCTCGACGCCCACCCCTCGGCGGCGATCGCCTCGTCGCCCCGCTCGTTGGTCGACGCCTCGACGAAGACGATCATCGGTCGCCGCGGTCCGCGCTGGCGGTCCCGCCTCGTCCCCGGCGCCGAGGCCGTCCGCGCGACGGTCCGGGCGGGCACGAACGTCTTCGGCGAGCCCTTCTGCGTGACGTTCCGGCGAGAGCCCTTCCTCGCCGCGGGCGGATGGGACTCCTCCTTCCCGTACCTGATCGACCAGGCCAGTTACTGCCGGGCCCTCCTCCAGGGCGACCTCGCCGCCGTCCCCGAGCTGGCCGGTGGGTTCCGACTCAGCTCCACGCAGTGGAGCGTGGCGCTGGCCGCCGAGCAGTCGCGCCAGGCCCGCGGGTACCACGCCGAGTTGCGACGCACGCACCCCGAGGTCGTCAGCGAGGCCGACCGCCGCGTCGGCGACCTGCGCGTCCGCCTGGTCGCTCAGACGCGTCGCCTCGCGTACATCGTGCTGAGACGGCGGATGACCGCCGCGACGACCGGACCCGGGGGGAAGAGCTGATGGCGACCACCCGACCCGACGACACCGGGCGCCTGCAGCGCGTCGTCCGCTCCCCCGGCGTCGCGTACCTCGTCACGGCGCTCGTCACCCTCGCGGCGACGACCTGGGTGCTGAAGCTCTGGCGGGCGGACTGGAGCGTCCCCTTCTACTACGCGGGCGACGCCCTGGCCGTGTCGGCCCACTTCAAGACCCTGCTCGAGACGGGCTGGTACGAGTCCCAGCCCCTGCTCGGCGCGCCGATCGGCCAGACGTACCACGACTTCCCGACGGCCGACAACCTCAACTTCGCCGCGGGTCGCGTCCTCGGCGTGCTGTTCGGCGACTGGGCCGTCGCGATGAACGTCTACTACGTGCTCGGCTTCGTCCTCTGCGCGATCGGCGGCCTGTTCTTCCTGTCCAGGGTGGGAGTGTCGCGCCTCCTGGCCATGGCCCTCGCGGTGTTGTTCGCCCTCGCGCCCTACCACTTCGTCCGCAACGAGAACCACCTCTGGTTGGCGTCGTACTTCCTCCTGCCGGTCGCCCTGTGGGTGGTCTGGCTGGTCGGGACGGGCCAGCCGCTCTGGTCCCGTCGAGCCGGGGTCTCGAACCCCGTGCTCGCCGTCCTGACCGGCCGGGGCGCCGGGGTCCTCGTCGGCCTCGCCCTCGCCGCCGCGAGTTCGACGTACTACGCGTTCTTCTCGATCGTGCTGCTGGCCGTGGCCGGCGTGGCCGCCTTCTGGCGGCACCGCTCGTGGCGACGGTTCATGGGTGCCGTCGCCGCCGGCGCCGTCCTCGCGGCCAGCGCCGTGGCCAACATGCTGCCCGACACGATCTACGCCTGGCAGAACGGCGAGTCGAACGGCGGCCTCACCCGCTCGCCGGTCGAGACCGAGTTCTACGCCTTCAAGCTGACCCAGCTGCTGCTGCCCATCCCGAACCACCGCGTCGCGGCCCTCGGCGCCCTGCGCAACTTCTACGACTCGTACTACCCCTTCCCGTCCGAGACCCCCGTCCTCGGGGCCGTCGCCGCCGCGGGCTTCGTCGCCCTGCTCGTGCTGGCGCTCGTGACCCTCTTCGGCCGTCGTCGGACGGCGGTCGCGACCACGCCGGCCGAGTCCGACCGCTTCCGCACGCTCCGCGTCCTCGCCGCCCTCAGCATCGTCGCTTTCCTCTTCGGCACGCTCGGCGGCGTCTCGAGCCTGCTGTCGTTCGTCACGAGCGACCTCCGCGGCTGGAACCGCCTCTCGATCGTCATCGGGCTGCTGGCGTTGGCGGCGGTCGGGCTCGTCGTCGACGTGGTCCTGTCGCGACTGGCCCGCTGGCGACCCCGCTGGCGGCGTGCGCCCGTGCTCGTCAGCGGACTCGTGGCGCTCGTGCTCCTCGGCGGGGGCGTCTACGACCAGACGAACTCGGGGGCGATCCCCACCTACGCCGCCAACGACGCGTCCTTCTCGTCCGACCAGGCCTTCTTCTCGGCCGTCCAGGAGGACGTCGGACAGGGCGCGGACGTGCTGCAGCTGCCCTACGTCGACTTCCCCGAGGCCAGCACCCCGAACGGCCTCAGCTACACCGAGTTCCTCAAGCCGTACCTCCACACCGAGGGCGTCCACTGGTCCGCGGGTGGCATCAAGGGCCGCGCGACGAGCGAGTGGGTCCAGTCGCTGCAGGAGTACCCGGGCACGTCCATCGCCGACCAGCTCGCCGTCGTCGGCTTCTCGGCCGTCCTGGTCGACCGTCAGGGGTACGCCGACTCGGGCGACGAGGTCGAGCAGTCGCTCGAACCGACGTTGGGCGCCCCGACCCTCGAGTCCCCGGGGGGACGCTGGGCGCTGTACTCGATCCCGGCCGACCTCGCCGCCGCGGCCGCCTCCCTGCCCGCCGACGAACGTCAGCAGCTCACGGAAGAGATCACCGACCCCCCGGTGGCTCGCCCGGGCAGCACCGACGTCGCCAGCGGCGGCGACGACACCGTCAACAGCGTCGTCGTGCAGAACGACCGCGACTCCGCCGTGCCGGCGACGCTCGAGATCGACCTCACCACGCTGCCGAGCGTGACCAGCGTGGTCGTCACGGCCTCCGGCACGACCCGCGTCGTCCCGGTCGACGAGAGCTCGGCGACCGTCACGCTCGACCTCGACCTGGCCCCCGGGGTCACCACGGTCACCCTCGAGGGGTCGACCGACGGTGGCAGGACGACCCTCGGCCAGTCCGCGGCCGTCGGCTTCACCTCCATCGCCGTCCTGCAGCCCTCGGTCGAGGCCCTCGACCTCACCCCGTGAGCCGTGACGCACCGTCGCCGTCACCCCTGATCCCCCGAGAGGCCCTGTGATAAAGTCACGACCCGTGCCGAGCCAGCCCGACGACGACGAGACGCCGGTCCACCGCCTCTCGGTGGTCGTCCCGGTCTACCAGGGCGAGAAGACGCTGCCGGGCCTGATCGACGAGATCGTCGCCCTGGCGTCGGTGCGCCGGACGCCCGACGGGCACCGCCGTGAGGTCACGGAGATCCTCCTGGTGCACGACAACGGGCCCGACGGCTCCGACCGTGTCATCCGCGAGCTCGAAGTCGCCCACGACCTCGTCCGGGGCGTGTGGCTGAGCCGCAACTTCGGCCAGCACGCCGCCACCCTCGCGGGCATGGCGTCCACCGGGGGCGACTGGATCGCGACCATCGACGAGGACGGCCAGCACGACCCCGCCTACCTCGACTCGATGCTCGACACGGCCATGCGCGAGCAGGCCGCGCTCGTCTACGCACGGCCCACGAACGCCGCTCCCCACGGCCCCCTGCGCAACGCCGCGTCGAAGGGCGCCAAGACCGTGCTGCGCGCCGTCTTCGGCGACGGCGACGCGTCGTTGTTCCAGTCGTACCGGCTGATCCTCGGCGACGTGGGCCGCAGCGTGTCCGCCTACGCCGGGTCGGGGGTCTACCTCGACGTCGCGATCAGCTGGGTCACTCGCCGCGTCACCACGAGCCCGGTCCTGCTGCGCGACGAGGGCGACCGCACCAGCGGCTACTCGCTGCGCAAGCTGCTGTCGCACTTCTGGCGGATGGTCCTCACCTCCGGCACCCGGGGCCTGCGCATCGTCAGCGTCCTCGGGGTCGTCCTCGGCGTCCTGGGCGTCCTCTTCGCGCTCTACGTCGTCATCTCGACCCTGGCCGGTCAGCAACTCGAGGCCGGCTGGTCGTCCACCATCGTCGTGGTGCTCCTGTCGTCGGGGGCCATCCTCTTCTCGCTGGGCATCGTCGCCGAGTACATCGGCGTCGCCGTCAACATGGCGATGGGGCGCCCGTCGTACCTGATCGTGAGCGATCCCGGTCGTGGGCCGTTGGGCCGAGGCGTCGCGGCGTCGCGACGGGACGGCCGACGCGACCCCGACCCCCGATGACGGCAGAGACCGCACCGTGAGCGTCGAGTCGGCCCGCGCCTCCCGGCGGTTCTTCGTCGTCGGGGCCGGCGGCCTGCTCGGAGGAGCGGTCGCCGCCCAGCTCGACCGCCGACCCGACGCGGCCGTCACCCGGGCGTCGGTGCCGTGGCAGGACGAGGCCGGGTCGATCGCCGCCCTGACCGAGCAGTTCGCTGCCGTCGTCGCGTCGGGTGACCCCTGGTCGCTCGTCTGGTGCGCGGGCGCCGGCGTGGTCGCCAGCGGCCCGGACGCCCTCGAGCGCGAGCGCCGGGTCGTCGAGGCCTCGCTCGCCGCCTTCGGCCGCCTGCTCGCGGCTCGCGACACCGCCACGGACGGAGGCGCGCCCCACGGCAGCGCCTTCGTCGCCTCGTCCGCGGGCGGGGTCTACGCCGGATCGTCGGGGTCGCCCTTCGACGAGCACACCGAGCCCCTGCCCCTCGCCCCCTACGGCTGGAACAAGCTCGGCGTCGAAGAGCTCTTCACCCGCTGGGCTGCCGACTCGGGCGTGCCCGTCGTGGTCGGCCGCTTCGCGAACCTGTACGGCCCGGGGCAGGACCTCACCAAGGCGCAGGGGCTCGTCTCGCAACTCTGCCTGGCGCACCTGCAGGGGCGACCGTCGTCGATCTACGTGCCGATGGACACGATCCGCGACTACGTGTTCGTCGACGACGCGGCCGCGATGACCGTCGACGCACTCGAGCGCGCCTCCCTGCTCGACGCCGGGACGGTCGTCACGAAGATCATCGCGTCCGGGCTGGGCGTGACCATCGGGGCCCTGATCGCCGAACTGCAGAACGTCGTGAAGCGGCGACCGCGCATCGTGTGGGGCAGCCACGCCTCGGCCTCGCGGCAGGCCCTCGACCTGAGGTTCCGCTCGCTGGTGTGGCCCGAGCTCGACCGGCGGTCGCTGACCCCGATCGCGGCCGGCATCCACCGCACCCTGATGTCGCTCAACGAAGGAGGGGTCCGACGATGACGTCGACCGACACCCGTCCCACCCGACGGGTCACCATCCTGTCGTCCCCGGCCCCCGAGGTCTCGGTCGTCGTCCTCGCCTGGCGCCTCGGCGACGAACTGCTCGACTGTCTCGAGGCCCTGTCCGCCCAACGCGGCGCACCGCCCTTCGAGGTCGTGGTCGTCGCCAACGGAGTCGTCCCGGCGGCCCGGGCCGCGCTCGACCTGGTCGACGGCGCCGTGGTCGTCGAACTCGCCGAGAACGCCGGGTTCGGCGGCGGATGCGCCGCGGGCGCCTCGGTGGCCGGGGGCGCCGCCCTCGTCTTCGTCAACGACGACGCGGTCGCCGAGCCCGACTGGCTCGCCCGGCTGAGCGCCCGGGCCGTGGCCGACGATCGCCCGGCCGCCGTCGGGAGCCTGCTCCTCGACACGGACGGGACGGTCCAGGAGGCCGGCAGCCGCGTGCTCTCGACGGCGGGCACCGTCCAGCTCGGACGCGGCCTCGGCCTCGAGGACGCCCGGTCGGCCGGCCTGCTCGTCTCACGCGAGGTGGACTACTGTTCCGCCGCCGCGCTCTGGGTCGACCGTGCCGCCTTCGACGCGATCGGCGGCTTCGACGAACGGTTCGCACCCGCCTACTTCGAGGACGTCGACCTGCAGTTCCGCCTTCGACTCGCCGGGCGACCGGTGGTCGTCGCACCGGACGCGGTCGTGCGTCACTCGTCGGGCGCCTCGACCGACGCCATGCCCTTCTACCGCGAGTTCCTCGGGCAGCGGAACGGCACGACGTTCAGGGCGAGGTGGGCCGACACCCTGGCCTCGGCCCCGGCGCCGGAGGCTCCCCTGGACGAGCTCTGCGAGGTCGTGCCGCCGGACGAACCTGTCGGGGCGGTGGGCGAGGGTGTCGCCGCGTCGACGACGAGCCCGACGCCCGGCATCCCGCACGCCGCCGTGGCCGACGACTACCTGCGGTGGCTCACCGAGCAACTCGGGCGGGCCCGCGAGCTCACCGCGGTCGTCGAGGCACAACGAGTCGAGGCGGCCGACCTCCACGAGCAGTTCGCCGAACTGCAGGCGAAGCACCACGAGCTGTCGCAGAGCAACCACGCACTCTTCGTGCACGTGCAGCACCTCGAGTCCATGACGACAATCGACCGGGTCAGGGCCCGCCTGCCGCACCGACGCGACTAACGGGCGTCGGCCCCCTCGACCAGGGTCCACATCTCGGTCGCGTAGTCGTCCCAGGTCGGTCGGGGCAGCGTGGCCGAGGCCTCGACCAGCTCGGCACGGAGTCCGTCGTCCGTCAACAGCTGCTCCATGGCCGCGGCCATGTCGAGCGGCGAGTGCGGATCGACGATGACGGCCCCGTGGCCCTCGCCGAGTTCGCGCATGCTGCCGAAGTCGCTCGTGATGACGGGGACCCCGCTGACGAGCGACTCGACGACCGGCAGGCCGAACCCCTCGTTGACGCTGCAGAAGACGCTGAACCGGGCCATGCGGTACAGGCTCCAGACGACGCTGTCGTCGACGCCGGACAGCATCTGGACCGACCGGCCCTTGCGCCGCAGCCGACGGACCATCGCCTGGAACTCGCCGTCACCCCAGGCGTTGCCGCCGACGAGCACCAGGGTGAAGTCGTGCCCGCGTCGCCAGTTGAGCTCGGCCGCCGTCAGCAGTGCGAGGTGGTTCTTGCGCGGTTCGTGGCTGCCGACCGACAGCACGACCGTGCTGTCGACCAACCCGAGCTCGCTTCGGACGCCCTCGACGGTGTCGTCGTCGACCCGGCCGACCTGGGCCGGCAGCGCGACCGTCGTGATCGCGGGCGGCGTCAGCCCGGCACCGGGCAACATGGACGCCCAGCCCGAGTACTCGGTGTGGGCGGCACTCGAGATCGGCGCGACGGCGTCGAACGTCGCCAGGGTCGCGAGGTACTCGGAGAACGCGCCGGGCATGCCCGGTCCGCTCGTCTCGGCCGTCGTGACGGGGATGCAGTCGTAGCCGATGGCCACCGACCGGGCCGCCCCGTAAGCGACGACCGACCTCAGGCTCGCGGTGCGGTCGGCGTTGACGGTGATCTCGGGCAGCACGAACGTCGCGTCGAACGGGATGACCACCGAGCCCGCAGGCACCGAAGTGACGGCGCCCGCACCGTCGAGCAGCACGCGCCCGGTCTCGTCGGGGGTGAGCCCGGCGAGGTGACGACCGGTGACGTCCCAGGCCGCGAGGACGACTCGGTGCTCGCGCGTCCATCGGGTCACCGTCTCGCGGGCGACCCGCTGGATGCCGGTGGTGAAGCGACTGCGGCTCGTGTCGGTGACGTCCATGACGACGCCGTCGACGATGACGAACGGCGTCGGTCGGCGCGGCGCGCGCAGACGGCGGTACTCGACGGTCAGCGGTGCGGACAGGCCTTCGACCCGCCAACGCCGCGTGAACTCGACCACTCGGGCTGTCGAGGGGATGCGCCGTTCGAGCAGCGCGAGCAACAGGTACGACAGGCGGTCACTGGCCTCGCCGAGGTCGCGCGAGAGCGCGTCGACGAGCTCGCCGCCCGAGAGGCGGTCCCAGTCGACGGGGGCCGAGGAGGCGCGGCGTCCGGCCGCCCGGAGGGCCAGGTCGTGGCCCGGTCGCGCCCGCAGCCGGGGCGTCGGTGAGGTGAGGTTCATGCGGTGACCGCCGTCCAGATCTCGTCGGCGTAGCTGCGCCAGGTCTTCGGTCGCTGCTCGGCGATCTCGGCCACGAGCCGGGCGTGCTCGGCGTCGTCGGTCAGCAGGGTGCGCATGGCATCGACGATCGCCGTGTCGTCGCGGGGATCGACCTGCAGGCAGCCGCCGACCCGGGCGATCTCGTCCAGGCTGCCGAAGTCGCTCGTCACGACCGGAACGCCCAGGGCCAGCGACTCGGCCACCGGCAGGCCGAAGCCCTCGTGCAGCGAGACGAAGACGGTGAAGCGGGCGACGCCGAAGAGGCCCCACAGCTCGGAGTCGCCGAGGCGCCGGTGCGACTCGACCCTCATGCCCGAGGCCGAGAGCTTGGCGACGCGCTTGTCGAAGTGCATGGTGGCCAGACGGCTGCCGCCGCCGACGAAGACGATGCGGAACCGGTGCCCCTCGCGGTGCAGCAGCTCGGCCGCGAAGAGGGTGGCGTCCTGGTTCTTGCGGGGCTCGTGGCTGCCGACGCAGAGCACGACCGGCTCGGCGTCGGCGTCGACCGTCACCGCGGAGGCGGCGGCCCGGGCGACGGGCGAGACCTCGGTGGCCAGGGTGACGTCGACGACCTCGGGACCCGAGAGCCCCTGACTGGGCAGGGTCGCCACGAAACCGCGGAACTCGTCCGCGGCCGAGACGCTGATGCCGTAGACGCGTCGGGCGTGCTTGACGATCGTGAGGTAGTGCGCGAAGCGCTCGGACTCGGCGTTCGGCACGGAGTCGGCGCTGACGAGCGGGATGGCGTCGTAGCCGATCAGGTCGACGGCCGTCCCCGACCAGCGGGCGATCGAGGTCAACGAGTCGCACACGTGGAAGGCCGGCACCTCGGCGACGAGCAGGGTCGCGCGCCAGGGCACGAGGACGTGCTCGCGTCGCAGGTCGGCGTCGGTGAGGACGGGGTCGTCCGTCTTCGGCAGCCGCCGGTCGTTCCAGTGGAGGACGCGGTCGACCTGCTCGGCCGTCAGCTCGCGGTAGCCCGTGCTGTCCTGGTTCCAGGCGACCAGCCGATGACGGTCGTCGCGATCACCGCTCCACTCGGGCACCATGTGCCGGACGACGCGTTGGATGCCCGTGTTGTGCTCGTACTTGGCACAGAAGTCGACGTCGACGAGCACCGTGTCGGTGACCAGCTCGATGGTCCGGAGGCCCGAGTGCGTGCGCGACTGGACGTCCATCGTGCGCTCGAGGACGGCGAGCATCGCCGTCGCGGGCGTGGCGAGCAGCAGCGCCCGACGAAGGGACGCGAGGTCGGCGGTCGACGGGAACGTCGCCGTCACGCCGACGAAGAGCAGCCACGCCGAGGCCGGGTCGGCGCTCGCGTGCACCGAGCGCGCGAGGCGGTCGAGCTGCTCGGACGGGGTGAGACCCGAGACGTCCACGCCGAGGGCGGGCGCGACCACCTCGAGTCGGGCGCCCAGCGCGGCGCGGAGGGCGCCGATCTCGTCGGAGACGTTCTCGGTCGTGACCGGGGCCGTCCGCGTCATCGGCGCCCCAGGCGACGGGCGACCTCGACGGCGGCCAGTCGGCCGGCCGGGACCACGCCCACCTCTTCGGCCTTGCGCGAGAAGGTCTTGGCGGCGCGCAGCGGCCTCGTGACGCGCCACGACACGGTCTGCTGGATGTCCCGCAGGGCGTCGGTCACGTTCGACGTGACCGTCAGCCAGTCGTCGAGCACGGCCTCGCGCAGTTCTTCGAGGTCTCTCTCGGCGCTCGTCTGGTCTTGGTTCATCGCTGGTTCTCCGTCTCGGACGCTCCGTGCGGCCCGTCCGACCCCGCGAGGACGTGGGCGGGACCCCCCGAAGGGGAGCATCGACGACAGGCCGACCGACCCGATCGGCCGGAGCGCCCGGCTAGCATATCGTCTAACCCATCAGGGTCGGAGCAGGGTCCGACCCGGAAGAGTGAGCCATGAAGAAAGCCACCGTCGTCACGCTGAGCGTGGTCGCCGGCGTCCTCGTCGTCGCGGGCGTCGTCACGGCCGTGGTCGCCTCGACCGGTGGACCGGGCCCCGGGGGCGAGCCGTCCGCGACGACGTCGTCGACGCGTGCCTCGACCTCCCCCACCCCCTCGGCGTCGGCTCCGGAGACGCCCTCGGCCTCGCCGACGGCCGGGTCGACCCCGCGGCCCACGGCGACGCCGGTCGGTCCGGGCCAGACCACCACGGCGGCACCGGAACCGGCCCCCGAGGCCGCGGCCGTGACCCCGCTGATCACGTTCGACCAGTGGTCGGCCGACACCCGCACCCTGACGATCGGGGCGACCGTCCCCGGCACCCTCGAAGACGACGGCACCTGCACGGTGACCGCGACGAACGGCGGCACCGAGGTCTCGGGGACGTTCACCGCCCTGGCGTCGGCCTCCAGCACCGACTGCGGGTCCATGCCCCTGCAGAGCGACACCTTCACGTCCGGCACCTGGTCGGTGAGCGTCGCGTACGCCTCGTCGACGTCGGCCGGCTCCGTCACCGATTACGAGGTCACCATCCCATGAGACGTCCCTCACGCCTGATCGCCCTCGTCGCCTCGGTCGCCGTCGCCGCGGGGCTGATGACCGCCGCGACCGTCGCCGGTCCGGCCGCGCCGGCCTCGGCTGCCGCCGACGCCCGGAAGTTCGACGCGGGCAACATCATCTCGAACGACACCTTCTACAACTCGGCGGCCATGACGCCCGAGAGCATCCAGTCGTTCTTGAACTCGAAGGTCGTGACCTGCAAGGCCGCCGCCGGTCAGCCCTGCCTCAAGGACTACAAGCAGACGACGTCCGGCCGGGCGGCCACGGCCTACTGCTCGGCGATCGACGGTCGCAGCAACGAGAGCGCGGCGTCGATCATCTACCGCGTCGGGCAGGTGTGCGGCATCAACCCCCAGGTGCTGCTGGTCATGCTGCAGAAAGAACAGGGCCTCGTCCAGGCGGTCAGCCCCACGGCGACCGCCTACAAGATCGCCATGGGCTACGGCTGCCCCGACACCGCCCCGTGCGACACCGCCTACTACGGCTTCTTCAACCAGGTCTACAACGCGGCCCACCAGTTCCAGCGGTACACCAAGACGAGCTCGTCGTGGAGCTACCAGCCGGGCCGCAACAACAATGTCTACTACCACCCCAACGCCGCGTGCGGGACGAAGACGGTCTACATCGCCAACCAGGCGACCGCCAACCTGTACCTCTACACGCCGTACACGCCGAACCAGGCGGCACTCAACGCGGGCTACGGCACGGGCGACTCGTGCAGCGCCTACGGCAACCGCAACTTCTACCTCTACTTCACCGACTGGTTCGGCAACCCGTCGAACTGGCTGCAGTCGGCCTCGTTCGAGGGCGGGTCGGTGTCGGGCTGGGGCTGGAGCAACGGCGCCATCAACCGCGCGGCGGTCAAGTCGCCGGCGCTCAGCCAGAACGGCGACTACTTCCTGGCGATGAACACGTCGGTCGTCGGTCGCGCCATCACGCAGGACGTGCAGCGGACGACCAACGTCGGCGAACAGGCGACCGCCACGGCGTGGGTCCGGTCGGGCTCCGCCGCCTCGTACTCGGGCGAGATGGTGCTCTGGGGTCTGGGCGGCAGCCAGGAGGTCGCGATCTCGAAGTTCACCGTCGGCACCTCGTGGACGAAGATCCAGGTCAAGCTGCCGGTCCGCAAGTCCTCGCACTCGACGATCCGCCTCGACGTCTACATGGGGTCGAACACGGGCGACCTGTGGCTCGACAACACCGAGCTGACCTTCGGCGCGGCCCCGAGACCCCAGAACGAACTGAGCAACGCCTCGTTCGAGGGCTCGTTCGCCCGGTGGGTGCCGGGCAACGGCTTCGTCAACCAGCAGATCTTCAAGGACGCGAACGAGGCGGTCGACGGCTCGTGGTTCGCCGCCTCGAACACGCCGGCACGAGGACGCAGCTTCGCCCAGACGGTGCCCGTCTCGGCGACCTCGACGAACCAGCGCTACACCTTCTCGATCTGGCTGCGCTCGGACAGCGCCACCACCCCGTTCAAGGGCACCCTCGCCCTCTGGGGGCTCGGCGGCAAGGCGAACGTGGTCGAGCAGACCCCCTTCACCGTGAACTCGACCTGGCAGAAGATCACCGTCTCGACCGACATGAAGTCGACGGCGTCCAGGCAGCTCAAGGCCGAGGTCTACATGGAGACCACCAACGCGACGTTGTGGCTCGACGGCGGGGGCCTCAGCGACAACCTGCTCGCGTCCGGCTCGTTCGAGGGCAACACGTCGGCCGGCTGGACCCGCGGCAACTCGCGCATGAACCTGGCCGTCTACTCGAAGGCGCAACTCCCCCCGAAGGACGGCTCGTACCTGGCCGCCACGAACACCCCGGTGGCCTCGTCGCTCTACCAGACGGTGAGCGCCAAGCCCCTGGCCGGCGAGAAGTACACCGCCGAGCTGTGGGTCCGGTCGGGCGGCCCCACGCCGTTCAAGGGCCGGCTCGCCCTGTGGGCGCTGGGCGGCGCGACCGAGGCGGGCAGCGCCTCCTTCACGACGACGGACGCCTGGACGAAGGTCACCTTCGAGGTGCCGATCACCCACGACGACCACACGCAGTTCAAGTTCGAGATCTACCAGGACTCGACCGACTCCACCCTGCTGATCGACTCGGCCCAGGTCTACTGACCCGGGTCGGACCGTCGCGAACGGCCACGGCTAAGATGTCGTGTCGGCCCGAAATCAACGTAAGGAACCTGAATTGACCAAGCGCGCCCTCATCACCGGTATCACGGGCCAGGACGGCATGTACCTGAGCCGCCTGCTCCTCTCGAAGGGGTACGAGGTCTACGGCCTCGTCCGCGGCCAGAACAACCCCAAGATCCCCGTGATCAACGAGTGGGCCCCCGAGGTCAAGATCCTCACCGGTGACCTGCTCGACCAGTCGAGCCTGCTGCGCGCGCTCAACAGCGCCCGTCCCGACGAGGTCTACAACCTCGGTGCCATCTCGTTCGTGGCCTACTCGTGGGAGAACGCACAGCTGACCAGCCAGGTCACCGGCCTCGGCGTGCTCAACATCCTCGAGGCGATCCGCCTGTACGCCGGCGACGACATCGGCAAGGTGCGCTTCTACCAGGCGTCGTCGTCCGAGATGTTCGGTCGCGTGCAAGAGGTCCCCCAGCGCGAGACCACCTTGCTGTGGCCGCGCTCGCCGTATGGCGTCGCCAAGGTCTTCGGCCACTACATGACCATCAACTACCGCGAGTCGTACGGCATGCACGCCTCGTCCGGCGTGCTCTTCAACCACGAGTCGCCCCTGCGCGGGCCCGAGTTCGTGACCCGCAAGATCAGCATGGCCGTCGCGCGCATCGCCCTCGGCCTGCAGGACCAGCTCAGCCTCGGCAACCTCGACGCCAAGCGCGACTGGGGCTTCGCCGGCGACTACGTCGAGGCCATGTGGCGCATGCTGCAGCAGGACGAGGCCGACGACTACGTCATCTCGACCGGTGAGACCTACTCGGTGCGTCAGTTCCTCGACATCGCGTTCAACCACGTCGGCATCGCCGACTGGGAGAAGCACGTCTTCCAGGACCCCCAGTTCTTCCGCCCCGCCGAGGTCGACCTGCTGATCGGTGACTCCGCCAAGGCCCGCGAGACCCTCGGCTGGACGCCCGCCACGAAGTTCGAGGAGCTCGTGACGATGATGGTCGACGCCGATCTCGAGCGCGAGAAGGCGACGCAGGGCAAGTAGGGCATGTTGCGCGCCCTCGTCACCGGAATCGCCGGCCAGACCGGCAGCTACCTCGCCGAGAACCTCGTGGCCCGCGGCCTCGAGGTCCACGGCGTCGTCCGGGACGGGGGCGAGGACGCGCCGGTCGCAGACCTGCCGGCCGACGTCGTCCTGCACCGCGGCGACCTGACCGACCTGGCCGGGATGCGCTCCACCGTCCTCGCGGTCCGGCCCGACGTCGTGGTGAACCTCGCGGCGCTCAGCAGCGTCGCGGCCTCGTGGCGCCTGCCCGTCGAGACCGCACAGCTGAACGGCACCGCCGTGGCCGGGTTGCTCGCCGCGGTGGCCGAGCTGCGCGACGGCGGGCACGACGCCGCCTTCGTCCAGGCCTCGAGCGCCGAGATCTTCGGTCAGGCCGGCGTCTCACCGCAGGACGAGACCACGCCGATCGCACCGGTCAACCCGTACGGCGCGGCGAAGGCGTACGCGCACCTGCTCGTCGGGGCCTACCGCGCCGCCGGCATGCGCGCCTCGAGCGTGGTCCTCTACAACCACGAGTCGCCGCGACGGCCCGAGCAGTTCGTCACCCGCAAGATCACCGCCGCGGCGGCCCGCATCGCGCGCGGCGAACAACGCGAGCTCGTGCTGGGCGACCTCACCGTCCGCCGCGACTGGGGCTGGGCGCCCGACTACGCCGAGGCCCTCGCCCTCGTGGCGACGTCCGACACGGCCGACGACTACGTCGTGGCGACCGGCGAGTCGCACAGCATCCAGGACTTCGTCGACGCGGCGTTCGCCCGGGTGGGCATCACCGACACGACCGACCTCGTCCGCAGCGACGCCGAGTTCGTCCGGCCCGCCGACGCCTCCGAGCTGCGCGGCGACGCCTCGAAGATCCGCTCCTCGCTGGGATGGACGCCGACCCGGTCGTTCACCGAGGTCGTCGAGGCGATGGTCGACGCCGACCGCTGATCCGGCGGCGTCACGACCGCCCAGCCCCCCCACCGCCCGTCCGCACCGCACCGCACCGCACCGATCGAGGAGTCCCGTCGTGAGCGTCACCGTCCTCCTCGACGCCACGTCGATCCCCGCCGACTCCGGCGGCGTGGGTCGCTACCTGCGTGAACTCGTCCCGGCGTTGTCCGTGCGCGACGACGTCGTCCTCCACGTGGCCTGCCAGGAACGCGACCTCGAATGGCTGCGCGCGGACGCACCCGCGGCGATCCTGCACCGGGTCTCGCCCCGCACGACCTCGGTCGGCGTGCGCCTGCTGTGGGAACAGCTCGTCCTGCCTCGCCTCGCGCGCCGTCTGGGCGTCGACGTGATCCACTCGCCGCACTACACGATGCCCCTGCTCAGTCGGCGTCGACGGGTGGTCACCCTGCACGACGCGACCTTCTTCTCGCACCCCGAGCTGCACGGGCGACTCAAGGGACCCTTCTTCCGCACCTGGATCCGCCTCGCCGCCCGTCGTGCCGACCGTTGCCTCGCCCCGAGTCAGGCCACCGCCGACGAGGTCGCCCGGTGGGTGACGGGCCGTCTGGCGCCGATCGTCGTGTCGTTCCACGGGGTCGACACCGTGCGGTACTCCCCCGACGCCCGGCGCGACGAGGTCGAGATGCGTGAGCGGTTGGCGATCGGCGAGGGTGGCTACTGCGCGTTCGTGGGCACCATCGAGCCACGGAAGAACGTGGGGCCGCTGCTCGACGCGATCGCCCGGGTGGGCGAGCGGCGGCCCGACCTGGCACCGCGCCTCCTGCTCGCGGGCGGACGCGGCTGGGACGACGCCGTCCTCGCCCGCCTCGAGGCGGCGGGGCCGACGTCGCCCTACCGCTGGCTCGGCTACGTCGACGAGCGACTCCTGCCGGCGTTCGTGGCGTCGTCGACGCTCGTGGCCTACCCGAGCGTGGGCGAGGGTTTCGGCCTGCCGATCCTCGAGGCCCTGGCCAGCGGCGTCCCGGTGGTCACGACCGACCGGCTCGCGGCCCCGGAGGTCGGCGGTGACGTGGCCGTCTACTGCGAGCCCGACGCCGCCTCGCTCGAGGCGACGCTCGAGGCACTGCTCGACGAGGGCGACCGCCGGGCCGAGCTCGGTCGCCGCGGCCGCGAGCGGGCCCTCGGCTTCACCTGGCAGCGGACGGCCGACGAGCACGCCGTGGCCTATCGCGACGCCGCGGGAGGCACCCGATGAGCGAGATCCTCTGCATCACCGTCACCTACTCACCCGGCGACACCCTCGAGACCTTCGTCGACTCGCTCGCGCCGAACGGGTTCCCCCCCGGCCGGGTGCTGGTGGTCGACAACGGGTCGACCGACGGAGCCCCGGAGGCGGTGGCCGCGTCGCACGACGAGGTCACGCTCGTGAGGTCCCCCGGCAACGTCGGGTACGGGCGCGCCGTCAACCTCGGCACCACGTCGGCCACCGCCGACGAACGGTGGTACCTGATCTGCAACCCCGACGTCGTGGCCACGCCCGGGACGGTCGGGGCCCTGCTGGCCGCGGGCCGGGAGAACCCGCGAGCCGGTGCCCTGGGCCCGCGCGTCCTCGACCCCGACGGCACCGTCTACCCGTCGGCCAGGGCACTGCCCTCGATCCGCACCGGCATCGGCCACGCCCTGCTCTCGGGGGTCTGGCCGTCGAACCCCTGGACGCGCCGCTACCAGCAGCGCGACGTGTCGAAGTCGGAGAGCACCGCTGCCGTGGGCTGGCTCTCGGGTGCGTTCCTGCTGGTGCGGCGCGAGGCCTTCGAGGCGGTCGGCGGCTTCGACCCCGACTTCTTCATGTACTTCGAGGACGTCGACCTCGGGCGCCGACTGGCCCGGGCCGGCTGGTCGAACCTCTTCGTCCCCGACGCCGAGGTGATGCACATCGGCGGCGAGAGCACCGCTCGGTCGGCCGACGTCATGATCACGGCCCACCACCGGTCGGCGCACCGCTACATCGCCAAGACCCACCCGGGGCCGCTCTGGCGCCCCGTCGTCGCCGCGGTCGGCCTCGGGCTCCGCGTGCGGGCGCGCGTCACCATCGCGGCGGGGCGCGGGCGGCGAGCGTAGGCGCGACGACGCCCCGGTCAGCGGGCCATGTGGCCGTAGGACGAGCGGATCGTCGCCGAGGCCGCCGTGGCGGTGCAGTTCGCGATCGAGCCCGTGTACGAGAACGGGGTCGCCGTGTCGTTGCGTGCCGTGAAGATGTGGCGAGTCACGCCGAAGTCCTCGCTGATCGGCCGGGCGTACCCGCTCAACAGGGAGTCCTTGACCGCGTTCTTGCCGGGCTGGTCGAGCTGGTAGGTCTTGACCGCCCCGTCGTAGCGACCGGACCCGTTCGGGACGGCGATGATGTTCCGCTGGGCCTCGACCCCTTCTGCTGCGAGACCGATCGTCAGGCCCGACGCTGCGGACAACAGGGTGTTGTACCTGATGGTGACGTTCCGCGGGCTCCCGGACGCCGTCGCAGGGGTGCTCCCGGCGGCCTTGATGTTGGCCCCTCGCGGCGCACCAGCGATCAAGTTCCTCTCGATGAGGCCGCCAGTGGACCAGATGGACGACATGAGATAGATGTTGTGGTCCGTCCCGGCGGCGTCCACGGCTCGGTTGTCGTGGATGCAGTTGCCTCCGATGAGGTAATTGCGCGGCGCCGCAGCCGCCAGCTGGGCGGTCGACCCGGAGGCAGTCGTCGCGTTGACCAGCACGTTGGCCACGCCGCGTGTTCCCTGCACCTCGTTGTTGGTGAACGACCACCCGTCGCCGCCCGACATCAGCACCACCGATTGACCGGTCTGGATGGCCGAGTTGTACGTGAAGCGGATGCCGTTGATGGTCCAGTGGTCCGCCGAAGCCATGATGAGCGTCCCGTTGACCTCGACTCGTTCCCCCGGGCTCGCCTGCAGGACGATGGGACGCTCGGCGGTCCCGCGTTGGAGACCCCATCCGATCGCCTCCGCGTAGACGCCCCCTCGCACGACGATCACGTCGCCGGGCCTGGCTGCCCGGATGCCGGCCTGCACCGTCCGCAACGGCGACGATGCCGTGGGTTCGGGGCACCTGTCCTGATACTGGCCGGCGTTGGCGGGGTCCCTGAGGCAGGCGGCACGGTTGTACTGCTTGTAGGTGTCGGAGCCGGTCGTGGACACGTAGACGTGCCGACCGCCCGGCGACGGCTGACTCAACGAGCGCGCTCCGACGCCGTAGGACACGGCTGCCGCCGAGGCGGCTGCCGCCCCGGCCAATGGCGCGCCCGAGATGCCTCCGCCGAGGACCGTCGCGATGACCACGACCGTCGCGGCCAGCAGACGTGAGCGATGGCCGGCCGGGGTCATGTCAGCGACCGGACCAGTCGGCACCGGTCTTCAGGGCGGTGCGAGGGATCGAGAGGGAGCTGAGGGCGGCGTAGAAGCCGGCGGCGTTCAGGTTCTTGTACTGGACCCCGACCGCCTGCATGGCGTTCACCATCTCCATGGTGGTCATGTGCCGGAGCGACCGGACGCCGACCATGCAGACGTAGCCGCTTCCCACCTCGGGCAGGTTGTCGGTGCAACGGATGATGAGCATGTGGAAGTCCTTCGATTCGTGTCGGGCGTGTCGGTCGTGTCGGTCGGGTGCGCGTCAGCGACGCCAGTAGTCCGCGTCCTGGGTGAGTGCCGAGCGAGCGATGCCCAGCGAGTTGATGATCGCGTAGAACTGGTTGCGGTCCACCTCGTAGAACGGGGTGCCGGCGACGCGCATCGCGTTGATCATGTCGATGGTCGACAGGTGTCGCAGGCTGCGGACGCCCACGAGGGCCGTGTAGCCGAGCGCCTGTTCGCTGAGGGCCTGCTTGGCCCGGATGATGATGACCTCGGAGTCCGCGTCGACCTGCAGCGGGATGTCACCGACGTAGGCCGGGGTGTAGTCGAAGTGCCAGGGCTCGGGCCGGCTGAAGGAGTTGCCCGTGGGCATCCAGCCGTACGACGGCGCGTTCGCGTCCATCCACCGTTTGGCCGCCGAGCCGGCCGTGGCGACACCGGCACCGAAGTCGCAGGCGATGCCCCAGCCGTGGTTCGAGGTGCCGGGGTAGGCCGCGAGGTTGCCGGTGCCGGCCTGGTAGGCGTTCCAGTAGTCGACCTGACGGGAGTACGCGCGGTACCCCTCGGTGATGGCCAGGGGACGACCGACGGCGTTCGAGAAGGCGAGGCTGAGGGCGAGGTACTGGCGCGCGGCGTCGGTGCGGAGGTACCCCGAGCCGGCCACGGTCGCCGACACCGGCGTGAGGGCCCTGGCCGGGATGTTGCCGTTGGAGTACCCGCCCCAGGCGCTCAGTTCGGCCACGGCGAGTGCCTCGGCGATGCTGTCCGTGGCGGCGGAGGTCTCGCCGAGGCTGACCGACGCGTGCGCGGCGTCGGGCCGCAGCACGGAGGCCGCGCCGGTGGCGACGACGGAGGCGGCAGCGAGCGAGAGCAAGTGGCGGCGATGGATCATGCGCCCGATCTTGTCCCCCGGCTCTGCCTGATCAACAGAGGAGTCCATACTCCGAAGATCGCACGGATGCCAGCATCCGACCACCCCCCGTGCGGGAGTCGGCAAGAAGGAGGACTAGCCCAGCAACCCCATGAGGTACGCCCCGTAACCACTCTTGACCAGGGGTTTCGCGAGCCGACGCAGCTGCTCGTCGTCGATCCAGCCACGGCGCCAGGCGAGTTCTTCGATGCACCCGATCTTGTACCCCTGACGGTGTTCGATGACGCGGACGTACTCGGACGCCTGCATCATCGACTCGTGGGTGCCGGTGTCGAGCCAGGCGGTGCCCCGGTCGAGCACCTGCACCTGCAGCTTGCCCGCCTCGAGGTAGCGCTCGTTGATCGTCGTGATCTCGAGCTCGCCCCGTGAGCTCGGCTCGATGCCCTTCGCGATCTCGACGACGGAGTTGTCGTAGAAGTAGAGGCCCGGGACGGCGTAGTTGCTCTTGGGGTTCTCGGGCTTCTCCTCGATGGAGCGCGCCGTGAAGGTCTCGTCGAAGTCGACGACGCCGTAGGCCCGGGGGTTCGACACGTGGTAGGCGAAGATGACGCCGCCGTCGGGATCGGTGTTGGCCCGGAGGTTCGAGCCGAGCCCGACCCCGTGGAAGATGTTGTCGCCGAGCACGAGGGCGACCTTCTCGTCGCCGATGAACTCCTCGCCGATGATGAACGCCTGGGCCAGGCCGTCGGGTGACGGCTGGATGGCGTAGGTCAGTTCGATGCCGAGGTCGGACCCGTCGCCGAGGAGGCGCTGGAACTGGGGCGCGTCGTCGGGGGTCGTGATGATGAGGATCTCGCGGATGCCGGCCGACAGCAGCGTCGACAGGGGGTAGTACACCATCGGCTTGTCGTAGATCGGCATCAACTGCTTCGAGATGCCCTTGGTGATCGGGTAGAGACGTGTGCCGGACCCGCCGGCGAGGATGATTCCGCGCATGTCTGCCTAGTTCTCGGTTCGGAGCTGCTGGTAGAAGGCCTGGCACTCGTCCCAGGTGGGCAGGAGGCCGAGGCTCTCGGCCTCGCCCAGGGTGGGCGCCGACGTGTCCTTCGGGGAGAGGAGGATCTCGCCGATGTCGTCGGGGAAGACGAGCCCGATGTCGGAGTCGAGGACGCTGAGGCCCTTCTCTCGCTCGGGGTTGAAGGTCTCGGTGACGAGGTAGTTGACGGTCGCCCCCTCGGTCAGCGCGACGATGGCGTGCCCGAGCCCCTCGGAGAGGTAGACGGCGCGCCGGTCGACGTCGTCGATGACGACGGAGTCCCACTGGCCGAAGGTCGGCGAGCCGACCCGGATGTCGACGACGAAGTCGATGAAGGCGCCCTTGGGGGCCGAGACGTACTTGGCCTGGCTCGGCGGCACGAGCGCGTAGTGGATGCCCCGCGCGACGCCCCGCGCCGACACCGACGTGTTGGTCTGCTTGAGGTCGAGCGGGTGGCCGACGACGTCCTGCAACACGTCGTAGCGGTACTGCTCGAAGAAGACGCCGCGGTCGTCACCGTGTTGCTTCGGGGTGAACTCCCAGGCGCCGGGGATGGCCAGTTCTCGCGTCTGCACCGGTGGAGTCTACAAGCACCCCGGCGTCCCCCGGGCTCGAGCCGCGCATCGATAGACTCCTCCCGGCCCGTCGCCGCAGGCACGGGTGTACCGAGAGACGCGAGGGGAAGCGCCGCGAGTTCCATGGACACCGCCAAGATCCGCCGACTCGTCACCGACCTGGTGCGGGTCAACAGGGACTACCTGACGCGCCCCGAGTTCCGCAACGCCGCTCGCGAGCGCCTCGTCGCGGTCGACAACTCCCCGGTCTCGCGTGCCGAGGCCGCGCTCGTCGACGACGCCGCCCTCCCCTATCTGCACCTCGTCGAGACGAGCACCGCCCTCGCCGGGATCACCGTCTCGCACGACGCGGAGCCCCACCTCGACCTGGTCGTCGGCGAGATCCGGCCGGACGCGACCTTCGCCGGCATCTCGACGGCGCTGTCGGTCGGCCGGACCCTCGCGGCCGAACTCGGACTGCCCCTGCGCATCGTCATGGTGTCGTACACGACCTCCGGCAACTCGTCCGCCGCGGCCCAGGCCTTCGTCGGGGCGCGCTTCCCCGACGTCGAGGCCAGGGTGGTCGCGCGGGAGGACCTCCCGTCGATCCGGTTCTCGCCCGACGACTCGTGGCTCGTCACCCACTGGAAGACCGCCCACGCCGTCGACGTCGCGACCCGCAGCGGACGCATCGCCCGCGAGCGGGTCGCCTACCTCGTCCAGGACTACGAGCCCGGGTTCAGCCCCTGGTCGACCGAGTACGCGGTCGCGGCCTCGACGTACCGACGGGGGTTCCAGCCCATCGTCAACTCGACGCCCCTCCGCGCCTACCTCGAGAAGCAGCAAGGCCTCACCGTCGACGACGACCTGGTGTTCGCCCCCGACCTCGACCTCGACCTCCTCCGCCGCGTCGCCGCGAAGCGGTCGGCGGGCGAGACGACGCGCGTGTTGTTCTACGGACGTCCGAGCAAGCACCGCAACCTCTTCCGGCTCGGGGTGGCGGCGCTCAAGATCGCCGCCCGAGAGCTCGCCGCCTCGGGCCACCCGGTCGAGTTCGTGTCGGCCGGCGAGCTCCACGGCGACACGGATCTCGGCGGCGGCCACACCCTGCGGAGCGTGGGCACCCTGCCCTGGGACGACTACTTCGACCTCCTGGCGTCGACGAACGTCGTCCTGTCGTTGCAGTACAGCCCCCACCCGAGCCACCCGCCCTTCGACGCGGCCGTCTCGGGCGCCCTGGCCGTCACGAACGAGTTCGACGGCACCCGCTCGGGCCTGCACGACCGCATCGACGCCGTGGCCGCCGAGCCGGAGGCCCTGGCCGCGGCCGTCGTCTCGGCCGTCCGGCGGAACGCCGCGGAGGGCCCAGGGGCCTTCGCCGACCTCGCACCCGGTGCACTCGGCGGCACCCTCGCCTCCGCCGTCCGGTCGGCTGCCGAGCGCCTGACCGCCGCACGACCCGAGTCCGACGGCAGCCGTCGAGGAGGAACCCCGTGAGCACCTCCCCCGTCCAGACGTCCCCGGGCGTCACCGTCGTCGTCCCGGTCTACGGAGACCTGCCGTCCCTGCTCGACTGCATCGCGTCCCTCCTCGACCACGTCGACACCTCGCGGCACCGCGTCCTGCTCGTCAACGACTGCGGGCCGGACGCCGACGCGATCGAACGCGCCGTCCTCGAAGCCGTCGCCGGCCGTGACGGGTTCCGCTACGAACGCAACGACCGGAACCTCGGTTTCGTGGGCACCTGCAACCGGGCCGTGACCGAGCTCGACACCTCCGACCGCGACGTGCTGCTCTTGAACAGCGACACCGTCGTCACCGCCGGGTTCGTCGACGAGATGCTCGAGGTCCTCCTGGCGGCACCCGAGCACGGGGTCGTCTGCGCCCGCAGCAACAACGCCACGATCGCCAGCCTGCCGTTCCGCCAGGTGTCCCCCGCCGAGCGCTCGTTCGAACGCACCCTGCAGGTCGCCGCCGAGATCGTCCCCGTCCTGCCCCGATGGTACGTCTCGCCCGTGGCCATGGGCTTCTGCTTCCTGACGCGACGCGACCTGATCCGACGGTTCGGCCTGTTCGACGACGAGTTCGCCCCCGGGTACGGCGAGGAGAACGACTACTGCCTGCGCCTCAACGAGCACGGGTACCTCGCGCTGGTCGCGAACCGGGCCCTCGTGCTGCACGCCGGGTCCAAGAGCTTCGTCGGGGCGCGTCGGAACACCCTTCGTGACGCCCACCAGAAGAAGCTCGAGGCCCGGTACCCCTTCTACGGGTCGGCGACGGCCGCGTTCCTGCGGCACGACGTGCACCCCGCCGATCGGTTCGCCGACGCGCTCGTCCCGGGCGCCGCTCGGGACACAATGACGATCGACCTGCGGGGTGCGGCCGCCGCGGGTCTCGACGACGCACGACGCGACGGCGTCGTCACCCGCGCCTCCCGGGCCCTCGGCGACGCGTTCGCCCTCGAGCTCCTGGTCGACGACGAGGCGGTGTCGGCGGTGTCGGCCCTGGCTCCGACCGCGGTCGTGCGGAGCGACGCGCCGGACGACCAGATCGGCTCGCTCGGGCTGCTCGTCGACGGCCTCGTCGACGGTGACCGACTGCTGCAGGCCCACCGCCGGTACGCCGTCTGGGCGAGCCTCGACCTCGGGCTCTCCGCGCAGCCGGTCCGCTGGAGCGTCGACGGCCCCGCCGCCGGACGCCGCCTCACGGGTGCCGCGGTCGGCGACCACGCCGCGTTCACCGTCACCGACGACGGAGGCGCGGACGCGTCGCCGTGGACCTCCCTGCCCCGGCAGTGGTCGCGTCACCGGGCCACGCCCCTCGCCGACCGCGTGGCCGCGCTGCAGCGGCGAGCCGATCGGATCGGCCTCGCCGACGCCGTGGCGCACCGGTCGGCCTCGACGGACGCTCGGCGCCTGCACCGCTATCGTGACGAGCTCAACCAGCTGAAGGCCAGCCGCAGCTACAAGCTCGCGTCGGTCATCGGACGTGTCGCGTCGCGACTGCCCCGGGGCCGCTCGTGACCGGGCCCGACCGTCGGTCCGTCCCGGCGCTCGTGCGTCGCTCGCTCGCGAGGTTCCGACCCGAGCCGAAGCCGCTCACGGTCGAGGACCGCCTCAAGCGCTGGGCCGACCGCGTCGTCGAGTTCGACCTGGTCGACCGTCCGTACGTCGAGGCGATCACCGGCCGCCCGTTCGGGTCGGACGCCGAGGCGGCCCGCTTCGTCATCATCGGCGACGGCGGGCGTGGGCTCACCCTGTCGCCCCTCGTCGAGCCCGAGTGGCTGCAGGCCCAGCTCACCGACCCGAGGACGAGCTGGTTCGACTTCCTGCACCAGGAGGACGACCGGCTCGTCGAGACGGGTCCCGTCTTCGACGCCGCCGCCTACGTCGGCTCCCTGCCCGAGGCCGACCGCCCCCGGACGACGCTGGACGCCCTGCGGCACTTCCTCGCCCACGCCCGCCCCGAGACGCTGCTGCCGACCCCCGCCGGACGCCTCGGTGACGCGCCGACCTGGGCGGAGCACCGCGAGGCGGCCCTCGCCCGGGCCCGGTCGTTCGCCGCCGACCAGGTGCGCACCCGCCGCCGGTACCGGTCGACCTGGGACGGACTCGACGCTCCAGCGGCCCGTTCTCGCTACCGCCGGGGGCTCGAGAGAGCCGCGGCCGAGCCGCCGGTCGTCTCCGTCGTGCTGCCGACGCGTGACCGGGCCGACTCGCTGCGGGCGGCCATCGCCTCGGTCCGGGCGCAGACCTGGTCGTCGTGGCAGCTCGTCGTGGTCGACGACGGCTCGACGGACGGCACGGCCGACCTCCTGGCGGAAGCAGCCCGAGACGACCCCCGCATCGTCCCGCTCGCGCAGGCGTCGCTCGGCGCGGGTGCGGCGCGGAACACCGGTCTCGCGGCGGCCACGGGTGGTGTGGTGGCCTTCCTCGACTCGGACAACGCGTGGTACCCGACGCACCTCGAGATCGCGGTCGCGGCCCTGCTCGAGACGGGGGCCGCCGCCGTGCACACCGGCCTGCGGATGCGCGGGCTCAACGACCCCGCCGCACGGGACGGTGCCCCCGTCGAGACGTACCGTGGCGAGGACGGCACCTGGGAGGACCTCCTCGCCGGCAACTTCATCGACCTCAACGCCCTGGTCGTGACCCGTGAGGCCGCGGACGCGGTGGGCGCCTTCGACCTGCGGCTCAAGCGGTGGATCGACTACGACTACGTCCTGCGCCTCGCCCGGGCACACGGCGTGCCCACCTACGTGCCCCACCTCGGCGTCGACTACGACAACTCGCACGACGGCGGCCGCATCTCGTCGACCCACCCGGCCTCCTGGCAGGACGTCGCCGTGGCACCCCACCTGATCGACTGGACCGCCCTCGAGGCGTCGGCGGGCGACCGCTCGGACGACCGCGTGTCGATCGTCATGCCCGTCTACCGCGACTGGAAGCTCACCCGACGAGCCGTGGAGGCGGTGCTCGCGTCGGACGACGGAGCCCCGGGCGTCGAGGTGGTCCTGATCGACAACGCCTCCGGACGGTCCGTCTCGGCGATCCTCGACAGCTGGTTCGGCGGTGACGACCGCGTGACGGTCCACCGGCAGGCCCGCAACCTCAACTTCGGCCTCGGCAGCGACGTGGGGCTCGCCCTGAGCACGGGCTCGCGGGTGGTCATGCTGAACAACGACACCGAGGTGCGCCCGGGCTGGCTGGCCCCGCTGCTCGCCGCCCTCGACGACGAGGACGTCCTCGGGGCGCAGCCGCTCCTGCTCTACCCGGACGGCACGGTCCAGGCCGCCGGAACGGTGTTCGGCGGGGACAAGGTCATGCCCTGGCACTTCCTCGCCCACCACCCACGCCTCGACGTCGACCGCGCGGACGCCCGACGGTTCGCGGCCGTGACGGCGGCGGCCGCGGCCTTCCGGGCGCGCGACCTCATCAGGTGGCGGGGCTTCGACCCCGTCTTCGCCAACGGGCTCGAGGACGTCGACCTGTGCCTGCGAGCACTCGACGACCGCCCGGGGTCGCACTTCGCCGTCGTGCTCGAGTCGGTCGTCGTGCACCACGAGAGCACGTCGCCCGGGCGCGACGACGCCCGGCTCGTCAACCGCCGGCTGTTCGACGAGCGGTGGCGCGGACGCTACCCCGACCTCGACGTCGCGGGCTACGAGGCGGCCGGGCTCCGCCTGGTGGGCATCGAGGCCGGCGAGCCGCGAGGGCACGACGTCATGGTCAGGTCGTCCCGTCCCCTGGTCGAACGCGCCCCGCGCTCGGGCCCCTGGGAGCGCGACGGCCTCCGCTGGGCCCTCAAGGCCGACCTCTCGGACACCCGGGCCGCCGCCGCCTGCGCGCGCCTCCGGGGCTACCTCGTCTTCCACGGGCACGACGTCGTCGTCGACGACGTCGCGGCGTTCTACCGGTCGTCGTGCTCGATCGACGACGTCGCCGTGCTCGTCGCGACGGCCGAGGGCGCGCCCCGCTTCGTTCCCCAGCCCGGCGCGGTCAACGCCGTCTGGCTCGACGAGGACGGCCGGGTGGACGACCTGACCCGCGCCTCCTTCTCGGTCCTGGCCGGTCCGGGGGCGGGTGACGACCACCCGGCGGTGAGCGGACGCTCCGCGATCGTCCTCGACCAGCTGCGCGCCGTCGCCGCCGAGGCCTCGTCGTGAGGACCGTCACGACGCTGGGGGTGTTCCCGGTCTCGGGTGACGAGCCTGCCCCGCGAGTCGTCCAGGGGCGAGGAGGCGCGGGCCCGGCCCGGTTCGCCTGACCGGGGCGCATGACGGGACGGTGCGGCCGTGATCAGACGGTGCTCGTGTAGGCGGCGATCACGTCCGAGGCGTCACCGGTCTCGACCAGCCTCCCGGAGTCGAGCCAGGCGACCTGGTCGCACATGTCCTTCACCGTTCCCATCGAGTGGGACACGAGAATGACCGTCTGCCCGTCTCGCTTCATCTCACGGAACTTGGTGCGGCAGCGCTTCTGGAAGGTCGCGTCGCCCACCGAGAGGACTTCGTCCACGACGAGGATGTCGGGGGTGACGCTGACGGCGACCGAGAAACCCAGGCGCACGTACATGCCCGACGAGTAGTTCTTGACCGGTTGGTCGATGAACTTCTCGACTCCGGAGAACGACACGATGTCGTCGAACTTGCCCAGGATCTCTTTCCTGGACATGCCGAGGATCGACCCGTTGAGGAAGATGTTCTCGCGCCCCGACAGCTCTGGGTGGAAACCGCTGCCCACTTCGAGGAGGCTCGCCTGTCTGCCGTTCGCCGTGATCACGCCCGCGTCGGGTTGCAAGATCTTCGCGAGGCACTTGAGCAACGTGGACTTGCCCGACCCGTTCCTCCCGATCAGCCCGAAGGTGGACCCGCTGGGCACTTCGAACGACACGTCGTTGAGGGCCCAGTAGTCCTCGTGGACGCTCCTCCGCCCACGCATCAAGGCGGACTTCAGTGAGTTGTTGTGTTCGTGGTACATGCGAAAACGCTTGGACACGTCATCGACGACGACGGCGGGAGTTGTCACAGGAGCTCTGCCAGTTTCTTCTCGTTCTTCGAGAACGCGAGGAACCCCACCGCGAACGTCACGGCAGCTGCGAGGAAGCAGAAGACGAAATCGGTCGGGTCAGGCCAACGGTTGTCGTAGAGGAAATTCCGGAACACCTCGACGAAGCGTTCCATGGGGTTGAGTCGGTAGACGGTGAGTATCCAGGACCCGTACTTCGCGGACGCTTCTTCGACCAGGTCGATGGGGTAGATGATCGGTGTGAGGTACATCCACATCTGCAAGACGATGCTGACGAGGTGCTGCATGTCCCTGAAGTAGACGTTGATGATGGAGAACAGCATCGCGAAGCCGGCAGCGAACAACGCCAGCAACGCCATCATCAGGACGAGCAGCGGCAACCATGGCAACAGGCGCGATCCGAAGACCAGGAGCGCCAGACTGAGGACGCCCATCTCGATGAGCCAGGTGAAGCCCACCGAGCCGACGGTCGAGAGCGGCAACGCGATGCGCGGGAAGTACACCTTCTTGATCAGCGACCCGTTCGCGACGATGGACGACATGCCACCGTTGACGACCCTGGTGAAGAACATCCACGGCAGGAGTCCGCACATCAACCAGAGGGGGTAGATCGTGATGCCGCTGGGATCACCGGTGACGACGCGGGCGCGGAAGATGAACGAGAAGACGATCGTGTAGACCAGCATCGTCGCCAAGGGGTTGATCAGCGACCAGAGCTGTCCGAAGACGGTCCGCCGGTACTTGCCCTTGACCTCGCGGATCGTCAGGTTCGCCAACAGTTCGCGCGACGAGACGAGCTCGGAGATGTAGGACATGCGTTCCGCTTCCGATGCGATCCTGCAGGCATCGATGTTAGAGGTCAGGGATCGAGACATTCTCGCACGACCGAGGGGCGCCCTTCACCTGCGCACCGCTCGTCCCGTGCCGCACGTAAGCCGTTCCCATACCGAGAGACATGAGGAGGACTTATAGACTTGTCCCGTGCGCGTCATCTTCCTGAACCACAGCACCGCGCCGGTCAACTTGGGCGGGGCCGAGCGATCGTTGCTCCGTCTCGTCGAGGAGTGGTCGGCGCTCCGACCCGACTTCGAACCCTTCTTCATCACCAAGGCCCCCGCCGGGCAGTTCATCGCAGCTCTGAGGGATCGCGGATTGCCGTTCGAGGCGATCCGCTTCCGCGGGTGGGCACTGCCGAGCAAGCAACCGGCGCCACCCAGCGAGGTCGCGACCTTCGCCGCCACCGACTACGCGGCCGTCAGGAAGATGATCCAGGTCATGGAACGGATGCGTCCTGATCTCGTGGTCACCAACACCCTCGTCGCCCCGTGGGCGGCCCTGGCGGCCGCCAGCCTCGGCATACCTCACGCGTGGTTCGTGCGCGAATACGGCGATCTGGACCACGGACTCAACTTCCAGACGGGTCGGGCGTCGACCCTGCACGACATCGGACTGCTGTCCCAGGCGGTCGTGACGAACTCGTTCGCGGTTCGGGAACACCTCGCCGAGTACATCGACGCCGAGAAGATCACCGTCGCCTACCCGCAGGTCGATCTCGACAGGGCACTCGAGCAGTCGCTCGACGAGGCGGCCGTGCCTGCCTTCCCTCAGGCGAACCCGGGCTTGAAGATCACCGTCGTGGGCCGCGTGGAGCACGGCAAGGGCCAGCATCGAGTGGTCGACGCCCTGGGCTCCCTCCGAGCGGCAGGGATCACGGCCTCCCTGTGCATCGTCGGTTCGTGGACCCAGCCCGGCTACGACCTGGAGCTCCTCGATCGAGCCAAGGGCCTCGGCGTGGCAGACCACGTGGTCTTCGTCGGCGAGCAGAGCAACCCCTTTCCCTTCATCGCGGCCGCCGACGTGGCCGTCACCCCGTCGACCATCGAGGCCTTCGGGCGTTCGACGCTCGAGTACATGGCAGTGGGTCGCCCCGTCGTGGCCTCGTCCTCCGGCGGGAGCGCCGAGCTGGTGGAGGTCGGGGTGACGGGCAGCCTCTTCGACATCGACGAACCCTCGACCCTGTTCGATGCACTCAGGGTGTACGCCGACTCCCCTGATCTCGCCGACGAACACGGGAAGGCGGGCGCGCTCAGTATCCGCCAGTTGCTCTCGGGTGAGTTGGGCAACGGGCCGGTCGTCGACCGACTCGAAGGACTCGGAGGCGGCCCGTCCTACCGCCTCCCGGACCTGGCACGCTACTGGTTCGCCCTCCCCGAGGCGTTCTCGGCCGTGGGCGCCACCTCCTCCAAGATGTTGGTCGGTCTCGTCGTCTCTCGACTTCGATCACGCACCGGACTGGTCGGCCGGACGCTGAGACGGCCCCGGGTCACGGTCCGGCGACTGCTCGACCGATGACGTCACTGCCCCCGCGCCGCTCGGTCACCGTCGTCGTGCCGCTCTACGACGACCTGCCCGGCATCGAGGCCTGCCTGGCCTCCCTCGTCGAGAACGTCGACTTCACCCTCGACCGAGTTCTCCTCACGAACGACGCCGGTCCCCTCGCCGACGAGATCGAGGCCAGAGTCGACGAGCTGATCGGTGATCACGTCGGATTCAGCTACCACCGAAACCCTCGGAACCTCGGCTTCGTCGGCAACTGCAACCAGGCCGTGCTGGAACTCGACTCGACCGGCAACGACGTCTTGCTGCTCAACAGCGACACCGTGACGACCAGGGGTTTCATCGACGAACTCGCGGCCGTGCTGGCGCTCTCTCCCGACCACGGAGTCGTGACCGCGCGCAGCAACAACGCGACGATCGCGAGCCTTCCGCACCGGCTGAGGGATGCGGGGTCGCCTCGGTCACCCTCACGGACGCGTCGTACCCACGCTGCCGTGGCAGCTCTCCTGCCGCGGTTCACCATCGCCCCCGTTGCCATGGGCTTCTGCTACCTGGTGCGGCGGGAGCTCATCGACGAGTACGGGTTCTTCGACGAGACCTTCGCCCCCGGTTACGGCGAGGAGAACGACTTCTGCCTGAGGGTCGGTCTGGACGGTCACTCCTCGGTCCTCGCCAACCGGGCGTTGGTGTTCCACGTCGGTTCGACGAGCTTCAGCAGCGACCTGGCACCGCGACTGCGCTTCGGACACGAGAAGATCCTGGTCGAGCGGTATCCGTTCTACGTGGCTGCGCAACAGATGTTCTTCCACCGCGACAGGGATCCGGTCGACACGTTCGCCGACGTCTTCGCGCCGGAGGACGACTCGGTGCGAGTCGCCCTGACGAGCCCCGTCACCGACCGGCCCGACTGGGACGCCCTCTCGCGGGCACTCGCGGACGTCGGCCCCGGAACGGAGTGCACGGTCGTCGTGCCGAGACGATGGACGAGGGGCGCTCGACGACGGTTCAAGGGTGTCGACGTGACCGACAGGGCAACGACCCGAGCCGTGTTCGACGTCGCCGTGCACGTCGGCCGGCTCGACGACGTTCCTGCCGCCCTCGCCCTGAACGACCTCTCACCTCGATGGCTGGTCGTGGAAGGGCCCGAGAAGGTGGGGACGTCCTCTCGCGGTGCCCGGCCGCCCGGCGGCTCCGGCATCCACCACGTCCTGGAGGAGTTCATCGACGCCTCACCAGGACGAGGTGAGCCACGGCCCCTCGGGGTCATCCTCGCTGCTCTGAGTCGTGCTCCGATCGACGCAGAGCGGCTGCGTCGTCGCTGGGACGTCGTGATCGGACTCGCGACGGAGGCCGGTGTCATCACGTATCCGCGCCGAGCGAGCGTCCGCCGCAGGGCGGCACTCGCCTTCGCGTCGCGATGGCCCCAGCTCGCGGACTCCGCGCGGAAGGCTCTCGGTCGATGACCTCCACCTCGCACGATCAGGCAGGTGCTCGATGAGGGCCACGGCCCTTCCGGCCCGGGACGCCGGAGGCGATCGTGACGTGCATCGGTCCTCATGCCGACGGCAAGCTCGAGATGCCAGGGCGAGCCGCCCGGACGGGCTCCTCGTGGCCGTGCCGGAGTCGCGCTCGTGACGCGACGTCGAACCGACGGACTCGAGGTCGTGCGAAGGCGAGCGTGTAGCGTCTCCTTCCACGACGATCGACCCAGGCTCTCGTCGAGGCGCGGGACGGGGCCGGGGCGGACCGAACCGGGGGGCAAGCCACGGGCCGGAGTCGAGACCGTCTTGGACGGCATCGCCAGATCGATGGGAGAAGAACGATGAGGCGAGACGGCAGGGTCCTCGTCTTTCCTGCGTGGAAGGACAACCCGTACCTGAACATGCTGTACCTGGCCCCGCGGGCCGGCGGGCTCGAGACGCTCGAGACCACGACGCTCGAGGGACTGGTCGCGCGTGCCGGCACGCTCGGGCCCGGCGACGCCCTCCACGTGCACTGGACGTCGCCCGTCGTCCAGCGCGCGGTCGACGTCGACGAAGCCCGG
Organism: Frigoribacterium sp. PvP054; assembly: GCF_040547465.1. Classification (NCBI taxonomy): domain Bacteria; kingdom Bacillati; phylum Actinomycetota; class Actinomycetes; order Micrococcales; family Microbacteriaceae; genus Frigoribacterium; species Frigoribacterium sp. PvP054. The sequence goes on from NZ_JBEPPU010000001.1 coordinate 359,092, forward strand.
AGGAGGCTCGAGCGGTTCCGGTTGACGTTGTCAGCCGCGAAGCGAGACGGGATCGCCGTCGTCTGGACGGTGCACAACGTCCTCCCCCACGACGCCGTGCACCTCGATGAGGAGGTGGAGCTGCACAGGATGCTCGCTGAGACCGCGGACCTCGTCCACGTGATGTCTGCCGGCACCGCCCGGATGGCCAGCGAACACTACGACCTGCCCGCAGACAGGACGACCGTCCTGCCCCACCCGAGCTACCAGGGCGTCTACACGAACAACTGGACCACCGAGGAGGCACGTGAGTCCTTCGGGATCGGTGCCTCTGAGCGGACCGTCTTGTTCTTCGGCCAGATGCGTCCCTACAAGGGGTTGACGGTCCTGATGGACGCTCTGGCGTCGATGCCGGAGGCATCGCGCCCGACACTGCTCATGGCGGGAAAGACCAGCGCCGAGGACGTGGCCATCCTCGACGACCACCTCCCGGCGGGCATCAGGGCTGTCCGACACCACGAATTCGTCGACGACGCCGACGTCGAGCGGTGGTTCCGCGCGGCCGACCTGGCCGTCTTCCCGTACCGGAAGGTGCTCAACAGCGGAAGCATCCATCTCGCCGCGACGTTCGGCACCAGAGCCGTGGTTCCCGGGACGGAGCACATGCGCGACGACTTCGGCGCCGAGGACTGGGTGCACTTCTTCGAACCCGACGACTCTGTCGCGTCCTTGGCGGCGATCCTGGCCGCACCGGAGTCCTATGCGGACGTCGAGGACGCAGCGCGGAGCTTCGCGGACAGGCTGGCCCCCTACCAGGTCTCAGCGCGTTTCGAGAAGGCCCTCCGTGGGGTCTTGACCGCCCCGGGTTCGCCGACCTAGCAGCCGAGCGCCCGCGCCGCGTCCAGCGGCGAGGACCCGGTGCGCCATCGGGGGCTTCCGAAGCCGCTCGACCACCATGCGCCACCCCCTCTTCCGGTCGCTGAAGACGGCGAGGACGTCGTCGTGGGCCGGCACCGGAAGCGGCATCCTGGCCGACACGACGGGCACGCTCACGGAGAAGTCACCCGTCGACAAGGTGAGTTCCACGGAGTAGCGGCCGGCATGCTGTCGTCCCATGTCCGCGATGTCGACACTCCAGGAGGCCTGTCCCGTCTCGACGGGCAACGGGTGCCTGACGTCGTCGCCCGACTGTGCGACCAGGTGGAGCTCGGCCGAGACCGACCGAGCCCAGACGCGAGGCCCCGACATCTGGACACGTCCCTCGTGCAGCCCGACGGCGTCGGTCGTCACCGTCGCGATCTTCTGCAACCCCGAGAGAGCGGCGACCGCCTCGGCGTCCCCACCCAGCACCGAGCGTCCGAGGGCTCGCGCCAGCCCAGCCGGGAGGCTCAGCTCGAGGTCTCGTCCGTCCAGGAGTCCGCTCGAGGCGATGTCACGCACGAGGCCCGACAGCGCGACGGAACCGATCGAGTCGCCGTCGTGGACGAGCGGGACGATGACGGCCTCGGCCACCAGCCTGGGCACGTCGAGTTCGAGCGACGGCTCGTCGGCGAGGGCGCCCGCAAGGACCCGGACCCCGGAGAAGACCGCCCGGAGCCCTTCCACGTCGTAGGCGCCGTCGGCGGCCCTCCTGGCGACGGCGCGGGTCAGAGCGAGGGCTGCCCCCGTCTCGTGGACCCGGAGGAGCCCGAAGAGCAGCCGTTTGTGAGCCGCCGCCCGCAGGAGTCCGCTCCGTGGTGCCGCGTCGAACAGTGCGTCCACCGCGGCCAGGACCTCTTCGGACACGCTCGACCCCTGGAGGCCCAGGAGGTACCCGTGAAGGTGCACCCAGGCGTCGGAGTCGAAGATGAGGGACGAGTAAGCCGACATGACCGCGTCGTCGCCGTGTGAGACGACCAGGCGAGCGCATTCCGCCTCTTGGGTGAGGTAACTCACGGACGCCAGTTCTGCACCGGCCCGGGCCGTCATCGAGGAGGTGCCGGGACGCTGCCGGTAGAGGTACACGCATTCGTCGACGACGTCGACGCGACGTGCAGCCAGGTAGGCCCTGGTCATGGGGACGATGTCGTTCGACCTGGGCACCTCCGGGAACGTGATGTCGTTGTCCGTCAGCAAGGAGCGCCGGAACAGCTTGTTCCAGCACGCCCGCCCGCGGATGAGGGACGGCTCGCTCGCGAACGGCACGGAGCTCCGCCGTGAGCGATGCGCCGGCCAGTTCTTCGTGGGGTTCCAGGTGGACGTCGTCGAGAACTTGAGGTAGTCCCCGAACACGATGTCGGAGCCGGAGCTCTCGGCAGCTTCGACCATGGCGACGTAGGCACCGTGCGGAACGATGTCGTCCCCGTCCGCGAACACGATGTACCGCCCGGACGAGGACGCGACGCCGATGTTCCTCGCCGTGGCGCCCCCCGCGTCCCTCGCCTCGATCACCTTGACGCGCGGATCGAGGTCCGCCCGACGGCGCACCCGCTCGAGGGTCCCGTCGACGGAGTGATCGTCGACGACGATGACCTCCATGCCCGGCAGCCCCTGCGCCAGGACGCTGGTCAGCAATTCGTCGATCCAGGGCTCGACGTCGTGGGTGGGGATCACGACGGTGAGCATCGTCCCGTGCCGGTCGACGGGCGCAGCCCCCGTCAGTGGATCGACGACGAGAGAGAGTGAGTTCACAGTCGGATCCCCCGTTGAGGCTCGTGGTGCAGGACGAGATGGCCTCTGGACGTCCGATCGACCCGGTAGGCGGTGCCGTCACCGAGGCCCCAGCGGTTGAAGCCGAGGTCGGGGGGAACGTCGACCGGAACGACCACCCGGCCGTGGATCGGTGTCGACAGGGTCCAGAGAACCGTGCTCGCGCCCTCTGGCAACCGGACGACGTCCACGCGACATTCCCAGGTCATCGTTCCGGTCGACTCGTCGACGTCGAGGACCGAGATCGGGATGGCCGTGGACGAGAGCTCGTCACCCGCTGCATCATGTGCCACGGCTTCGACGATCGCGTCCGTGGCCCACCACGCGGTGTCCGGGAGCGTGGTCCGGCCACCCAGGACGAGAACACCGTCGTCGCCTGCGCGACGGACGTCCAGGAGGACGGCCCTGTGGCCGGGCCGCGATGCCAAGGCGTTGCGCCGGAGTTCTGCGGTGAACCCGAGGTCGGCCAACGCGACGGCGCGAGAGTACCGAGTGTCGACGTCGGCGAGGGCTCCGTCCCGCCGAGCGGCGTGGAACTCGGCGAGTACGACCGCCAAGGACTCGGGTGCGAACCGATCCGCCTCGTGCGCGAGCGCCCGGAGGACGATCCGCTCTTCGAGGTGTTCGGCAGCGTCCTGTTCGTAGGGAGTCGCGGCCGTCCGCCGGAGGCTGCCGACGTCGGTCACGACGTCCGTGATGCCGCGGTCCGAGCTGCCCCTCTTCGGACGTCCGACCGCCCCTCCGCGATCGTCGGCCCAGAGGTCCGCGGGGAAGGCCTCGACGAGTGCCGTTGAGGACCAACCGTCGATGGGCGCCGCGCCTCCGAGCCGGATCGCCTCGTCCACGTCTGCGGCCACGCCCATGCCGTGACGTCCGGTCCCGGCATAGTAGTCCACGTACTTCATCGGGTGCTCGGCCTCAGGGGCCACGAGCCGTGCCGGCACGCCGAGGGACTCGGCGACGACGATGCCGTGCAGGGACGACCCGACCACGAGGTCGGCAGACGCGATGGCCCGGACGACCTCCCACACCGGCCGTCGCGGCGAGACCATCCGTGCGTCCCCCGTCAACGCGTCCTCGTCGTGCAGGTTGGGGAGGATCACCACTCGTCGGACTTTCTGCTCCGCCCACGACCTGGTCTCGGGGAACAGTTCCGGAAGCAGGAGAGCAGGATCGCCGTAGACCTCGGGAACGTCGAGACCTGTGGCCTCGAGCAGCAGGCGCGAATACGGTCCACGCACCGCGCGCACGTCGAGTCGCGGCAGATCCGAACGGTGTTCCTTGAGCTTGGCGTTGAACCCCGCACCCCAGACGACGTCGCCCGGACGGCCGAATTGCATGATCGAGCCGACGGCGAGGAGTCGCGGGCCCGCCGGATCGAACTCGACGCCGGGGCCACGCATCAGACGAGACGCGATGATCGGGCCCAACAGGTCTCCGAAGTTGTCGACTCGACCGCTGGCGGTGACGCCGTCGTCGCGCCGAGGGTTCCACCGGACGATCGAGACACCGCCCACGCGGTCACAGAGATCGTCCACGGGCATCGATCCTACCCGAGGGCGGGTGCCTCGGCCCTTCCCTCAGGTGGTGGTCGCGTCTTCCAGAGCCGCCACGAGGTAAGGGCCCAGCGTCTTGCTGAACGTGGCGGTGATGTGGTGCAGGTCCCGGTAGACGATGACTCCACCGATGACGACGGGACACGAATCCGCCGTGCAGAAGTGGTCCCGCAGGTCGACGACGGGCAACCCTTCGTCCCGTGCGGCGTGGACGATGTCGTCTCCGGCATCCGATGCGGCGGACGCCGGAGCGGCACAGCTCGTGGGGTCGACGCCAGGCTGAGGCGAGACGACACAGTCGAGGTCGGCCTGCGAGATGAGCGGATTGTCCTGGATCGCGACCACCTGTGTGCCACGACGGAGCGCCGCGTTCCAGACCTCGACGTAGGAGTCCCTGATCTCCTCCGAGACGGCAGCCCGGCGTGCAGGATCGTGGCGGGCGGTGGTGAGGACGATGTCGTAGTCGCCCTCTGCGAGGTGGTCGTCGAGTGCCGTCAGGTACGCCTCCTGGGCGCTGCCGGGCGCGGCCGACGCAGGGTCACGCCACGAGCCGTCGTTGCCCACCAGGACGTCGAGACGCCAACCCATCTCGGCCGCACGGTCTCGCAGCCCCGGGATCAGCATGGCCGCGTGCGAGTCCCCGACGAGAGCGACCCGTGTGGCATCCGGGTCGGTGGAACCGAAGGAACAGGACGTGTTCAACTCGGGATCGTCCTGGGGGCGATAGCAGGAGAACGCCCCGCCCGTGTCCTCGTACAGCGAGGCCGGGTCGGGAAGCAGCGCAGCCCCGGGGTCCACCGTGCAGTCCGATTCGACGAGAGCGCCCGCTCCGAAGCATCGTTCTCCGCTGGCCAACGCCCTGTCGACCGCAGCGACGCTCTGCTCGCGGCTGTCCGCCGTGTAGATCGTCCCGGCGACGGGAAGGAGCATCGCGAGTGCCATCGACGCCCCGACGGCGAGGAACGTCCGGCGAGGTCGCCGAGCCGTCAGCGCGGGCAGCGACCGCACCCGGTCCTCGACGACCTTCTTCGTCAGCGCTGCGAGTCCGAGGGTGGCCACGAGGATGAGCGACTTGTCGACGGTGGTCAGGTCGCGCCCCGTGGCGAAGGGAACGAGGACGATGACGGGCCAGTGCCACAGGTAGAACGAGTAGGAGACGTCGCCGAGCCTCTGGACGGGCCGCAACGAGACGATGCGCGTGGGCGACCACCACAGACCGGGGGTGCCGCCGGCGACGACCATCAAGGTGCCCACGACCGGCACCAGGGCCGTCGCACCGGGGAAGGCGATGCTGCCGTCGAAGGTCGTGACGGCGACCACGACGAGCACCCAGCCGGTCCAGGACGTCCACGTCCGAACCACGTCGTTCGAGAACAGGGGCCGGCTTCCGAGGAGGGCGACCAGCCCACCGGCCGCGAACTCCCAGGCGCGGATGTGGGTGCCGAAGTAGGCGAGCGACGGCGCCGTCGACGTCGTCAGCACGCTCGCGACCAGCGACGCCACGAAGATCAGCCCGATGACCGAGCCCACCACCTGGCTCGGCGTCCACTTCCGGGAACGGGCGGCGACCAGGGCGCCGACGGCGATGAGGACCGGCCAGAGGAGGTAGAACTGCTCCTCGACGCCGAGGGACCAGAAGTGCTGGACCGGGGTGGGCGCGTTCTCCGCGGCCAGGTAGTCGACCGAGTCTCCTGCGAGCAACCAGTTCTCGACGTAGAGGACGCTGGCGCCGATGGCGCGGAAGAACTGCTGCCAGAGGGCACGGGGTACCACGAGGAGGACTGCCACCGACGTGGCCACGAGGACGACGAGAGAAGCAGGCAGGAGGCGGCGCGCCCTCCGGGCCCAGAAGGTCGTGATGCGGACCGACCCCCTGGTCTCGACCTCCCTGAGGAGATGTGCCGTGATGAGGAACCCGGACACGGCGAAGAACATGTCGACACCGACGAAGCCGCCGGGCAGACGGAGTGGCCAGAGGTGGTAGAGAACGACCGCGGCGACCGCGACGGCCCGCAGAGCCTGGATCTCGGGCCGGATTCCGCGCACGACCTCGACGTGCGGCCTACGGTGCGACAGGTCGTCGTGGGTCGCTCGCCGCATCTCTCTCGTCTGCACAGCGGGACTGTAGCAACGATGGCACGGATGTCGTCACCGACCTCCCGGAGATGCCGTGGCACGAGCGCCCCTAAGCTGTCGGGATGTCGAATTACTCCGTGTTCGTGGCTGACGCCGCTCGAGCGGTCAAGCTTCGAGCTTGGCTCGATGCCGAGGCTGCCGAGACGGAGGTCCTGGTCAGCGACCTGAACCGGGGCCGCGTCCTGTTCCTCGTCGCACGGAACGTGACGGACGGCACGCACGGGCGTCACTTCTTCACGGGAACGGTCGTGAGCCCGCGGCACGGACGCATCGCCTTCGGAGCCGCAGCCTGGAACAGGTTGCCGGGCCGCGTGCGACGTGACGACCAGCTCGAGGGCGAGTTCGTCGTGACCGACTGGAACCGGAGACGTGTCCGGGTCCGGCGAGACGTCTTCGCCAACACGGCGCTGCTGCACACGACGGGGCCCGGGGTGGTCGGCATCTCCGACTCCCTGCTGGTCCTCAAGTCCCTCCGGGACCATCTCGGTCTGCCCGTCACCCAGAACTCCCAGGTCCTGCTCGGTCGCTCCCTCACCAACAGCCACAGTGCCCAGCAGATGTCGGGCGACACCTACGTCGACGAGATCGTGTTCGTCCCTGCGGGGCGCCATGCGGACGTCTCACTCGCCCGCCTCGACGTCGCCGAGACCGGGACGGGCATGGCGGACCGCGTCGTCCACGGGTCCCGGTCCGGCCAGAAGGGCCTCGAGACCTGGGCCGGCTTCGCCGTCGGTGCCGTCCGTGCGCTCGCCGAGCGACCAGGTGACCGTCTCGGGATCGGCCTGAGTCGAGCCGCCGGGTCACGGGTGCTGCTGGCTGCGGCGGCCCGGGCCGGGGTCCTCGACCGGGTCGACCTCTGGTCGACGTCGACGAACGCGGCCGATGTCCGCTCCGCCGCCGCCCTCGCCGCCGGCGTCGACTCCAGACTGGCCCGCCCAGCCGGCGAGGACGAGGACGAGGACGACGCTCTCGACCTCACCCACTGGGCGGCCAGTTCGTTGGGCATCCGTGACGCCTTCACCCCTCGCCGGACGACGAGCGACACGACGTCCTCGTCGCTCTTCGGCACCCACGCCGAGGTGGTGTCCGGATCCTGGGGATGGACCGGGCTGAAGGCTCAGCTGATCGAGTTCTCCGCGCTGGCGCCCCTCCGGCGGACGTCCTACGCGAACCAGGTCGCGAAGGGCATCCGACGCGCAGGTGCCGAGACCGGTTGGGCGGACGCGTCCGAGATCCAGTACCTCTCGCATCGTGCCGGCCTCTCCGATGCCGGGCGGACCTCGGTCTCCATGACCAACATCCGGCTCCTGCAGTCGCTGGAGCTCGCGCGCTGGGCCCATGGACGCACGGACGCCGGACGCGGGAACAAGGACAGGCAGGAAGCCACCTTCCGGGGAGCTGGCGATCCGATCGAGACGCTCGTGGGCATGCTGGCCCCGGCCCTCGGTGAAGGCACCGCCTCGACCACGGGCACCGCCCGGCTCCTTCCCGATTCGGCGATCGTCCGCGTCCATGTCGACGGCGCGCGTCAGGACGTCCCCGACGGAGGCACCGCCCTCGGACGGTCCGTCGCGAGACTGCACGGCTACGATCTCGGATCGAGAGCTGAAGACGTGCTGGCCCTCGCGCACGCGGGCGTCCAGGCGATCCGTGACGAGGCCGCCCGCAGAGTCTTCAACGAGGTCGTCGACAATGCCCGCTGGCGGATCGAGACCCAAGGACTACCACTTCGTCAGGCCGGTCCGTCCGTGGCGAAGGCCCTCTCCATGGCGATGTTCCTGCGCTGATCGCGCAGCCCTCGACGAACCACCCTGACGCCCCATCCTCCGAGCAAAGGAACAGCAGTGAAAGTACTCGTCACCGGCGGCGCCGGCTTCATCGGCTCCAACTTCGTCCGTCGCACCCTCGAAGACGCCTACCCGGGGCTAGAGGGCGCCGAGGTGGTCGTGCTCGACGCCCTGACCTACTCGGGCAACGAGGCCAACCTGGCGAGCGTCGCCGACTCCCCCCGCTACACCTTCGTCAAGGGTGACATCCGTGACGGCGCGCTGCTCGACACGCTCTTCCCCGAGGTCGACGCCGTCGTCCACTTCGCGGCCGAGTCGCACGTCGACCGCTCGGTCCGCGACGCGTCGATCTTCGTCGAGACCAACGTGCTCGGCACCCAGCAGCTGCTCGACGCCGCCCTGCGCAACGACCTGAAGCGCTTCGTGCACGTCTCGACCGACGAGGTCTACGGCTCGATCGCCGAGGGCTCGTGGGCCGAGGACCGCCCGCTCGAGCCGAACTCGCCCTATTCGGCGTCGAAGGCCGGCAGCGACCTGCTCGCCCGCAGCTACCACCGCACGCACGGCCTGAACGTGTCGATCACGCGCTGCAGCAACAACTACGGTCCGTACCACTTCCCCGAGAAGGTCATCCCCCTCTTCGTCACGAACCTCATCGACGACCACCACGTGCCCCTCTACGGCGCGGGAAACAACATCCGCGACTGGCTGCACGTCGACGACCACACCCGCGGCATCGCGATGGTGCTCGTGAGCGGCCGCGCCGGCGAGATCTACAACATCGGCGGCGGCACCGAGCTCACCAACGAGGAGCTCACCGGGATGCTGCTCGAGGCGACGGGCAAGGACTGGTCCTACGTCGACCGCGTCCAGGACCGCCTCGGCCACGACCTGCGCTACTCGGTCGACATCTCGAAGATCCGCGACGAGCTCGGCTACGAGCCGCAGGTGCCCTTCGAGCAGGGACTCGCCGACGTCGTGCAGTGGTACCGCGACAACCGCGAGTGGTGGCAGCCCCTCAAAGAACGCGCCGCCCTCTGATGGCGGTGCGCCAGAACGCCCGGTACCTGGTGACCGGGGCGCGCGGCATGCTCGGGTCCGACCTCGCCGAGGCACTCTTCGGCCGTGACGTCACGCTCCTGTCGCGCGCCGACCTCGACGTGACCGACCGCGACGCGGTCTCCGACGCCGTGCGGGGCCACGACGTCGTCATCAACGCCGCGGCCTACACCGCCGTCGACGCCGCCGAGACCGACGAGGACACCGCGCGCACCGTCAACGGCACCGCGGTCGGACTGCTCGCCGAGGCCACGGCGACCCACGGGGCCAAGCTCGTCACCATCTCGACCGACTACGTCTTCGCGGGGGACGCCACCGAGCCCTACGACGAGGACGCACCGCTCGCACCCCTGGGCGCCTACGGGCGCACGAAGGCCCTCGGCGAACGCCTGGCGCGAGAGGGCAACCCCGACGGCAGCTACATCGTGCGGACCGCCTGGCTCTACGGGCGGCACGGTGCGAACTTCCCGAAGACGATGCTCGGCCTGGCGGCCCACCGCGACAGGCTCTCGGTCGTCGCCGACCAGGTCGGGCAGCCCACCTGGACGCTCGACCTGGCCCACCAGATCGTCGCCCTGCTCGATTCGGACGCGCCCGCCGGCACCTACCACGGCACCAACGAGGGCAGCGTCAGCTGGTTCGAGTTCGCCCGCGCGGTCTTCGAGGAGTCCGGTCTCGACGCTGCTAGGGTCGAGCCGACCGACAGCTCGACGTTCGTCCGCCCCGCCCCGAGACCGAGCTACAGCGTGCTCGGTCACGACGCGTGGCGCCGAGCGGGGCTCACCCCGATGCGCTCATGGAGACAAGCCTTGTCCGAGGCCGCCAACACGGGAGTCCTGCAGAACGATGACAACGCTTCGAGTGGTCGTTGACCAGATCCTCGCACCCGTACCCGGCGGCATCGGGCGTTACACCGAAGAGATCACCCGTGCGCTTATCCGCACCGCCCCAGGCGGCTGCACCGTCGAGGGCATCGTCGCGGCGCACCCCCAGGCCGACTACGACCGGCTCACCGACTGCCTGCCCGGCCTGTCGCACCTGACCAAGACCCTGGTCGGCCGGCGAGAGCTGTCGGTCGCCTGGCAGACGGGCGTGATCGGCCCGAGCGGTCGCGGCATGGTCCACGCCACGAGCCTGATGGCCCCACTGCGGCGACACGACCGTCAGCTCGACCCCAGCACGCAGACCGTGGTCACCATCCACGACACCGTGCCGTGGACGAACCCCGAGACCCTCACGCCCCGCGGGGTCAGCTGGCACAAGGCGATGACGAAGCGTGCCCACCGGTACGCGGACGCCGTGGTCGTGCCCACCCACGCCGTGGCCCGCGACCTGGGCGAGTGGTTCGACTTCGGCGACCGCATCCGCGTCATCGGCGGGGCCGTCAGCGACGCCCTGGCCGTCCCCGACGACGCCGACGAGGTCGCGGACTCCCTCGACCTGCCCGAGCGCTACCTCCTAAGCGTGGGAACCGTCGAGCCGCGGAAGGGCATCGAGCCCCTCATCCAGGCCCTCGCACACCCCGACGCCCCCGACCTGCCCCTGCTGATCGTCGGCCCCGAGGGCTGGGGCGACGTCCGCGTCGCCGACATCGTCGAGAAGGCCGGCCTCGCGCCCGACCGCGTCCGCACCCTCGGCTTCGTCTCGGACGCCCAGATCGCCGTGCTCTACCAGCGTGCAGCCGCCTTCGTCTTCCCGAGCCTGGCCGAGGGCTTCGGGCTGCCCGTCGTCGAGGCCCTGAGCTTCGGCACCCCGACCATCGTGTCGGACGCCCCGGCTCTCGTCGAGGTCGCCGCCGACGCCGCGGTCGTCGTGCCGCGAGACGACCCCGAGAGCTACCCCGAGCGCCTCGCGCAGGCGATGTTCCAGGTCGTCAACGACCTCGAGCTCTCGTCCCGCCTCGGCATCGCCGGCCTCGACCGTGCGCGAGCCTTCAGCTGGACCGACTCCGCCGACAAGGTCTGGCAGCTGCACGCCGACCTCTAGGCGTCCCCGAGGTCGCGAGCCGCGCCTCCCGGGTCACGACACCACCGGAGGCGCGGGTCACCGTGCGCCCGGAGCGGCCGACGAGCGTCGGCAGGCGCAGGAGGCGCGGGTCACCGCGCCGACGACGGGTCCGGTCAGCCGGCGGGTGCCACGGCCGTGGCCGCCGCGACGTCGGCGTGGATCACCGTGTAGTCCGGGTAGACGTTCGAGTACGTCGGCGGGACGATCTCGAGGTCGGTGACCTGCTGGTCCTTCGCCTTGAGCGCGAGCTCGACGAAGGCCGTCAGGGCTCCCTGCGGGATGTCGGTGTCGACGGTCTGCGCCCCGGCCGATGCGACGGACTGGAACTTGGTCAGGACGGTCGCCGGCTGGAACTGCGTCAACAACGCCTGCTGGACCTCTCGCTGTCGGGCCATGCGGTGGTAGTCGTCGGACCCGTGACGTGCCCTGGCGTACCAGAGCGCGTGGTAGCCGTCCAGCTTCTGGACGCCCGGCTCGATCCACCCGTCGACGTTCGTCGGCTGGCCGTTCGCGTCGACGCCGCCGTTGATCGGCAGCCGACCCTCGGTGTTGTCGACGGTGATGCCGCCGAGCGCGTCGATCAGGTCGACGAACCCCTGCATGTCGATCAGCACGTAGTACTGCAGCGTCAACCCGGTCACGCCCTCGACGGCGTCACGCATGGCCTCGACGCCCGGGTTGCTGCCCTTCGCCTCGGCGTCGGGGTAGAGGTCGGGGTGCTCTTCGCCGTAGGTGTAGAGGTAGCTCACCAGGCAGTCGTCACCGCAGGTGTAGCCGTCGGGGTAGGCGCCGTAGAGCGGTGAGCCCTTGCTGAAGGGGGCGTTGTAGAGGTTCCGCGGGATGCCGACGATCGTGGTGGCCCCGGTCTCGGCGTCGATGCTCGCCACCGAGATGCTGTCGGGGCGGAGGCCGGTCCGGTCGGAGCCGGCGTCGCCACCCAGCAGCAGGATGTTGTACCGACCGTCGACCGGCGCAGCGGCCGCCTGCTGCGACGTGAAGAGGCTGTTCAGCAGCCCGTGCTGCACGCCGCTGAGGTACGCACCCCAGGCCGCGGGCCCGACGGTGGCCACGAGCAGCAGCACCATGACCCCCGCGAGCAGGCCCCGGGCCGACGGCGCGGTGCGGATGATCCGGATCAACCGGAGCGTGTCGAGGGTGAGCACGAGCCAGAGCACGGCGTAGTAGACCAAGAAGATCTGCACCGCGGTGAGCGCGACGACGCTCGTGGCGACGTCGAACAGGGGCGTGCGCCAGAACAGCGCCAGGGCGACGGTCACGAGCGCCACCGCCCAGAAGACGAGGGTCGAGGCGAGGCCCCAGCGACCGAGCCGACGACTGCCGGCCAGCACCTGCGCCGACCCGGGGATCACGACGTTCAGCAGCACCAGCGTCCACGCCCGGCGGGTCATGAACGGGACCGACCGCGTGTCGGGGTGGCGGACCGGGAGGGCGGCGCTCACAGCGACCGCGAGAGGGCCGCGTTCTTCTCGTCGACCAGCTGCGCCAGGCCCGACGCGTAGTCGGCGAGCTGGTCGGCGACGCCTTGGTCGCCCGACCCGATGATGCGCGCCGCCAGCAACCCGGCGTTGACCGCTCCGCCGATCGAGACCGTGGCCACGGGCACGCCCGCCGGCATCTGGACGATCGACAGGAGGCTGTCGAGCCCGTCGAGCTTCGCGAGGGCGACCGGGACCCCGACGACGGGCAGCGTCGTCACCGACGCCAGCATGCCGGGCAGGTGCGCCGCCCCGCCGGCACCGGCGATGATGACGCGGACGCCGCGGCCGGCTGCCTCCTGGCCGAAGCGGATCATCTTCTCGGGGGTGCGGTGGGCCGAGACGACCTCGACCTCGTGGGCGATGCCGAACCGCGAGAGGATCTCGGAGGCGCCGGTCATCGTGGGCCAGTCGCTGTCGGAGCCCATGACGATCGACACCACGGGCGTCACCGACGGGTCGTTCGGCGAGGCCGGGGTCGGAGAGGTGCTCTTCGGGTCGGACACGGACTAGAGGATAGCCGTCAGTCGGTGAAGAACTCGACAGCGGCGCGCGCCCTGGCGACGCTCTCGTCGAGGTCGTCGCCGATCACCGTGACGTGCCCGACCTTGCGACCCGGTCGGGGCTCCTTGCCGTAGTCGTGGACCTTCACGGCCGGCTGGTCGCGCATCAACGCCGGCAGGCGGTCGGCCATCGTCCCCGTCGCGGGCCCGCCGAGGACGTTCACCATGACGCTGTGGGGGCGGTGGTGACCCGTGTCGCCCAGGGGCAGGTCGAGCACCGCGCGGAGGTGCTGCTCGAACTGGCTGGTGACCGACCCGTCGATCGTCCAGTGCCCGGTGTTGTGCGGTCGCATGGCCAGCTCGTTGATCAGGAGGCGCTCGTCCGTGGTCTCGAACAGCTCGACCGCGAGCACGCCCGTGACCCCGAGCCGCTCGGCGACCGTGCGCGCGATGTCGTGGGCGACGTCGGCCACCCGGCCGGCGCTGGACGGCGCGGGCGCGAAGACCTCGGCACAGACGCCGTCACGCTGGACCGTCTCGACGACCGACCAGGGCACGATCTGCCCGCTCGGCCGCCGGGCCACGAGCTGCGACAGCTCACGCCGGAACGCGACGAGCTCCTCGACCAGGAGCGCGCCTCCCTCGCCGTCCTGCGAGAGCGCCGCGAACCAGTCGTCGGCCTCGTGGCCCGCCGAGACCACGCGGACGCCCTTGCCGTCGTAGCCGCCGCGGGCGGTCTTGACGACGGCACGACCGCCGTGGTCGGCGAGGAAGGCCTCGAGGCCGGCCCGGTCGTGGACCGCCGCCCAGTCGGGGACGGGCAGCTCGAGGGCCGTGAGCCGCTCGCGCATGACGATCTTGTCCTGTGCGACGGCCAGGGCGGCGGGCCCGGGGTGGACCTCGACGCCGGCCTCGACCAGGGTGGCGAGCACCGACTGCGGCACGTGCTCGTGGTCGAAGGTGACGACGTCGACTCCCCGCGCGAAGTCGAGCACGACGTCGACGTCGTGGTAGTCGCCGACCCGGGTCGCGGCGAGCCGCGCCGAGCTGCCCTCGGTCTCGGCCAGGACGCTGATCTCGACGCCCAGGTGGACGGCCGGCGGCACCATCATGCGGGCCAGCTGCCCTCCACCGATCACTCCGACGCGGTAGGCCATCTCGACTCCTGACTGCGCGACCGCCCCGCGGATGCGAGGATGGCGGGCACGCGAACGAACGCGGTGGACCCGAAACCGTCCGGTCGGGCCCGAACCATCTTGGCCGATCCCCGAAGGAGATGCATGCTGCGCCTCGCCCGACAGCTCGTCCGGTACGGGCTGATCGGCCTGTGCGGCCTCGTGGTCGACCTCGGGGTCTTCAACGCCCTGCGCCTGACGGTGTTCGACCCCGAGGTCACGGCCGGCGGGCCCGTCCTGGCGAAGGTCGCGTCGAGCGTCGTGTCGATCGTGGTCGTCTGGTTGGGCAACCGGTACTGGACCTTCGGCGACACCCGTAGGGACCGGGCCGTGCGCGAGGCCGTCGAGTTCTTCGCGGTCGCCCTCGGCGGCATGGTGATCGGGCTCGCCTGCCTGTGGGTGTCGCACTACGTGCTCGGGTACCGGTCCGCCCTGGCCGACAACGTCGCGTCCAACGTCGTGGGGCTCGCCCTGGGCACGGTGTTCCGTTTCACGCTCTACCGGCTGTGGGTGTTCCACCCCGCACGCACCCGGCCGGCGTCGTCGGACGTCGACCCCGCGCCCGCCGACGACCTGCGGCTCGAGGACTCGACGAGGGTCGGACGCGCCTGAGCGCTAGGGACGCCCGAGCGCCCGGTACTCGAAGCCCGCGTCGCGCCACGCGGCCGGGTCGAGGACGTTGCGGGCGTCGACGAGTCGCGGGTGCGCGACGAGAGGGAGCACGTCGGCCGGCCGGAGGGCCTTGAACTGCTTCCACTCGGTCAGGACGAGCACGAGGTCGGCACCGGACAGGGCCGACGCCGCGTCGTCGACGTACGACAGGTCGGGCGCGATGCGGGCGGCCGTGTGGTTGGCCTCGGGGTCGAACACCACGACCTCGGCCCCGGCCGCGTGCAGGCGCCGGGCGACGTCGAGCGCCGGGGAGTCACGGACGTCGTCGCTGTCGGGCTTGAAGGCCACGCCCAGCACGGCGACCCGTTGACCCCGGACGTGACCGCCCAGCAACTCGTCGGCCAAGGCCACCACCCGGTCGCGGCGGCGCAGGTTGACGGCGTCGACGTCGGCGAGGAAGTCGAGGGACTCGAGGCCCAGCTCGCGCGACCGGGCCTGGAACGCCCGGATGTCCTTCGGCAGGCAGCCGCCCCCGAAGCCCAGGCCGGCGTTGAGGAACCGCCGACCGATGCGGGCGTCGTGACCGATGGCGTCCGCCAGCTGCGTGACGTCGGCGCCGGTGGCCTCGGCGATCTCGGCCATCGCGTTGATGAACGAGATCTTCGTCGCGAGGAACGCGTTCGCCGACACCTTGACGAGCTCGGCCGTCGCGTAGTCGGTGACGAGCCGGGGCGTGCCGGTGGCCAACGCCGTGGCGTACACCTCGTCGAGCACCGCGGTGGCCCGCTCGCCGGCGTCGCCGGACGGCACGCCGTACACGAACCGGTCGGGCGAGACGGTGTCGGCCACGGCGAAGCCCTCGCGCAGGAACTCGGGGTTCCAGGCCAGGTCGGCCCCCGAGGAGGCGCGGACCAGGTCGGCGAGGCGGCTCGCGGTGCCGACCGGCACGGTGGACTTGCCGACCACGAGGTCGCCGTCGGCGAGGTGCGGCAGGAGCCCCTGGACCGCGGCGTCGACGTAGGTCAGGTCGGCGGCGTCGCTGCCGGCCGTCTGCGGGGTGCCGACGGCGACGAAGTGCACCTGGGCCCCCGCGGCGTCGGCCGGGTCGGTCGAGAACCGCAGCCGCCCCGAGTCGAGGGCCCGGCGCAGGGCCTCGGGCAGGCCCGGCTCGAAGAAGGGGGCGTGACCCGACGCGAGCATCTCGATCTTGCCGGGGTCGACGTCGATGCCGACCACCTCGTGCCCGAGATCGGCCATGCACGCTGCGTGCACGGCGCCGAGGTAACCGCATCCGATGACTGACATACGCATGCCGTCAACCCTAGGGCAGGCCGGAGCCGAGCTCGTCCCGAGGGGGTCAGCGACCGAACGGCCCGTCCCCACCCCACGAGGTGGTGTCGTCGTGCCCGGCCGCCTGCTGGTGCTGACGACGCTGGGCCACGCTGTTCTGGTTCGCCTCCATCAGGTCGTGCAGAGCCGACTGCACGAGGTCGGCCGACGGCACGTCCCAGAGCACCAGCGGCCGGTCGAGCCCGGTGTTGACCAGGACGTCGCCGCTGCGGAACAGGCTCTGCACCGAGTTCTTGCGCACCGTCAGGTCGTATCCGCGACTGTGCAGCAGTTCGTGGCGGGTGCGCACGAACAGCCCCCGACGCACGACGAGCCGCCGCGAGGTGACGACGTAGCGCCGGCTCAGCCAGAGCAGCACCGGGACGAGCCACAGCAGCAC
Organism: Frigoribacterium sp. PvP054; assembly: GCF_040547465.1. Lineage (NCBI taxonomy): Bacteria > Bacillati > Actinomycetota > Actinomycetes > Micrococcales > Microbacteriaceae > Frigoribacterium > Frigoribacterium sp. PvP054. Next base: position 375,819 of record NZ_JBEPPU010000001.1, read on the forward strand.
GATCAGCGCGAGCGCCGCGCCCAGCAGCACGTAGTTCTGCCAGTCGACGTCGAACCGGCCGCCGAAGTACCCGGTCGCGGCGCAGATGCCGACGAGGGCGAGCGACGGCCAGAACAGGACGCGGGCGTGCGGCCGGAGGCGCGCGACGACGTACTCGGTCGGCTGCGGTCCGTCGGTGCTCACAGGCTCATTCATACCGCAGATGCGTGACGTCGCCCGATGCCACGGCCGTGGTCCCGCCGCTCGTGGCGGAACGCACGACCAGCCGTCCCGCCTCGTCGACGTCCACCGCCTCGCCGACCAGCACCGCGCCTCCCGGCAGCTCGACGCGCACCTCGCGACCCAGGGTCGCGCACGCCTCGCGCACCGCGTCGAGGGCGCCGCTCGCGGCGGCGTCGCCCCCGGCAGCCGCGAGGTCGCCGACGAGGCGCCCGAGGTCGGCGACCCACGACGAGAGCACGGCGTCGGCCAGGTCGGGTGCCGACCCCGTCGCGCCGTGCAGGCCCAACGACGTGGCGGTCGGCGTGGGCAGTTCGTCGGCGGGCACCGTGAGGTTGACCCCGGCCCCGACGACCACGGCGCTCGCGTCGGGCCGCAGCTCGGCGAGCAGCCCGCAGACCTTGTCGCCGCCGACCTGCACGTCGTTGGGCCACTTGAGGGTCACGTCCGCGCCCTCGACGACCCGACGGACGGAGGCGCGCATCGCCACGCCCGCGAGCAGCGGCACCCAGCCGAGCGACTCCGTCGGCAGGTCGCCCCGGTGCAGCAGCACGCTGGCCGCGAGCGAGCGCCCGGGCGTGGTCACCCAGCGACGGTCGAGCCGGCCTCGGCCGGCGGACTGGTCGAGCGTCGCCCAGGTCGCCAGGTGCGGCTCGTCGACGGCGGCGAGCAGGTCGGCGTTGGTCGACCCCGTCGACCCGAGCACGACGAGGTGAGGGCTGACGGCCGAGGTCAGGGGGAGGTCCATCGGTTCAGCCTAGGGGCGCCAGTTGACGAGTCCTACGACGTCCGGGCGCGTCCACGCGTGGAAACCTCCAACGGTGGGCCGGGGGCCGGTCAGTAGAGTGAAGCGCGTGACTCCTGACTCCGCGCCCCTCACCGACGCCGCGCCCGACCTGCACACCACCGCGGGCAAGCTCGCCGACCTCAAGGCCCGCTACCACGAGGCCGTGACGGCCAGCGGCGAGGCCGCCGTCGCGAAGCAGCACGCGAAAGGCAAGAAGACGGCGCGCGAGCGCATCGACGAGCTGCTCGACCCGGGCTCGTTCGTCGAGCTCGACGAGTTCGTCCGGCACCGCACCCACGCCTTCGGCATGGAGGCCAAGCGCCCCTACGGCGACGCCGTGGTGACGGGCACGGGCACGATCCACGGCCGCCAGGTGGCCGTCTACTCGCAGGACTTCACCATCTTCGGCGGGTCGCTCGGCGAGGTCGCCGGCGAGAAGATCATCAAGGTCATGCAGTTGGCCCTCAAGACCGGCGTGCCCATCATCGGCATCCTCGACTCGGGCGGGGCCCGCATCCAGGAGGGCGTCGTGGCGCTCGGCAAGTACGGCGAGATCTTCCGCCTGAACACGGCCGCGTCGGGCGTCATCCCGCAGATCTCGCTCATCATGGGCCCGGCGGCGGGAGGCGCGGTGTACTCCCCCGCGCTCACCGACTTCGTGATCATGGTCGACAAGACGAGCCACATGTTCGTCACCGGGCCGGACGTCATCAAGACCGTGACCGGCGAGGACGTCGGCTTCGAAGAACTCGGCGGGGCCCTGACCCACAACAAGGTCTCGGGCGTCTCGCACTACCTGGCCAGCGACGAGGACGACGCCCTCGACTACGCCCGGTCGCTGCTGTCGTACCTGCCCGACAACAACCTGGCCGACCCGCACGTCTTCGACGTGCCCGTCGAACTCGAGACCACCGACCTCGACCGCCAGCTGAACACGCTGATCCCCGACAGCCCGAACCAGCCCTACGACGTGATGACGGTCATCGAGCACGTCGTCGACGACGGCGAGTTCCTCGAGGTGCAGCCGCTGTTCGCCCCCAACATCGTCGTCGGCTTCGGCCGGGTCGAGGGCCGCCCGGTGGGCGTCATCGCCAACCAGCCCTCGGCCATGGCCGGCACCCTCAACATCGAGGCGGGCGAGAAGGCGAGTCGGTTCGTGCGCTTCTGCGACGCGTTCAACATCCCGATCCTCACCCTCGTCGACGTGCCCGGCTACCTGCCCGGCACCGACCAGGAGTGGACCGGCGTGATCCGTCGTGGCGCCAAGCTGCTCTACGCCTACGCCGAGGCCACCGTGCCGCTGGTCACCGTGATCACCCGGAAGGCCTACGGCGGCGCCTACATCGTCATGGGGTCGAAGCAGCTCGGCGCCGACATCAACCTCGCCTGGCCGACGGCCGAGATCGCCGTGATGGGCGGGCAGGGTGCCGTCAACATCCTGTACCGCAACGAGATCAAGGCCGCCGCAGAGGCCGGCGAGGACGTCGCCGCCGTCCGCACGCGCCTCGCCAACGAGTACACGTACAACGTCGCGAGCCCGTTCCTGGCCGCCGAGCGCGGCGAGCTCGACGGCGTCATCGAGCCGGCGGCGACCCGGGTCGCGGTGATCAAGGCCCTCCGGGCCCTCAAGACGAAGCGCGCCACGCTGCCGCCCAAGAAGCACGGGAACATCCCCCTGTGACCGGGCGACACGCGGCCGAGTCCGCCGACCCGCCTGCCGGCACCTCGCCCGCCCCCGTGCTGCGGGTCGTGGCCGGCGACCCGACGCCGGACGAGCTCGCCGCCGTCACGGCGTTGCTGGCCGCCGTCCAGGCCGGTCGGTCGGCCTCCGTCGGGGCCGCACCCGTCTCGACCCCCACCTCGGCCTGGACCCGGTCGGCCAGGGCGCCGCGCCTTTCGATCGTGGCCGGAGGGGGCCGCTGGCGCGGATTCTCGGGCTGACGTGCCCCGGAGGGGGGTGGACGGGGCCATCCTCCCCCGCCTGTCCCCCTAAATGACGACTGCACACCGGGCGTCGAGGGGTCATGCTGTCTCTTGCTAGGTGTCTCTCTCAGAGTCACACCACCGCGCAGGAGCCGACTAGGGTAAGCGGGTTCCTGCCGGGGGGAGTCAGGGCGACATTCGGGTTGCCGCCCTGGCTCAGGGTCTCGGAAGGGCCGGACGATCGTCCGGCCCTTCTTCCTGTGCCCGGCCCGGCGTCGGGCAGGGTGCCGGACGGCGTGGGTCAGGGAGCCGAACGGGGGATCTGCAGCCAGAGCTGCACCTCGTCGCCGTCGTCGTCCTCGTCGGCGTCGGCCGAGACGCCGCGACCGAGTGCGCTCGACGCGAGGTCGACCGACCCCAGGCCCACGACCGTGACGGCGTCGTCCCCGCCGCCCTGGACGGTCCGCACGACGATGCGGTCCGCGGCCGAGTCGCGGAGGGCCTCGGCGAGCACGCCGTGGACGCGGCGAAGGTCGGCCGGACCGAGATCGTCGATGCCGCCCTCGTCGAGGAGACTCACGACGGCCCCGCGGCGACGGGCCGCCATGACCTCGCGCCGCACGTCGTCGTCGAGCAGCCGCCGCCCGCGGATCTCGTCGCGGATCGCCCCCTCGAGGTTCAGGCACTCCCGGCGCTCGTCGGGGGTCAGGTCGCCGTGGCGTCGGACGATCGTCTGCAGCATCGGGCGGGCCGTGCGGCCCGTCTGCAGCAGTCGGTACTGGCGCTCGTTCACGTGCGCCTCCTGCGCGGCCTGCCAGTCGGCCGCCTCGTGCTCGGCGAGGATGAACTCGCGCGTCTCACGCCCGGCCCGCGTCAGCGTGCTCGACATGGCGTGGCTGAACGCCACCCAGACGACGCTGCCCACGATGCCGAGCTCGGCGATCTGCTGGACCCCGGCCCAGAGCACGCCGTGCACCGCCATGAACCCGACGCCGAGCCAGGCGAACCCCTGCCGCCGCCGGGTCGAGACGATGACCATGAGCGTGCCCACGGCGGCGACGTACCACGTGGCGTACCCGTTCTTCACCGAGGCGTCGAGCTGCGACGTCACCACCAGGGGGAGGACGATGCTCACGGCCAGGCAGAACGAGGCCATCCAGACGGGCATGATGACGTGCCTGCTCGGCCACAGCACGGCCACGGTCGCGGCGGCGTAGAGGCCCATGCAGGCGAGCACCGGCAACGGATCCGCGACGCGGTCCACCGACGCCGCGGCGAGGACGAGGTGGTAGGCCGAGAAGACGGCGGCCAGCGAGACGATCAGCCAGCGGGGCACGGAGACCCTCATGCGGGCCTCCCCGACGGCTCGGACGGGGTGGACGGCCCCGTCGGGCCGGACGCGACGGCCTCGCCGGACGGGCCCTCGATCGAGGGCACGCCCGCGGGTGCCTGGTCGACCGGCCAGCGGAGACGGACGACGGTGCCGCGTCCCGGTGCCGACTCGATGGTGGCGAGCCCGCCGGCGTTGTTCAGTCGCTCGTGGATCGACACGCGCACCCCCAGGCGCTCGGTCGGCACCGACGCCGGCTCGAACCCCTTGCCCGTGTCGCCCACCTCGACGGTGGTGAGCCCGTCGCCGTCGTGACGGACCTCGACCCAACGGTCGACGCCCGGGCCCTCGCCGGCGTGCTGCGAGCTGTTGACCAGCGCCTGCATCGCCGCCGAGTAGAGCGCCTCGGCGGCCGTGGAGGGGATGCCCTGGTCGTCGAGTCCGCGCCGGCGCACCTCGACCGGGACGCCGAGGTCGGCGACCGCCGCCTCGACGCGGTCTGCCATGCTCGCGAGCGTCGTGTCGGACTCGTCGAACGGCGTCGTGCTCGCCGCCGCCGAGAGGTGGGACATGGCGTTCCGGGCCATGTTCGTCGACAGGTCGCGCTCGTCGGGCGACCAGGCCCTGGCCGCCTGGATGAAGGTCGTGAGGACGCTGTCGTGGACGATGGCGTCGACCTCGACCCGCTCGAGCTCGGTCGCGTGCTCGCGGATGGCCTCGGAGTAGCGGGCGACGGCGGTCGCCTGGGCCTGGTCGACGTTCGCCGCCGCCTGCCGCAAGATCACCACGAGGATCAGCACGGCCCCGCCGAGCAGGATGGCGTAGACGGAGTCGAGGGTCGCCCGCTGCGGGGACACCGCGCCGCCCGAGGGCGTGAGCCGGATGAAGCCGTAGACGGCGGGGGCGACGAAGAGGTAGCCGCTGGCGATCCAGGTCGAGAACGCCGACGCCGCCGACGCGGTGGCGACCGTGCAGAGGTACCAGAGCCAGGGCACGCCCGACTGGATGCGACTCGGATCGTCGACGGCCAGCGGCCAGGTCACGAGGGCGATGAGGTAGGCGACGGCGACGAAGGCCTCGACGGTCGTGACGCCGCGCTGCACGAGGCTCGCCACCACGAGGGCCAGGAAGCCGCCGAACATGGCCAGGCCGATGACCCAGGCCCAGGCGAGTTGCATGTCGTCGACCTGACGGATCATGTCGGGCAGCGCCTGCAACCCGAACACGAGCCCGGCCGCGGCGATGATCCGGCCCAGCACCTTGTCGAGGAGGGCGCGGCTGATGGGGTTGCGCGGGGGCCGCAGGGCCCCGAGGGGGATCGGGGCGCTCAGGCGGCCCTCACCGGCCATCGCCGCCGTCCGCGTCGAGGCCCGGCAGGATGCCGTCCTCGACCGCGCGGCGCAGCAGGTCGACCTTGGTCGGCGCCGGACGCCCGACCTCGACGTACTTGACGCGGATGCGGTCGAGGTACTCGCGGGCCGTCGAGTAGCCGATGCCGAGCTGCTGGGCGGCGAGCTTCAGCGGCAGGCCCGAGGCGTAGAGGTGCAGGATCTCGCGTTCACGGCGGCCGAGCTGCGCCTTGGCGAAGTCGCGGTCGGCGTCGATGGCGCTCGCCCACTCGAGGTTGTTGAGGACGTCGCCCCGCGCGACGGTCGCGACGGCGGCCATGACCGTCTTCGTCGCGGACGACTTCGGGATCACCCCGGCCGCACCGGCGGCGAGCGCCTCGCGGACCGACGCGACCCGGTCGGCGATGCTGTGCACGAGGACGGCCGACCCGGTGGCCTGCACCCGCTTGACGTTCTCGGTGACGGTCGACCCGTCGCCGAGGGACAGGTCGAGGACGACGACGTCGACCTCGCGTCCGGCGAGGTTCTCGACGAACTCCTGCACGCCGGCGGCCGTCAGGACGACGTCGAAGCCCTCGTTCTGGCAGGCGGCCTGGATGCCGAGCCGGACCGACTCGTGGTCGTCGACGATGGCGACCCGGACGGGAGCCGTCGGGCGGGGCGCGGTGGGGGTCTCGGTCGAGAGGTCTGACACGGTGATCCTTCGTTCGGCGTGCGTCTGGCCCTGAACCCCAGGCGTGCACGGGGTACATCGTAACGGGATCGGTGCTCAGGCAGGCAGCAGGCGCACCACCGTCTCGACGTGGTGCGTGTGGGGGAACAGGTCGTAGGCCTGCAGGGCGTCCAGCCGGTAGCCGCGCTCGGCGAAGAGGGCCACGTCGCGAGCGAGGGCGACGGGATCGCAGGCGACGTAGACCACCTGGGCCGGGCCGAGGGCGGCGATCTCGGTGACCACGTCGCGACCGGCGCCCGACCGGGGCGGGTCGAGCACGATGGTCGCGTTCGCCAGACGCTCGCGCTCGGCGCCGCCGGCCTGCGACGCCGTCTGACGGAGCCAGCGCTCGACGCGTCCGGTCACGGCCGACGCTCCGATCCACTCGGCCAGGTTCTCGGAGGCGTGCTCGGTCGCCCGCTCGTCGCTCTCGACGCTCGTGATGCGCGTGCCCGCACCGAAGCGGTCCCCCACGGCCGCGGCCAGCAACCCGACGCCACCGTAGAGGTCGAGGTTGGAGGCCTTCGGGTCGAAGCGCCCGGGGTCGATCATCGTCTGCACCGCGGTGGTGAGCGTCGCGGCGGCCTCACGGTGCACCTGCCAGAACCCGCCGTCGTCGAGGCGGAACTCGCGGTCGCCGACGACCTCGGTGATGGTCGACCGGGCCTGACGACCGATGATGAGGCGGGCGCCGCCCACGCTCGGGGCCACGACGTCGACGTGCTCCTCGCCGGGGAAGGCGTCGCCGAGCGGGGCGACCTCGGCGACCTCGGGCGACGCGAGGGGCAGGTCGGGCACGTGGACGACCCGGTGCGACCGCGCGGCGTACTGCCCCGGGCGACCGTCCTCGTCGAGGTGCAGACGCAGGCGCGTCCGCCACCCGGTGCCCCCTCGCTCGTCGTCGCCGGGCAGCGCCTCGACCGTGACGCGCCCGTCGGCGTCGGGGACGCCGCCCATCCGTGAGAGGGCGTCGACGACCACCCGCCGCTTCAGCTCGCGCTGGTGGGCCAGCTCGACGTGACCGAACTCGGCGCCGCCCGCGCGGTCGGCGGGGTCCACCTCGAGGGCGGCCGCGCCCCAGACGTGCGGGCGACGGTGCTCGCTGGCCTCGAGGACGCTCACGGTGTCGGCCCGCCAGAACGACTTCTTGCGGTCGTCGGCGATGCGCGCGACGACCTTCTCGCCGGGCAGCGTGTCGGTGACGAACACCACCCGCCCGTCGAGGCGGGCCACCGAGATGCCCCCGTGTGCGATGCCCGTCACGTCCAGTTCGACCTCGCGGCCCAGCATGTCTCCCATGCGTCGAGTCTGACAGGCTGGGCGGCATGACCGTCCCGCTCTACCTGGCCAGCACCTCCCCCGCCCGTCTCGCCCTGCTGCGCGCCGCGGGCGTCGAGCCGGTGCTCATCAGCCCCGGCGTCGACGAGGAGGCCGCGGTCGACGTCGAGGCCGGCCGGCTCGGTCGGCCGCTCACGGCCGCCGAGACCGTCCGGCACCTGGCCCGCCTCAAGGCCGAGGCCGTGCTCGACGTCACGGTCGACGGGCGCCCGCTCGACGGGTTGGTGCTCGGCGGCGACAGCGCCTTCGAGTTCGACGGCGAGGTGCACGGCAAACCGCACGAACCCGCCCTGGCGCTCGAGCGCTGGCGGCGCATGGCCGCGGTCGGCCACGGCACCCTCTGGTCGGGCCACTGGCTGATCGACCACCGCGGTGGTGCGCCGCGCACCAGCGACGAGCACCCCTCAGGAGGCGCGGGCCGGGTCGCGAGCGCGTCCCTCACCTTCGCCGACGACCTCGACCCGCGCGAGCTCACCGCCTACGTCGAGACCGGCGAGCCGCTCGAGGTCGCGGGCGCCTTCACGATCGACGGCCGGGCGTCGGCGTTCATCACGCACATCGAGGGCACGCCGAGCGCCGTGGTGGGCCTGTCGGTGCCCGTGCTGCGATCGCTCGTGCGGGGCTTCGGCGTGCCGTGGCACGAGCTGTGGACCTCGCCGACCGCAGGCTCCTTGTAGGTTCTGCCTCGCGCCTCCTCGTCCTTTTTGTGCACGTCAGCCAAAGGCGAGTGCGGAGCGCGCAATAGGGTGGGGAACTATGCCGCGTATCAGCAAGGTCCTCATCGCCAACCGTGGAGAGATCGCCGTCCGCGTGATCCGGGCCGCACGTGACGCCGGGATCGGCTCGGTGGCGGTCTACGCCGACCAGGACCGCGACGCCCAGCACGCCCGCCTCGCCGACGAGGCCTACGCCCTCGGCGGGACGACGAGCGCCGAGACGTACCTCGTCATCGACAAGATCCTCTCGGTCGCGCGCCGCTCGGGCGCCGACGCCGTCCACCCCGGCTACGGGTTCCTCGCCGAGAACGCCGACTTCGCCCGTGCCGTCCAGGCCGCCGGCCTCGTCTGGATCGGGCCCTCCCCCGAGGCCATCGAGCAGCTCGGCGACAAGGTGTCGGCCCGCCACATCGCCGAGCGCGTCGGGGCACCCCTCGCCCCCGGCACGCTCAACCCGGTCTCGGGTGCCGACGAGGTGCTCGAGTTCGTCGACCAGCACGGCCTCCCCGTCGCCATCAAGGCGGCCTTCGGCGGGGGCGGACGCGGCCTCAAGGTCGCCCGCACCCGCGACGAGGTGCCCGAGCTCTTCGAGTCGGCCACCCGCGAGGCCGTCGCCGCCTTCGGGCGCGGCGAGTGCTTCGTCGAGAAGTACCTCGACCAGCCGCGCCACGTCGAGACCCAGTGCCTCGCCGACGCCCACGGCAACGTCGTCGTCGTGTCGACCCGCGACTGCTCGCTGCAGCGTCGCCACCAGAAGCTCGTCGAGGAGGCCCCCGCCCCGTTCCTGACCGACGAGCAGACCACCAAGCTCTACGAGTCGTCGAAGGCCATCCTGCGCGAGGTCGGCTACGTCGGCGCCGGCACCTGCGAGTTCTTGATCGGCAAGGACGGCACCGTGTCGTTCCTCGAGGTCAACACCCGCCTGCAGGTCGAGCACCCCGTGTCGGAAGAGGTCACCGGACTCGACCTCGTCCGCGAGCAGTTCCGCCTCGCCGAGGGCGGCGTGCTCGACTACGACGACCCCGAGGCCCGCGGCCACTCGTTCGAGTTCCGCATCAACGGCGAGGACGCCGGTCGCGGCTTCATGCCGGCCCCCGGCCCGATCCACGTCTTCAAGGCCCCCGGCGGCCCCGGCGTCCGCGTCGACAGCGGCGTCCAGGCGGGCGACGAGATCAGCGGCTCGTTCGACTCGCTGCTCGCCAAGCTCGTCATCACCGGCTCGTCGCGCGAGGACGCCCTCGAGCGCTCGCGCCGCGCCCTCGCCGAGTTCGAGGTCGCCGGCCTGCCGACCGTGCTGCCGTTCCACCGCGCGATCGTCGACGACCCGGCCTTCGCGCCCACCGACGGTCGGCCGTTCTCGATCTACACCCGCTGGATCGAGACCGAGTTCGACAACACCCTCCCGGCGTGGAGCGGCGAGGCCGAGGCCCCCCGCCCGGCCGACGAGCGTGACACGGTCGTGGTCGAGGTCGCCGGGAAGCGCCTCGAGGTCTCGCTGCCCGCCGGTCTCGGGTCGCGCACCGCGCCTCCCGCCGTCGCCCCCAAGCGCCGCGGGGCGTCCCGCTCGACGGTCGTGACCGCGACCGGCGCCGAGGTCAAGGCTCCGATGCAGGCCACCGTCGTCAAGCTCGCCGTCGAGGCGGGCCAGCAGGTCGTCAAGGGCGACCTCGTGCTCGTGCTCGAGGCCATGAAGATGGAACAACCCGTCGCCGCCCACCGCGACGGCACCGTCTCGGGCATCTCGGCGGTCGTCGGCGAGACCGTCTCGTCGGGCCACGTCCTGCTCAGCATCGACTGACGCGCGGGCCGGGCCCGGCACGACCGGGGTGGCGGGTCGGCAGACCCTAGAGTGGACGGCATGTCTGAGACCACCACGCACCCGCTCGACGACCGCGCCGCCGACCCCTTCGAGGTCGCCCGGACCGCCGCCGCCGAGATCGCCGAGAAGACCGGCGTCGCCCGCCACGACGTCGCCCTGACCCTGGGCAGCGGTTGGGCCAAGGCCGCCGACCTGATCGGCGAGACCGTGGCCGAGATCCCGGCGACCGAGATCACCGGCTTCGCCGCGTCGGCCGTCGTCGGCCACACCAGCTCGATCCGCAGCATCGCCCTGCCCTCGGGCAAGCACGCCCTCGTCATGGGCGCCCGCACGCACTACTACGAGGGGCACGGCGTCCGCCGCGTCGTGCACGGCGTCCGCACCGCCGCCGCGACCGGTGCCACGACGATGATCCTGACGAACGGCGCCGGCGGCATCAAGGAGACCTGGAAGCCCGGCACGCCCGTGCTGATCAGCGACCACATCAACCTCACGGCCGATTCGCCGCTCGAGGGGGCGACCTTCGTCGACCTGACCGACCTGTACTCGTCGCGCCTGCGTGACGTCGCCCGGAGCATCGACCCCGACCTCGACGAGGGCGTCTACACGCAGTTCCGCGGGCCGCACTACGAGACGCCGGCCGAGGTGCAGATGGCCAAGGCCGTCGGCGGCCACATCGTCGGCATGTCGACGGCGCTCGAGGCCATCGCCGCGCGCCAGGCCGGCATGGAGGTGCTCGGCATGTCGCTGATCACGAACCTCGCCGCGGGCATCCAGAAGACCCCGCTCAGCCACGCCGAGGTGCTCGAGGCCGGCCGCGACGCCGAGGCGAAGATCAGCGACCTCCTCGCCCGGATCGTGGCGGCCCTGTGAGCGGCTCGGTGAGCGGCCCGGTGACCGGCGACCTCGACGGGTTGCTCGCCACGGCCACGGCCTGGCGCGACCAGGACCCCGACGACGAGACCCGCGACGAACTCGACCGCCTGGTGACCCGGGCGACGTCGTCCGACGACGAGGCCCTCGCCGAGCTCGCCGACCGCTTCGCGGGTCGCCTGCAGTTCGGCACCGCCGGGCTCCGCGGTGCGCTCGGCTCGGGCTCGAACCGCATGAACCGCGTGCTCGTCGCCCAGGCGGCGGCCGGCTTCGCCGCCTTCCTGCTGGGTCGCGAGTCGCACCCCTCGATCGTCATCGGCTACGACGGCCGCAAGAACTCCGACGTCTTCGCCCGCGACACCGCCGAGATCATGGCGGCCGCCGGGGTGGCCGCGACCATCCTCCCCCGGGCCCTGCCGACCCCGGTGCTCGCCTTCGCCGTGCGGCACCTCGACGTCAGCGCCGGGGTCATGGTCACGGCCAGCCACAACCCGCCGCAGGACAACGGCTACAAGGTCTACCTCGGCGGCGTCGACGCCGGGTCGCAGATCGTGTCGCCCGTCGACGGCGAGATCGCGGCCGAGATCGAGGCGGCCGCGCAGTCCCCCGTCACCGACCTGCCCCGTTCGGACGACTACCGCGAGGCGGGTGACGACCTCGTCATGGAGTACGTCCGCCGGACGGCCGCCGTCGCCGGCACGGCCTCGACCGGCCGCCAGCCCCGCGTCGTCTACACGGCGATGCACGGCGTCGGGTGGGAGGTCGCCCGCCGGGTGTTCGCCACCGCGGGCTTCGCCGAACCCATCCCGGTCAGCGAGCAGAGCGCCCCCGACCCGGCCTTCCCCACCGTGGCGTTCCCGAACCCGGAGGAGCCCGGCGCGATGGACCTCTCGTTCGCGACGGCCGACCGCGTCGGGGCGGACCTGATCATCGCCAACGACCCCGACGCCGACCGTCTCGCCGTGGCCGTCCCCGTCGACGGTGGCTGGCGTCGACTCAGCGGCAACGAGGTCGGCTCGTTGCTCGGCTGGCGCGCCGCCGAGCGTGCCCGCCGCGACGACCGTGACGGGACGCTCGCCGCCAGCATCGTCTCGTCCCCCGCCCTGCGCGAGATCGCCCGCGTCCACGGTCTCGACTACGTCGACACGCTGACGGGCTTCAAGTGGGTGTCGCGCGTCGGCGGCCTGATCTACGGCTACGAGGAGGCGCTCGGCTACCTCGTCGATCCCGACGTCGTCCGCGACAAGGACGGCATCTCGGCGGCCGTCGACCTGCTCGCCCTCGCGACCGAGCTGCACGCCGCGGGATCGAGCCTGTCCGAGCACCTCGTCGCCTTCGACGAGCGCTTCGGCGCCTACGCGTCGTCGCAGATCTCGATCCGGGTCGACGACCTCGCCACCATCACGGCCCTCACGTCGCGCCTGCGGCAGCAGCCCCCGTCGACCATCGGCTCGCACCGGGTCGACCACGTCGACGACTTCCGCGACGGGTTCGGGTCGTTCCCCGCCGGCGACGTGCTGCGGTACTGGCTGACCGACGGCTCCCGGGTCATCGTCCGGCCGAGCGGCACCGAGCCCAAGCTCAAGGTCTACATCGACGCGTCGAGCACCGAGGGCGACGCCGTCGCCCGGCGGGCCGCCGCCGAGGCGGCCGTGGCCGACCTCGACGCCGGCATGCGCGAGCTGCTGGCCTGACGCCCGGGGCGGCGACCGCCCCGACGACGTGAGAGACCCCGGAGCCGCAGGTCGCGCCTCCGGGGTCCGTCACGTCGCGGACTCAGCCGAGCGACTTCTGCAGCTTCTCGGTGAGCTCGGCCTGGTCGAAATGGTTGCGGATCACGATGACGTCGGCGAAGGTCGAGCCGATCGCCTCGACGAACTCGGCCGAGGTGAGGATGACCTGCGCGTCGTCGCCGACGGACGCAATCGAGCCGATGTCGGCGGCGACCACGTCGGCCTCGATGTCGAGCTTGGCCAGGACGCGCTCGGCGTTGACCTTGAGGATTCCGCTGCTGCCGATGCCGGCGCCGCAGATGGTGACGATCTTCATGGGGGTGTCTCGATCTGTCGGGGGCGGATCAGGCGGGGACGCCCATCAGCCGGCGCACCTCGTCGACCGAGGTGGCGGCTGCGAGGGCGGGGATGACGGACGCCTCGTTGAAGACGTTGGCCAGGTCGGCGATCGATTCGAGGTGACCCCCGACGGTGACGATCGCCAGGCCGAGGACGACGCTGACCGGGTCGTTGTGGGGGTGGCCGAACGGCACCGGTTCGGCGAGGGTGACGACCGCGAGGCCGTCGCGCACGACGGCGTCGCCGGGACGCGCGTGCGCGAGCACCAGCCCCGGGGCGATGACGACGTAGGGGCCGTGCTCGTCGATCATGCGGACCATCTCGTCGCCGTAGCCCTCGTGGGCGGCACCGGAGTCGACGAGCGCGCGGCCGGCGACGTGGACGGCCTCACGCCAGTCGGCGACGTGTGCGCCGATGACGACGGCTTCGTCGGGCAGCGGCGGAAGCGGCATGCTCAGGCCCCCTCGAAGCCGGCCGTGATGCGGTCGGCCAGCGCCTCGCGCTCTTCGAGGGGCAGGAAGCACGACGCCGCGGCGTTGAGCTGGAACGTCTCGTGGTCGTCGAGGTCGTAGTCGAAGGCCTGGCTGAGCAGGGCGAGCTCTTTGCACAGGCTGGTGTCGCTCATCAGGCGGTTGTCGGTGTTCACCGTGACGCCGTAGCCGAGCTGGTAGAGCAGGTCGAAGGGGTGGTCGTCGAGGTCGGTGCCCCAGGCGGCGATCGCACCGGTCTGCAGGTTCGACTGCGGCGACAGCTCGAGCGGGATCTCGCGGTCGCGCACCCACGACGCGACGGGCCCGATCTCGACCGTGGTCGCGGAACCCTTGCTCGCGACGACGCGGATGTCTTCGGCGATGCGGACGCCGTGCCCGAGGCGCAGCGCCCGCCCGTCGAGGAGGGCACCGCGGATGCTGTCGAGACCGTCGGCCTCGCCCGCGTGCACGGTGACCGGCATGAACTCGCGGGCCAGCAGGTCGAAGGCGACCCGGTGGTCGGCGGCGGGGTGCCCGGCCTCGGGCCCGGCGATGTCGAAGGCGAGCACGCCCGACTCGCGGTGGCGGACGGCGAGCTGGGCGATCTCGAGCGACCGGTCGCCGTGACGGAGTGCGCTGAGGATCTGGCCCACCGAGATCTGGTGGCCGTCGGACGCGAGCGCGCTCACGGCCGACGTGAAGCCCGCCTGGACCGCCTCGACGGCCTGGTCGAGCGTGAGCCCCTGACGCTGGTGCTGTTCGGGGGCCCAGCGCACCTCGGCGTGGACGACCCCGTCGGCCGCCAGGTCGAGGACGAACTCGTGGGCGACGCGCGTGAGCTGGTCGGCGGTCTGCATGACGGCGACGGTCAGCTCGAAGGTCGCGAGGTAGTCGACCAGGTTGCCGGAGTCGGCGTTCTCGACGAACCACCGGCGAAGACCTTCGGGCTCGGAGGCGGGCAGCTCGACGCCGGCCTCGCGCGCCAGCTCGACGACCGTCTCGGGTCGGAGGCCCCCGTCGAGGTGGTCGTGCAACGACACCTTGGGCAGGGCCGCGAGGCGCGGGCCCCCGTTCGGCAGCCGGTAGTCCTTGTCGGGAGCGCTCATGCCCCCAACCTACTAGCGGTCCGGCCGACGACTCTGGACGCGCGCCACGAGAGGGGCGGGTGCGCCACGAGAACCGGCACCGCGCCTCCCGGACGGAGGCGCGGTGCCGGTGGGACGTGCGTCGGGCGAGCCCGCTCAGCCGATCCGCTCGGCGACGATGGTGCGCGCCGCCGGAGCCTCGTCGCCGATCGTCCACGCGCCGTCGACGGCCTCGAGGGCACGCTCGAAGCGGCCGGGCTCGTCCGTGTGCAGCGTGAAGAGGGGCTGGCCCTCGGTGACGCGGTCGCCCGGCTTCGCGTGCAGCTCGATGCCCGCGGCCGCCTGCACCGGGTCCTGCTTGCGGGCCCGACCGGCACCGAGGCGCCAGGCACCGATGCCGAACGGCAACGCGTGCTGCTCGGTGAGGTAGCCGGTGCCCGAGGCGGTGACGACGTGCGTCTCGCGGGCGGTCGGCAGGGCGGCGTCGGGGTCGCCGCCCTGGGCGCGGATCATGCGCTTCCAGGCGTCCATGGCGCGGCCGTCGTCGAGGGCGGCCTCGACGTCGGCGTCCGGGCGACCCGCGAGGGTCAGCATCTCGCGGGCGAGCGCGACGGTCAGCTCGCGGATGTCGGCGGGCCCGCCACCGGCGAGGGTCTCGACCGATTCGCGCACCTCGAGGGCGTTGCCGATGGTCAGGCCGAGCGGCACGTTCATGTCGGTCAGCAGGGCCGTGGTCGCGACCCCGGCGTCGGTGCCGAGGTCGACCATCGTGCGGGCCAGCTCGCGCGACCGCTCGATGTCCTGGATGAAGGCGCCCGACCCGAACTTGACGTCGAGCACGAGGGCCGCGGTGCCCTCGGCGATCTTCTTGCTCATGATCGACGACGCGATCAGCGGGATGGCCTCGACCGTGCCCGTGATGTCACGCAGCGCGTAGAGCTTGCCGTCGGCGGGAGCGAGGCCGGACCCCGCGGCGCAGACCACGGCTCCGCTGTCGGCCATGATCTCGCGCATGCGCTCGTTCGAGATCGAGGCCTGCCAGCCCGGGATCGACTCGAGCTTGTCGAGCGTGCCGCCCGTGTGGCCGAGACCGCGGCCAGAGAGCTGCGGGACGGCGACGCCGAACGAGGCCACCAGCGGTGCGAGCGGCAGGGTGATCTTGTCGCCCACCCCGCCGGTCGAGTGCTTGTCGACGGTCGTCTTGCCGAGCCCGGTGAAGTCCATCGTCTCGCCCGAGCGGATCATCGCCATGGTCATGTCGCGGATCTCGCGACGCTCCATGCCGTTCAGGAAGATCGCCATCGTCAACGCCGACATCTGCTCGTCGGCGACGTAGCCCCGCGTGTACGCGTCGATCAGCCAGTCGATCTGCTCGGTGCCGAGGGCGCCCCCGCCGCGCTTGACGCGGATGAGGTCGACGGTGTCGAAGGGTTCGACGGCGTTCTGGGTCACGGTGGGGCTCCTTGCGGTGGTGCGATCGGTGGTGCGGCGGCGCGACCACGAGGTCGCGTCCGGGACGGACGAGGAGGCGCGGGTCAGCCCTGCGAGGCGCGGTACGCCTCGAGTTGCCGCGGCCCGAAGGCGTCGGGGATGACCTCGTCGATGGTCTTGAAGCCCGACACGGTGTCGAGCACCATGGCCTCGTCGGAGTGTTCGTAGAGCAGTTGGCGGCACCGACCGCAGGGCATCAGCACCCCGCCGTTGCCGTCGACGCAGGCGAAGGCGACCAGACGGCCGCCACCCGACATCACGAGGTCGGACACGAGCGAGCACTCGGCGCACAGGGTGATGCCGTACGACGCGTTCTCGACGTTGCAGCCCGAGACGATCCGCCCGTCGTCGGTGACGGCGGCGGCGCCCACCGGAAAGCGGGAGTACGGCACGTAGGCCTTGCGCATGGCGGCCCTGGCCGCCTCGCGGAGGGCGTCCCAGTCGGTCTCGGCGACGACCGACGCGCTGCTGCGGCCCGTCACGACTTGACGTAGGGCTTGCCGGAGGCCGCCGGGCCCCGGGACTGCCCGACCAAGCCGGCGACCGCGAAGATCGTCACGACGTACGGCAGCATGAGCATGAACTCGCTGGGCACCGGCGAGCCGATGGCCCCGAGCACGTTCTGCAGGTTGCTCGCGAAGCCGAACAGCAGCGCGGCGAGCGTGGCCCGGATGGGGTCCCACCGGCCGAAGATGACGGCCGCCAGGGCGATGAAGCCCGCGCCCGCCGTCATCTCCTTCTGGAAGTTGCCGAGCGAGCCGAGGGTGAAGTAGGCGCCGCCGAGACCGGCGACGGCACCGGCGAGCGAGACGTTCCAGAACCGGGTGGCGTTGACCTTGATGCCCACCGTGTCGGCCGCCTGCGGGTGCTCGCCGACCGACCGGAGGCGCAGCCCCCAACGGGTGCGGAACAGACCGTAGAAGACGACCGCGATCGCGACGTACATCAGGTACACGATGATCGTCTGACGGAAGAAGACCGGGCCGACGATGGGGATCTGGCTGAGGACGGGGACGTCGAGCTGCGGGAAGCGCACGCCGCGGTTGAGCGAGTCGGACTTCGACAGCACCTGCGAGTACAGGAAGCTCGTCAGGCCGGTCACCAGCACGTTGAGGACGACGCCCACGATGACCTGGTCGACGATGTAGCGGATGCTGAAGACGGCGAGGACCATCGACACGAGCACGCCGGCGATCATGGCGCCGACCAGGCCGACGTAGGCCGACCCGGTCGCCGAGGCGATCGTCGCCGAGACGAAGGCGCCGGCCAGCAGCTGACCCTCGATCGCCACGTTGACGACGCCCACGCGCTCGCTGATCACGCCGCCGAGGGCGCCGAAGATGAGCGGCGTGCTGAGCGCCAGGGCACCGAGCAGCAGACCCGGCACCGGGATCGTCTGGCCGGCGCTCGCCCACGTGAGGAAGCCCAGCAGGAAGAGCACGCCGAAGACGGCGACCAGCCAGATCGGCACCTTCTCGTAGCGCACGGCCCGGAGGACCGCGACGACGGTGATCACGGCCAGCAGCACCGTGAGCACGACCCCGGTGACGGTCGACGGGAGGACGGCGTCGGGCAGGGCGAAGAAGTCCGTGGCGGTCGAGAGCCGGAAGGTGCTCTCGCCGTCACGGGCCAGGCCGACGAACAGCACCGCCGCGACGACGGTGAAGATCGCGAAGGCGATCGGGGCCTTGAGGCTGCGGGTCGAGGCCCGGGCCAGGTCGGGCGACGGCGCGGCGGGGACCGCGGTGTCGGGGGTGAGCGTGCTCACTTGGTGACCACCGCCTCCTTGGTCGAGGCCTTGCGCACCGGGCGGACGCCCGGGGCCGGCAGACGGAAGATCGCTCGGACCAGCGGGGGCGCGGCCACGAACAACACGATGAGGGACTGCACGACGAGCACGATGTCGATCGGCACGCCGTTCGCGGCCTGCATGGAGTACCCACCGGCCTTGAGCGCGCCGAACAGGACGCCGGCGCCGAACACACCCCAGGGCCGTGACCGACCGAGCAACGCCACGGTGATGGCGTCGAAGCCGATGCCCGCGTCGATGCCCGAGGTGAAGCCGCTGGTCAGCGTGCCGAGCACCTGCGTCGAACCCGCGACGCCCGCCAGGGCGCCCGAGATGAGCATCGCGTAGAGGTAGATGTTCTTGACGTTCATGCCCGCCGTGCGCGCGGCGTGCGGGTTCTCGCCCACGGCCCGGAACCGGAAGCCCAGCGTCGACCGGTTGATCAACCACCAGACGACCGCGGTGATGACGATGACCAGCACGAAGCCCCAGTTGAGGTTGTACCGCGAACCGAACAGGTCGGGCAGGATCGCCGTGTCGAGCGTCGCGGGCGACTTCGGGTTCGCGCTGCCCGGGGCCTGCAGCAGGCCCTGGGTCCGCAGCATGAAGGCCAGCAGGTAGAAGGCGATGTAGTTGAGCATGATCGTGAGGATCACCTCGTGGGCGCCGGTGCGGGCCTTCAGCAGACCGACGATGCCGCCCCAGAGCGCACCCGCGGCGATGCCGGCCGCGAGGGCGAGCGGCAGGTGCACGGCCAGGGGCAGGTGGAACGAGAAGCCCACCCACCCGGCGGCAGCCGACGCCATGAGCATCTGACCGCGGGCGCCGATGTTGAACAGGCCGACGCGGAAAGCCACGGCGACGCCGAGGCCGGCGGCGATCAGGGGCACGGCGTAGTTGAGCGTCTCGGTCAGGGGGCGGATGCCCGCCGCGAAGCCGTCGACCCGGAAGTTGTAGATCGCGCCCTGGAACAGCGACGAGTACGACCCGCCGACCGACGTCCAGAACGCCTGGAAGAAGTCGGCCGGACGCGAGAAGAAGTAGCCCAGCGTGCCCTGGACGGTCGTGTCGGTGAACCCGATCAACAGGCCCGAGACGACGAGCGCGAGCACGACGGCGAGCACCGAGATGGCGGCGTTGCCGGTCGTGATCTCTCGCAGGAGGCGCGAGCCGCGTCCCTCGGTCGACTCCGGTGACGACGGGGCGGGTGGCGTGCCCGGCCCCTGCGTGGTGGTCGTGGCGTCGGTCACGCTGCCTGCTCCGTTCCCTGCGGCATCTCGCCGGCCATCATGAGCCCCAGCACGTCGCGGGGGGTGTCCGCCGGCACGATGCCGACGATGGTGCCGCGGTACATCACCGCGATGCGGTCCGCGAGGGCGGCGACCTCGTCGAGCTCGGTCGAGACGACGATGACGGGCACGCCCTGGTCGCGGGTCTCGACGATGCGCTTGTGCACGAACTCGATCGAACCCACGTCGATGCCGCGGGTGGGTTGCGCCGCGACGAAGAGCCGGAGGTCGCGGCTGAGCTCGCGCGCCAGGACGACCTTCTGCTGGTTGCCTCCCGAGAGGCGACCGGCCGGGGTGGTGATGCCCTGGGTGCGGATGTCGAACTCCTTCACCTTGGCGACCGCGAACGCCGCCAGCTCGGACAGCTTGAGCGACCCGCGCCGCACGAACGGGCCCGACTGCGAACGGTCGAGCATGAGGTTCTCGGCGACGGTGAACTCGCCGACGAGGCCGTCCTGGTTGCGGTCCTCGGGGACGAAGCCGACGCCGGCGTCGAGCACCTGGCGGACGCTGCGGCCCGTGATGTCGCGTCCGTCGAGCGCGACCCGGCCCTCGACGCGGGGCTGCAGGCCGAGGATCGCCTCGGTCAGCTCGGTCTGGCCGTTGCCCTGGACCCCGGCGATGGCGAGGATCTCGCCGCGGCGGACCTCGAACGAGACGTCGTCGACGACGACCTGCCCGATGGGGTCGACGACCCGCAGGTTCTCGACGACGAGGGCGGCCTCGCCGGCCTCGGCCGGCGCCTTCTGGACGGTCAGCTCGACGGCACGGCCGACCATGAGCGAGGCGAGCTCGGCGTTCGAGGCGCTCGGCTCGGCCTCGCCGACGACCTTGCCGAGGCGGATCACGGTGATGCGCGTGGCGACCTCGCGGACCTCGCGGAGCTTGTGGGTGATGAAGACGATCGCGGTGCCCGCGTCGCGGAGCTGGCGCATGATGACCATCAGCTCGTCGGTCTCCTGCGGGGTCAGCACGGCCGTCGGCTCGTCGAAGACGAGCACCTTGGCGTCGCGCGAGAGGGCCTTGATGATCTCGACCCGCTGCTGCACGCCGACCGGCAGCTCTTCGACGAGGGCGTCGGGGTCGATGTCGAACCCGAACCGACCGCTGATCTCGCGCACCTTCGCGCGGGCCGCGGCGAGGTCGAGCCGTCCGCCGGCCCTGGTCTCTTCGTGGCCGAGCATGACGTTCTCGGCGACCGTGAAGACGGGGACGAGCATGAAGTGCTGGTGCACCATGCCGATGCCCGCGTTCATGGCGTCGCCGGGGCCCGAGAAGTGCTGGACGGCGTCGTCGAGCAGGATCTCGCCCTCGTCGGCCTGGTACAGGCCGTAGAGCACGTTCATCAGCGTGGACTTGCCGGCCCCGTTCTCGCCGAGGAGGCAGTGGATCTCGCCGGGCTCGACGGTCAGGCTGATGTGGTCGTTGGCGGTCAGGGCGCCGAATCGCTTGGTGATGCCCCGCAGTTCGAGCTTCATCTCAGGTGGACACCTCGGGTCTAGGCAATCGGGTGGAGGGCGGGCGGTGCCGGATCGGGCGGCCCGCCCACGGGCGTGGACAGGGCCGGGAGCGACGGGGTGACCGTCGCTCCCGGCCCTGGGTCAGTCGATGCTAATCGATGACGGGAGGTGCGTTCGTCAGCTCGTCAGGGCCGACGGCGACTCGACCGTGATCGAACCGTCGATGATGCCGGCCTTGATCGTGTCGAGCTCGTCCTGCAGGCCGCTGTCGACCTTGTCGGCGTAGTCGTGGAAGGGCGCGATGCCGACGCCGTCGTTCTCGAGGGTGCCCACGTACGGGGTGCTCGAGAACTTGTCCTCGCTGGCCTGCGTGACGACCGCGTCGGTCGCCTGCTTGATGCCCTTCAGCACCGAGGTGAGGAAGAGGTCCTTGTTGGCGCTGTCGGTCTCGTAGGTGTCGCTGTCGGCACCGACCAGGACGACGTCCTTGCCGGAGTCGCGGATCGCCTCGGCGGCGCTCTGGTAGATCGGGCCACCGACCGGCAGGATGACGTCTGCGTTCTGGTCGATCAGCGTCTGGGCGCTCTGCTTGGCCGTGGTGCCGGCCTCGAAGCCACCGGTGAAGGTGCCGTTCTGCGAGGCGACGTCCCAGCCGACGACCTTGACGTCCTCGCCCTTCTGCTCGTTGTAGTACTTCACGCCGTCGGCGAAGCCGTCCATGAAGATCGTGACGGTCGGGAACTGCATGCCGCCGAAGGTGCCGACCACGCCGGTCTTCGAGTAGCTTGCCGCCGCGTAGCCCGCGAGGAACGCGGCCTCGGAGGTGTTGAACGTGATGGGCTGGACGTTGTCGGCCGTGATGGACGCGTCGTCGATCGTGGCGTAGTCGATGTTCGGGTTCGCCTCGGCAGCGGCCTTCGTGGCGTCGGCGAGCGCGAAGCCGACCGTGACGATCAGGTTGCAGCCCTGGTCGGCGAGGTTCGACAGGTTGGCGTCGTAGACGGTCTCGTCGGCGGACTCGACGGTCTTCGGGGTGGCACCGATGGTGTCGGCCGCCTCGTTGAGGCCCTCGTAGCCGAGCTGGTTGAACGACTTGTCGTCGAAGCCGCCGGCGTCGGAGACCATGCAAGGGACGAAGTCGCTCGAGGCGCCGCTGGTCGAGCCAGAGCCGCTCTCGGGGGCCGAGGCACAGCCGGCCAGGATGACGGCGGTGCTCGCCAGGGCGAGGCCGCTGAGCACGGCCTTGCGCGCAGTTGTAGTCAAGTTGTCCTCCAGGGTGCAGCCCGGCACGAGGCGCGCCGGGTGGGTATGGCTGACAGGTTACCTACTGTGACGGGCGCCGATGACCGCGGGGTGCTAGTGATGCCGAGGCGTTACACAGTCGCGACCACGACGTAACGAACGCGAAACCTCGACGGCCCCCCGACGCCCGACGCGACCGGTCAGAGGACGTCGCTGCGGCCGCTGAGCTTGAGGGCGTCGACGACGCCCTTCACCCGCTGGGCGTTGGCCGTCGTGGTGACGAGCAGGGCGTCGGGGGTGTCGACGACGATGATGTCGTTCACCCCGATGAGCGAGATGAGGCGTCCGCTGTTCGCCACGACGATGCCGCTCGAGCTGTCCGCGAGCACGCGGGCGTTCTCACCGAGGATGGCCAGGTCGCTCTTGCGTCCGCCGGCGTGCAGCTTCGCGATGGAGGCGAAGTCGCCGACGTCGTCCCAGTCGAAGTCGCCCGGCACGACGGCCAGGCGGCCGGAGGCCGCGGCCGGCTCGGCCACGGTGTAGTCGATGGCGATCTTCTGCAGCCCCGGCCAGACCTTGTCGACCACGGCACCGCGCCTCGGGGTGTCCCACGCCTCGGCCAGCTCCTCGATGCCGGCCAGCAGCTCGGGGCTCGTCTCACCCAGTTGCTCGAGCAGGCGGTCGGCGCGTGCGATGAACATGCCGCCGTTCCAGAGGTAGTCGCCGCCCGAGACGTACCGCTCGGCCGTCTCGAGGTCGGGCTTCTCGACGAACGACTCGACCGTCCGCGCGCTGGGGGCCCCCTCGATGTGCAGGGGCGCGCCGACGTGGATGTAGCCGAACCCGATGGCGGGTTCGGTGGGGGTGATGCCGATGGTGGCGATGTAGCCCTCGTCCGCCGCGACGATGGCCTCGCGGACGGCCCGGGCGAAGCCGCGGGTGTCGGCGATGACGTGGTCGGCGGCGAACGACCCGATGATCACGTCCGGCTCGCGGCGGCGGAGGACCGCCGCGGCGAGGCCGATCGCGGCGGTGCTGTCCTTCGGCTCGCTCTCGAGGACGACGTTGTGGTCGGCGAGGCCCGGCAGCTGCGACTCGACGGCGGCCCGGTGCGCCCGACCGGTGACGACCATGATGCGCTGGTCGCCGTTCAGCGGGGCCAGGCGGTCCCAGGTGCCCCGGAGCAACGTCGAACCGCTGCCGGTCAGGTCGTGCAAGAACTTCGGCGCGTCGGCACGGCTGAGCGGCCACAGACGCGACCCGATGCCACCGGCGGGGATGATGCTGTAGAACCGGTCGAGGCTTTCCTGGATCGTCATGCGTTCACCTTATCGACGCCCCTCCTCCATTCCGCCGCTCCCCTCCCGCCACCGTCGCCGGTGATGCTCGCACCACGAGCAGTCCGAGGAGGACCGATGCGAGTCGCAGTCGTGACCGAGAGCTTCCTGCCCACCGTCAACGGGGTCACCACCAGCGTGCTGCGCGTGCTCGACCACCTGGCTCGACACGGGCACGAGGCCCTCGTCGTCGCGCCGGCCGGTCGGGGCACGACGAGCTACGCGGGCTTCCCGGTGCACCGGGTGCCCTCGGTCGCCTACCGGCAGTTCCCCGTGGGGCTGCCGAACCCGCAGGTCGCGGCCGCCATCGCCGCGTTCCGGCCGGACGTCGTCCACGTCGCCTCGCCGTTCCTGCTCGGAGCCCAGGCCATCGCCGCCGCCGCCCGCCTCGGCGTGCCCTCGGTCGCCGTGTTCCAGACCGACGTCGCCCGGTACGCGGGGACGAACGGCCTCGGTCTCGGCTCGGCCGTCGCCTGGCGGCTCGTGCGCCGCATCCACGACCAGGCGACGACGACGCTGGTCCCCTCGCGCGCCTCCCTGCGGGACCTCGAGACGGCGGGCGTCCGACGACTCGAGACGTGGGGTCGCGGGGTCGACTCGGCCCTCTTCCACCCCAACCGGAAGTCGGGAGGGGCCGTCCGCTCACTGCGTGAGTCGTGGGGAGCACCCGGGCAGGTGCTCGTGGGCTACGTGGGACGCCTGGCGCCCGAGAAGCAGGTCGAGCGGCTCGCCGCCCTGCGGCCCCTGCGCGGGGCCCGACTCGTCGTCGTGGGCGGCGGTCCGTCGCTGCCGGCCCTCCGCCGGCGCCTGCGACACCTCGACCCGGTCTTCACGGGGCCGCTGCACGGGGAGCACCTCGCCGACGCGTACGCCGCGCTGGACGTCTTCGTGCACACCGGGTCGACCGAGACCTTCGGACAGACCGTGCAGGAGGCCCACGCGAGCGGACTGCCGGTCGTGGCCCCGGCCGCCGGCGGGCCCCTCGACCTGGTGCGCCACGGCGTCGACGGGTTCCTCTTCGACCCGCGCCACGACCACTCGCTGCGGCGGGGCGTGCGGGCGCTGGTCGACTCGGACGACCTCCGGGCGCGCTTCGGCGAGGCAGGGAGGCGCGCGGTCGTCGGACGCACGTGGGAGGCCCTCGGCGGAGAACTCGTCGAGCACTACCGCCGGGCGATGGCGACCGTCCGCGACGGGGCCGAGCGCGCCTCCGTCGGCTGACCCCGCCGGCCGGGGTGCCGTCTTGTCTCGACGTCGAACGACTTCGGCGGGGCGGGGCCGCGGCCCGACTCGACGGGACCGTAGACTGAACGGGTTCTGAGAACGCCACCAGCGGACACGGCTGTCCCTCGTACCGACCGAGTGAGAGCGTCGTCCGCCCCATCCGCGAGGAGAAGTGCTCATGGCCGAGCAGTCGACGGGAACGGTCGCATCACCGGCAGGCAGACCGGATGCGCCGAAGATCAGCGCGCCCAAGGCGCCCGGCAAGATCGCGGGCACCCTGTACCGCGGTCGCGAGGGCATGTGGTCGTGGGTGCTGCACCGCATCACCGGCGTGAGCATCTACTTCTTCCTGCTCGTGCACATCCTCGACACCGCCCTCGTGCGCATCAGCCCCGAGGCCTACAACGCGGTGATCGGCACCTACAAGAACCCGATCATGGGGCTCGGCGAGACCGGCCTCGTGGCGGCGATCCTGTTCCACGCCCTGAACGGCCTGCGCATCATCCTGATCGACTTCTGGGGCCCGGGCACGAAGTACCAGCGCGTGATGTTCTGGGTCGTCATCGGCCTCGCCGTGGTCCTGTTCGCCGGCTTCGCGCCCCGCCACCTGATGAACGTCTTCTCGGAGTAGGACCATGACCACCCAGACCGTCGAAGCCCCGCGCTCGGCCCGCACGGCCCAGCGCTCCACCAACTACGAGAAGTGGGGCTGGATCTACATGCGCGCCAGCGGGCTGTTGCTCGTCGTGCTCGTCTTCGGCCACCTCTTCATCAACCTGCTCGCGAGCGAGGGCGGCGTCAAGGCCATCGACTTCGCCTTCGTCGCCGGCAAGTGGGCCAGCCCCTTCTGGCAGGTGTACGACACCCTGCTGCTCTGGCTGGCGTTGATCCACGGCACCAACGGCATGCGCACGATCGTCAACGACTACGTCTCGAAGCCCACCGTCCGCAAGGTGCTGCTCGTCACGCTGCTCGTGTCGACGGTCGTCCTGCTCGTGCTCGGGACGCTCGTGATCTACACGTTCGACCCGTGCCCCGCGAACGCCCCGGCCGACCTGCTGCCGTCGTTCTGCACCGCCGGCTAGCCACCCGGCCCACCGCCCGCCCCGGCCTCCGGCCGCACGTCCCCCACCGGAAAGAACCGTGACCACACCCTCCCCCGCCTCCGCCAGCACCGTCGTCGACGGCGTCCACTACCACCAGCACGACATCGTCATCGTCGGGGCCGGGGGTGCGGGCATGCGGGCGGCCATCGAGGCCGGCCCGAACGCCAGCACCGCGGTGATCTCGAAGCTGTACCCGACCCGTTCGCACACCGGTGCGGCCCAGGGCGGCATGGCGGCGGCCCTCGCGAACGTCGAGGACGACAACTGGGAGTGGCACACCTTCGACACCGTCAAGGGCGGCGACTACCTCGTCGACCAGGACGCGGCCGAGATCCTGGCGAAGGAGGCGATCGACGCCGTCCTCGACCTCGAGAACATGGGCCTGCCGTTCAACCGCACGCCCGAGGGCAAGATCGACCAGCGCCGCTTCGGCGGGCACACGGCCGAACACGGCAAGAACCCCGTCCGTCGCGCTTGCTACGCGGCCGACCGCACCGGTCACATGATCCTGCAGACGCTGTACCAGAACTGCGTCAAGCACGGCATCAACTTCTTCAACGAGTTCTACGTGCTCGACCTGATCATGGGCGAGATCGACGGCGAAGAACGCCCCGCCGGCGTCATCGCCTACGAGCTCTCGACCGGCGACCTGCACGTGTTCCAGGGCAAGGCCGTCATCTTCGCCACCGGCGGCTTCGGCAAGATCTACAAGACGACGTCGAACGCGCACACCCTGACCGGCGACGGCGTGGGCATCATCTGGCGCAAGGGCCTGCCGCTCGAGGACATGGAGTTCTTCCAGTTCCACCCGACCGGCCTGGCCGGTCTCGGCATCCTGCTCAGCGAGGCCGCACGCGGCGAGGGAGCGATCCTTCGCAACAGCGAGGGCGAGCGCTTCATGGAGCGCTACGCTCCCACCATCAAGGACCTCGCACCGCGCGACATCGTCGCCCGCTGCATGGCGACCGAGATCCGCGAGGGCCGGGGGGCCGGTCCGCACAAGGACTACGTCTACCTCGACATCACGCACCTCGACCCGGCCGTGATCGACGCGAAGCTGCCCGACATCACCGAGTTCGCCCGCACCTACCTCGGCGTCGAGCCCTACACCGAACCGGTGCCCGTGCTGCCGACGGCCCACTACGCCATGGGCGGCATCCCCACCAACGTCAAGGCCGAGGTGCTCCGCGACAACACCACCGTCGTGCCGGGCCTCTACGCCGCCGGCGAGTGCGCCTGCGTCAGCGTGCACGGCTCGAACCGCCTCGGCACCAACTCGCTGCTCGACATCAACGTCTTCGGCAAGCGTGCCGGCAACAACGCCGTCGAGTTCGTCAAGGACGCCCCCTTCGTGCCGCTCCCCGACGACCCGGCCGCCTTCGTCCGCGGCCTCGTCGAGGACGTCCGCAACGCGACCGGCACCGAGCGCATCGCGACGCTGCGGAAAGAGCTGCAGGACAGCATGGACCGCAACGCCCAGGTGTTCCGCACCGAAGAAACCCTCGACGAGGTCACCCACGTCATCGCCGACCTGCGCGAGCGGTTCAAGAACATCTCGGTGCAGGACAAGGGCAAGCGCTTCAACACCGACCTCCTCGAGGCCATCGAGCTGGGCTTCCTCCTCGACCTGGCCGAGGTCGTCGTCTACTCGGCGAGGTCGCGGCAGGAGAGCCGGGGCGGACACTTCCGTGAGGACCACCCCACCCGCGACGACGCCAACTGGCTCGTCCACACGATGGCGTACCTGACCGGCGACGCGCACTCGTCGCTGGCCGGCGACCACATCCGCCTCGACACCAAGCCCGTCGTGATCACGAACTACCAGCCGATGGAACGGAAGTACTAACATGAGCACCGCTGTCCTCGAGAACGCGCCCCAGGGCTCCGACGCCGTCCCCACGTTCACGGCCACCCTGATCATCCGACGCTTCGACCCCGAGGTCGACGACGAGCCCCGCTGGCAGGACTTCGACGTCCAGGTGCTGCCGACCGACCGCGTGCTCGACGCCCTGCACCAGATCAAGTGGGAGCAGGACGGCTCGTTGACGTTCCGCCGCTCGTGCGCCCACGGCGTCTGCGGCTCGGACGCCATGCGCATCAACGGCCGCAACCGCCTGGCCTGCAAGACGCTGATCAAGGACCTCGACATCTCGCAGCCGATCTACGTCGAGGCCATCAAGGGCCTGCCCCTCGAGAAGGACCTCGTCGTCGACATGGAGCCCTTCTTCCAGTCGTACCGCGAGATCCAGCCGTTCCTGATGGCGTCGTCGAAGCCTGAGAAGGAGCGCCTGCAGAGCGCCACGCAGCGGGAGCGCTTCGACGACACCACGAAGTGCATCCTCTGCGCGGCGTGCACCTCGAGCTGCCCGGTCTTCTGGACCGACGGCCAGTACTTCGGCCCCGCCGCTATCGTGAACGCCCACCGCTTCATCTTCGACTCGCGCGACGAGGGGGCCCAGGTGCGGCTCGACATCCTCAACGACAAAGAGGGCGTCTGGCGCTGCCGGACCACCTTCAACTGCACCGAGGCGTGCCCCCGTGGCATCCAGGTGACCCAGGCCATCGCCGAGGTCAAGCAGGCCGTGCTGCGCGGACGCGCCTGAGCCCGGGCGACCGGCTTCCCGGGCGACCGGCTCACGCACGAGGGCCCGACCACCACGGTGGTCGGGCCCTCGTGCGTGCCGGCTCGGGTGCCGGCGACGCGTCAGTCGTCCTCGACGATGCACGCGGCCTCGAGGCCCAGCGCGAGGCGGAGCGCGACCGAGACGCCGGCCTCACCCTCGTCTCCCATCGGGGCGACGGCGTCGATCCAGAAGACCGGGAGGCGCACCGTGGGCGGGTCGGGCAGCAGACGGCCGATCTCGCCCGCGTCGGTCAGCTCGGCCGCTTGGTACACGGTGAGCAGGGGCACCCCGCCCGCCGCGAACACCTGGAGGGCGTCGCCGCCGTCGATCTCGCGCACGCCGAGCGAGTCGTCCACGGCGCGGGCCGCGGTGACGAGGTCGAGCTGGTCGTAGACGTGCGGGCTCAGGATGGTGATGTCGCGCGGCATCAGGCCTCGTCCTCGGCGGGGCCGTCACCCTCGAGCGAGCTCTCGTGCAGGAGGTCGAGTTCGTGGAGGTCTTCCTCCCAGGCCTGCAGCAACGGGCTGGCGACGAGCTGGGCGAGCCGCTCGGGTCCCACGACCTCGAGGGTGCGATGCAGGGCGTTCCAGCCCGAGGTGCCGGCGTCGCCGAGTGGGACCACGTAGGCGGGCAGACGCGGGCGGCCGACGACGACGACGGGGCGTTCGGCGTCCAGCGTGGATCGCTCGAGCCCGAGGCGGCGGACGGACGGGGCGCCGATCAGCAGTGCGACCGGGTTCGGCGGCGGGTACGTGACGGCACGGACGCACCGGTCGGACTCGCCCTCTCGGGCGATGACGAGGGCGAAGGTCGGCAGCGACGAGCCGGCGATCTCGGCGAGGGCGTCGGTCAGGCGGGCGATGGCGTCGTCGAGGGACCCGTCGACCACGTCGACCGTCACGGCGGTCGTCTCCTCGATGCCGTGGTCGGTGACGCGTGCGGTGATGGTGGCCGACAGGTGCGGACCCTCCACCACGACGCGGACCGTCTCGGGCGCCTGATGGCGTGCGTGCTGCGTGAGGACCCATCGATCCCAGCCGTGCACGAGCGGCTCGGTCGCGCCCCACCGGGTCGGGACGGAGCCCGAGGCGGCCCCGGCCAGGGTCTCGAGCGCGCCTCCCAGGCTCGTGTCGTGCGACGCGCGGTGCAGCACGGTGAGGTCGACGCTCAACTGACGGGTCGTGTCGACGGCGTCCGCGATGACCGGCAGCCGCTCGGCGGCGGGGACGTCGACGGTCGACGCGTCGACCTCGGCGGCCGCGGCGTCGACGTCGTCGTAGGGCACGCCGGTCAGACCGTCGCGCAGGCGGTCGGCGTCGTCGTGGACCACCCAGACTCCCCCGGCAGCCACCAGGGCCGCCCGCAGGCCGACGGTCAGTCGTGACCGCTCGCTCGTGACGAGCACGACCCGGCGCCCCGTCGCGGGTCGGCCGAGGAGGTCGGCGAGCGGACGGCTCAGCCGGACGACGCGGGCCCTGCTGTCGACACGGACCGCTCGCGACGAGATCGCGTCGACCAACGGGTGTCGGATAGGGGTGCCCACCCGTCGATTCTCCTCCGTGCTCGGCCGCCGTGACCGGATGCACGGCGGACTCGGACGTGCGCGGCCCGAGGTGGCCCGAGCGGCCTAGGCTGGGTCACCGTCATCGCCACCGACCCCGAGAGGCACGCCATGGACGACGTCCGACGTCTCGATCGACGGCCCCTCGCGGTCGTCCCCCGGCCGATCTCGTGAGGCGTCGCCCCTACCGCAACGGCGAGCGGCCCGTCGACCAGCGTGAACGTCGACGTGCCTTCTCCGCCGCCCTCCGGACGCGGCCGCCGGTGCGTCCGGCCGTCGACCGTGCGACGGGGCGCGCCCTGGCCCGACTCGACGAGCTCGTCGAGAAGGCCCTGGTCTCGGGCGAGCACGACCGCCTGCTCGACGAGACCCGCGTCTCGACCTGGCCCCGCGAGCTGGACGCCGTCGTCTCGGTGGTCGTCGAGAGGCTCGACCCGCCTCCGTCGGTCGACCGTGCCGTGGTCGCGGCCGCCGTCGCCGACAACCTGGAGGCGCGGTTCGGCCTGCGACCCGGAGCCTCGCCGACCGAGCGGTCGGTCGTCCTCTGGCAGTCGGTCGCCGGAGCGGACTCCCGGCTCGCCGAGACCGGCTGGGAGCGCGACGTGCTCTCGGACGACCGGGAGGCGCTGGCCGAGTTCTTCGCGTCGGACGGCGACCCCGTGCGGGCCCGCCTCACGCGGTCGTCGGGCCGCCTGCACCTCGAGCTGCGGGGCACGAACGCCCCCGTCGGCGACCGGTCGTCGTCGTACGCGGTCCTGTCGCGGTCGAGCACGCTCGTGCTGGTCGACGACCCGCGCGGCCTCGTGTCGGTGCTCGACGACGACGCCGCCGGAGCGATCCGCGACGCGGTCGTGGCGTGGGGCGAACTCGCCGACCACCTGGACGAGCGGCGAGCCGAGGTCTCGGGCCGCTGACGCGGCCCGACGACCAGAACGGGTCGACGTCCAGGACGGATCGGCGACCGGAACGGAACCGCCGACAGGAGCCGACCCGTCGACGCGAGCGGCGCCGGCGATCCGGGTGCGGCTGCCGGTCCGAACGGGCCCGCCGGTCCGGACGGGCCCGTGTCGGGCCCGCCCGTCAGCTCAGACGGTGACGGCCTCGGCCGCGGCCCGCGCCCCGGCTGCCGTGGTGGCCGCGACGGCGGCGGTCGCGAGTTCGCGCGCCTGGTCGAGCGTGTAGCGCGACAACTCGAGCCGCACGTCGGCGAGCGCGGCCGGCGTCATCGAGAGGGTCGTCGCCCCGAGGCCGACGAGCACGACGGCGAGCAGCGGGTCGGCCGCCGCCTCGCCGCAGATGCCGACGGGCTTGCCCGCCGCGGCCCCGGCGTCGCCCAAGGACTTCACCAGGCGCAGGACGGCGGGGTGCCACGGGTCCTGGTAGGCTGCCACGGACCCGAGCATGCGGTCGGCCGCCATCGTGTACTGCGTGAGGTCGTTGGTGCCGACGCTGACGAAGTCGGCGGACGCGAAGATCTGGTCGGCGAGCACGGCGAGCGAGGGCACCTCGGCCATCACGCCGACCGTCTTGAGCCCGAGCTCGCGGCCCAGCGTGACGAAGTACTCGGTCTCCTCGGCGTCGCTCACCATCGGGGCCATGACCCAGAGGTCGGCGGTCGTCGCGGCCTGGGCCGCCGCGAGGGCGGTCAGCTGGTCGCGGAGGATGTCCTCTTTGACGCGGAGGGCCCGCAGGCCGCGCAGGCCCAGGGCCGGGTTCTCCTCGTGGGCGTCGTTCAGGAAGCTCAGCGGCTTGTCGGCGCCGGCGTCGAGGGCGCGCACGACCACCTTCTTGCCGGGGAAGGCCTCGAGCAACGCGGTGTAGCTGCTGGTCTGGCTCTCGACGGTCGGCGCGGACGAGTTGCCGAGGAAGAGGAACTCGGTGCGGAACAGGCCGACGCCCTCGGCGCCCAGTTCGATCGCCCCCGCGGCCTCGGCCGGTGCTCCCAGGTTCGCGAGGAGCGGGACGGCGTGGCCGTCGGCGAGGGCGCCGTCGGTCAGGGGCGCCGCGGCCGCGGCCGCCCGGTCGGCGATGCGCTTCTCGGCCTCGGCGACCTCGTCGGGCGACGGGTCGACCGTGACGACGCCGCTCGCGGCGTCCGCGACGACCACGGTGCCGTCGACGAGGTCGAGGGCGCCGGTCACGCCGACGATCGCGGGGATGGACTTCGACCGGGCGAGGATGGCGGTGTGCGAGGTGGGCCCGCCGTCACGGGTGACGAGGGCGAGCACCTTGTCGAGGTCGAGCAGGGCGGTGTCGGCCGGCGCCAGGTCGGGGGCGACGAGCACGAACGGGGTGTCGCTCTCGGGCACGCCGGGAGCCGGGACGCCGCGCAGCGCGGCGATGACGCGCTGCGCCACGTCGCCGAGGTCGGTCGCCCGCTCGGCCATGTAGCCGCCCATGCCGATCAGGAGGTCCTGGAAGGCGGCGAACGCCTCGTGCACGGCGCGCTCGCCCGTGCGGCCGTCGTCGATGCGGGCCTTCACGTCGTCGGTGAGGGTGGGGTCCTGGGCCATCAGCGACTGCGCGTCGAGGACGTCCTTGGCCTCGCCACCGGCCTTCTCGCCCCGCGCGGTGAGGTCGGCCGCGACCGCGGACAGGGCCTTGAGCACGCCGTCGTACTCGAGGGCCGCGTCGGCCGTCCGGGGGTCGGTGCCCGGCTCGGGCAGCGGATCGGGCATCTTCTTGACGGGGCCGACGGCCACTCCACGTCCGACGCCAACGCCCTGTAGTGCCACGGTGAACCTCTTCGAGTCTCGATGGTGGAGACGTGCGGCAGGACGCCGGGCACGCTCACGGTCGGTCCATCGTAGACGGATCGCCCGGGCGTCCGGTCCGTGCCGATCAGGCGGGTCGCCGCGGCGTCGGTCCGGACGCCCCGGCGGACGGACCGGCCCCCGTACCCTGGACGCATGCGCGCGCCGTGGACCCGACGACCGACGCCCGACCCGGTCGAGGCGGCCCGCGCCTCCTCGGCCGTCCGCCCCTCGGCGCGGGCCCGTCGGGCCGGGTCGCGCGTCGTGGGGTCGCGACCGACCCGGGTGCTGGCCCGGCACGTCACGTCGAAGGGGCCGCTGCTGGCGGCGGGGCTGACCTACCAGGCGTTGTTCGCGCTCTTCGCGGCGCTCTGGGTGGGCTTCTCGGTGGCGGGCTTCGTCGTCTCGGGCGACGTCCTGCTGCGCGACGAGCTGATCGTCTTCATCCGGTCGGCCGTCCCCGGCCTCATCCAGGACGCCGACGGCACGGGCGTCGTCGACCCCGGGCTGCTGCTCGACGCGTCGGTCTTCGGCTGGACCGGCGCCGTGGCCCTCGTCGGCCTGCTCGTGTCGTCCATCACGCTGCTCGGCAGCATGCGCGACTGCGTGCGCATCGTGTTCCGGGCACCGCAGCCGGTCACGCCCCTGGGGCGGCTGATCGTGCGCGACCTCGGGTTGGCGCTCGCCTTCGGAGCCGCCGTCGTCGTGTCGGCGACGCTCTCGCTGCTGAGCACCACGGCGGTCTCGGGCCTGCTGTCCGGGGTGGGCGTCCCGGTGCGGTCGCTGCTCGGCGAGACGACCCTCCGCGTGGTCGGCGTGCTGCTCGTCTTCGTCTTCGAGACCGCCGTGCTGGCCGTGCTCTTCCGCGTGCTGGCCGGGCTGCACATCCCCTTCCGACGACTGCTCTCGGGGGCCGTCATCGGGGCGGCCGGCTTCGTCTCGCTGACGTTGGTCGGAGGCGTCGTGCTGCGGAGCACGGGGTCGAACCCCCTGGTGGCCTCGTTCGCGGCGATCGTCGGCCTGCTGGTCGTCATCAACCTGCTCTGCCAGGTGCTGCTGCTCAGCGCGGGCTGGATCGCCGTCGGCATGGACGACCTCGGCGTGCACGCCGACCCCCACCAGGAGGCCGAGCGCCTGCGCCGCCTCGAAGAGGACCGCCTGGCCGAGGAGGCGCGGGCCCGGTCGCGTCGCGGCCGTCTCGTCACCGGCGCCCGCGGCCTGCTCGCGCGGTCGCTGCGGGCCGTGCGCCCGGGCGACCCGCCCGACGTCCCGCCCCCCGGCCTCCCGGTCGAGCCCCGTGACGGTGCCCGCCGCTAGTCTGGAGCCCATGTCCACGCGCCTCCGTCTCGCCACCGTCAACGTCAACGGCGTCCGCGCCGCGTTCCGCAAGGGCATGGGCGACTGGCTGTCGGCACGCGACGTCGACGTCCTCACCCTGCAAGAGGTCCGCGCGTCCACCGACGACCTCGAGGGCCTGCTCGGCCCCGAGTGGAACGTCGTGCACGACCCGGCGACCGCCAAGGGCCGGGCCGGCGTCGCGATCGCGAGCCGGGGCAAGGCCCACGTGCACCGGGTCGAGCTCGGCCCCGACGACTTCGACAGCGCCGGCCGCTGGCTCGAGGCCGACTACGAGATCGACGGCACCGTCGTGACCGTGGTCAGCACGTACGTCCACTCGGGCGAGGTCGACACCCCCAAGCAAGACGAGAAGTGGAAGTTCCTCGACGCGATGTCGGCCAGGCTGCCCGAGCTCGCGGCGCACAACGAGCTCTCGGTGGTCACCGGCGACCTCAACGTCGGGCACCGCGAGCTCGACATCAAGAACTGGAAGGGCAACGTCAAGCGCGCCGGCTTCCTGCCCCGCGAACGGTCGTACTTCGACCGGTTCCTCGGCCCGGCGGGCGAGCAGGTCGAGACCGTCGACGGCACCGGCGGCGAGGGCCTCGGCTGGGTCGACGTGGGCCGACGGTTCGCGGGCGAGGTCGAGGGGCCCTACTCGTGGTGGTCCTGGCGAGGCCAGGCCTTCGACAACGACACCGGTTGGCGCATCGACTACCAGCTCGCGACCCCGTCGCTCGCCGACGCCGTCGAGCACTACGTCGTCGACCGCGCCGCCGCCTACGACCAGCGGTGGTCCGACCACGCGCCGGTCGTCGTCGACTACCGTCTCTGAACCGCGCCTCCCCGTCCTGCGCCGCCCCGCCTCGCACCTCCCCTGTCTCGCACCTCCCCCGTGTCGCACCACCCCACCGAGGACCACATGACCAAGCCCCGCCTCTTCTCCGGAATGCAGCCGTCCGCCGACTCCCTCCACGTCGGCAACTACATCGGTGCGCTCCAGCAGTGGAAGTCCCTGCAGACCACGCACGACGCCCTCTTCTGCGTCGTCGACCTGCACGCCATCACCGTCCCGCAAGACCCTGCCGCGCTGCGGGCGCAGATCCGAGGGACGGCCGCCCAGTACATCGCGGCGGGCATCGACCCGTCGCGGTCGACCCTGTTCATCCAGTCGCACGTGCCGGCCCACACCCAGCTGGCCTGGGTGCTGAACACGCTGACCGGCTTCGGCGAGGCCAGCCGCATGACCCAGTTCAAGGACAAGGCGGCCAAGCAGGGTTCCGACGCGGCCTCGCTGGGCCTCTTCGCCTACCCCACGCTGATGGCCGCCGACATCCTGCTCTACCAGGCCGAGACGGTGCCGGTCGGTGACGACCAACGACAACACGTCGAGCTGACGCGCGACCTCGCGACCCGGTTCAACTCGCGCTTCGGCGAGACGTTCGTCGTGCCCGAGGCGACGATCCAGAAAGAGTCGGCGCGCATCTACGACCTCCAGTCCCCCGAGTCGAAGATGAGCAAGTCGGCGACGACCGACTCGGGCGTCGTGTGGATGCTCGACGAGCCGAGCCGCACCGCCAAGAAGATCAAGTCGGCCGTCACCGACGCCGAGCGCGAGATCCGCTTCGACCGCGGCTCGAAGGCGGGCGTCTCGAACCTGCTCACGATCCTCTCGTCGTTCTCGGGCGACAGCGTCGCCGACCTCGAGGAGCGCTACGTCGGCCGCGGCTACGGCGACCTGAAGAAAGACACGGCGGAAGCCGTCGTCGAGACGTTCGCGCCGGTCCGCGCCCGGGCACTCGAACTGCTCGACGACCCGGCGGAGCTCGATCGCATCCTCGCGGTCAACGCCGACCGTGCGAACGAGATCGCCCAGGTCACGATCGACACCGTGTACGACCGCATCGGCTTCGTCCGCAAGGCCTGACCGTGCTGCCGTTCGTGCTCGCGTCACCGACCCTCGAGTTGCTGGCGCCGAGCGCGGCCGACGTGCCCGCGATCGTCGACGCCTGCCAGGACGAGACCCTGCGGCGGTTCACCACGGTCCCCGTGCCGTACGACCGGTCGGACGCCGAGTTCTTCCTCCGGCGCATCGTCGACGACGGCTGGGCCACCGGTCGTGAGTTCACCTGGGGCCTGCGACGACCGGGCTCCGGTCTGCTCGAAGGCATCATCAGCGTGCGGCTGCGGTCGTCCGACGTCGGCTTCTGGACGGCACCGGCCTCGAGGGGCCGGGGCCTCATGACCGGCGCGCTGAGCCTGGTGGCCGACTGGGCCTTCGAGGGCGGAGCACTGCGAGAGCTCTTCTGGGAGGGCTACGTCGGCAACGACGCCTCCGCCGCCGTGGCCCGGCACGTCGGCTTCACCTACCAGGGGGTCGGCCCGGGCCTGCACCCGGGTCGCGACGGCGGACGTCCCCTCTGCTGGAAGGCCCGGCTCCGTCCCGGCGACGAGCGGTCGGCGCGACCGGGCTGGCCCGACCTGGGCGGCCGGTCGGCCGGTCCGGGCCGACCGGCGGAATACCGCGACGCCGACGGCGTTGAGTCCGTCGGCGACGCCGGAGACGGCGTCCGCAGACCATCCCCCGACCCGCACGCCCTGGCGCGTGACCGTTCCCTCCCGGAGGCACCGTGAGCACCGACGCGACCGATCGCGAGCTGCTCGAGCGCACGATGCGCCGAGCGGTGGTCCTCGCGCGCCGCGGGCCCGAGCGCGGCGTCAACCCCCAGGTGGGCTGCGTCCTCCTCCGCCCCGACGGCAGCACCGCGGCCGAGGGGTGGCACCGCGGCGCGGGCACGCCCCACGCCGAGGTCGACGCCCTGTCCCACCTGGCCCCCGGCGAGGCGCGCGGCCTGACGGCCGTGGTCTCGCTCGAGCCCTGCGACCACGTCGGCCGCACCGGTCCCTGCAGCGTCGCCCTGATCGAGGCGGGCGTCGCCCGGGTGGTGCACGCCGTCGACGACCCCGGCGCGTCGTCCGGCGGCGGCGCCGAGAGGCTCCGACGGGCGGGCGTCGACGTGATCGGCGGCGTGCTCGCCGACGAGGCCTCCGAGATGGCACGCCGCTGGCTGGTGACGGCACGCACGGGCCGACCCTTCGTCACCCTGAAGTGGGCGTCCAGCCTCGACGGGCGAGCCGCCGCCGCCGACGGCAGCAGCCGGTGGATCACCGGCACGGCCGCCCGTCAGCACGTCCACGAACGGCGGGCCGCCCACGACGCGATCCTCGTGGGCACGGGCACCGTGCTGGCCGACGACCCGAGCCTGACCGCCCGGGGCGACGCCGGCGAGCTGTCGCCCGCGCAACCCCTGCCCGTCGTCGTCGGCACCCGCGCCGTCCCGGCCGACGCGGCCCTCCGCAGGCACCCGCGGGGCCTCGTCGAGACCGGCACGCGCGACCTCGAGGCCGTCCTCGACGACCTGGGCAGCCGGGGAGTCCGCAGCGTGTTCGTCGAGGGCGGGCCGACCGTCGCGAGCGCCTTCGTCCGACTCGGACTCGTCGACGACTACCTCGTCTACCTCGCACCGACCCTGCTGGGCGGCCCGCGCACCGCCCTCGACGACCTCGGCGTCGACCACATCGACCGGCAACGACGACTGCGCGTCACCGAGGCGCGCACCCTCGGCGACGACCTCGTGGTCGTCGCCCGCGACACCTCCAGGAGGCACGCATGACCACCACCCCTGCCGCACCGTCCCAGGTCTCGTTCGAGGTCGAGACCACCGTCCCCACCCGCCACGGCACGTTCCGCATGCGCGCCTACCGTGACACCGTCACGGGGGCCGACCACGTGGCGGTCATCGCGAGCGATCCGACGGGCCTCCCCCCGGCGGACGGCGCCCTGGTCCGCGTGCACTCCGAGTGCCTGACGGGCGAGGCGTTCGGCTCGCTCAAGTGCGAGTGCGGCCCGCAGCTGGACGCGGCGCTCGACACCATCCGGGACCACGGCGGCGTCGTGGTCTACCTGCGCGGGCACGAGGGCCGGGGCATCGGCCTCGTCAACAAGCTGCGCGCCTACCGCCTGCAAGAGGACGGCCTCGACACGCTCGACGCCAACCTCGCCCTCGGCCTGCCGGCCGACGCCCGCGACTACGGGGCGGCGGCGGACGTGCTCCGCGACCTGGGGCTGACGCGCGTGCGGCTGCTGAGCAACAACCCCGAGAAGCGACGTCAGCTCGAAGACCACGGCATCGACGTGACCGAGCTCGTGCCGCTCGTCGTCGGGGTCGGGGCCTTCAACGAGGGCTACCTCGACACCAAGCGCGACCGCATGGGGCACGAGCTGCCCGGCCACCTCGGCGCCGACGACTGACCGCGTCACCGGCCGGCGACGCCGACCCCGGCGTCCGGACCGACCTCCCGGGGGACGACACGGGGTACAGCCGGGGTAAGATGGGCGACAGCCGTCACGAGCGGCTCCCGTCTTTCCCGGCCGAGCGAGCAGCAGATCCCTGCACCGCGCCTCCGTCCGATCCGTTGCGCCGCATCACGCGCCCGGTCGTCGACGTCCGCCGGGCCCTCGACCCGCCTCGGAGTGCCCCCGTGTCTGCCCCCACCGTCGACCCGTCGACGTCGTCCACCCCCGCCACCAACAAGCGCTCGCGCGTCATCGTCGCGAGCCTCATCGGCACCTCGATCGAGTTCTACGACTTCTACGTCTACGCGACCGCCGCCGTGCTGGTCTTCCCGACGATCTTCTTCGCCAACGACGACCCCGCGGTCGCGCGCCTCGCCTCGTTCGCCGTCTTCGGCGTCGCGTTCGTCGCCCGGCCCGTCGGCTCGGTCGTCTTCGGCCACTTCGGCGACCGCATCGGTCGCAAGGGCACCCTGGTGGCGTCCCTCCTGACGATGGGCATCGCGACCGTCCTCATCGGCTGCATCCCGGCCGGCACGACGCCCGGATGGGCGGTCGCCGGCCCCGCGTGCCTGGTGGTCCTGCGCTTCTGCCAGGGCCTCGGGCTCGGGGGCGAATGGAGCGGCGCCGCCCTGCTCGCGACCGAGAACGCGCCGGCGAACCGCCGAGCCATCTACGGCACGTTCCCCCAGCTGGGCGCCCCGATCGGCTTCATCATCGCCAACCTCCTCTTCGTGCTGCTGAACTCGACCCTCACCGAAGAGCAGTTCATGAGCTGGGGTTGGCGCCTGCCGTTCCTGGCGAGCGCCGTGCTCGTCATCATCGGGCTGTACGTGCGCTTCAAGCTGATCGAGACGCCGGCGTTCCAGAAGGTCGTCGACTCGGGCAACGTCGCGTCGCTGCCGCTCGCCCGCGTGTTCCGCACGAGCTGGCGTCCGCTGCTGCTCGGCACGTTCATCATGCTGGCCACGTACACGCTCTTCTACTTGATGACGACCTTCACGCTCACCTACGGCACGGCCGACGCCGCGGGCGAGCCCGCGGGTCTCGGCATCCCCCGGACGCAGTTCCTGTGGATGCTGATCCTCGGCGTCGTGTTCTTCGGCATCTTCACCCTCGTCTCGGGGCCGCTCGCCGAGAGGTACGGTCGCCGCGCCATGCTGATCTGCGTCACCGCGGGCATCCTCGTCTTCGGCTTCACGTTCGCCCCGCTGTTCGCGGCCGGCGAGCTGGGCGCGCAGGCGTTGCTCATCATCGGCTTCGTGCTGATGGGGCTGACCTTCGGACCCATGGGGGCCGTGCTGCCCGAGCTCTTCCCGACGAGCGTGCGCTACACCGGGTCGGCCATCAGCTACAACGTGGCGAGCATCCTCGGCGCGGCCGTGGCCCCGTTCATCGCCGTCGCACTCTGGACGGCGGCGGGCGGGAGCACCTGGCTCGTCGGCCTGTACCTGTCGTCCATGGCGCTCCTCACCCTCGTGGCGCTCGTGCTCAGCCGCGAGACCCGCGACGTCGACTACGAGGCGGCCGGCTGACCGGACGCACGCCGCCCCACCGGCCGGCCCGCGCCTCCTGACCGGAGGGGCGGGCCGTCGTCGTGACGCAGGTGGATGTCACCCGGACGAAGTACGGTCGTACCCGGCGGTGGCACCGCCCGCGACATCCGACCGCCGCAGACCGCGACGCCGGTCACCGGCACGAGAGGCATCATGAGCTCCGACACACGCGCGCGCACGACGACGTCCACCGGTCAGGAGGCGCGGGTCGACCCGGTCGCCGCGCCCCGGTCGCGCTGGGGCCGCCGTCCGCAGCCCGAAGGGCCTCGCGCCACGTTCCGTCAGCTGCTGCCCTACCTGTTCGAGCACAAGAAGGTCATGGCCTTCATCATCGTGCTCAGCGTGCTCGGCGCCGCGGCGTCGCTCGGGCAGCCGCTGCTGGTGCAGCAGGTGATCTCGGCCGTCCAGCAGGGCGTGACGCTCGGGCCACTCGTCTGGGCGCTCGTCGCGCTGGTCGTCGCGGCCGGCCTGATCAGCGGGTTCCAGCACTACCTGCTGCAGCGCACCGGCGAGGGCGTCGTGCTCTCGAGTCGCCGCCGGCTGGTCGGACGCATGCTCCGGCTGCCGATCAGCCAGTTCGACACCCGTCGCACCGGCGACCTCGTGTCGCGCGTCGGCTCGGACACCACCCTGTTGCGCGCCGTGCTCACCCAGGGGCTCGTCGAGGCCATCGGCGGCAGCCTGACCTTCGTGGGCGCCCTGGTCGGCATGTTCCTGATCGACCCGGTGCTGCTCGGCCTGACGGTGCTCGTCGTCGCCGTCTCGGTGGTGGTCGTCGTGCTGCTGTCCGGCCGCATCCGCGTGGCGAGCCGCCAGGCGCAAGAGAAGGTGGGCGACCTGACCGCCGCCGTCGAGCGTGCGATCAGCTCGGTGCGCACGATCCGCGCCTCGGGTGCCACCGAGCGCGAGATCGCCGGCGTCGAACGCGACGCCGAGGGCGCCTACCAGCGCGGACTCCAGGTGGCACGCATCTCGGCCCTCGTCGTGCCGATCTCGTCGGTGGCGCTGCAGGCGTCGTTCCTCGTCGTGCTCGGCGTCGGCGGCTACCGGGTCGCCAGCGGCGCCATCGAGATCGCGTCGCTCGTGTCGTTCGTGCTGTTCCTTTTCCTCATGATCATGCCGCTGGGCCAGGCCCTCGGTGCCGTGCTCAGCGTCAACCAGGCGCTCGGGGCGCTCGGCCGCATCCAGGAGATCCTCGACCTGCCGAGCGAGACCGACGGCGACCGGCACCTCGCGGCCGAGGTCGCCGCGGCCGCCGCCGGAACCGGGGCCCGCACCGGTCACGCCGGTCCCGACGACGGCGTCGCGGTCCGCTTCGACGACGTGCACTTCCGGTACCCGGGTTCGCCCGTGGCCGATGCGGCACCGTCTCACCGTCCAGGCGTCCCCGGCACCCCGACGGACGACGCACGCACCGGCCACGAGGGCACCGGCGACGACGACCTGACGGTGCTGCGGGGCGTGAGCTTCACCGTGCCCGTCGGTCGACGAACGGCCCTCGTCGGTCCGTCGGGTGCCGGCAAGAGCACCATCCTGTCGCTGATCGAGCGCTTCTACGACCCGACCTCGGGGGCCGTCGTGGTGGGCGGGGCCGACGTCCGCACCCTCGACCGTCACGAGCTGCGGTCGCGCATCGGGTACGTCGAGCAGGACGCCCCGGTGCTCGCGGGCACCATCCGCGACAACCTCACCCTGGGGTCGCCGGACGCCACCGACGACGACTGCCGCCGGGTGCTCGAGGCCGTCAACCTCACGGCCGTGCTCGAGCGGGGCGACCAGGGTCTGGACGCGCAGGTCGGCGAAGACGGCGTGATGCTCTCGGGCGGCGAGCGGCAGCGCCTGGCCATCGCCCGGACGCTCCTCAACGCGCCGCCCATCCTGCTGCTCGACGAATCGACCTCGAGCCTCGACGGCCTCAACGAACAGCGCCTCCGCGAGGCCATCGACGCCGTGGCCGAGAACCGGACGCTCATCGTCATCGCGCACCGGCTGTCGACCGTGGTCGACTCGGACCAGATCGTCGTCGTCGAGGCGGGGCGCGTGGTGGGGGTCGGCACCCACTCCGAGCTCGTGCAGACCACGCCGCTGTACCGCGACCTCGCCAAGCACCAGCTGCTCGTCTGAGTCTCGCGTCTCGCGTCTCGCGTCTCGCGTCTCGCGTCTCGCGTCTGGCGTCTCGCGTCTCGCGTCTC
Source organism: Frigoribacterium sp. PvP054 (assembly GCF_040547465.1). NCBI lineage: Bacteria > Bacillati > Actinomycetota > Actinomycetes > Micrococcales > Microbacteriaceae > Frigoribacterium > Frigoribacterium sp. PvP054. Next base: position 417,828 of record NZ_JBEPPU010000001.1, read on the forward strand.
GCGTCTCGCGTCTCGCGTCGGGTGCAGGGACCGGGTGTCGTACGGCGACGTGCGACGATGGCCCGATGAGCGACGTCGCCCCCACCGTCCTGACCCACGTCGAGCGCGGGGTGGGCGTCATCACCCTCAACCGACCGCAGAAGATCAACGCGGTGACGGTCGAGATGCTCGGTCTCGTCGAACGCGCACTGGACGCCTGGCAGGACGACCCCACCGTGACGGCCGTGCTGCTGCAGGGGGCGGGCCCGCGGGGCTTCTGCGCCGGAGGCGACATCGCCTGGATCAACGCCAACGTGACGGACGACCCACGGCGCAGCGTCGACATGTGGCGTCGTGAGTACCGCGGCACGTTGCGGCTGTCGCGCTGGCCGAAACCGATCGTCTCGCTGTTGGACGGCATCGCGATGGGGGCCGGCATCGGACTGGGCGGCCACGTCACGCTCCGCGTCGTCACCGAACGCAGCTCGCTGGGCATGCCCGAGACCCGCATCGGCCTCTCGCCCGACACCGGCGGCAGCTTCCTGCTCTCGAGGGCGCCGGGCGAGCTCGGCACCCACCTGGCCCTGACCGGGCGCGCCATGACGGCCGCCGACGCCCTGCACACGGGGTTCGCCGACGTCGTCGTCCCGTCCGCCGACCTCGCACGCGTGCTGCCGACCCTCGCAGAGGGCGGTGTCGACGCCGTCCGAGCGCTCGGCATCCCGGCGGGTCCGTCCGAACTCGCCGCGGCCCGTGACTGGATCGACGAGGCCTACCGTGGCGACGACGCGCGCGCCGTCGTCCATCGGCTGCGCGACCTCGCGTCGTCCGGACTCGTCGAGGCCGGAGCCGTCGCCGACGACCTCGAGGCCGCCTCGCCCACGTCGGTCGTGTTGACCCTCGAGGCCCGGCGCCGGGCCGCCCGCCTGCCCGACCTCGAGGCCGTCCTCGGCCAGGAGCTCGGCATCGTCACCTCGCTCGCCGCGTCACCGGACCTCGCCGAGGGCATCCGGGCGCGCGTCGTCGACAAGGACCGTCGGCCCCGCTGGTCGCCGGCGACCCTGGACGAGGTCGACGTGGCGGCGACCCTGGCGACGGTCGACTGGACGACGAGACTCTGACCGCGGAACCCGCGGGAGGCGCGGCGCGGCACGCGACACCCGTCGCCTCGCGACCGCCCCGCGTCACGCGCCCGGGGCTCGAGATCAGAGCCGGATGACGCGTCCCTCGTCCGCCGAGCGACGCGCAGCCTCGATCACCTCGAGCACGCGGACGGCGTCCCACGGGTCGACCGGCAGGTCGCCGTCGCCCTGAAGGGCCACGGCGAGCTGCGAGTAGAAGTCCGCGTAGCGCCCGGGGTCGGTGGCCTCGTCGTGACGGGAACCGTCGGCGACCACGACACCGCGGCGGGCGCCGGCCCCGTCGACACCGTAGGACGGGTCGGTCGGGGGGACGCCCGCGGCCAGCTGGGCCTCTTGCGGGTCGAGACCGTGCACCTCGTAGGCCCCGGACGACCCGAGCACCCGGAACCTCGGCCCCGGCACCGCCGCGACGTGGCTCATGACCAGGCGCGACCGCCGGCCGCCCTCGTGCCCGAGGGACAGGAACACGTCGTCGTCGGCCGAACCGGCCGGACGGCGGGTCGCGATCTCGGCGTGGACCGTCACGACGGGACCCAGGAGCGTCGACACCTGGTCGACGAGGTGCGGGCCCAGGTCGAAGAGGATGCCGCCGCCGTCCGCCGCCGTCGCCCGGCGCTTCCAGCCGGCACGGTTCTCGAGCTTCCAGGGCTCGAACCGCGATTCGACCGTGTGGACCTCGCCCAGGACGCCCGAGCCCACCAGGCGTGACGCGGTGAGGAAGTCGCCGTCCCACCGGCGGTTCTGGTAGACGGTCAGCGGACGGTCGAGCGACTCGGCGAGCTCGACGAGGGCCCGGGCGTCGGCCGACGAGGTCGCCAGCGGCTTGTCGACGACCACGGCGGCGCCGGCCCGGAGGGCCTGCGTCGCCGTCTCGACGTGGGTGTCGTTCGGCGTGGCCACGACCACCAGGTCGAGGTCGCGTGGCCAGAGCTGGTCGGCACTCGCGACCACGTCGGCCCCGGGGTGCGCCACGGCGACCTGCGCGGCCCGGTCGGGGTCGCGGGTCACCACCGCGTCGACCTGCCAGGCCGGGTCGGCGGCCAGGAGGGCCCCGTGGAACACCCGCCCGGCGAGCCCGTAGCCCACGATGCCGACCCGCAGCGGCTGCTCGGCGCTCATGCGGCGAAGGGGTCGGGGGTCAGCACGTACACCGTCTCGAGGTACTCGTGGATGCCCTCGGCCCCGCCTTCTCGACCGAGGCCGGACGACTTGACGCCGCCGAACGGCGCCGAGGCGTTCGACACGACGCCCACGTTCAGCCCGAGCATGCCGGTCTGCAGCCGCTCGGCCAGGCGCTGCCCCCTCGCGAGGTCGCGGGTGAACGCGTAGGCGACGAGCCCGAACTCGGTGTCGTTGGCGAGCCGCACGGCCTCGTCTTCGTCGCCGAAGGTCGAGACGGCGAGCACGGGCCCGAAGATCTCGGTGGTGAGGATCTCGCTGCCCGGCACGATGCCCGACAGCACGGTCGGCTCGAAGAAGGTGCCCGGCCCGTCGACGACCCGCCCGCCCGTCTCGACGACGGCGCCCCGCTCGACCGCCTCGCGCACGAGACGATCGGCCTTGTCGACCGCACGGTCGTCGATCAGGGGGCCGACCGTGACGCCGTCCTCGGTGCCCGGCCCCACGCGCAGGCCACGGACGCGCTCGACCACCCGCGAGGTGAACTCGGCAGCGACCGAGTCCTGCACGATGAAGCGGTTGGCGGCCGTGCAGGCCTGGCCCACGTTGCGGAACTTCGCCTGCATGGCCCCCTCGACCGCCGCGTCGAGGTCGGCGTCGTCGAAGACCACGAAGGGGGCGTTGCCGCCGAGCTCCATCGAGGTGCGCAGCACCTGCTCGGCCGCCTGGGTCAGCAAGGTCGACCCGACCGGGGTCGACCCCGTGAAGCTGAGCTTCCGGAGGCGCGGGTCGCGGATCAGGGGCTCGCACACGTCGTTCGCCGACAGCGTCGTCACGACGTTGACCACCCCGTCGGGGACGCCGGCCTCGACGAGCAGGGCCGCGAAGGCGAGCGTCGTCAGGGGGGTCAGCTCGGCGGGCTTGACGACCACGGTGCAGCCGGCCGCCAGGGCGGGGGCGATCTTGCGGGTGGCCATGGCGAGGGGGAAGTTCCAGGGCGTGATGAGCAGGCACGGGCCCACCGGGCGGTGCAGCACGGTCGTGCGACCGGTGCCCTCGGGGTTGGTGCCGTAGCGACCCGACACGCGCACCGCCTCTTCGGAGAACCACCGCAGGAACTCGCCGCCGTAGGTGACCTCGCCGAGCGACTCGGCCAGTGGCTTGCCCATCTCGAGCGTCATGAGCAGGGCGAAGTCGTCGCGCCGCTCCATCAGCAGGTCGAAGGCGCGGCGGAGGACCTCGCCGCGGTGCCGGGGCGACGTCGCGGCCCAGTCGTCCTGCGCGGCGACCGCGGCGTCGAGCGCCCGCACGCCGTCGGCCGGGGAGGCGTCGGCCACGGCGACGAGGACCTCGCCCGTGGCGGGATCGACGACGTCGATGGTGCCCCCACCGGACGACGGGCCCCACGAGCCGCCGATGAACAAGCCGGTGGGCACCGCGTCGAGCACCCGACGGCGATCGGCCGCCGTCACGCCCGTGCCGCTCACGCGGATGCCCCGGTCGATCCGGCGACGACGTCGGCCGAGGGTGCGGTGGTCACGCCGGCCGCGCGCAGCTCAGCCAGGGCGGCCTCGCTCGGGCCCTGGGCCACGCCCGCGACGAGGTCGGTCAGCACGCTCACCCGGAGGCCCGCCGCCACCGCGTCGAGGGCGGAGGCCCGGACGCAGTGGTCGGTCGCGAGGCCCACGACCTCGACCTCGTCGACGCCCCGGTCGGAAAGGACCCGGGCGATCGAGGGGCCACCCTCGACCAGCCCGTCGAAGAGCGAGTAGGCGGGACGCCCGTCGCCCTTGAGCACGTGGACGTCGACGGCCGAGGTGTCGAGGTCGGGGTGGTAGTCGGCCCCGGCCGACCCCTGGACGCAGTGCGGCGGCCACGAGTCGACGAAGTCGGGCGCGGTGCTGAAGTGGCCACCGTTGTCACCGTCGGGCGAGTGCCAGTCCCGGCTGGCGACGACGAGGTCGTAGCGGTCGGGGTGGGCGCGCAGGTGGGCGGTGACGGCCTGCGCGACGTGGGCGCCGCCGGTCACGCCGAGCGCGCCTCCTTCGGTGAAGTCGTTCTGGACGTCGACGACGAAGAGTGCTCTGGTCATGCGTCCATTCTCGCGCGCCGCACCGACACCGGCGTCGTCAGCTGTTGGACAGGGCGTCGCCGCAGCTGTAGACCGCCGTCGTCAGGGTGTCGAGGGCGGCCCGCGCGTTGTCCTGCACCGGACCGATCGCGTAGAAGGCGAAGGTGAGCTTCGTGCCGTCCGCCGCGTCGATCGTGCCCGCGAGCGTGTAGGCCGTGTCGATCCACCCGGTCTTGGCGTGCACGGCACCCCGGGCGACGGCGTTCGACCCGGTGAAGCGCGAGGCGAGGGTGCCGGTCTTGCCCGACACGGGCAGGGCGTCGTACACGACGCCGAGCCCGTGCTCGCGGTTCAGCACCTGGACCATCAGCCGCGCGACGAAGGTCGAGGGCACGGCGTCGTTCTCGCTGAGGCCCGAACCGTCGACGATGGTGAGCGACGACGTGTCGAGCCCGTAGGTCGACGACAGCACGCTCTTGTAGAGCGCCGTGAGCGACGCGGCCGAGCCGTCGGCGCCGGAGACCTTCGACGAGACCCGCGCGAGCATCTCGGCGAGCGTGTTGTCGGAGGTCGGCAGCAGTTGCGAGATCAGCGTGCCGACCGGCTGCGACGACACCTGGGCGATCACCGTGCCGCTCGTGGCGGTGCCCTGGGTCATCGTGGCGGAGTCGGCGCCGACGACGCCCGCCGCGACGAGGGCCGACCGGAAGGCGTCGCCCGCCCGGGCGACGGGGTCGGTGCTGCGGGGGCTCGTCTGCGCGGCCGGGTTCGCGCGGTCGCCGTCGACCATGAGCGCGGTGACCTCGGAGTGGTAGCCGATCGTCTGCTCGGTGCGCTTCCACGACGGGTCCCACTTGTCGGCGGGGTTCCAGTAGGTGGCGTCGAGCGTGATCTGGGTCAGCGGTTGGTCGCCGAGCGACGTCTTGACCTGGGTCGCGAGGTCGGCGACGGTGGGGGCGCCGGCGTACACGCTCGAACCCGTGGCGCTGAGCGTGGCGTCGCCGCCGCCCACCAGCGCCACGGCACCGGTGCCGGGATCGCCGGTGACCCGCGTCGTGAGCCGCGCGTCGGCACCGAGGACCGACAGCGCGACGGCACTGGTCAGGGTCTTGAGCACGCTGCCCGTGCGGGCCGCCGTCGAGCCGTTGCGGTCGAAGAGCACCTCGCCCGTCTCGGCGTTGACCACGCTGCCCTCGAACTGGGCGAGCCGGGCGTCGGAGGCGGCCCCGGCGACCGAGCAGGTGCGCAGGCGGGTGGCGCCCGGCAGCACGTCGGGCACCGACCGCTCGGGGTCGACGGTGGGCGTGGCGCTCGGCGTGACCGTCACCACGGGCTGGGGAGTCGCCGAACCGGCCCGGGCCGACGGTGCCCCGGGCGCCGTGGCCGCGCCCGCCGCGACGGCACCGCCGCCCAGCAGGGCCAGGACGAGCACGCCGGCCGTCACGAGGACGGCCCGGGGCCGGGTCGACACCCACTGCCAGGCGGACGGGCGCGTCGTCGGCGACCCGGTCGGGGTCGTGTCGCCGTGGCCGTCGCCCCGCGCCCCCGGGCTCGGTGCGGGTCGGTCGTGACGTGGCTCACCCTGATCGCTCATCGAGGACATCATACGGAGCGACGACGCGCCGTCACCCCTCTGACGGGTACCGCACGCCGATCTGCCGTCGGACCTCGTCCATGGTGCGCATGACCTCGACGCCGTCCGCCGCGGTCAACAGGGGGCTCTCGGATCCGCCCGCCGCGACGACCCGCTCGAGTTCGAGGGCCTGGTGCTGCATGCCCCGCAGACCGCCCTCGTCGGCGTCGAAGCGCTCGATCACCGCGCCGTCGCCGTCTCGGACGGTGAAGCCACCCGGCGCGTAGAAGGTGTCGTCGACGTCGATGCGCCCCGCGGTGCCGAGCAACGAGGCGGTGTTGCGACCGGACGTGTCGAGGGCGGCGTAGAGCTGCGACGTCGCGCCCGACGCGTGGCCGAGCTGGATGCCGACGCGGGCGTCGACGCCCTGGTCGCTCAGGGTCGCCGTGGCCGTGACGCCCTCGGGCGGGCCCAGGAGGTCGTGGGCGAACGACACGGGGTAGACCCCCAGGTCGAGCAGGGCACCGCCGCCCAGGGCCGGGTCGTTGAGGCGGTGCCGAGGGTCGGTCGGCAACGACTGGACGTGCACCGCGGTCAGGAGGCGCACCTCGCCGATCACGCCGGAGCTCACGACCGCGCGCAGTCGCGCACTCTGCGGCGTGTAGCGCGTCCACATGGCCTCGAGCACGACGACGCCGGCCCGACGGGCGGCCGTGTAGACGGACTCGGCCTCGGCCGCGTTGACGGTGAACGCCTTCTCGACGAGGACGTGCTTGCCCGCGGCGATCGCGAGCAGGGCGTTCTCGGCGTGGAACGGGTGCGGGGTGGCCACGTAGACCACGTCGACCTCGGGGTCGGCGACGAGGTCGTCGTAGCTGCCGTGGGCACCGGGAACCCCGACCCGGTCGGCGAACGCTCGTGCCTTGCCCAGGTCGCGCGACCCGACGGCCGAGACGGTCAGCCCGACGCCCTGCAGGTCGGAGGTGAAGGTCGAGGCGATGCCGCCGGCGCCGAGGATTCCCCATCGAAGTGTCATGCGGACTGTCTACCAGCCACCGCCGACGACGCCGGTCAGCAGGCGTACCACCGACTGGCCGACCGGACGAAGTCCGGGCTGTCGCCCGGCGCTCCCCCGTGCACCGACGCGAACCCGAGGCAGGCGTGCGCGAGGTCGCCACGGAAGTCCGGCCGGTAGACGGCGTCCCGGTGCGGGGTCGAGGCCCACCACTTGTCGGCGGCCACGGCTCCGGTGGTGCCGGTCCCGCCCGCGAGGTTCCCGTCGCACCCCACGGCGGGCTCGCCGTCGCTGCGGACGACCTGACCCTTGTGCCCCCACGCGCTCAACGGGTCGGGGCTCGGGTCCCCGGCGATCCAGAAGAGGTACCGCTCGAGGCAGGCGTCGTACCGCACGTTGTCCGCCGGCAGCGGCTCGAGGCAGCCCTGCCGACGCTGCTCCTGGTACGCCGCGCGGAACGCGTCGAGGTCGTCGACGGTCGTGCCCGTGGCCCCGCTCGCGGCGTCCGCGGCACCCGTGGGCGCGGCGGACGCGTCGGCCACGGGCTGCGGACGCGAGGCCGGGGAGGCGCCGGTGGCGTCGACGACGCAGCCCGCGCCTCCCGGGCCCTCGGCGTCGGCCCCGGGGCCGCCGCCCACGGCGAGCACGGTCGCCCGCCCGTCGGCGACGCCGGCCGTCGCGAGGGCCGAGCTGTCGCCCCCCGCCCAGACGACCATCAGCACGCCCGCGAGGACGGCGGCGAGCAGCGCGGTGCAGAGGAGCCGGAGGGTCACGGGGACGCCTCCTTCCGTCGGTCGCGGGCGTCGCAGACCGACCGTACGGCGGCCGGACGCCCCCCGGGGGCCGTCCGGGGTACAAACGGGCCACGCGCTCACCACTACTGGGGGCGGAGGGTCGCCGCGAGGGCCGGACCGCGGGTCGGCCGGGACCTGCTGCGGGACGACGACGGGAACGAGAACAGCCCCGGGTCGAGGTGACCCGGGGCTGTGAGGGAGCCGCTTATCAGAATCGAACTGATGACCTTCTCATTACGAGTGAGACGCTCTACCGACTGAGCTAAAGCGGCGGGACCGGCCTGGGCCGGCTGCCCGTGCCTCGCGGCACGATTAGACACTGTACAGGATCAGCGGACCTCACGCGTCACGAGGCGGCCGAGCTCGTCGAAGCTGGCCTCCATCCGGGCGCGCAGGCTGTAGCGCATGTCGCTCAGGTGGTCCACGTCGTCGTCGTCGATCCACTCGGCCCAGGCGTGACGCAGGGCGGCGATGCTGACGAGCGACACGAGGTGCGCACGGCTCACCAGGGACGCGTCGGCGGTCTCGCCGGCGACGCCCTCGTCGGCCGCCATGCGCTGGGCGACGACGGTGGTGAGGCGCTCCTCGAACACGCGCGTGGACGCGATGCGACGGGCCAGCAGGTCGGGGTGCGCCCGCAGCACGCGACGGCGCAGGACCACCAGCTCACGGTCTACCGTCGCCGACTCGACCGCGGTCGTCAGAAGCTCGATCAGGCTCGAGAGCACGGGCTCGTCACGCTGGGCCACGAACCGTTCGAGGTCGCTGCCGTCGGGCAGGGCGGGCGGGTCGCCGACGACGGCCTCTTCCTTCGACGTGAAGTAGTTGAAGAAGGTGCGCGGAGAGACGTCCGCCCGCCGACTGACCATGTCGACGGTCACCGCGTCGAGGCCGTGCTCGACGATGAGGTCGAGGACGGCGACCTGGATGGCTCGACGGGTGGCCAGACGTTTGCGCTCGCGCAGGCCGGGGGCGGCGTTCGGGTCGCTCATCCGGCCATCATCGCGCATGCGTCCGGGAAACCGGTGGACGGGCCCGACACCGTGGCCGCCCCGCCCCGTGGTGGCGGGTCGACGGGAGGCGGGTCGGCGGGGTGCGGCTCAGCGGGTGGCGTGCCGGCTGACGACGACGAGCATGGCCTCGAGGGCCATGGCCGGCGACACGTTCGCCTCGATCCGCCGACGGGCCACCGCGACGGCGTCCAGCACCGCGAGGGTGGCGGCGGGGGTCGACGCGGCCGCGGCCGAGTCGAGCTGGGCCCTGATGCTGTCGTTGATGGGCTGCTCGTCGACGCCGAGCTGCAGGAGGAGGACGTCGCGGTACAGCGAGAGGAGGTCGACCATGATGCGGTCGATGCCGTCGCGCAGGCTGCGGGTCGCCCGGCGCTTCTGGTCGTCCTCGAGGGCACGCAACTGGCTGCGGAGCGCCGGGGGGACGGTGCCGCCCGGCTCGACGCCCAACGAGCGCAGCGCGCTCGCGCGCTCCTCGGCGTCGCGCTCCTCGGTGATGGCCTTGGCGTCGTCGCCGGCGACGGCCAACAGGGTGGCCGCGGCGATGACGGCGTCCGAGACGCTGCGGATGCCGAGGGCGGCCTCGAGCGTCTGCCGCCGCCGTGACCTGGCCGAGGTGTCGAGGGCGAGGCGGCGGGCCATGCCGATGTGGCTCTGGGCCTCGCGGGCGGCCACGAGGGCGACCTCGGGGTCGACGCCGTCGCGGTGCTCGAGCAACGCGGCGACGTCGGTCACGGCGGGCATCCGGAGGCGCACGCTGCGCACCCGGGACCGGATCGTCGGGATGAGATCGGCCTCGCTCGGGGCGCACAGCAACCAGACGGTGCGGGGTGGCGGCTCTTCCAGGGCCTTCAGCAGCAGGTTGGAGGTCCGCTCGGTCATGCGGTCGGCGTCCTCTATCACGACCACCCGGTAGCGCCCGACCGACGGCGAGAACTGACTGGCCGCGACGAGGGCCCGGACCTCGTCGATGGTGATGATGATGCGCTCGGTGCTGAGGACGGCGAGGTCGGGATGCGAGCGGGCGGCGACCTGCCGCAGCGTGGCCTCCTCGTCGGCGGGGGTCCGCGACAGCAGGGCTGCCGCGAAGGCGTACGCGAGGTTCGACCGACCGGAGCCCGGCGGGCCGGTGATCAACCACGAGTGGGTCATCGAGGCGTTGCCGGGCTGCGTCGACGCCGCCGCGGTCAACGCCTCGATGGCGTCGGGCTGACCCGTGAGGTGTTCCCAGAGGGGCATGGTCAGCGAGTGCCCTGGGCTCGCCGCCCGACCACGCCGATCACTCGGCCGTGGCCTCGGGCGTGGCGGTCTTCGCCGCCGTCGCCCTCTTCGCGGGTGCCTTCGTCGCCGACGCCTTCTTCGCGGCTGCCGTGGTCTTCGCCGCACCGGTCTTCGCCGGGGCCTTCTTCGCCGGGGCCTTCTTGGCGGGCGCCTTCTTGGCGGCGGTCTTCGGCTTGGCCGGCCCCTTGGCCCGCTTGTCGGCGAGCAGCTGGACCGCCCGGTCGAAGTCGACCTCCTCGACGGTCTCGCCGCGCGGGATCGTCGCGTTGGTCTCGCCGTCGGTGACGTACGGGCCGAACCGGCCGTCCTTCACCTTGATCGGCTTGCCGCTGACCGGATCGGCCTCGAACTCCTTGAGGGCGCTGCTCGCCTTGCGGGCACCGTACTTGGGCTGCGCGTAGAGCTCGAGCGCCCCGGTGAGGTCGATGTCGAAGATCTGGTCCTCGCTCGTCAGCGACCGGGTGTCGGTCCCCTTCTTGAGGTACGGACCGTAGCGCCCGTTCTGAGCCTGGATCTCGTCACCGCTGTCGGGATCGGTGCCGACGGTGCGAGGGAGGTCGAGCAGCCGCAGGGCGGTCGCGAGGTCGACCGTGTCGACGCTCATGCTCTTGAAGAGGGACGCCGTGCGCTCCTTCGGGGCCGTGGCCTTCTTGGCGGCAGCCTTCTTGGCCGGGGCCTTCTTGGCCGCGGTCGTCGTCGAGGCGGCCGCGGGCTCGGTCACCTCGCCGGTCGCGGGGTCGGCCGCGATCTCGCCGGCCGCCTCGTCGGACGCCGTCTCGGGCGTCCGCTCGGTGACGTACGGGCCGAAGCGGCCGTCCTTCGCGACGACCTCCTTGCCCGAGTCGGGGTTGACGCCCAGGACCCTGTCGCCGACGACGGGGGCGTCGATCAGCTCACGCGCCTTCTCGGCGGTCAGCTCGTCGGGAGCGAGATCTTGGGGCACGTTCACCCGGCGGGGCGTCTCGGGGTCGTCGCCCGGTGCCTCGAGGTAGGGACCGTAGCGACCGATGCGCAGCGTGACGCCGTCGGCGAGCACGATGGAGTTGATGTCCCGGGCGTCGATCTCGCCGAGGTTGTCGATGACCTTCCGCAGGCCTCGGTGCGACTCGTTGCCGAAGTAGAACCCGTTCAACCAGTCCACGCGGTCGGCGTCGCCGCCGGCGATGAGGTCGAGGTCGTCCTCCATGCTGGCCGTGAAGTCGTACTCGACCAGGTCGGCGAAGTAGTCCTCGAGCAGGCGGACCACCGAGAACGCGATCCAGTTCGGCACGAGCGCCGTGCCCCGCGGGGTGACGTAGCCGCGGTCGACGATGGTCGACATGATGGCGGCGTAGGTCGAGGGGCGCCCGATGCCGAGTTCTTCGAGTGTCTTGACGAGGCTCGCCTCGGTGTACCGCGGCGGCGCCGACGTGTCGTGGCCCTTGGCCTCGACCTCGTCGAGGCCGAGGGCCTGGCCCTCGGTCAGCGGCGGAAGCTTGGCCTCGGCGGGCTCGGCCGCGCCGTGCCGGTCTTCGTCCCGACCCTCTTCGTAGGCGTTGAGGAACCCGCGGAAGGTGATCACCGTGCCGGACGCGGCGAACTCGGCGAGGGTGCCCGCCGCGGTGCGCGCCGTGATGCCCTCGACCGCCCCGGGGGTGGTCGCCGACACGACGACCGAAGCCGTCGAGCCCTTGGCGTCGGCCATCTGCGAGGCGACCGTGCGCTTCCAGATCAGGTCGTAGAGCTTCCAGTCGTTGCCGCGGAGCACGGCCTGCATCTCGGAGGGCGTCTTGAAGGTGTCGCCCGAGGGGCGGATGGCCTCGTGTGCCTCTTGTGCGTTCTTGCTCTTGCCCGTGTAGAGGCGCGGTTTGTCGGGGACCGTCTCGGCGCCGTAGAGCTTGGCCGCCTGGCTGCGAGCGGCACCGATCGCCTGCTGCGAGAGCGCCGGCGAATCGGTCCGCATGTAGGTGATGTGCCCGTTCTCGTAGAGCGACTGGGCGACGCTCATCGTCTGACGGGCGGAGAAGCGCAGCTTGCGCGCGGCCTCCTGCTGCAGGGTCGACGTCGTGAAGGGCGCCGCCGGACGGCGGGTGTAGGGCTTCGAGTCGACCGAGCCGACGACGACGTGGACGTCGGGCGAGCCCAGCGCCTCGGCGAGTGCTCGTGCCGACGACTCGTCGAGCGCCACGGCCTCGCCCTTCAGTCGACCCCGGTCGTCGAAGTCGCGACCGGCGGCCACGCGTCCCCCGTTGACCCGGACGAGGCGCGACCCGAACGCGACCTTCGCCTCGCCCTCGGCCGCGACGGGCTCGAACGTGGCCGTGAGGTCCCAGTAGGAGGCCGAGACGAACGCCAGGCGCTCGCGCTCACGGTCGACGACGAGACGGGTCGCGGCGGACTGGACGCGGCCGGCCGACAGCCCGGGCCCGACCTTGCGCCACAGCACGGGCGAGACCTCGTAGCCGTAGAGGCGGTCGAGTATCCGGCGGGTCTCCTGCGCGTCGACCAGCGCGGTGTCGAGCTCTCGCGTGTTCTCCTGCGCCTTCTGGATGGCGTCCTTGGTGATCTCGTGGAAGACCATGCGCTTGACGGGCACCTTGGGCTTCAGCTCTTGGAGGAGGTGCCAGGCGATGGCCTCGCCCTCGCGGTCCTCATCTGTCGCGAGGTAGAGCTCGTCGGCGTTCTTCAGGGCGCGCTTGAGGTCGGTGACCGTCTTCTTCTTGGCGTCGGAGACGACGTAGTAGGGCTCGAAGCCGTTCTCGACGTCGACGGAGAACTTGCCCATCGACCCCTTCTTCAGCTCGGCCGGGAGGTTCTTGGGCTCGACGAGGTCGCGGATGTGGCCGACGGAGGCCAGCACCTCGTATCCGTCACCGAGGTACTGCCCGATCGTCTTGGCCTTGGCGGGCGACTCGACGATGACCAGTTTCTTCGTGCCTGGCACGGGACTCCTTGGGTGGTGGTGCGGCGACCCGGTCCGACGGACCGGGCGAGGGGCTGCAGGGCGAGGACGGGGCGCTCGATCGCTCCCACCGACCCCGAGGAACGTCGGGAGCCGTGCAGCCGACAGCCACACCATACACACCCGACGCTCCGGCCCCCTTCACGGGGCACGACCCCGGGGCGGGGCCGACGCGGGCGGCGGACCGGCCGTCGCGCGGGCCCTGACGCCGAAGGGCCCGAAGGCCGTCCGGACCTCGACCGTCACCTCGGCGCCCGTCACGACGCACTCCGAGACCACCACCCCGTTCGCCGCGGCCGTGACCGTCGCCCGGTCGCACGGTGGGCCCGCGACCAGGCCCGAGACGGCGTCGGCCGCGGCGAGCGCCGAGGCGTCGGCCGCGCCGGCGGCCTGCGAGCGGACGGCCAGGGCGGAGTGCGAGCCGACCAGCAGGACGCCGACGGCGGCGAGCGTCACGAGGACGCCGGCGAGGACGACGGTCGAACCACCGTGGTCGCAGCACAACAGTCGGCGGAACGTCATCGCCCCGCCCTGGGGGCGCAGCTGCTCGCGCTCACCGTGATCGCTGCATCGACCGGACCGACGCGGACGTCCCGACGGAGGTCGACGCAGACGAGGTCGGATTCGTCGGAGCGGGTGACGCGGGCACCCGGTGCGAGCCGCGCCAGGGTGTCCGCCACCGAGCGGCCGTCGCCGCGGGCCGTCTGCCGGGCGACGACGGCTGCGGCGTCGGCGAGGCGGACCGACTGCGAGGTGACGGCCAGGCTCGCGACGACGAAGGCGACGACCACGATCAGGGACGGCATCACCATGGCGAACTCGACCGTCGCGCTGCCCGTCTCGTCACGGAGCGCACGGAGGACGCGGGCTCCGTGCCGACATCGGCCGACCCGGCTCGCCCCGGGGGTGCTCATCCGACCGTGAGGGCCGAACGGACCAGGTCGGACAACACGCCGCGGACCTCGTCCGACCTCATGATCGTCACGAGCAACCCGGCGAAGCCCACGGCGGCCATGATGACGATCGCGTACTCGGCCGTCGCCGCGCCGTCGTCGGCCCGGGCGAGGCGACCGGCCGCCCCGACGAGACGTCGGACCGTCGGTGCGAATCGGGGTGACGTCGGCTCCCCCGTGGGGGCGGCGGCCTGGGCAGTCGTGGTGACGGTCATGGTGTTCCTCTCTCTCGGGACGCCACCGCGGCGGTGACGCCTCGAGCCTGTCGGGGTCGCGGCGGCCCGGTCGCGACGCGGGCTCGTGCTGGGGACGCCGGTCACCACGAGCCGGTTGTGGACGACACGAGCGAGACGACCAGCGGGACGACCCCGATCACGAGGAAGGCCGGCAGGATGCACACGCCCAGCGGCAGCATCAGGGTGACACCGAGCCGACTCGCCGCGGCCTGCGCCGCCGCGCGGGCCTCCGACCGCAGCTCACGGGCCTCGGAGCGGAGCAGCAACCCGGCCGGGGCGCCCGCACGACGGGACAGGTCGAGGACGATCTCGCAGCGGTGGCGCTCGGAGTGGCCGGCTGTCTCGTCGACCGCACCCGCGCCTCCTCGGGGGTGGCCGGACGCCCCGTCGACCCCGCACGAGGCGACGGCCTCGTCGACGACGGTGAGCCCGGCCGACCACGCTGCTCCCCCGGACAACGCCACCGCGAGCAGTTCGGGCCACAGGCCCGGCACCCGCGGTGACGGGCGGGCACGCCGGACCAGGCGTGCGTTCCATCGTCGCGCCAGCGTCACGAGGCCTGCCGCGACGACGAGGCAGGCCCAGCCGATCGGGGTGCCCACGAGGACGGCACCGGTGTCGAAGCCCGACACCAGGGAGAAGAGCAGACCCACCAACGGGAGGGCGAGCATCACCTGGGACGTCGCGCGGGGGCCGCTCAGCGCGACCCGGACGTCGCGGCGGGCATCGTCGGCCGCGCGCAACGCTCCGACCAGCGCGTGGAGGCAGTCGGCCATGGGAGCCCCGCTCGTCTCGGCGACGCGCCATGCACAGGCGACCTGCCGCCAGGTGCGCTCGTGCTCGAGGGCGTCGGGGACGCCGTCGAAGGGGGCCGTGTCGAGCCACGTCACCAGACCGGACGACACCGGGACGCCGTCGGCCCCGCTCGACGCCACCGCCTCGGCCATCCGGCGGATCGGCCCCTCGGGTTCGACGGACGCGACGTGGCCCCACGCGCGGGCCGGCGCGACCCCCGCCTCGACGAGGACGGCGAGGCGCTCGACCAGCACGGCGGCCGGCGTCGACGGCGTCCGCCTCGTGGCGCGGCCACCCGGGAGGCGACGACGCTCTCCGTCACGTCGGCTCGGACCACCCGGCCGGTCAGACACGCAGGCCGGTCCGGGCGCACAGCCGTCCGTCGGGGCCGACGGCCAGGTGGCCGATCTCGGCCAGCCTCCGGCGGCCGCCCCGGCGTTCGAGGTGGAACACCGCGTCGACGGCGCTGACCGCCTGGCGGGCGAGCGCCTCGACGGACATGCCGGCGAGTGCCCCGAGCGCCTCGAGGCGGGCGGGGACGTCGTCCAGGCCGTTGGCGTGGACGGTGCCCGCCCCACCGTCGTGGCCGGTGTTCAGGGCCGCGAGCAGGTCGCGGATCTCACACCCCCTCACCTCGCCCACCACGAGTCGGTCGGGTCTCATGCGCAGGGCCTCGCGGACGAGTCGGGAGAGGTCGACGCCCCCGGCGCCCTCGAGGTTCGGCTGCCGGGTCTCGAGGGCCACGACGTGGGGGTGACGGGGGCGCAGCTCGGCGACGTCCTCGATCGTCACGATGCGGTCCGACCCCGGTGCCTCGGACAGGAGGGCGGCCAGGAAGGTCGTCTTGCCGGCCCCGCCCGACCCGCTGACGAGGACGTTGGCCCGTCGGGCGACGCAGCTCGTCACCGACTCGAGGTCGCCCTCGGCGAAGAACCCCCGCCGGTCGAGGTCGAGCAGCGACGGGGTCTCGGCGCGGGGCACCCGGATCGACAGGGCGGTGCCCGCGACCGCGAGTGGCGGGAGGACGACGTGCACGCGGACCCCGTCACCGAGGCGGACGTCCACGCACGGACTGGCCTCGTCGACGTGCCGTCCCCCGAGCGAGACCAGTCGCACGGCCACCTGCCGCGCCGACGCCTCGGACAGGTGGACCGACGTCTCGGCTTCGGCCCCGCCGCCACGATCGACCCAGACGCCGACCCCGCCGGTGACGAACACGTCCGTGACGGCCGGGTCGTCGAGGAAGCGCGCCAGCGGCCCGAAGGCCGAGCGCTGCTGTCGCGTGAACCTGTTCTGTACCCCGATCACCGATCCTGTACCCCGATCTGACGCCCGCGCCGTCGACGGGTGCAGGACGAAGCGGGCGGGCGGGTGATCGAGGGTGAGGGAGGGGTGACGATCGGCTTCGACGGGCCGCGGTGGAGGAGGCGGTGAGGACATCCACCGACGGTAGGCACGCCCTACCGGAACAGACAGATCGGTGGGGGCAGATGGGGACACGACGAGCGTCCCGCGACCTGGGGAGGAGCAGACGACCCACCCGGGCGACCGGCGGGTTAAACGAGAGGGGCGGCACCGGTTGGGGGGGAACCGGTGCCGCCACGTGCGTCGGGCGATTGGGGGGAATCAGCGCGACGCACGTCGGAATCGAATCCGACTCCCCCACTGTACCCCAGAACTCCCCTCGCGCACCACGACGTCGCCACCGTGCGGGGCGTGTCGTCGGCCTCGGCTCGCCGCAGCCTCCGGAGTAGGGTCGTCGACGCGGCTCCGTGCCGCGGTTCACGCAACGACGCGAGAGGACTTGCGATGCTCGACGGCACCGACGACCAGCCCACCGAAGGCCGCGCCTTCGCCCCGCCCGCAGACTTCGCCAGGACGGCCGTGGCCGGTCCCGACCTCGCCGGACGGGCCGCCGCCGACCGCCTCGGGTTCTGGGCCGATCAGGCCCGCGAGCGCCTCACGTGGGACCGGGTCCCCACCGAGACCCTCGACTGGTCGAACGCCCCCTTCGCCCGCTGGTTCGCCGACGGCACGCTCAACGTCGCGTACAACTGCCTCGACCGCCACGTCGAGGCCGGTCACGGAGGACGCGTCGCCCTGCACTGGGAGGGCGAGCCCGGCGACGCCCGGACCCTGACCTACGCGGAGTTGACCCGCGAGGTCAAGCGGGCCGCGAACGTGCTGCTGTCGCTGGGCGTGCGAGCCGGTGACCGCGTCGTGGTGTACCTCCCCCAGATCCCCGAGGCCGTCGTCACGATGTTGGCCGTCACGCGCATCGGAGCGGTCCACTCGGTGGTCTTCGGCGGGTTCAGCGCCGAGAGCCTCCGGGCCCGCATCGACGACGCGGGCGCGCGGCTCGTCGTGACGGCCGACGGCGGCTGGCGCAAGGGGGCCGTCTCGCCCCTCAAGGCGGCCGTGGACGACGCCCTCGCCGTGGACGGTGAGACGACGGTCGAGCACGTCCTCGTCGTCCGACGGGGCGGCAACGACGTCGAGTGGACGGACGGTCGCGACGTCTGGTGGCACGACGCCGTCGAGACGGTGGACGACGAGCACGACGCCGAGGCGTTCGAGGCCGAGCACCCGCTGTTCATCCTCTACACGAGCGGCACGACCGGCAAGCCGAAGGGCATCCTCCACACCTCGGGCGGCTACCTCACCCAGGTCGCCTACACGCACGCCGTCGTCTTCGACCTCCACCCCGAGACCGACGTCTACTGGTGCACCGCCGACGTCGGCTGGATCACGGGCCACAGCTACGTCGTCTACGGCCCGCTCGCCAACGGGGCCACCCAGGTGCTCTACGAGGGGACGCCCGACGTCCCCGCGCCCGGCCGGTGGTGGGACCTCGTCGAGAAGTACGGCGTGACGATCTTCTACACGGCGCCGACGGCCATCCGGGGCTTCATGAAGTCCGGGAGGGAGATCCCCGGCGCCCGCGACCTCTCGTCGTTGCGCCTCCTCGGCTCGGTCGGCGAGCCGATCAACCCCGAGGCCTGGCTGTGGTTCCGCGAGGTGATCGGTGCGGACCGCACGCCGATCGTCGACACGTGGTGGCAGACCGAGACGGGCGCCCAGATGATCTCGCCCCTGCCCGGGGTGACGACGACGAAACCGGGATCGGCCCAGACGCCCCTGCCGGGAGTCGTGGTCGACGTGGTGGACGACCACGGCGACCCGGTGGCGAACGGCGAGAGCGGCCTGCTCGTCGTGTCGGAGCCCTGGCCGTCGATGCTGCGCGGCATCTGGGGCGACCCGGACCGCTACGTCGAGACGTACTGGAGCCGCTTCGGCGACCGCTACTTCGCCGGGGACGGCGCCCGCCGCGACGCCGACGGCGACATCTGGCTGCTCGGCCGGGTCGACGACGTCATGAACGTGTCGGGTCACCGGCTGTCGACCGCCGAGATCGAGTCGGCCCTCGTGTCGCACCCCATCGTGGCCGAGTCCGCGGTCGTCGGCGCCGGCGACGAGACGACCGGTCAGGCGGTGGTGGCCTTCGTCATCCTGCGCGACGAGGCGAAGGCCACCCAGACCCCCGAGGAGGCGGTGGCCGCCCTGCGCGCGCACGTCGCCCACCAGATCGGTGCGATCGCCCGGCCGCGCACCGTCGTGCTCGTCGACGAACTGCCGAAGACGCGCTCGGGCAAGATCATGCGGCGCCTGCTGCGCGACGTCGCGGAGGGACGCGAGGTCGGCGACACGACCACGCTGGCCGACACCTCGGTGATGTCGGTCATCACGGCCGAGATGCGCTGAGCCAGGGCCTGCCGGGACGCCGACGGCCCCTCCTCGGATCGAGGAGGGGCCGTCGGCGTGGAGGGACGAGGAGGCGCGTCAGCGGACCTCGAGGACGAGCTCGACCTCGACGGGCGAGTCGAGCGGCAGCACCGCCACCCCGACGGCGCTGCGGGCGTGACGTCCGGCCTCGCCGAAGATCTCGGCGAGCAGCTCGGAGGCGCCGTTGACGACCCCCGGCTGACCGGAGAAGCCGGGGTCGGAGGCGACGAAGCCCGTCACCTTGACCACGCGCACGACGTCGTCGAGCGAGTCGAGCACGGTCGCCGCCGCGGCGAGGCCGTTCAGCACACAGGTCGCCGCGAGGGCCTGGGCGTCCGCGGGTGCGACCAGGCCGTGGCCCTCGCCGACCTTTCCCGTGGACGGCAGCCGGCCGTCGACGAAGGGCAGTTGCCCCGCCGTGAAGACGAGCGACCCGCTGCGGAGCGCCGGGAGGTAGGAACCCGCCGGTGCCGCCACCGGAGGGAGGACGAGCCCCAGCTCGGCCAGGCGTTCGTCGACCGCTCCCATCAGGCGTCCTGACGGGGACGCTTGAGCCACGCGACGGGGCCGCCCTCGGGGCCCTGGGTCACCTGGACGAGCTCCCACCCGTCCGAGCCCCAGTTGTTGAGGATCGCCGTGCTGTTGTGCACCAGCAGGGGCGTCGTCGTGTACTCCCAAAGGACCATTTCGGCTTCCGTTCAGCTTGAAAATCGGCGATGTCGCTTACCCTGATCCTATGTCTGCCCAAAAATCGAAGCCCACGTCCGCCATCGGGGCACTCTTCGGATTCGTCGGCTTCAGCGTCCTGGCCGGCCTCCTGGTGACCATCGGCGTGACGCCGGCCATCGCGGTCGCCGGCATGACGGCCTCGAGCTCGATCGGCGTGTTCGAGTCGATCCCCGAGTACATCGAGATCGGCAAGCTGCAGCAGCGCAACACGTTGTACGCGACCCAGGGCGGGCAGCAGGTCCCCTTCGCGACGCTCTACAGCGAGAACCGCGTCGAGCTCAAGTGGGACGAGGTCAGCGAGAACCTCAAGACGGCCGTGGTCGCCGGTGAGGACCGTCGTTTCTACGAGCACGGCGGCGTGGACGTGACCTCGTTGGTGCGCGCGGCCGTCGGGTCGGCGGGTGCCGGCGAGCTCGGCGCGAGCGGTGGTGGCTCGACGCTGACGATGCAGCTCGTGCGCAACATCCGCATCGCCCAGTCCCAGCAGCTGCCCACGCAAGAGGAGCGTGACGCCGCCTACAAGGAGGCGACCACCACGACCCTCGATCGCAAGCTGGAAGAGATGAAGTTCGCGATCGGACTCGAGAAGAAGTACAGCAAGGACGACATCCTGCTGGCCTACCTCAACATCGCCTACTTCGGCGACCAGACCTACGGCGTGCAGGCCGCCGCGCAGCACTACTACAACAAGGCCGCGTCCGACCTCACGGTCGCCGAGGCGGCCAGCCTCATCGCGATCGTCCAGTACCCGGACTCGCGCAACATGTCCTCGCCCGACAAGTACGAGGCGAACACCGCCCGCCGCGACGTCATCATCAAGTCGATGTACGCCGAGAAGGACATCGACCAGCCCACGGCGGCCCTGGCGCTGTCGACGCCGGTCGCGAGCTACGTCGTGCTGACGCCCCCGACCCAGGGCTGCGGAGCCGTCACGGCCTCGGGCGCCCAGTACTTCTGCGACTACGTCAAGAAGAACATCAAGAACCTCGCCGTCCTGGGCTCGAGCCCCGAAGAGCGCGAGGCCAACTGGCGCAACGGCGGTTACGAGGTCTTCACGACGCTGAACCTCGACCTGACCGCGAACGCCAAGGCCCAGGTCGACGCCTTCGCGCCGGCAAAGGAGTCCCGCTTCAAGCTCGGCAGCGTCGTCAACTCGGTCGAGGCCGGCACCGGGCGCGTCATCGTCATGGCCCAGAACACCACCTTCTCCGAGGTGTCGGGCACCGATCCCACCCAGACCTCGGTCAACTTCAGCACCGACAGCGACTACGGCGGATCGAAGGGGTTCTCGACGGGCTCGACCTACAAGCCCTTCACCCTGCTCGACTGGCTCGAGAAGGGCCACGGCATCTCGGAGTCCGTCAACGCGACGCCGCGCACCTTCACCCCGATGACCTGGAACGGCGAGAAGGTCAAGGGCTACGACCCCAAGAACGACAACGGTGGCAACCCGGGCACCGTCTCGGTCGCGACGGCCACGGCCCAGTCGATCAACACCGCCTACATGGCGATGGCCCAGAAGCTCGACCTCGCCGACATCGGTGCGGTCGCCGAGAAGCTCGGCGTGCACCGTGCCGACGGCGGCGAACTCCAGACCGCGAACCCCTCGTCCATCCTCGGGACGAACGAGATCGCTCCGCTGACGATGGCGACCGCCTACGCGGCCATCGCCTCGGGCGGCACCTACTGCAAGTCGATCGTCGTCGACAACGTCAAGGACGCCGACGGCACCGACCTCGGTGGTCAGCCGCAGGAGTGCACCCAGGCCCTCGACCCGCAGGTCGCCGCGGCCGCGGCCGTCGCCATGCAGGGCCTGTGGCGCAACGGAACCGCCGTCGGCGGCCTGCCGGCCGACGGTTACCCCGAGATCGGCAAGACCGGTACCACGAACGACAAGGACCAGATCTGGATCATCGGTGCCACGAACAAGCTCGCCACGGCGGTCTGGCAGGGCACCTACGACGGCCCGAAGGCGAACCTCCGGTCGTACACGTCGCCGAACCAGAGCCGCTACGGCAGCTACGCCAACGCGCGGCCGCAGTTCTTCCGGGCCGTCCAGTCCGTGAACAACACGGTGTACCCGGGTACCGCCTTCGGTCAGGCCTCCGGTTCGGTGCTTCGTGGCTCGGGAGTCGCCGTGCCCGACATGCAGGGCATCACGGCCTCCGAGGCGCAGACGCTGCTCCGGAGCACGTCCCTGGCATTCAAGGACGGCGGCACGCAGGCCTCGGCGCTGCCCGCCGGCCAGGTGATCGGCTCCGACCCCGCCGTCGGCACGGTGGTCTCGAAGGGCACCACCGTCACGGTCTACACGAGCGACGGCAGCGGTGCGGCGCAGGTGCCGGACGTCTCACGCCAGAAGGTCGCCGACGCCGTCAAGTCGTTCGGCGGGGCGGGCTTCGACACGTCGAAGGTCTCGATCGCCGGCTTCACGCAGGGTGACGGCAAGAACGCCTGCCAGGTGGCCGGGTCGAACCCCGCCGCCGGTTCGTCGGCCGCAAAGGACGCCGCCATCGGCCTCACCCTCTACGGTGACCGGGACGGCAACGACCCGGGCAACTGCACGTGAGCCCTCGCGGGACCACCGGGCTCAGCCCCCTGGGGACGACGGCCGTGACCGCAGCAGCGGGCGCGGCCGTCGGCCTCGGGGCGCTCGCCTGGGGAGTCTTCGTGGAGCGCAACCGCTTCACCGTGCGACACGAGGTGCTGCCGATCCTCGAACCCGGCTCGCGCACCCTGACGATCCTGCACCTGTCGGACCTCCACCTCGCCCCCTGGCAGTCGGAGAAGCAGGAGTGGGTCCGCGGTCTCGCGGTGCTCGAGCCCGACCTCGTCGTCAACACGGGCGACAACATCGGCCACGAGGACGCCCACACGGCGCTCGAGTACACCCTCGAACCCTTCCGGGGCGTCCCCGGCGTCTTCGTGAACGGCTCGAACGACTACTACGGGCCCACCCCCAAGAACCCGTTCACCTACTTCGGAGGACCGAGCAAGGTCCACCGTGCCCCGGTCGACCTCGACGTCGACCGGATGCAGTCGTTCTTCACCGACCAGCTCGGCTGGCTCGACCTCGACAACACGGCCCGGGCCCTCGAACTGCGGGGCTCCCGGCTCGAATTGTTCGGCGTCAACGACGCCCACCGGGGATGGGACCGGCTCGACCGCATCCCCGGAGCCCTCGACGACCTCCGCGAGAACGTGGGCTGGCAGGACGACCACGGCGGGCCCGACCCGATCAGCATCGGGGTCACCCACGCCCCCTACCAACGCGTCCTGAACTCGTTCGTCAACAACGGTGCCGACGTCGTCTTCGCCGGCCACACGCACGGTGGGCAAGTCCAGGTGCCCGGCTACGGGGCCCTCGTCACCAACTGCGACCTGCCCCGCAGCAAGGTCAGCGGCCTGACCACCTGGAGCCACGCCCGCAAGACGGCGCACCTCGAGATCTCGGCAGGCCTCGGCACCTCGATCTACGCCCCCGTGCGGTTCGCGTGCCGTCCCGAAGCCGTGATCGTCACCCTCACGGCCTGACCTCGGGGCGAGTGACACGGAGAGCCTCGAACATGGGCTATTCTTGTCGAGTCGCTTCACGTGAGAACGCGAAGACATCGGGGTGTGGCGCAGCTTGGTAGCGCGCCTCGTTCGGGACGAGGAGGTCGTGGGTTCGAATCCCGCTACCCCGACGAAAAAAATTGGCTCCACCTATGGGTGGGGCCAATTTTTTTTGTGCTTTTGGTTCGCCCTTCGGGCGACACGGAAATTGGCTCCATCATTGGGTGGGGCCATTTTTTTTGTGCTTTTCGGTTCGCCCTCCGGGCGACACAGGAATTGGCTCCACCTATGGGTGGAGCCAATTTCTTGGTGCATCGTGGTTCGACCTGGGGGCGACGGGGTCAGGCGAGGCGGCCGCCGGACTCGGCGAGGTAGCAGGCGCCGCAGAGGGACTCGTAGGTCACCTCTCGGCCGTCGATGGCCACCTGGTCGCCGTCGAAGACGAAGCGATCGCCCACCGTGCGGGCGGTGAACACGGCTTTGCGACCGCACCGGCAGATCGTCTTGAGCTCTTCGAGCGAATGCGCGACCTCGAGCAGGCGGCGGCTGCCCGGGAAGGCCACGGTGCGGAAGTCCGTCCTGATGCCGTACGCCAGCACGGGGACGTCGTCGAGGATCGCGATGCGCAGCAGGTCGTCGATCTGGTGCGGTGACAGGAACTGGGCCTCGTCGACGAGCAGACAGGCCAGGCTCGACCCCGTCTCGACCCGGATGGAGTCCCGACGCTCGAGGAAGACCCGGCGCACGTCGTCGTCGGGCCCGAACGTGACGTCCGTGGCACGCGTCACGCCCAGACGCGACACGATGGCGTCGTCGCCCTTCGTGTCGACGCCGGGCTTGGCGAGCAGGACTCGCTGCCCGCGCTCTTCGTAGTTGTAGGCGGCCTGCAGCAGAGCCGTGCTCTTGCCGCTGTTCATCGCCCCGTAGCGGAAGTAGAGCTTGGCCACTACTGCAGGTAACCGTCTTCGGCGGCCCGACGGATCAGCTCGGACTTCTTGCTGGCCGGCCGGTTCGCCTTCGCGTACTTCTCACGGACCCGCCGGAGGAACGTCTTGGCGGTCTCGTACTGAACGTTCATCTGGGCCGCGACCTCGTTCGTGCTGAAGCCCGACACGTACAGGCGGAACGCCTCGGCCTCGCCGGCGCTGAGCTTCGGACGGGTCTGGTTGGCGGCGCCTGCCGGCAGGGGACGCCAGTCGCGCTGCGGCGAGTTGTCGCGAGCGACGCCCATGACCTGGCGAGCGGCGTCCATGACCTCGCGCATCGGCAGGGTCTTGGACAGGAAGGCCGAGGCGCCCGCCTCGAGGGCCCGCTCGCGGGACTCGCGGGTGTCGAGGCTCGACAGCACGACGACCTTGGCACCGGCGGCGCGACACGTCCGCACCCTGGCCTCGATCGAGACGGGCTCTTTCAGCTGGAAGTCGAGGAACACCAGGTCGGTCGGGAAGTTGTCGCTGTGCACCAGCTGCAGCCAGGTGTGCGCGGTGAGCACGAGGTCGAAGTCGTAGGCGTTGACGTTGATCCAGCTGCTGAGGCTGTCGAGCAGCACCTCGTGGTCGTCGAGGATCGCGAGCCGGACGCGTCGCGCCGGCGGTGCCTCGGACCCCGGGCCGACGGTGGCCCAGGACGGTGCTGCGACGGGCCTCCCGAAGCCCGGACGGTGGGACGAGCGGCCGCTCGGCTCAGTGCTGGTCATAAGAAAACCTTAGTGTCAGAAGCGAGGGCGACCGGTCGATGCGGAGGTCGCCCGAGACGAGGCGGAGCACGGTGAGGTAGGGCGAGAGCGACCGACGCGCGGCCGTGGCCGACGAGGCGACCGCGAGCTCGATCGTGACGTCGACCCGCGCCTCCTGACCGGTGAGCACGAGCCGCATCGAGCGCGCGTCGACCACCGAGGGGTCGTCCACGGCCGCGAAGAACGCCCAGAGCGCCGTCCGGTGCTCGGACCCGAGACGGTCGGCGACACGGCCGGGGTCGACCACCTCGGTCGCCACCCGCTGACCGGGGGCCTCGAGACGTCGCGACAGCCACGTCGCATCGGCGTCCGCCACCAGGGAGGCGCGGAGTGCCTCGGCCACGCGGCGCGCCTCGTCGGCGTCCCCCTCGGCGACGCTCCCCGCCGCGATCAGGCGGGCGAAGAACGGCACGACCTCGCGGTTCAGCACCGTGACGCGATCTTGCTGGACGGAACGCGCGAGGGTCACCCGCAGGTCGTCGGTGCTCACGCGGCGGAAGCCGACCGCGCGGGCGAGCCAGCGCTCGACGTGGCCGACGTAGACGGCCGAGAACACGGCCGACGCCGCCGTGAGGGCCAGCAGCGGCGTGACGGCGACCACGACGTACGTCGCGGTCGGCACCGTGGTGACGAACCCCGGGGACTCGACGACGACCACGACCGCGAGGACCGTCGCGACGGCGGCACCGACCACGACGATCTCGCGCGTGGGCCGGTACGGGGCGAGGCCGAGCACGAGCACGCCCGAGACGACCCCGGCCCAGTCGTCGCGGACGAAGGGATTGCTGCCGGACGTCGACACGGCCGACAGCACCGACGCCACGGCGCAGGCCGCCGCGACGCACCCGGCGGCACCGGCTCCGAACGGTGCCCGCACGGGGTCGGCCGCCACGACGAGCACCACCGCGCCCGCGGCCACCGCCAGCAGCGCCACGACCGCCGCCCAGGGCGTCGACACGTCGGAGGCGCGCGACAGGGTCTGGACGGACGCGAGCAACAGGGCGGCGGCCCCGGCCGCGAGGGTGACCGGCCGGGCCGCGAGGGCGCCGAGCGGATCGACCACCTGCGGCGTCCGGACGGAGGCGCGGGCGCTCGTCCGAGGAGCGGCACCGTCGGTCATGCCGACACGCCGCCCTCGGTGCCGACGCCGAGGGGCTCCGGACTCGCGGGGGCGAAAGGGACCCTCAGGACGATCGACGTGCCGCTGCCGGGCGACGACCAGATCTGCACGTGGCCGTCGACACGGCCCAGGCGGGCCTCGACCGAGTTCGTCAGCCCCAGTCGATCGGGGGCCACCGCCGCCTGGTCGAACCCGACGCCGTCGTCGATCACCATCACGGTGAGGTCGGTGCCGTCGCCGAAGACCACGATCTCGGCACGGTCGACGCCACTGTGCCGACCCACGTTGACCAGGCACTGCGCGACGGCGAGGCCGAGGGCGTCCGCCGTGGCGCCGTCGAGGCGACCGACCGACGAGACGTCGCCCGTCACGGCGACCTCGAGGCCGTCGCCACGCGCCTGTTCGACGGCGGCGTGCAGGCGACTGCGCTCCCAGCCGTCCGCCGCCGCGACGGCCTCGTCGGGGGTGCCGCCGCCCGGCGACAGCCAGTCCCGCCCCACGAGCACCTCGAGGTCGTCGGAGATCGACCGCGCCGCCTGTGCGGACAACGGCCCCGGGCCGGCCGCGGCCACCGCCGCGAGGTGCCCGAGGACCGTGTCGTGGACGAGGGCCGCCGCCTGGCCCTCGACGTCGGCACGGAGCCGTTGCACCTGCTGCTCGAGCGCCGCCCGATGGAGTCTCGGCTGCGCCCGTCGGGCCCGACCGCGGGATGCCTCGGCGTGGACCGACACGATCGCGACGAGGACGAAGGCCAGCAGCGTGGTCACGTCGAGTCGAAGGGAGGCGCCCGTGTGCCGGGTCGCCAGTTGCGTGGCGAGCTCGCCGGCCGCGTACCCCGCCGCCGACCAGAGCAACCCGCGTCGAGGGCCGAGGGCCGTGCTGCCCACCATCACAAGGGCGATCTTCGGCAGGGACAACGAGAACGCGTCGGACGCCTGTACCGAGGCCACCTGGGCGAACAGGGTGACGGCGTACCAGTAGAGGGAGGCCGTCCCCACGATCAGGTAGGCGAGGTGGGCCGTCGTCGACCTCGTCCGTTCGACGACGACGAGCAGCGCGAGCACCGGGACGAGCGACGCCAGCGCCGGCCAGAGGAGCAGGCTCGGCGAGGCGACCTGTTTCACGAGCAGGAGGGCCGCCGCGGCGACCAGCACGGTGGCCGCGATGGCGTGGCACGCCCTCGACACGGAGTCCCCGAGGGCCGCCGGTGCGAGGTGGGCCGGGAGGCCGAGCAGCATGAGGCCTCCTGATCGGCTCGTTCGTCGTCTGGAGAGATCATGGCAGAAGCCTGACCACGGGTGTACCCCGACATGTGGTGACATCGACGGGGTCATGCGGGTCGGAGCCGCCGTTTGTGCCCCGTTCGGTCGGGTCGGGGCACAGCTGGGGCGCGCCCGGCCGGACACCCCCCCTCGGATCGGGTCAGAACAACCGGGGCTGAGGGGACCGGGCACCGCCCGGGAGCTCGTGGGCGATCAGCGCGCGCGGAGCTCGTGACGACCCGGACTCGGCCGGCACGGCGTCGACCGCCGGACCACCGGCCCGGCCGTTCAGCCCCATCAACCGCAGCGATCGTGCGCTGTCGTCGAGGGCGGCCGAGCGCATCGACCCGGTGGACGGGTCGGCTCGCCCCTTCTCGAGGCCGTACTCGCGCAGCAGCGGCCGCATGCGGGCTGCCAACCACGAGCGGTAGCCCGTCGGGGCGTAGGTGCCTTGGGAGTAGAGCGAGCGGTACCTCGGGACGAGCTCGGGGTGCTCGCGTTCGAGCCAGGCGAACCACCACTCTCGGACGCCGGGCTTGAGGTGGAGTGCGCTGTACATGACGCTCGAGGCACCCGAGTCGCGCACGGCGGCGAACGCCGCGTGCAGGTGGTCGAGCCCGTCGGTCAGGTACGGCAGGACGGGCATCATGAACACGGAGCAGGACAGCCCGAGGTCGCGGGCCGCCGCGACGGTGGCCAGGCGGGCGGCGGTCGTCGGCGTGCCCGGCTCGACGAACTGCTGCAGGTCGTCGTCGTGGATCGCGATCGACATGGCCAGGTCGACGGGCACGTGCTCTGCGGCCTCGGCGAGCAGGGGCAGGTCGCGCCGCAACAACGTGCCCTTGGTGAGAATGCTGAAGGGCGTGCCCGAGTCGGCCAGGGCGGCGATGATGCCGGGCATCAGGCGGTAGCGCCCCTCGGCCCGCTGGTACGGGTCGGTGTTCGTGCCGAGGGCCACCGGGTGGTGCTGCCACGTCGGTCGGTGCAGTTCGCGCGCGAGCACCTCGGCGACGTTCACCTTCACGACGATCTGCCGGTCGAAGTCGTCGCCGCCGTCGAGGTCGAGGTACTCGTGGGTGGGACGGGCGAAGCAGTAGACGCAGGCGTGACTGCACCCCCGGTACGGGTTGATGGTCCAACCGAACGGCAGGGCCGAGTCGCCACCCGGGACGCGGTTCAGAGCGCTCTTCGCGACCACCTCGTGGAAGGTCACCCCGGCGAACTCGGGCGTCGTGACCGAGGTGATGAGGTTGTTCAGGCGTGCCAGGCCGGGCAGGGCCGACGCCTTCTCGGTGTCGACCGCTTGCTCTGACCATCGCATGGCCCCATTCGAACACACGTTCGAACGGGGGTCAAGCCGGTCGGGGCCTGCCCTCGCCGCCGGGTCGCCCCGGGGGCGACGGCGGACGGAGGACGGGGAGGCGCGTCAGGCGTGGATGCCGAGGGCCTCGGCCGTCGCCCCGATGGTCGACGCCGCACGCCGCTCGTCGGACGACAGGTCGTCGCCGTAGGTCGGGATCATCGCGTTGAGACGGGGCTTCCAGGCCGCGATGCGGTCGGGGAAGCACCGCTCGAGCACGGTGAGCATGATCGGCACGGCGGTCGACGCACCGGGAGACGCGCCCAGGAGGCCGGCGATGGTGCCGTCGCCCGCCGTGATGACCTCGGTGCCGAACTGCAGCACCCCGCCCTTCTTCGCGTCCTTCTTGATGACCTGCACGCGCTGCCCGGCCGTGATGCGGTACCAATCCTTCGGGTCGGCGTCGGGCATGAACTCCCGGAGCGACTCGAACTTGGCCTGCTTGCTCGCGGCGAGCTGGCCCACGAGGTACTTCACCAACGACAGGTTGGCGAGCCCGGCCCGGATCATCGGGTAGAGGTTGTGCGGGCGGATCGAGGCGAAGAGGTCGAGCAGCGAACCGTGCTTCAAGAACTTGGGGCTGAAGCCGGCGTAGGGCCCGAACATGAGGCTGGCCCGGCCGTCGACCACGCGCGTGTCGAGGTGGGGCACCGACATCGGCGGCGACCCCACGGCGGCCTTGCCGTAGACCTTCGCCTGGTGCTTGCCGACCACGGCGGGGTCGTCGCAGCGGAGGAACTCGCCGCTGACCGGGAACCCGCCGAAGCCCTTGATCTCGTCGATGCCGGACTTCTGCAGGAGGTGCAGGGCCCCGCCACCGGCACCGACGAACACGAACCGGGCGTCGACCGTCGTGGCGGTGCCCCCTGCGCGCAGGGCGACGCGCCAGGTGCCGTCGCGGAGCTTGGTGAGGTCGGTGACCCGGTGGTCGACCTCGAGGCCCGCCCCTTCGCCCTGCAGGTAGGCGAACAGGAGGCGCGTGAGAGAGCCGAAGTCGACGTCGGTGCCGGCCGCGATGCGGGTCGCGGCGATCGGTTGCCCCTCGGCACGCCCCGGGATGAGCACAGGCGCCCACGACTCGATGACCGACGAGTCGGTGCTGAACTCGAGCCCTTGGAACAACGGGTGCTCGCGCAGCGCGTCGTAACGCTTGCGGAGGTACTCGACGTTCTTCTCGCCCCAGACGAAGCTCATGTGCGGGGTCGAGTTGATGAAGGCGTCGGGCTGGGGCAGCGCGCCCTCGGCGACGAGGAACGACCAGAACTGGCGGGACACCTGGAACTGCTCGTTGACCTTGACGGCGCTCGAGGTGTCGATCGTGCCGTCGGCCCGCTCGGGCGTGTAGTTCAGCTCGCAGAGTGCCGAGTGCCCCGTGCCCGCGTTGTTCCAGGGGTTGCTCGACTCTAGGGCGACGTCGCCGAGGGCCTCGTAGATCTGGATCGTCCAGCTCGGCTCGAGCTGCTTGATCATGGCACCGAGGGTGGCACTCATGATGCCGCCCCCGATGAGGGCTACGTCGACGGGCTTCTTCGCATCGGTCACGGGGGTCAGTCTAGGCCCGGGCCCCGGGCGGGCCACGGGTGCCCGGCACGACGTGGCCCGATGGTGTCTCGACGTCGAGAGACCGGGGCCGGCGTCGGAGGCGGCCGGACCCGGCCGGACCCCACCGGAACGGCTCAGGCGACGGCGGCGCGCCTCGCGGCGACGAGCTCGGCGATCTGGACGGCGTTGAGAGCCGCGCCCTTCCGCAGGTTGTCGTTGCTGATGAAGAGCGCGAGCCCGCGGTGCCCGGGGACGCCCTCGTCGTGACGGATGCGACCGACGAAGCTCGGGTCGGCCCCGGCGGCCTGGAGCGGCGTCGGAACGTCGGTCAGCACGACCCCTGGCGCGCCGCGCAACAGCTCCTCGGCGCGCTCGACCGTGATGTCGGAGGCGAACTCGGCGTTGATCGAGAGCGAGTGGCCGGTGAAGACGGGGACGCGCACGCAGGTGCCGCTGACCAGCAGGTCGGGACGCTCGAGGATCTTGCGGCTCTCGTTGCGCAGCTTCTTCTCCTCGTCGGTCTCGTGGGTGCCGTCGTCGACGATCGACCCGGCGAGCGGGATGACGTCGAAGGCGATGGGTCGCACGTACGTCACCGGTTCGGGGAGGTCGACGGCGTGGCCGTCGTGCACGAGGCCGATCGTGTCGCCCTCGATGGCGGCACGGGTCTGCTGCAGCAGCTCGTCGGCACCGGCGAGCCCGCTGCCCGACACGGCCTGGTACGTGCTGACGATCAGGCGCTGCAACGTGGCCTCGGCGTCGAGCACCTTGAGCACGGGCATGGCCGCCATCGTCGTGCAGTTCGGGTTGGCGACGATGCCCTTGACCGCCTGGTCGAGCGCGTGGGGGTTGACCTCGCTGACCACCAGGGGGACGTCGGGGTCCATGCGCCAGGCGCTCGAGTTGTCGATCACGAGGGCCCCGGCCGCGGCGAAGCGGGGGGCGTGGGCCCGCGACCCCGTCGCCCCCGCCGAGAAGAGCGCGATGTCGAGACCGGCGGGGTCGGCCGTCTCGACGTCCTCGACGACGATCTCGGCGCCTCGGAAGGGCAGGGTCGTCCCGGCCGACCGGGCGGTCGCGAAGAACCGGATCTCGGCCACGGGGAAGTCGCGCTCGTCGAGGAGCGTGCGCATGACCTTGCCGACCTGTCCGGTCGCGCCGATCACGCCGACGCGCAGTCCTTCGGCCATGGGGTCCTCCTGGGGGTTCGGTGGTGCAGGGTCTCGATGCGGTGGGGGCAGGGTCGGGAGGCGCGGTGGCGGGCCGCGCGCGCCTCCTGCGGTGGGTGACCGGGTCGCGTCAGCGGCCGGTGCCGCCGTGGACGACGGCGTCGACCTCGGCGTCCAGGCCGAAGGCCGTGTGCACGACGCGCAGGGCGTCGTTGAGGGTGTCGGCCCGGGTGACGACCGAGATGCGGATCTCGCTGGTCGAGATCATCTCGATGTTGATGCCCGCCTCGAAGAGGGCGGTGAACAGACGCGCCGAGACGCCCGCGTTCGTCCGCATGCCGGCGCCCACGAGGGCGAGCTTGCCGATCTGGTCGTCGTACTGCAGCGACTCGAAGCCGATCTCGGCCCGGTCGGACTCGAGGGCCTGGAGCACGACGGCGCCCTCGGACTTCGGCAGGGTGAACGAGATGTCGGTCCGGCTGGTCGAGGCGGCCGAGACGTTCTGCACGATCATGTCGATGTTGGCACCGGTCTTGGCGACCGTGCGGAAGATCTGCGCGGCCTTGCCGGGCACGTCGGGGACGCCGACGACGGTGATCTTGCCCTCGCTGAGGTCGCCCGCGACCCCGCTGATGATGGGTTCTTCCACGTTCTCTCCCTCTTTCGGGTTGACGACGAGCGTGCCCTCGTTGTTGTTGAACGACGAGCGGACGTGCAGGGTGACGCCGTGGCGCCTGGCGTACTCGACGGCGCGGATGTACAGCACCTTCGAGCCGGCCGCCGCGAGCTCGAGCATCTCTTCGCTCGTCACGCGGTCGAGCTTGCGGGCCTTCGGGACGACCCGCGGGTCGGCCGTGAACACGCCGTCGACGTCGGTGTAGATCTCGCAGACGTCGGCGTCGAGGGCCGCGGCGAGCGCGACCGCTGTCGTGTCGGAACCACCGCGACCGAGCGTCGTGATGTCGCCGGTGGACCGGTTGAACCCCTGGAACCCGGCGACGATGGCGACGTACCCGGCGTCGAGCGCGTCGCGCACGCGCCCGGGCGTCACGTCGACGATGCGGGCCTTGCCGTGCTGGGCGTCGGTGATCATGCCGGCCTGGCTGCCGGTGTACGAACGGGCCTCGACCCCCAGGCTGCGGATGGCCATCGCGAGCAGGGCCATGCTGATGCGTTCGCCCGCGGTCAGCAGCATGTCGAGCTCTCGCCCACCCGGCAGCGGGCTGACCTCGTTGGCCAGGTCGAGCAGCTCGTCGGTCGTGTCGCCCATCGCGCTGACGGCCACGACGACGTCGTTGCCCGCCTTGCGGGTCTCGACGATGCGCTTGGCGACGCGCTTGATGCTCTCGGCATCGGCGACGGACGACCCGCCGAATTTCTGCACGATCAAGCTCACGGTGACTCCTGGGGGAACTGGGCGCGCCGGAGACGGCTCACGCCTGCGTGCGGCGATTCTATTCGGTGTCGGGGGCGTGTGACGCACGTCGGGGCGCGGGGCGCGGGACGCGGTCGTCGCCCCTCCCCTACGGTGGAGCGATGCCCGACACCACCGACCAGGCCCGCGGTGCGGCCGACCGCCTACAGGACAGCCGCGCGCTCACGACCTCCGCCCGCATCGGGTTCGCCATGAACGGCCTGCTGCACGTCGTCATCGGCGTCATCGCCCTGGGCGTGGCCTTCGGCGGCGGGGGCGAGGCCGACCAGGGCGGGGCCCTCGGGCAGTTCGCCTCACGCCCGGGCGGCGTGTTCCTGCTCTGGCTGATCGTCGTCGGGCTCTGGGGTCTCGGCCTGTTCCAGCTGCTCGAGGCGGCCCTCGTCCGGGGAGGCGACCGGGACTCGTGGGCCGAGCGTGCCAAGGAGGGCGGCAAGGGCGTGGCCTACCTCGCCGTCGGCGCCACGGCCTTCACCTTCGCCCGCGGCTCGTCGTCGGACAGCTCGGGGCAGACGCAGACCCTCAGCGCCCGCCTGCTCGCCGTGCCCGGTGGCGTCGTGCTGCTCGTCGTCCTCGCGCTCGCCGTCGTGGCCATCGGGGTCTACTTCGTCGTCAAGGGCGCCACGCGACGGTTCCGAGACGACCTGCTGCTGCCGGGCGGCACCGCGGGCCGCGGCACGATCGTGCTCGGCGTGACCGGGTACGTGGCGAAGGGCGTCGCCCTGGCGGTGGTCGGGGTGTTGTTCGCCGTCGCCGCCGTCACGGCCGATCCCAGCGAGGCCACGGGTCTCGACGGCGCGCTCAAGGCCCTGGCCGCCCTGCCCTTCGGCGTGGCCGTGCTGACCGCCGTCGCCGTGGGGCTGATGGCCTACGGCGCGTACTGCGTCGTGCGGGCGCGTCGCGCCCGTCTCTGACCGGTCACCGACCCCGGAGGGCCCGGGAGGCGCGGGTCGTCATTCGGAGACGAGCCGGCGGCCCTCGAAGGCGCGGCCGAGGGTGACCTCGTCGGCGTACTCGAGGTCGCCGCCGACCGGCAGGCCCGAGGCGAGCCGCGTGACCCGCAACCCGAAGGGCGCGAGCATGCGCGACAGGTAGGTCGCCGTCGCCTCGCCCTCGAGGTTGGGGTCGGTGGCGATGATGACCTCTTGCACGGTGTCGTCGGCCAGGCGCTGGACCAGTTGACGGATGCGCAGGTCGTCGGGCCCGATGCCGTCGATGGGGCTGATCGCCCCGCCGAGCACGTGGTACAGCCCGCGGAACTCTCGCGTGCGCTCGATCGCCTGCACGTCCTTCGCCTCTTCGACCACGCAGATGGTGGCCGGCGAACGGCGCGGGTCACGGCAGATGTTGCAGGTCTCCTGCTCGCTGACGTTGCCGCAGATCTCGCAGAAACGCACCTTGGTCTTGACGTCGACGAGCAGCTCGGCGAGCCGGGACGTGTCGAACGACTCGTTCTGCACGATGTGGAACGCGATGCGCTGCGCCGACTTCGGCCCGATGCCCGGCAGTCGGCCGAACTCGTCGATCAGCTCTTGGACGATGCCTTCGTACACGCGCTACTCGCTTCTCTGAGGCGTGACCCGAGGGGCGAGCGTCTCTTCTTCGATGAACTGGGCCCCGAGGATCTCGCGGACGACGGCCTCGCCGTAGCGGGACCCCGTCGGGATGCCCCGGCGGGGGTCGCCCGTCGCCGCACGGCGTTCGGCGACGGAGGGCCCGGCCGAGGCGGACGGGGCCGCGGGTGCCGACGTCGTCGAGGCGGCGGGGCCGGTGGGCCGGCCCACCGGGACGCCGACGACCTCGGCGGGCGGGGGCGCGGCGTCGACCGTCGGCACCCCGCCGGGCGGCTCTTCGGTGATGTGCTCGGGTTCGTCGGGCTCGGGCGGTGCGCTCTGCGGGATGGGTGCGACGTCCCAGCCGGTCACCGGTGCCGAGGTGGCCGGACGTCGGTCCGGGGCTGTCTCGGTCGGGGGCGTCGACGCTCGCGACGAGCCGCCCGACGTCGAGGGCGCGGTCGACGTCGAGGGGGCGGCGGGTTCGTCGACCGTGGCGGAGGGGGCCGCGGACGTCGCCTCGGGGCCGGGCCCGGTGACCGCGGCGGGTGTGGCAGCCGACGGGGACGGGGCGGGAGCGGCCCCGCCGGCCGGACGGTCCGCGGGCGCCGTCGTGCCTTGGGGCGCCGTCGTGCCCTGGGGCGCCGGGGCGGGTCGCGAGGTCGGTGCCGTGGGGGTCGAGGCCGTCGTGTCGGGCGCGGGCGCCCCGGTCGGGGTGGGCCCGGCGGGCCCGTCGCCCTCGACGCGGGCGATGTACTTGACCTTCACGCCGAGCACGTCGACGATGGCCCGCCGCAGGTACTCGCTGACGCCTTCGGCGGCGCCCTGCGGACGCTTGAAGCTCTCGACGTCGTTCGCACTCGGGAACGCCAGCGTCAGCACGTCGTCGGCGAAGTCGACGACGGTGGCCGTGACGACGACCATCCAGGCCGTGCGACGCGCCTTCTGGACGACCTCGACGATCTCGGGCCAGCTGTCGCGCAGCTGCTGGAGCGTCACCGGGGCGGCAACCGAGCCCGCGGGCCGCTCGGCCTCGGCGGTCTGGGCCCAAGCGGCCGAGTGCGCAGCCGACGGAGGCGCGGGCTCGGTCGCCGAGGAGTCGTCGCCCCCGGCGGACGCCGCCGGAGCGGCCGACGCCCAGGACGCCGTCGCGCTCTCGACGGCCGAGGGCCCGCCGGCCGCCTCGGTCGAGGGGGTGGCCTCGACGGGGGACGGGGAGGCTGGCGCGGTGGACGTGGTCGGTGCCGGTGCCGGTGCCGCTGCCGCTGCCGGGGAGCGAGTGGCACCCGTCGACCCCGGCGCCTGCGAGGTCTCGGCGGGGCGGGCGCCCGCCGACGTCGCGGGCGAACCCGACGAGGAGCCCGAGCCGTCGACCCCGACGCGCCGCTCGAGCCGCTCGACGCGGGCGAGGGCGCCGCGTCCGCTCTGGTCGCTCTCGGGGACGAGCACCCGAGCGATCATCAGCTCGAGGTGCAGCCGGGGCGACGTCGCGCCGGTCATGTCGGTGAGCGCCCGGTTGACGACGTCGGCCGACCGCGAGAGCTCGGCTGCGCCGAAGGCGTGCGACTGGTGCACGAGGCGGTCGAGTTCGTCCGCCGTGACGCCGCGAAGGACCGCCGAGGCGCCCTCGACGGTCGCGCCGACGACGATGAGGTCACGCAGGCGCTCGAGCAGGTCTTCGACGAACCGTCGCGGGTCCTGGCCGGTCTGGACGACCCGGTCGACGGCAGCGAAGGCCGCCGCGCCGTCGCGGGCGCCGAGCGCCTCGACGACGTCGTCGAGCAGGGAGGCGTGCGTGTAGCCGAGCAGGGCGACGGCGCGTTCGTACTCGATGGCGCCGTTCTCGCTGCCGGCCATCAACTGGTCGAGCAGGGAGAGGGTGTCGCGCACCGATCCGCCGCCCGCCCGGACGACGAGCGGCAGTACGCCGGGGGCCGCCTCGACCGATTCGCTCTCACAGAGCTCGTGGACGTACTCGAGCATCTGGGCCGGGGGCACGAGCCGGAACGGGTAGTGGTGCGTGCGCGACCGGATCGTGCCGATCACCTTGTCGGGCTCGGTCGTGGCGAAGATGAACTTGACGTGCTCGGGCGGCTCTTCGACGACCTTGAGCAGGGCGTTGAACCCCTGCGGGGTGACCATGTGGGCCTCGTCGAGGATGAAGATCTTGAACCGGTCGCGAGCCGGGGCGAAGACGGCACGGTCGCGGATGTCTCGGGCGTCGTCGACGCCGTTGTGGCTGGCGGCGTCGATCTCGATGACGTCGAGCGACCCCCCGCCGTCGCGCGAGAGCTCGACGCACGACGCGCAGACGCCGCAGGGCGTGTCGGTCGGACCCTGGGCGCAGTTCAGGCAGCGGGCCAGGATGCGGGCCGACGTCGTCTTGCCGCACCCGCGGGGACCACTGAACAGGTAGGCGTGGTTGACCCGGTTGGTGCGCAGGGCGGTGCGCAGCGGATCGGTCACCTGGGTCTGCCCGATGAGCTCGGCGAAGTTCTCTGGCCGGTAACGGCGATACAGGGCGGTGACCACGGACCAAGAGTAGTCGGGGCCACCGACAACGGTCGACGCCCGGGGACGCCGTCCGGCGTGCCCGGGCGTCGACTCCGGACGCACGAGGGGGCCCGTCGTGACGACGGGCCCCCGGTGCCGATCTCGGTGGGGTCGACTAGCGGGACGACCCCCTCGAGCGACGTCGCGAACGGGTGGCCGAGACCAGGCCGAGACCGATCAGCAGGGCGAAGGCCGCGAGCGAGGACCAGCCGAGGACGTCCGAGCCCGTGTACGCCAGGCCCGAGGCCCCGCCGGTCACGACCGCTCCCCCGCCGGTGCCGCCGCCGGTGCCCGGCCCGCCTCCGGCCCCGGGCAGGCCCGGGAACCCGGGCGTGCCCGGCGTGCCCGGCGCACCCGGCGTGCCCGGCGTGCCCGGCGTGCCCGGCGTACCCGGCGTGCCCGGCGTGCCCGGCGTGCCCGGCGTCGCGGCGCCCGCCGTGACCGAGAACCCGGTCGTGACCGGGGCCGAGGTGGCCCCGTCGACGGTCTGCGAGGCGGCGACCACGTGCGGCCCGACGCCCACGTCCGTGAACACGACCGTCCAGGCTCCCGTCGCGGGGTCGGCCGTCACGGTCTGCGTCGCACCGGCGTCGAGCTGGACGGTCACCGTCGCCCCGGGTTCCCCGGTCCCGACGACCGTGACGGGCGTCGTGCCCGTCGTGCCCGCCTGCAGGACCGAACCC
Source organism: Frigoribacterium sp. PvP054 (assembly GCF_040547465.1). Classification (NCBI taxonomy): domain Bacteria; kingdom Bacillati; phylum Actinomycetota; class Actinomycetes; order Micrococcales; family Microbacteriaceae; genus Frigoribacterium; species Frigoribacterium sp. PvP054. The sequence goes on from NZ_JBEPPU010000001.1 coordinate 455,213, forward strand.
GCGACCGGGCTCGTGACGACGACCGGGTCGACCGACGCGATCACGAGGTCCTGGGTCGCCGTGGTCGTGCCCGAGCCCGCGGTCTGCGTCGCCGTGACGACGTAGGCGCCGACCGGGACGTCCGCGAAGTCGACCGACCAGGTGCCGTCGTCGCCGACCGTCGTCGTCTGCGTCAGCCCGCCTCCGAGGTCGACCTCGACGAGCGCGCCGGGCGTGCCGGTCCCCGTCAGGGTGAGGTCCTCGACGCCGTCGCCGTCGACGTCGGCGACGAGGGCTCCCGGTGCCGGCGACGTGATGACGACGCCGGCGTCGGTGTTCGCGGGCGAGGTGACCGTGAACGCGACGGTCTCGGGTGCCGACACCGCGCCTCCCACGGTCTGGGTCACCGACAGCGTGTGCTGACCGGGCGCGACTCCCTGCAGCGTCGTCGACCAGGCGCCCCCGGCGGGGACGTCGACCGTCACCGGCAGGCCGCCGTCGAGGCGGACGGCCACCGAGGCGCCCGGTTGGGCCGTGCCGCCGACGAGGACGTCGGCGGTGCCCGTCGTGCCCGAGGGCAGGATGGAGCCCTGCTCGGGCGAGGTCACCACGAGGGGCGCGACCTCGGCGGCGGGTGCCACGGTGACGGTCACCGAGGCGGTACCGGTCACGACCCCCGCGACCGTCTGCTCGACGACCACGGTGCTCGTGCCGATCGGGACGCCCGGCACGGTCACCGACCAGGTGCCTCCCTCGGTCACGGTCGTCGTCAGCGTGGTCCCGCCGACGGTGACGGTGATCGTGGCGCCGGGCTCGCCGGTGCCGGTGACCGGCAGGTCGACGAGGTCGTCGCCTTCCGTGTCCGTCACGAGCTGACCGTCGGCCGGCGAGGTGATCGTCGGTGCCGTCGCGGGGTCGGCCGGAGCGGGCACGACCTGGACCGTGACCTCGACCGGGGCACTCGTCGCGTCGCCGATCGTCTGCACGACCGACACGGTGTGCGTCCCGGTGCCGAGCACCACGGGCACCTGCCACGAACCGTCGTCACCGACCGTCGTGGTGACGGGGTCTCCCCCGTCGACCGTGACGGCGACCGGCGCGCCCGGCTGGCCCTGGCCCCGGACGACGACCGGTGCCGTGCCGGCGTCACCCGCCTGGTACTGCTGACCGTCGGTCGGTGCCGTGACGCCGAGGGGCGCGGCGGCGTCGACCACGACCGTGGTCGTGACCGGGGCCGACTCGACCCCGGCGACCGTCTGCGTCGCCGACACCACGTGCTCGCCCACGCCGACCCCGGCGAAGGTCGTCGCCCAGGTGCCGTCGTCGTCGGCCTCGACCGTGACGGCCGTCCCGTCGTCGAGCGTCACCGAGACGGTCGCACCGGCCTGCGCCGAACCCGACACCGGCAGGTCGACCGTGGCGTCCGCCGACACCACGAGGAGGCGCGTGCCCGTCCCGGGTTCGGTGATCGTGATCGGGTCTGCCGCGACCACCGCGAAGGGCTGGGTCACGGGGACCGTCGTGACGGTGCCGTACTGCTGCACCACCGAGATCGGTCCGGCGCCCACCGGCACGGCGTCGAAGGTCGTGGTCCACGCCCCCGTCGTCGGGTCGGCCGGGACCGTCTGCGTCCGGTCGCCGCCGAGCGAGACGGTGACGGTCGCACCGGGCTGGGCCGCGCCCGACACCGTGACCGGGGTGGTCTCGCCGTCGAGCACGACGACCGTGGCACCCGGCGCGGGCTCGGTGATCGAGACCGGGGTGCCGACCACGACGTCGAGCTGCTGCGTGACGGGGGGCGTCGAGCCGGCGGGGACGGTCTGCGTGACGTCCACCGGGTACGAGCCGACCGGCACGTCGCCCACCGTGACGGTCCAGGTGCCCGCGGGGGTCACCGTGGTCGTCCCGGACAGGTCGTCGCCCACCTGGACCACGACGGCGGCGCCGGGCTGACCCGTGCCGGTGACCGTGACGTCGGTCGTGTCGTCGGCCGTGCCGACCACGATCGTCGACCCGTCGGCGGGCGAGGTCACGGTGACCGGTGCCGCCACGACGACCGACACGGCGCGGGTGACCGGGGTCGACTGCGCTCCGTCGACGGTCTGGGTGACCGAGGCGGTGCGGTCACCGACGGGGACGCCGTCGACCGTCACGGTCCAGGTGCCCGTCGTCGGGTCGGCCACGACCGTGCCGACCAGGCCGGCGCCCAGGTCGACCGTGACGGTCGCTCCGGGCTCGGCCGTGCCGGAGGCGACGATCGAGGCCGTGTCGCCCTCGGCGAGCACGACGACCGTCGTGCCGTCGGTGGGCCGGTCCACCACGAGCCCCGCGGCCGCTGCGACCGTGAAGGGTCGCGTCGCCGCGTCGGACGTCACGCCGCGGATCGTCTGCGTGGCCGTGACGGTGTACTCGCCGACGGGGACTCCGTCGACGGTCGTGCGCCAGTCGCCGTCGGGGTCGACGGTGGCCGCCGCCGTGAGGCCGGTGCCGAGCGAGACGGCGACGGTGGCGCCGGGCTCGCCGGTGCCCGAGACGACGACCGACGTGGTGCCGGCCGGGTCGAGGAGCGACACGGTCGCTCCCGGCTCCGGGGCGACGATCACGGGCGCGGCGGGAGCCACGACGACGGACACGTCGCGCGTGACCGGGCTCGACGTCGAACCGTCGACGGTCTGGGTGACCGCGATGGTGCGGTCACCGACCGGGACGCCCGGCACGGTGGTGCTCCAGGCACCCGTCTCGTCGTCGGCCGTGGCGGCGGCGGTCAGGCCGTCGCCGAGGTCGACGGCGATCGAGGCCCCCGGCTCGGCGGTGCCCGAGACGACCAGGTCGGTCGTGGCGTCGGGCGTGGCGACGGCGACGACGGCGCCCGGTGCCGGGGCGTCGATGACGACCGCGGCGGCGGCCACCACCGCGAGCGGCTGGGTCACGGCGGGCGAGACCGATCCGCCGAGCGCCTGGGTGGCGCTCAGCGTCCGCTCGCCGGCCGAGACGCCGGGGACGACGACGCTCCAGGCACCGGTGGTGCCGTCGGCCGTCGTCGAGGCGACGAGGTCGTCGCCGAGGTCGACGCGGACGGTCGCCCCGGGTTCGGCCGTGCCGGTCACGGTGACGTCGGTGGTCGCGGTGGCGTCGGCCACCGTCACCACGTCGCCGGGCGCGGGCTGCAGGACGGTCAGCCCGGCACCCACCTCGATCGTGAACGAGGCCACGACGGGGGTCGAGGTCGTGCCGGCCACGGCCTGCGACGCGGTGACCTGGTAGACGGCGACCGGCAGGTCGGCGAAGAGGACGGACCAGTCACCCGACGCGGGGTCGGCGGTCGTCGTGACGGCGGCTCCCCCGTTCAGCCGGACCGAGACCTCGGCACCCGGCGACGCCGTGCCCGAGACGGGCACGTCGATCGTGCCGTCGGGGTCGAGCACCGTGAAGACGGAGTCGTCCGGGTCGACGATGACGACCGGGTCGGCCGCCCGCACCTCGAACGAGGACTCCTGCGCCGGCGAGGTGGTCCCGCCGATGCTCTGCGTGGCCGACAGGGCGACCGTGCCGACGGGGACGCCGGCCACGTCGACCGACCAGGCGCCGGTGGTGGCGTCGGCCGTCACGGAGGCGGTCAGGTCGGCGCCCGTCGCGGGGTCGAGGACCACGTCGACCGTGGCCCCGGCCGCGGCGGTGCCCGAGACCGTCACCGTCGCCGTGACGTCCGGCCCGGCCACGTCGACGACGGTGCCGTCGACGGGAGCCGTGACGACGAGCGCGGCACCGGCGACGATGCTGACCACGCGCGTCTCGGGTGCCGAGACCGAGGTGCCCACCGTCTGGGTCGCGGTGACGGTGCGGGTGCCCACGGGCACCCCGGCGAACGACACCGACCAGGCGCCCGTCGTGGTGCCCGCGGCGACGGTGTCGGTCAGGCCGTCGCCGAGGTCGACCCGGACGACCGCGCCCGGCTCGGCCTGACCCGACACGACGAGGGTCGTCGTCGACGACGGGTCGGCCAGGACGATCGGCACGCCGGCGGCGGGTGCCACGATCGTGAGGCTCGCCGCCGGGACGACCGTCACGAGGCGCGTGTCGGCCTGCTGGACGGTGTCGCGGACGGTCTGCGAGGCCCCGAGGACGCGCTCCCCGACGCCGATGCCCACGAGGGTCACGGACCAGGCTCCGGTGGTGGCGTCGGCCAGGGCGGTGCCGGCCTCGACGCCGTCGAGCGTGACGGTGACGAGGGCGCCCGGCTGAGCCGTCCCGGCCACGGGGACGTCCTGCGTGACGCCCGGCGAGGCGACGACGTAGCGGACGTCGGTGGCGGGCGTGGTGACGACCACGTCGGCGCCGGCGCGGACCTCGAAGGCCGAGGTCACGGGGTCGGTCGTGGTCGTGCCGCCGACCGTCTGGGTCACCGAGGCGAGCTGGTCGCCGACGGGGACGCCCGGGACCGTGACGGTCCAGAGGCCGTCGGGGCCGGCGGTCGTCGGCACGACCGTGCCGGCCAGCGTGACCTCGACGGGTGCGCCGGGGGTGGCCGTGCCGCTCACGACGACGGCCGTGGTCGCCGCGCCCCCGGCGACGGTGAGGACGTCACCGGCTGCCGGGGTCGAGATGGTGAGGTCGGCCGCGGCCGAGACCACCGAGAAGCTCGTCGGCCGGGCCTCGAGCAGGACCGCGCCCTGCTGCTGGGTCGCGCCGACGACGTGGTCGCCGACGGCGACGTCGGCCAGCTCGAGCGACCAGGCGCCCTGGGCGTCCGGCGTGACGGGAGCCTGGTCGACGCCGTCGAGCGTCACGACGAGCGGCAGGAGGGCCACGCCGGTGCCCGACACGGTGACCGGGGTGGTGCCCTGGTCGTCGGCCACCGCGATGCGGGTGCCGGGGACGGGCGCCGCGATGACGACGTCACCGCCCTCCACCACGTCGATGTCGACGGTCACGGCCGCCGAGGTCGAGCCGTCGACGCTCTGGGTCGCCGAGACCGTGTGCGGGCCGACCGGGACGCCGTCGACGACGACCGACCAGGTGCCGGACGCCGGGACGACCGTCTGGCCGACGAGACCGTCGCCGAGGTCGACCGCGACGGTCGCGCCGACCTGCCCCGTGCCCGAGACGACGACGGGCGTCGTGCCGTCCGGCCCGGCGACGACGTACTCGTCGCCGTCGATCGGTGACGTGACGTCGAGGGGCGTGCCCTGGGCGATGGTCAACGGCTGCGTGACCGGTGCCGAGGTGGTGCCGCCGAGGGTCTGGGTCGCGCCGAGGGTCCGGTCGCCGACGGGGACGTCGGGGATGACGGCCGTCCAGGCGCCGGTGACGGGGTCGACCGTGGCCGGCACCTCGAAGCCGGCGCCGAGGCCGACGGTGACGGTGGCGCCGGGGTCGGCGGTGCCGGTGACGGTCACGTCGGCGGTGGCGCCGCCGACGATCGGGATCGTGGCCCCGGGTGCCGGGGTCGAGATGGCGACCGGGGTCCCGGCGACGATCGTCACGACTCGCGTCTGCACGGCCGAGACGGTGCCGCCGACGGTCTGCGTCGCCGAGATCGTGCGCTGGCCGACGGGCACGTCGGTGACGTCCACCGACCAGGCGCCGGTCGTGGCGTCCGCCGTGACCCGACCGCTCAGGTCGTCGCCGAGGTCGACGCGGACGTCGGCCCCCGCTTCGGCGGTGCCCGAGACGGTCAGCGTCGCCAGGGAGGCGCTGCTCGCGACGCGCACCGTGGTGCCCTCGGCGGGAGCCTCGATGACGAGCGGGTCACCGGCGGCGACCGTCAGCTCCTGCGTGACCGGCACCGAGACGACCCCGGTGACGGTCTGCGTGACGCTGATCGTGCGGGTCCCGACCGGCACGGACGAGACCGTCGCCGTCCAGGCACCCGTCCCGTCGGCCGTCGTCGAGGCGACGTAGCCGTCGCCCAGGTCGATCGCGACCGGGGCGTTCGGCTCGGCGGACCCCGTGACCGTGACCGGGATGGTCGAGGTGGGGTCGGCGACCGTCAGGGTGGCGCCGGGCGCCGGCGTCGCGATCGTGACCGGGGTCGCGGCCACGAGGGCGAAGTCGGTGGTCTGCGGGGCGGACACCGCGCCTCCCACCGTCTGGGTCGCGGTGGCCGTGTAGGCGGCGACCGGCAGGGCCTCGAAGGTCACGGACCAGGTGCCGTTGGCGGCCACCGTGGCGGTGAGGTCGCGGCCGCCGCCGAGCGAGACGGCGACGGGGGCGCCGGGCTGCCCGGTGCCCGAGACGGTGACGTCACGGGTCGAGTCGGCGCCGGGCAGGCGGTACTGCGTGCCGGGGGTCGGGCTCGTGACGGTGAGGCCGGCGCCGGCGACGACGCCGAAGGCCCGGGTGACCGGTGCCGACACGTCTCCGCCGAGGGCCTGGGTGACCGAGGCGGTGTACGAGCCCACGGGCACGTCGGCCACCGTGGTCGTCCAGCCGCCGTCGGCGGCGACGAGTGCGGTGGCCGTGCGGCCGCCGCCCAGGTCGACCGAGACGGTGGCCGTCGGCGTGCCGGTGCCCGAGACGACGACGGGCGTCGTGGAGCCCGCGTCGAGCACGGTGAAGACGCGACCGGCCGTGGGCGTCGTCACGACGAGGGGCTGCTGGGCCACGACGGCGAAGTCACGCGTGACGGGCCCGGTGGTCACCGCCCCGAGGGACTGTGTCACGGAGGCGGTGTAGGCCCCCGCGGGCACGCTCGCCACGGTCACGCTCCAGCTGCCGTCGGCGGCCACCGTGCCGGTGCCCGTGCGGCCGGCGCCGAGGTCGACCGTGACGGTCGCGCCCGGCTCTCCGGCACCGGTCAGCACGACGTTGCGGGTCGCACCGGGGGTGTTCGGCACGACGAAGACCTGACCGGCGGCGGGCGTGGCGATGCTGAGGGGGGCCAGGGCCGCGGCGCGGACCGTCGAGGTCGCGAGGTCGACTCGTGAGGCGTTCACGAGCGGCAGCACCGAGAGGCTGACGGCATGGACGGAGCTCGAGCCCGCGTCGGTGCCCCGGGCGTCGCGGAAGCCTTCGCCGTCCTGCGCGTTGATCGTCACGCGGACGAGCTGGTTCAGCAACGTGGTCAGGGGCGCGAGGGTCGTGACGACCGCGGTGGTCGTGGTGCGGAGGGTGGCCGTGGTGGCGGCGAGCGCCGTGCCGTCCACGAGCGGTGAGTACAGGCCGCCGACCGAGCCGAGGAGGGTGCCGACGACGGGCAGGATCGCGCCGCGGAGGGTGGTGGCGCCGAGCGCGCCGACGAGACCCGTGCCCGTGACGGTGGTGGCGGTCGCCGGGGTGGTCCCGTCGAGGAGCTGGCCGATGGTGGTCACCGTGCGGGTCGACAGCGTCTCGTTCGCGGTCGTGAGCCCCAGGTCGATGCGCAGTGCGACCCGCAGGTCGACGGTGGCCGCCGTGGCCCGCACGGCGGCGTTCGCGGCGGCGACGAGGTTGGTCGGCAGCTGGTTCTGCAGGATGTCGGTGATGCCGTCCGTGATGGCGGTGATCGTCGCGGGCCGCAGCAGGTCGCTGTTCGCGGGCAGGCCGTTGAGGGCGCCGAGGTCGATGACGACCTGACCCGTGCTCGGCGTGATGGTCACGGGGCCCGAGGTGAGGGGCCTCGCCAGTTCGGCCGAGATCGTCGAGTCGAGGTCGACGGTCGCCGTCACCCCGACGACCGGCTGCCCGAGCGTGACCGCACCCCCGAGGGGCAGCGTGTTGACCGCCGTGGTGAGCGGTGCGGTGATCGAGGTGCCGAGGGCGGCCACGGCGCCGCTGCCCGAGACCGCGTTCACGGTCGTCCCGAGCCCGGTCACGGTGCCCCGCAGGGACGAGGTCACCTGCTGGACGGCCGGGCTGGTCAGCGTGTAGCGCGCACCGGCGACCTGGTAGGCCGTCGTGGGCGCCGTGGCGGTCGCGCCGCGCTGCTGCGTGATCTGGGACGACAGCGCGCCGAGCCCCAGTCGCACGTCGCTGAGCACGCCGGCCGTCGCGGGCACCGAGGAGAGCAGGGGCTGCAGGTTCAGCGTCGCCCCGGTGCCGGGGGCGCCGCTGCCCGTGGCGATCGAGCCGTCGGCCCCGATCAGGCCGGCCGAGGCGGTGGCCGACGTCGCGGTCGCGTTCGCGTACTGACCGTCGACGCCGAGGGTCACCAGCCCGTTGCCGCCGAGCAGGCGGATGCCGTTGCCGAGGCCGACCGTCAGCGCGTTGACGGCGGTGAGGTTCAGGGGGTTGCGTGACGTCGGCGGGTTCTGCGTCGTGCCGAAGGCCGAGTAGGCCCCGCCGAGGGCGGCGACCTGGTCGAGCGAGACGATGCCCGAACCGCCGAGCAGCGAGGCCTCGGCCTCGCTGCGGTCGGTCGTGGCCGCCTGCGCGGGGACGACGACGACGAGGGCGCCGACCACCGCCGCGACGACGGCCGCCGCCGTCGCCTTCAGTGCGCGGGACGCGTGGGAGCGCCGGGGACGCTCGATCGCCTGGCTTCGCATGGGTGTGCCTCTTCCTGACGGGACGAGCCCGCCGCCTGATCCGAAGAACTCCCGCTGGTGAGGCGGGAGGTGCTGCTGTTCTGTCGTGGTGCCGGGTGACGGCGCCGTGCGTGGTCGAGCCCTCCGCCTCGTCGTCGTCCGGGGACGACGACGAGGCGGACGGGCCTACCGCGCGGTGCGCGGGCTCGTTCGCCTGGTGCGGGTGGTGCTGACGTGCCGTGGTGAAGGGCTCATCGGTCCTGATCCTGATCGTGTGGTGCGACGACGTCGTCGCGGCGTGGTCGCACCGTGGTGAGCGGTGCGGCCGGAGCGGTGGTTGGTCGCTCCCGACGAGCTGGTTCGGTCTCGTCGTGGGTCGAGCATAGGGGCGATCGGGTGGATCGCGCACCCCACGAAGGGGGGCCACCGGAACCGGTACCCGCCAGGCACGTGCGGGGCGGGCGGAGCTTCGCTCCGAAAAGAGGAATGACCCCTCACGCACCCGCCAGAGCCCGGTTACCCTTGCTGCATTTCTGCCCTGGGGGAGTTGGCCTGGATGACGCCACGTGAGGAGCCTCGACGAGTTTAGCGGCAACTGGACGGTCGCCGCGACCCGGGGTGTTGCCTGGGCTCATGAGAATCGTCATCGCCGGAGGACACGGCAAGATCGCCCAGCTCCTCGAACGCCGACTCGCCGACGCCGGGCACGACCCCGTCGGCATCGTCCGCAACCCCGACCACACCGCCGACCTCGAGACCGCCGGGGCGCGTGCCCTGGTGCTCGACCTCGAGCAGACCGACGTCGACACGCTCGCCGGCCACCTCGACGGGGCCGACGCGGTCGTCTTCGCCGCCGGCGGCGGAGGGGGCAGCGGCGCAGAGCGCAAGCTGACCGTCGACCGCGACGGTGCCGTGCTGCTGGCCGACGCCGCCGAGAAGGCGGGCGTCACCCGCTACGTCATGGTCTCGGCCATCGGCACGGACGACTACGACCCCGCACGCGCCGAGCTGCCGGCGGCGAACGACGACGACGTGTACCAGGTGTACCTGCGGGCGAAGAGCGAGGCCGACGCCGACCTGCGTCGTCGTGAGGGCCTCGACTGGACGATCGTGCGTCCCGGCGGCCTGACCGACGACGCCGGCACCGGCCAGGTGGCGGTCGGCACGACCGTCGAACGCGGCAGCATCCCCCGCGCCGACGTCGCCGAGATCATCGCCACCGCCCTGATCGAGGGCACCGCCGTGAAGACGCAGTTCGAGGCCGTCTCGGGTGACGTGACCGTCTCGGACGCGCTGGCGACCATCAAGTACTGACCCGCGCCTCCTGGTCGACGACCGGGAGGACGAGAGCCCCGGAGGCGCGACCTGCGCTCCGGGGCTCTCTCGCGTCGTCCGCCGCGCGGCTCGCCCGCCCGGGCCCGACCCGTGCGGGACGGCCCGCGCCGGCTCAGCTGAGCGCGGCGGCCTGCCGGGCGATCTCGAGCTCTTCGTTCGTCGGGACGACGAGCACCTGGACGGGTGCGCCGTCGGGCGAGATGAGGCGTGCCTCGCGGGAGGCCAGCTCGTTGCGGTCGTCGTCGACGTGGATGCCGAAGAAGTCGAGGCCGAGCAGCGTGCGACGACGCAGCAGGGCGTTGTTCTCGCCGACCCCCGCCGTGAAGACGACGGCGTCGAGACCGCCGAGCTGCGCGACGTAGGCGCCGACGTAGTGCCGGATGCGGTGCCGGTAGACCGCGAGCGCGGCTTCGGAGACGGCGTCGCCGCGTGAGGCGCTGTCTTGCACGTCGCGCATGTCGCCGCTGCCGGTCAGGCCGAGCAGGCCGCTCTTCTTGTTGAGCAGCGCCTCGAGCTCGTCGAAGTCGAGCCCGGCCTCACGGTGCAGGTGGAACACGGCCGCCGGGTCGATGTCGCCCGAGCGGGTGCCCATCACGAGGCCCTCGAGGGGCGTCATGCCCATGCTCGTCTCGATCGAACGACCCCCGTCGACGGCGGCGACCGACGCTCCGTTGCCGAGGTGCAGCACGATGATCTTGAGCTCGGAGAGGGGACGGCCGAGGAACTCGGCGGTCTTCTCGCTGACGTACTTGTGCGACGTGCCGTGGAACCCGAAGCGGCGCACGTGGTGCTTCTTCGCCAGCTCGGCGTCGATGGCGTAGGTGTAGGCCGCGGGGGCGAGCGTCTGGTGGAACGCCGTGTCGAAGACCGCGACGTGAGGCACGTCGGGGAAGGCCTCCTTCGCGGCCCGGATGCCCTGGAGGTTGGCCGGGTTGTGCAGCGGGGCGAGGGCCGAGAGGCGGTCGATCGCCTTCTCGACGTCGGCCGTGACGACCGTGGCGCGGTCGAAGTCCTCGCCGCCGTGGACGACGCGGTGGCCGACCGCGACGGGCGGGTACTCGGCGAACGACGGGCCGTGCGCGTCGAACGCCTCGAGCATCGCCGCGAAGCCGGCCGCGTGGTCGGCGATCGGCTGGGTGTCGTTGCGGGTCTCGTCACCCGTGACCTCGTTGCGGTGCCGGGTCGAGCCGACGTCTTCGCCGATGCGCTCGACGAGGCCGCTGGCGAGCGTCCGCTCGCCGTCGAGCTCGATCAGCTGGTACTTGAACGACGACGAGCCGGAGTTGACGACGAGGACGGTGCTCACGAGGGGGCTCCTTCGGGGGTGGGGGTGGTCGGCGCCGGGGCGACCGGTGCCGCGGGGGCGTTCTCGGCGGCCTGCGTGCCGGCCTGGATGGCGGTGATGGCGACGGTGTTGACGATGTCGCCGACGAGCGCGCCGCGCGAGAGGTCGTTGATGGGCTTGCGCAGGCCCTGCAGGACGGGCCCGACGGCGACGGCGCCCGCGCTGCGCTGCACGGCCTTGTAGGTGTTGTTGCCCGTGTTGAGGTCGGGGAAGATGAACACCGTCGCCCGGCCGGCGACCTCGGAATCGGGCATCTTCGCGGCGGCGACGGTCGGGTCGGCCGCGGCGTCGTACTGGATCGGGCCCTCGACGAGCAGGTCGGGGCGACGTTCGCGCACGAGGGCGGTGGCGGCGCGCACCTTCTCGACGTCGGCGCCCGAGCCGCTGTCGCCGGTGCTGTAGCTCAGCATCGCGACGCGCGGCTCGATGCCGAACTGCAGGGCCGTCTGCGCCGACGAGATGGCGATGTCGGCCAGCTGCTCGGCGGTCGGGTCGGGGATGACGGCGCAGTCGCCGTAGACCAGCACGCGGTCGGCGAGCGCCATGAGGAACACGCTCGACACGACCCCCACGTCGGGCAGGGTCTTGATGACCTCGAAGGCGGGGCGGATCGTGTGCGCCGTCGTGTGCTTGGCGCCCGACACCATGCCGTCGGCCAGGCCGAGCTTCACCATCATGGTGCCGAAGTACGACACGTCGGTGACGGTGTCCATCGCCTGCGAGACCGCGATGCCCTTGTGGGCGCGCAGCTTGGCGTACTCGGTCGCGAACAGCACCTGGAGGCTCGGGTCGAACGGGTCGAGCACCCGCGCGGCGGAGAGGTCGAGGCCGAGCTCGGCGCCCCGGGCGCGGATCGCCGTCTCGTCGCCGAGCAGGGTGATGTCGGCCACGCCGCGTTGCAGCAGGGTCGAGGCCGCGCGCAGGATGCGGTCGTCGTCGCCCTCGGGCAGGACGATCTTCTTCCGGAGGCCGCGGGCCCGCTCGAGCAGCTGGTACTCGAACATGAGGGGCGTGACGACGCCGGACGGGCTCACCTGCAGCAGGCGCAGCAGCTCGGCACCGTCGACGTGCGTCTCGAACAGGGCGAGGGCGAGGTCGTACTTGCGCGGTGAGTCGGCGGCGAGTCGGCCCCTGGTCTGCGTGATGGCGAGGGCCGTGTCGTAGGTGCCGGTGGTCGTGGTGGCGATCGGCAGCGGACTGTCGAGGCCCTCGAGCAGGCGCTCGACCTGCGGGGCGAGGGCGAAGCCGCCGTTCAGCACGATGCCGGCGAGCGACGGGAACGTCTCGGAGGCGTGGGCGAGCACGGTCGCGACGAGGACGTCCGACCGGTCGCCCGGCACGACGACGACGGCGCCCTCGGTGAGCCGGGGCAGCACGTTCTCCATCGACATGGCCGCGACGACCACGCCCAGCGCCTCGCGGTCGAGCAGGGCGTCGTCACCCCGCAGCAGCGTGGCGCCGGTGGCCTGCAGGACGGCCCGCATCGTCGGGGCCACGAGCACCCTGTCCTCGGGCAGCGTCCAGATCGGCACGCGCCCGGTGGGCGAGGACTCGAGGGCGTGACCGATGCCGTCGACCACCTCGTCGAGGTGGTCGGGGTCGACGCGGTTCGCGACGACGGCGAGCAGGCTCGCGTGCTCGCTCCGCAGCTCGGCCGTGGTCAGCTCGGCGACCTGGCGCATGTCGGCGCCGGTGCGCCGGGTCTGCCCGTCGGCGCTGCGGCCGCCCAGCACGAGCAGCACCGGGGCGCCGAGGTTCGCCGCGATGCGGGCGTTGTACGAGAGCTCGGTCGGGCTGCCGACGTCCGTGTAGTCCGAGCCGATGACGACGACCGCGTCGCACTGCCGTTCGACGGCGGCGAACCGGCTGACGATCGTGGCGAGCGCGGCGTCGGGGTCGGCGTGCACCGCGTCGTAGCTGACGCCCACGCACTCGTCGTAGGCGAGGTCGACGCTGTCGTGCGAGAGCAGCAGCTCGAGCACGTAGTCGCGTTCGTCGGTCGAGCGGGCGACGGGTCGGAACACCCCGACGCGGCCCACCTCGTGGCTGAGGGTGTCGAGCACGCCGAGCGCGATCGTGGACTTGCCCGTGTGGCCTTCGGCTGAGGTGATGTAGATGCGTGTCGACACCCGGCCAGCCTACGGGCGGCAGCCTTCGAGCCGCCGGGGAGGCGTGCCCCGCCCGGGGGTCGTAAGATCGGCCCGTGGCCACCCCGAGGAAGACCCGGACGGCGCGGTTCACCCGCGACGACGCCCTCGCGCGCGCGGTGGCGTCCACCCGCCTCGAGGGCGGGTCGCTCTCGGACGACCAGCGCCGCCTGATCGAGCGCTACCAGGCCGGCGAGCTCAGTGCGGACGACGTGACCGACCGCGTGGTCTCGGCCGCCCAGACCGAGCAGTGACCGACGACCCGTACTACTGGCCGGGCACGGTCGTGCTCGCGAACGCCTTCGACATCCACGACGCCGACGAGTTGCGCCGGGTCGAGGACGACCTCGCCGGCACGGTGCTGGCCTTGCTCGACGCCGTCGACCTGCCCGACGAGTACGGCCGCGAGCTGCTCTGCGCGATCCACTCGACCGTCTTCGGGCTGATCTACCCCTGGGCCGGTCGGCTGCGGACGGTGGGCATCACGAAGGGCGTCGGGTCGTTCACCCCGCCCGAGCACCTCGACGCCGCCCTGCACCGGTTCGAGGACGACCTCGCCGAGGCCCCCGACGGGTCCGACCGCCCGGCCTTCGTCGTGGCGCTCGCCCGCCTGTACCGCGACCTCAACCACGTCCATCCGTTCCGCGAGGGCAACGGCCGGGCGCAGCGGGCCTTCTGGGACCTCTGGTGCCACGAGGAGGGCTACCGCCTCGACTGGGCCTCGGTCACGAAGGACGAGAACGACTCGGCCTGCCGCGCCGGCGACGTCGGCGACCTGGGGCCCCTCGAGGCGATGTTCGACCGGGTGCTGCTGCGCGCCTCCTAGGCTGTCGGCATGCTGATCCGCACCGCGACCGAGGCCGACCTGGCCGGCGTCCTCGAGATCCACGCCGACGCCGTCGCGCACTCGAAGGCCATCTGGACCGACGTCACGCCGACCCTCGAGGGCCGTCGTGAGTGGCTGACGGCACACCAGGAGGCGCGGCGCGGCGCGATCGTCGCGGTGGACGGCGACGAGGTGGTCGGCTACGGCAGCTACGGCCCGTTCCACGCCAAGGACGGCTACCGGCACACCTGCGAGAACTCGGTCTACGTGCGGCCGGGCCACCAGGGCGAGGGCGTCGGGCGGGGGTTGCTGACCGAGCTGGTGGAGCGGGCCACGCGCGACGAGCTGCACGTCATGGTGGCGCTGATCGAGGCGGGCAACGAGGCGTCGGTGCGGTTGCACGCGTCGCTCGGCTTCGAGGACGCCGGCGTGCTGCGCGAGGTCGGCACGAAGTTCGGCGAGTGGCTCGACCTCCGCTACATGACGCGCCCCCTGGCCTGACCCCGAGCACTCCCCCGGGCCACCGTCCGTCGAAGTCGACGCCCGCGGCGAAGCCGCCCGGCCCCGGACGGCCCCGGATGATCGACGCCCCACGCCCGCCCGTCCGCGGCGAAGCCGCAAGCGCCCGGCCACGTCCACGCCTGCCCGTCCGCGGCGAAGCCGCCCGCGCCCGGAGGGCGCCGAACAAGCACAGAGCGAGAAATGGCTCCTCCCGAAGGGAGGAGCCATTTCGACGCGGAGGATAGGGGATTCGAACCCCTGAGGGCTTGCACCCAACACGCTTTCCAAGCGTGCGCCATAGGCCACTAGGCGAATCCTCCAGGGCGGGCACACGGCGGACCGGCGCACGACCGAGACCAGCGTACCGGACTCCGCGACGCCTGACGGACGCCCCGTGTCGGTCCGGCTCATGAGGCTCCCTCATGGCTACGGTCGGGGCATGACCGACGCGCACCGCCCCTCCTCGGAGCACCTCGACGCCGCCGCCCTCCCGCCGCGCGCCCGCACCGTCGTCTCGGCCCTCCGTGCCGCGGGTGCCGAGGGCGAGGTCCGCGCGTTCGACGAGTCGACCCACACGGCCGCCCAGGCCGCCGCGGCCCTCGGTTGCGAGGTGGGCGCCATCGCCAGCAGCCTGGTGTTCCGCACCGGCGACGAAGCGCTCCTCGTGCTCACGAGCGGCGCCCACCGGGTCGACACCGACCTCGTGGCCTCGACGCTCGGGCTCGGCCCGATCATGCGGGCGAACGCCGACCAGGTGAAGCGCGCGACCGGGCAGGTGATCGGCGGCGTGGCACCGCTCGGCCACCCGGCCCCGGTGCGGACGCTCGTCGACACCGCCCTCGCCGCCCACGACGTCGTCTGGGCGAGCGCCGGCACGGCGAACACGGTCTTCGCCAGCAGCTTCGACGAACTGGTGCGCGTCACGGGTGGCACCCCGGTGCGGGTCGCCGACGACGACCTCTGAGCCGGTCACCCCGGCTCCGGCCGGGGGCCCGGCGGCCAACGTCGGCGGCCCCCCGTAGCATCGACGCATGCCGCCCCTCACGTCCGCCCGCGTCGACGCCTGGCTCTGGGCCGTCCGCCTTTACAAGACCCGGTCGGCCGCGAACGCCGCCTGCCGCGCCGGCCACGTCCGGGTCAACGGCGACCGGGTGAAGGCCGCCCAGGCGGTGCGCCCCGGTGACGAGGTGCGGGCCCGCATCGCGGGCTTCGAGCGCATCGTCGTCGTGAAGACCTGCCTGGTGAAGCGCGTCGGCGCCCCCGCGGCGGCCGAGGCGCTGACCGACCTGACTCCCCCACCGCCCCCGCGCGAAGAGGTCGCCGCCGTCCCGGTGCGCGACCGAGGGGCCGGGCGCCCGACCAAGCGCGACCGGCGCGAGATCGAGCGCCTCCGTGACCGCGCCGAGAACTGACACTCGCTCGACTCCCGCGATCGCGGGCTCCCCGCACTGGGGTGGAGCGGCCCGGTTTCTGTGCGTATGCATCGTCTACGCTGAAGGTGCGGCGCTGCCCCGACAGCAGCAGCCCCGGGTCGGGGGACCCGGGGTGACGCCCACCTCTGGGGGACGACATGAGCACGACCGACGCGGCGACGCCGACCGAACGGGGCACCGTCACGGTGCGGCCCCGGCGCGAGCTCGCCCGGGGCGCCACCCTCACCGGGGTGTTCAGCCTTTCCCCCGTCCTCGTCGCGGTGCTCTGGCTGACCCTGCCGACGGGCCACCAGGACGGCGTGCTCGCGGTGGCGGCCGGTGTCGTGGTCATGGGCCTGCTCATGTACTGGCGCTACCGCCTCTCGTTCGCCGCCGTCACCCGCACCGAGTTCGTCAAGCGCGGCTGGCTGCCCGGTTTCGTCCGCCTGCGGCGTGACGAGGTCGACTCGCTCGTGCTGGTCCGCACCTACCGCGACCACTCCACCGAGACGGTCACCCAGCTGCTCGCCCTCGACGACGAGGGGCGGCGGCTGTTCCGCATGCGCGGCACCTACTGGTCCGAGTCCTCGGTGGACGCCGTCGTCGAGGCCCTGGGCATGCCGACGACCGTCGTGCCCCGGCCGCTCACGCGCCGCGAGTTCTTCGCCGCCTACCCCGACAGCCCGTACTGGTACGAGAGTCGGCCGTGGATCGGCGTCACGATCGCGTGCGCCCTCTTCGCCCTGGCCACCGGCACCCTGGCCCTGCTCTTCCAGGCCTTCGGCACCAGCGTCTGAGGCGACCTAGCGACGGCGCAGCGTGCCGAAGATCCCCTTGACGACCTCGCGGACGACGGCCTTGCCGGCGCTCGACCCGAGCACCTCGCCGAGGAGTCCCCCGGACGCACCCGACGAGCGCGACCCCGAGGAGGCGCGGGTCGTCGAGCCACGTCCGGCGCGTGCCTTCGCGGCCGCCCGCTCGGCGCGCTCGAACTCCGCCTGCTGACGTTCGTACTCGGCCTGGGCGGCCTTCCGCTCGCGTTCGGCGGCGGTCGCCGCCTTCGCGTCCGCCTTCTCGCGGGCCGCGGCCTCCTTCAGCCGGGCGTCGATGGTCGCCTGCCGGGCCGCCGCGTCGGTGCGCTCGCGCTGGTCGAGCGCCGCGGCCTCGAGCTTGCGGGCGAGCATCTCGCGGGCCGAGTCGCGGTCGATCGCCGCGCCGTACGCCGCGATCAACGGCGAGGCGGCGACCGCGGCCGTCATGACGTCGGCGGGGGTCGGCGACATCGATCCGCGCGGGGCCCGGAGGCGCGTCCAGGCGACCGGGCTGGGGGCGCCCTTCTCGTCCATGACCGTCACCACCGCCTCCCCCGTGGCCAACGTCGTGAGCACCTCGGCGAGGTCGTAGTCGCTCGTCGGGTACGTCGACACCGTGGCCCGCAGGGCCTTGGCGTCGTCGGGGGTGAAGGCCCGCAACTGGTGCTGCACGCGCGAGCCGAGCTGCGCGAGCACCTCGCCGGGGACGTCCTTCGGGGTCTGCGTGACGAAGACGATGCCGACGCCCTTGGACCGGATCAGGCGCACGGTCTGCGTGATCTGCGCCAGGAAGTCCTTCGACGCGTCCGTGAACAGCAGGTGCGCCTCGTCGAAGAAGAAGACGAGCTTCGGCTTGTCGAGGTCGCCCACCTCGGGCAGGTCGTTGTAGAGGTCGGCGAGCAGCCACATCAAGAAGGTCGAGAACAGCGCCGGCTGGTCGTGCACGCCGGGCACCTCGAGCAGGCTGACGATGCCGCGCCCGTCGTCGGCCGTGCGGAGGAACTCGGCGGTGTCGATCTCGGGCTCGCCGAAGAAGGCGTCGGCGCCCCGGTCGGCGAAGGTGATCAGCTCGCGCAGGATGACCCCGACGGTCTGCTTGCTGAGCCCGCCCAGGCCCTCGAGCTCGCCCTTGCCCTCGTCGCTCGTCAGCCACGACAGCACGGCGCGCAGGTCGGCGAGGTCGAGCAGGGGCAGCCCGGCCTGCTCGGCGTAGTGGAACACCAGGCCGAGGCTGCTCTCCTGCGTGTCGTTCAGGCCGAGCAACTTGCTGAGCAGCAGCGAGCCGAAGCCGCTGACCGTGGCGCGGACCGGGACCCCCGTGCCCACGCCCCCGAGGGCGAAGTACTCGGTGGGGGCCGCCTGCGGCGACCAGTCCTGCCCGATGCCCCGCGTCCGCGCGAGCAGCTTGTCGTTCGCCTCGCCCGGCGTCGCGATGCCCGAGAGGTCGCCCTTGACGTCGGCCGCGAACACCGGCACCCCGGCGGCCGAAAGCTGCTCGGCCAGCACCTGCAGGGTCTTCGTCTTGCCCGTGCCGGTCGCGCCGGCCACGAGCCCGTGCCGGTTGAGCATCGACAGCGGGATGCGCACGGGGACGTCCGCCCGGGCCTCGCCGTTCACGAGCGCGCCGATCTCGAGCGCGGGACCCTCGAAGCCGTAGCCCGCACGGACGGCGTCGACGGCCGATTCGTCGAGCGGCCCGCCGACCGGCATCGGCAGCCCCTCGACCGGGCTGCCCGCCACGGTCTCGGGTTCGGTGAGCCCTGCGTCGGCGGCGGCGTCGGCGACGTCCGCCTCGGCTGCCGCCGGCTCCGGGTCGGCGGCCGCGTGATGCGGCTCGGCGGCGCTGGACGCGGCCGCCTCGCTCGCGAGCTGCTCGGCCCGCGCGAGTGCCGCCTCCGCGTCCTGCTTCGCCTTCTCGGCGGCGGCGACCGCGGCGGCGGCCTCCGCCCTGGCCTGCTCGAGCGCGTCCGTCATGTCGCCAGCCTAGGCACCCCCGGGGCTGCGGTCCGGGCGAGTTCGTCGACGCCGGTCGGCTGCGGACGCCCGGCGGTGGCGGACACGCCCGCCCTCGGCGGCGCGACCCCGGACGGCGACACCGCCGAGGTCGGGCCGAGGCGAGGGGCCGAGGTGAGCCGCCGAGGTCGGGCACCGCGGTCAGGCGCCGCGGCCCTGCCAGATCCAGCCGCGACCGCGGACGCGCTCCTGCTCGGCGAGCAGCCGGTGCGCCACGGGGGCCCAGAGCACCACGGCGACCCCGGCCCCGATCAGGAGGCCCCCGATCGTGTCGGTGAGCCAGTGGGCACCGAGGTAGGTGCGGCTCAGCAGCATGAGCACGGTGTAGACCGCACCGGCGACCCACACCCAGACGCGCCGCAGGATCACCCCGAGCACGACGGCCAGGGTCGCGGCGTTGGCGGTGTGACCCGACGGGAACGAGCCGTAGTCGCTCACCACGAGGATGTCCTCGGGCCGGGCCCGCCCGAAGGCGTGCTTGACGACCTGCACGACGCCGGCGCTGACCGCGCACGCCGCGATCCAGTACAGCGCAGCCCAGGGGCGACGCCGCAGCAGGAAGACCGCGGCGACGCCGAGCGGCACCACGAAGACGCCGACCACCCCGGCCCCGATCGAGTCGAAGACCAACGACGGGACGTCCCAGAAGGGGCTGCGGTGCTCGACCAGCTCGCCCATGAACCGCTCGTCGACGCCGATCACGCCCGCGCGCGCCGTGATGACCACGCCGAGCAGCAGCACGACCCCGATCGCCCCGAGGGCGCTGAACACCCACCACCGCCGCTGGACGCGGCGCGCCACCCGCTGTTCGGCGGGGGATGCGGGCTTGGGGGCGAGCGGGTCGATGCGCATCCCCAGACGGTACCGGCAGGCGCGGGCCGGCGACCGCACGGTGCCGCCGCGGCGTCCCGGCGCGTCCCCCGAGGAGGCGCGGGTCAGCGACCGAGCGCCGGCACCGTCCGCGGGCGCACCAGCAGCCACAGGCTCGCGATCGCCACGCAGGAGGTGGCGATCATCACGCTGCCCATCGGCACGGCCGACCCGATGCCCAGGAATCCGACCACCGGCGAGATGAGGCCCGCCAGGCCGAAGTTCAGCGCGCCGAGCAGCGACGCCGCCGTCCCGGCCTCCCTGCCGTGGTTGGCGAGCCCGAGCACCTGCACCTGCGGGAACGAGAAGCCGCAGGCCGCGATGAAGAACCACAGCGGCACGAGGATGCCGACGAGCCCGGCACCGAGCGAGTCGAGCACGACGATCGCCGCGGCCGCGAGCAGCAGCACGACGGTCGAGCAGGCGAGGATCCACTGCGGCCCCACCCGGCGGGCCAGCCGCGAGCTGATCTGCACGCCCGCGACGATGCCGAGCGAGTTGATCGCGAACAGGTAGCCGTACTGCTGCGCGTTCAGCCCGTAGACCTCCTGGAACAGGAACGACGACGCCGACAGGTACGAGAACAGGCCCGAGAAGACCATGGCCCCGATCAGGGCGACGCCGACGAAGATGCGGTCGCCGAACAGCACCTTGTAGCGCTGCCGCAGGGTGCTGTGTCCGGCCTCCTGGCGCCGCGCGGGCGGCAGGGTCTCGACGATCAGGAAGATCGCGGCGATGATCACGAAGGCGCCGTAGGCGACCAGGAAGACGAAGATGCCGCGCCAGCTCGTGAAGGCCAGCAGCTGCGACCCGATGACGGGCGCGACGATCGGGGCGAGCCCGTTGACCAGCGCCAGGCGCGACAGCATGCGCACGAGGGGCAGCCCGCCGAACAGGTCGCGCACCGTCGCCATGGCCACGACGCCGCCGGCGGCCGCGCCCATGCCCTGCAGCACGCGGAACACCGCGAGCAGCTCGATGGTCGGCGCGCTGGCCGCACCGATGCTGGCGAGGATGTGGACGGCCGTCGCCACGATCAGGGGCGTCCGTCGACCGACCTTGTCGCTCCACGGTCCGACGAGCAGCTGCCCGACCCCGAAGCCGATGGTGGTCGCGGTCAGCGTCAGCTGGATGACCCCGCTGTCGACCGAGAAGTCGCGACTGAGCTCGGGGAACGCCGGCAGGTAGAGGTCGATCGTGAACGGTCCGAGCGCGGTGAGCGCGCCGAGCACGACGACGTAGACGAGCCGCTGACGGCGGGTCAGGGAGTCACCCGGGTGGACGACGGTGGTCACGAGGCAGGTCCTGTCTGGAGGGGTCACGAGGGGGTGGTCACGGGCTGGAGGACGTGAGGAGGCGCGGCCGCGGCGGGCCGGACGACTCACGGGTCGAATCGATGCGATCGCGTCGACGCGGACGACCGCCACGTGGTTCGAGGGGGTGGGAGGAGGGAGGGGGACGCCGTCGGTGCACGACACCCGTCGCGTCCCAGCCTATCCCGCTCGCGAGGCCCGCCGACAGTCCCCCCGGCGCCTTGCCGTGTCGGCGTGCCGCCCCGGTCTAGGCTCGACCTGGCCTCGGACGCGACCGTCCCGTCCCGGGCCCCGAGGAGGAACGTCCATGGTCGACGCGCGCATCGTCCAGACCACGAAGGCGCTGCACGCCGCCGTCGTCGAGCTCGCCTCGACGCGGGCCGTGTCGAGCATCTCGGTCGCCGACGTGACCAGGGCCGCGGGCATCAACCGCGCCACCTTCTACAGCCACGCGACCTCGCCGGGCAGCCTGCTCACCGCGGTGCTCACCCCCGAGCTGGACGCGATCCGGGCCGAGGACCACGCCCTGCGGCTCGAGGGCCGGGCCGACGGCCCCGAGGCCACCCGGCGCGCCATCGAGAAGGTCGTCGACCACGTCGTCCGGTACCGCGAGATCTACCGCCTCGCCCTGCCCGACCCCCTCGACGCCTCGATCCACCAGGCCCTGGCCCGACACTTCGAGGAGTCCAGCGTGCAGCACCTGAGCACCCTGCCCGAGGGCAGCCTGCCCCAGGGGCTCTCGGTGCACATCGCCGCCGGGCACCTGGC
This sequence comes from Frigoribacterium sp. PvP054, assembly GCF_040547465.1. NCBI lineage: Bacteria > Bacillati > Actinomycetota > Actinomycetes > Micrococcales > Microbacteriaceae > Frigoribacterium > Frigoribacterium sp. PvP054. The sequence goes on from NZ_JBEPPU010000001.1 coordinate 476,978, forward strand.
GCACGGGCTCGTGGGCGCCATCGAGGCCTGGCTTCGCGGCAAGCGCACGAGCCGTCGGGCGCTGCTCGACACGATGACGCTCATGCTGCCCACCTGGTGGGGCTGACCGGCGGCCGTCCGCCGGGTCGACTGGTCGCCTAGGAGGCGCGCAGCAGTCCCGGCCCCACGCGCAGCACCCCGTCGGTGAGCGGCTCGCACCGGACTCCCCCGCGACCCCGGAGTGCCCGGAAGGCGCCGACGCCGAACACGACGTCCATCCAGGCGCAGGGGTTCGCCGCCCGGTTCGCCCGGAACGCCACCGGACCGTCGCCCGTGTCGAGGTCGAACTCGTGCCCGACCAGCGCGTCGACGTCGACTCCGCGGACGACCACGTTGCGGCGGGTCAGGGCCGCGTCGAGCGTCGTGCCGTCCGGCAGGCCGAGCTCGCGGGCGACGTGCTCGAGCTGCTCGGCGGCGAACAGGGTGACCGAGGCGCCACGGTGCGCCGGGGCGTTGAAGTAGCGGTCGCCCACGATGCCGAGGTGGGCCCGCACGGTGACGGCGTCGTGCCGCTCGGGGCCCGTGACCGGAGCCGGGGCCGGGCCGTCGGCGGGGCGCCCGACGTAGCGGGAGCGGGGCGAGGCGAGCAGCAGCTCGACGGTCACCGGCGTCGCGGACGGCACCCGCGCCTCCTGCGCTTCTCCCTCGGTGGCCACGGACGCACGATACCGCCCTCCGACGACGACGGCCGGGCACCCCTGGTGGGGTGCCCGGCCGGTGCCGGTGCCGCCGAGCGGCGGCGGGGTGCTACTTGGTGAGCGGCTCGAGGGTCGTGTCGTTGGCGTACGCCTCGGCGGCGTTCTCCTTCGTCACGATCTGGGGCGGCAGCAGGTAGGCGGGGACGACCTTGTTGCCGTTGTCGTACGACTTGTCGTCGTTCGTCTCGGCCTTGTCGCCCTTGCTCAGCGAGGTGACCATCGCGACGGCCTGCTTCACGAGGTTGCGGGTGTCCTTGTTGATGGTGGAGTACTGCTCGCCGGCCATGATCGACTTGACCGACTCGACCTCGGAGTCCTGACCGGTGACGACGGGGATCGGCTTCCCGGCCTGCTTCACCGAGGTGATGATGGCGCGGGCCAGGGTGTCGTTCGGGCTGAGGACGCCGTCGAGCTCCTTGTCGCCGTAGGTGCTGGTGAGCAGCGAGTCCATGCGGCGCTGGGCGTTCTCGGGCTTCCAGCCGTCGGTCGCCGTCTGCTTGATGTCGGTCTGACCCGAGGCGACGACGAGCGTGCCGTCGTCGATCTTCGGCTGCAGGACGCTCATCGCACCGTCGAAGAACACCTTCGAGTTGGCGTCGTCGGACGAGCCGGAGAACAGCTCGACGTTGTACGGGCCCTCAGCCTTCTTGGCGGCCATGCCGTCGAGCAGGGCCTGACCCTGCAGCTCGCCGACCTTGTAGTTGTCGTACGCGACGTAGTAGTCGACGTCGTCGGTGTTGAGGATCAGGCGGTCGTAGGCGATGACCACGGCGCCGGCGTCGTGGGCGGCCTTGACCTGGGTGCCGAGCTGGCCACCGTCGGCGGCGCCGATGATGATGACCTTGGCGCCCTTGGTGACCATGGACTGGATCTCGTCCTGCTGGTTGGCGACGGTGCCGCTGGCCGCTGCGTACTGCACGTCGGGCTTGAAGCCGGCGTCGGTGAGGTCCTCGGTGAACAGGTCACCGGCGAGGACCCAGTTCTCGCTCGTCTTGGCGGGCAGGGCCACGCCGATCGTCGAGCCGGACTCGAAGCCCGAGGCCGCGTCGCCCGAACCCGCGTCGGTGCGGGCCGAGTTCGAGCAGCCGCTCAGGATCAGCGTCGTTGCTGCGGCGACCGCGAAGGTCGTCAGCGCGAGTTTGCGCATGCTGTGTCTACTTTCTCGTTGTGAGGGGTGGTGCCGTGTGGTCGCCCGCGGTGCGGACTCCCGGTGGAGGCGCGTCCGACCGTCGATGGACGGGCGCGCCGGGTGGTGGGTCTAGTTGGGCGTGGTGGCCTTGGGCCGCTGCACGTCCGAGAGGTCGCCGTTCGGGGTGAGGGCGGGCTCGGTCGTCTCGGCGTCGCGGCCGACGCCGTTCTGGCTGCCGGGCGGCAGGTCGGACGCGGCGACGCCGTTCTTGTCGCGGCGCAGGCCCCGGGTGAGGAACCCGGTGATCGAGGGACGACCCTGGCTCTTGTTGTAGACGTCGACGGCGACGGCGATCAGCAGGACGAGGCCCTTGATCATCTGCACCTTGTCGGAACCGACGCCCATCAGCTGGAGGCCGTTGTTCAGGACGGCGATGACGAAACCACCGACGATCGAACCGGTGACGGTGCCGATGCCGCCGGCGACGGCCGCACCACCGATGAAGACCGACGCGATGGCGTCGAGCTCCCAGTTCAGGCCGTCCTGCGGGCCGGAGGCGCCGGCGCGGGCCACGTAGATCATGCCGGCCAGGGCGGCGAGCACCGACATGTTCATCATGACGAAGAAGTTGATCCGCTTCGCCTTGACGCCCGAGAGCTCGGCGGCGTGCGAGTTGCCACCGACCGCGTAGATGTGGCGACCGAAGATCGTGTTCTGCGTCACGAAGCCGTAGACCAGCACGAGCACGCCGAGGATGATGCCCGAGATCGGGAAGGACGTGCCGACCCGCCCGCCGGCGAACAGCGTGGCGGCGTAGGCGACGATGGCGACGAGCACGACCAGCTTGACGGCGCTGACCCAGAGCGGTGCCCGCTCGGAGCCCATCTTCTGCTGGATGCGGCGCAGGCGGAACTCGTTGTAGACGATCGCGACGATGATGACGAGGCCGAGCAGCAGGGTCGCGTTGTTGTAACCGGTGTTCGGCCCGAACTCGGGCAGGTAGCCGGCGCCGATCACGGTGAAGCCGTCGGGCACGGGGATGGTGTCGGCGTTGCCCACGAACTGGTTGGCACCGCGGAAGAGCAGCATGCCGGCGAGCGTGACGATGAACGCGGGGACGCCGACGTAGGCGACCCAGAAGCCCTGCCAGGCGCCGATGACGACGCCGACGACGAGGCCGAGCAGGATCGCGGCGCCCCAGGGCAGGCCCCAGCTGTCCATCGCCTTGGCGACGACGATGCCGCTGAAGGCGGCGACCGAGCCGACCGAGAGGTCGATGTGGCCGGCCACGATGACCATCACCATGCCGATGGCGAGGATCAGGATGTACGAGTACTGGCTGACCAGGGCGATGAGGTTCGTGGGCTGCAGGGTGAGCCCGTCGGTCAGCACCTGGAAGATCAGGATGGCCACGACGAGCGTCGCGATCATGCCGAACTGGCGCGCGTTCGACGTGTTGCCGCCGAACACCTTCTTCAGGTCTTTGATGCCACTCATGCGGCTTGCTCCTTCTTCTTCGAGGTCATGGTTCGCATGAGCGTCTCGGCGTCGGCCTCTGAGGCCTCGATCTCGTTCGTGACGGTGCCCTCGAAGATCGTGTAGATGCGATCGGAGAGCCCCAGCAGCTCGGGCAGCTCGGACGAGATGACGATCACGCCTTTGCCCTGTGCCGCGAGCTGGTTGATGATGTTGTAGATCTCGAACTTGGCGCCCACGTCGATGCCGCGGGTCGGTTCGTCGAGGATGAGCAGGTCGGGGTCGGTGAACATCCACTTCGCCAGGACGACCTTCTGCTGGTTGCCGCCCGAGAGCTTGGCGACGCCCTCGTCGACCGTCGGGGTCTTGACCCGCAGGCTCTTGCGGTACTCCTCGGCGATCGAGTGCTCTTCGTAGGTGTTGACCACCGACGCCTTCGAGATCTTGGTCAGCTTGGCGGCGACGGTCGAGCGCTTGATGTCGTCGAGCAGGTTCAGCCCGAGCACCTTGCGGTCCTCCGACACGTAGGCGAGGCCGTTGTCGATCGCGTCCGAGACGTTCTTGATCTCGACGGTCTCGCCGTCCTTGACGATCTGACCCGAGACGAACTGCCCGTACGACCGACCGAAGATGCTCATCGCGAGCTCGGTGCGACCCGCGCCCATGAGGCCGGCCAGGCCGACGATCTCGCCCTTGCGGACGGTGATGCTGGAGCCCTTGCAGACGAACCGCTCGGCGGTCTGCGGGTGGCGCACCCACCAGTCCTTGACCTCGAAGAACACCTCGCCGATCTTCGGCGTGCGGTCGGGGAACCGGCTGGCCAGGTTGCGGCCGACCATGCCGCGGATGATGCGGTCCTCGTTGACGCCGTCGGCCTTCACGTCGAGGGTCTCGATCGTGCGGCCGTCGCGGATGATGGTGATCGAGTCGGCGATCGCCTCGATCTCGTTCAGCTTGTGGCTGATCATGATCGACGAGATGCCGCGGCCCTTGAGCCCGCGGATGAGGTCGAGCAGGTGCTGCGAGTCCGCCTCGTTCAGGGCCGCGGTGGGCTCGTCGAGGATCAGCAGCTTGACGTTCTTGTTCAGTGCCTTGGCGATCTCGACGAGCTGCTGCTTGCCGACGCCGAGGTTCTTGATGGCGGTGTCGGGGTCGTCCTTCAGGCCCACGCGGGCGAGCAGGTCGATGGCCTTCGTCTTGGCGGCGCGCCAGTCGATGGCACCGAAGCGGGTCGGCTCGTTGCCGAGGAAGATGTTCTCGGTGATCGAGAGCTCGGGGATGAGCGCCAGTTCTTGGTGGATGATGACGATGCCCTGCGACTCGCTCGAGCGGATGTCGCGGAAGCGCATCTCGTCGCCCTGGTAGACGATGTCACCCGAGTACGTGCCGTAGGGGTAGACGCCCGAGAGCACCTTCATGAGCGTCGACTTGCCGGCGCCGTTCTCGCCGCAGATCGCGTGCACCTCACCGGCGCGGACCTGCATCGAGACGTCGTCGAGCGCCTTGACGCCCGGGAACTCCTTCGTGATGGAGCGCATCTCGAGGATGACGGGGGACTCAACGCCCATGCGGGGCACCCCCGGGGATGTGGCTGCTCGCGAGCTGTGCGCTCGACGTCACGGCACTGGGCACGTCGTCCTCGACCTTCGACCTCGTCGTCGTCCGACGGAGACGTGCTCCGGCGGGCATCCTGCTGTTCATCGTCGCCGTGCGGGGCCCGAGCGCGGAACCGGCGTTCGTTGCCCGGCCCGCGGAATGTGACCGTTCACACCGCGACTGGAGCAAAGCTAATCCTGAGAGGGGGTCGTGTCAAATGCCGATGCGGATCCGTTATCGAAGCCGGTCCGCGTGACGCCCGCCGCGCCTCCTCGCCCGGCCGGCACGCCCTCGCCCGCCGGTGCGGGCGGGTGCGTCAGAGGAACCAGGGTCGCGAGGTCGACCCGCGCACCACGAGTTCCGGCGGGATCAGGGTGCGGTCGACGACCGTGCCGCCCTCGAGCTCGGCGACGACCAGTTCGACGGCCCGTCGGCCGATCAGCGCGAAGTCCTGCCGGACCGTCGTGAGCGGTGGCCACAGGTGCGGCGCGGTCGGCGAGTCGTCGAAGCCCACGACGCTGACCTCGCGCGGCACGTCGACGTCGGCCTCGCGGAACGCGTGCAGCAGCCCGACCGCCATCAGGTCGTTGGCCGAGAAGACCGCCGTGAAGTCCCGCCGACGCAGCAGCTCCTGCCCGGCGACGTACCCGAAGTCGGCGGTCAGGTCACCGAGGATGGGCGGCTCGATCGACAGCTCGGCCTCGCCCATCTCGAAGAGGAAGCCCTGCATCCGCTCGTCGGCCTCGATCCAGTCCTGCGGGCCGGCGACGTGCACGATGTGCCGGTGGCCGAGGTCGATGAGGTGCCGGGTGGCGAGTCGGGCCCCCTCGAACTGGTCGACCGACAGGCTGTGCGCCCGCGCACGCTGGGTCGAGTCGAGCGCCACGATCGGCACGTCGAGGTCGAGCTCGTCGATCACGTCGAAGAACTTGCGCTGCGGGGCGATGACGATGATCGCCTCGACGGCCTGGTTCGTGAGCAGCTGCAGGCTCGCCCGCACGTCGTCGGACGCCGTCGTCGTGCTCGCGATGCTCAGCCGGTACCCGGCGGTGCGGGCCTCGACCTCGATGGCGTTGACGATGGTCTGCGGGCCGAAGTGCACGTTCTGCAGGGTGAGCACCCCGATCGCCTTCGACCGGCTGGTCACCAGCGCGCGCGCGGCCTGGTTCGGCCGGTAGCCGATCTCGTCGATGACGTCGAGCACCTTCTGGCGGGTGCTCGGCCGGATGCTCGGGCTGTCGTTGAGGACGCGCGAGACGGTCTGGTAAGACACCCCGGCGAGGGCGGCCACGTCGCGGATGTTGGGAGCACGCACCTTCTCGATGTCAGGCTTCACCGTCGCTCCGTCGCTCTGTGACCGCGCGATGTGACCGTACACATCGTCGTCCGGAGACCATTATGCATTCATCCGGCAGGAGGCGCGGTCACCGCCCTCGGGGCACCGCCCGGCCACTGAGGGCGAGCGCCAGCAGGGCGACACCCGTGCCGACGGCGAAGCAGGCGACGAACGCGATCGGGCTCGACGCCCCGCCCAGCAGCCCGAACGCGGCCCCGGTCAGCGCCAACGCGACGGCCGACCCGGTGGAGTCGGCGATCGTGAGGGCGGAGCTGTTGAACCCGCGCTCGGCCTCGGGCGAGAGGGCGAGCACGAGCACCGAGAAGCGCGGGTACATGAAGCCCATGCCGAAGCCGGCGACGGCCCAGGTGGCGATCAAGGCGGCCGGGGGCAGGTGGAACAAGGGGGTGAGCGCGGCGACGACGACGCCGAGCACCACGAGGACGATGCCGACCCGGATGCCCGTGCGCTGCCGGACCCGGTCGCCGAGTCGTCCCTGCACCCAGCTGGCGAAGGCCCAGCCCAGCGCGCCGAGGGTGAGGGTGACGCCCGAGGCGGAGGCGCTGAAGTCGTATTCGGCCGAGAGCATGTAGGGGATGTAGACCTCGCTGCCGAGGAAGGCCGCGCCGACGAGCCCGCGCAGCAGCACGAGCGTCGGCAGTCCGGGGGCCGCCCGCAGCGTGCCCCGGGGCAACAGCGGCCGGAGGGCCACGGCGAGCACGACGACCGCCACCACGATGACGACGACCGTGAGCCAGGTCGGGAACTCGGAGACCAGGTTGAGCGCCAGCACGCCGAGCGCGGCGCCGACCGACCAGAGGATGCGCCCGATGCTCCAGGCGACGCGCCGAGCCCCCTCGGCCACCTCGGGCGGCGGGACGCGGCGCAGGCTCGGCAGGATCGCGAAGAACGCGGGGACCGCCAGGGCGAGCGCCCCGAGGAAGACCCAGTGCCAGCCCACCGCCTCGGCGACGACGCCGGCGACCAGCGGCCCGACGAGCCCGGGCACCACCCACGCGGCCGCGAAACCGGCGAAGATCGACGGGTGCAGGCCCGGCGGGTAGAGCCGGGCGACCATGACGTAGAGGCCGACGATGACCGCGCCCGAACCGACGCCCTGGACGAGGCGGCCGAGCAGCAGCACGACCATGTCGGGGGCGGTGCCGACGACGAGCAGTCCCACGGCGAACATCAGCATCGACGCGATGACGACGACGCGGGGCCCGCTGCGGTCGGCCCAGTTGCCGGCGACCACCATGCCCACGAGCCCCGAGGCGAGCGGAGCGGCGAAGCTCAGCGAGTACAGCGCCTCGCCGTCGAGCTCGCGGCTGATGATCGGCATGATCGTCGTGACGGCGAGCGACTCGAACGCGGCGATGCCGATCAGCGCGCACATGCCCAGCGTGGCCAGGCGGTACCGGCCGCTGAGCACGCCCTCGGGGCGGGTGCTCACGGCGACGTCGGACATGCGTCGAGCCTAGGCCGAGCCACCGACGTCGGGCGTCGGCCGCAACCGGACGCGCGGGACGGCACGGGACGGGACGAGGAGGCGCGGTGCGGGCCTCCCCCGCACCGCGCCTCCTCGGGCTGCCGCGACGACGCCTAGGCGTCGAGGCGCGCGAGCGCCTGGGTGACGTCGCCGAGCAGGTCGTCGACGTCCTCGATGCCGACCGAGAGCCGCACGATCGTGTCGGGCACCTCGAGCTCGGTGCCGCGCACCGACGCGTGGGTCATCTCGCTCGGGTAGCCGATCAGCGACTCGACGCCGCCGAGGGACTCGGCGAGCTGGAAGATCTCGGTCGACTCGGCGAAGCGTCGGGCCGCGGCGCCGCCCGCGGCGAGCTGCACCGAGAGCATGCCGCCGAACGCCCGCATCTGGCGCGCGGCCAGCTCGTGCCCGGGGTGCGACTCGAGCCCCGGGTAGTAGACCCGCTCGACGGCCGGGTGGCCCTCGAGGGCCCGGGCGATGGCGAGCGCGTTCGACGAGTGGCGGTCGAGGCGCACGCCGAGGGTCTTGATGCCGCGCACGGTCAGCCAGGCCTCCATCGGCGCCGACACGGCACCGACCCCGAACTGCACGAAGCCGACCTTCGAGGCGAGCTCGTCGTCGCGCACGACCACGGCCCCGCCGACGACGTCGGAGTGCCCGCCGATGTACTTCGTCGTCGAGTGCACCACCGCGTCGGCCCCGAGCGAGAGCGGTTGCTGCAGGTAGGGCGAGGCGAAGGTGTTGTCGACGACGACGACGGCACCGGCCGCGTGCCCGATCTCGGCGAGCGCCGCGACGTCGCTGATCTTCATCAGCGGGTTGCTGGGCGTCTCGACCCAGAGGACGGCCGTCGGGGCGGCCTGCACGGCCGCACGCACGGCGTCGAGGTCGCTCATCTCGACGGTGTCGAGCGTCACGCCCCACGGCACCCAGACCCGGTTCACCAGCCGGTGCGTGCCGCCGTAGACGTCGTTGCCCATGACGATGCGCGAACCCGGCGCCAGCACCGAGCGCAGCAGGGCGTCCTCGGCCGACAGCCCGGAGGCGAAACTGAAGGCCGCCGTGCCGCCCTCGAGGTCGGCGAGCAGGGTCTGCAGGGAGTCACGCGTGGGGTTGGCCGAGCGGGCGTACTCGTAGCCGCCGCGGAACCCGCCGATGCCGTCCTGCACGAAGGTGGAGGACTGGTAGATCGGTGGCACGACCGCGCCGGTCGTCGGGTCGAACTCCTGACCGGCGTGGATCGCGCGGGTCGAGAAACCGTGGGTCATGGGGTGTCCTTTCGAGGGGGACGGGTGCGGCGAGGTGGGAGGGGGAGCAGAGGAGGCGCGGGTCGGGTCGCGGGGCCGGGTCGCCCCGGCCGACCGCTCACAACGACAGGAAGGCCAGCACGTCCTGGCGGGTGACCACGCCGACCGGTCGCCCGTCGTCGGTGACGAGCAGGGCGTCGACCGACTCGAGGGCGGTGCGTGCCGCCGAGACGGGCTCGTTGACGCCGATCAGCGGCAGCGGGTCGCCGAGGTAGGCCGAGACGGCGTCGCCCATCGTCGCCCCACCGCGGAAGATCGCCTCGAGCAGGGCCTTCTCCTCGATGGCGCCGACCACCTCGCCGATGACGACGGGCGGTTCGGCCGAGAGCACCGGCATCTGCGAGACGCCGTAGGTCTTCATGATGCCGATGACGTCGTGGACGGTGTCGGACGGGTGCGCGTGCACGAGGTCGGGCAGCTGACCGGTCTTGGACGCGATGAGGTCGCGCACCGAGCGCTCGTCGTGGCTGACGCCGAAGCCGTACGACCGCATCCAGGCGTCGTTGAAGATCTTGCCGAGGTAGCCGCGCCCGCTGTCGGGCAACAGGGCGACCACGACGTCGTCGGGGCCGAGCTCGCGGGCGACGTCGAGGGCGGCCGCGACGGCGAGGCCCGACGAGCCGCCGACCAGCAGCCCCTCCTCGCGGGCGAGGCGACGCGTCAGCTCGAACGAGCGGGCGTCGTCGGCGGCGATGATCCGGTCGACCACCGACGGGTCGTAGGCGGCCGGCCAGAAGTCCTCGCCGACGCCCTCGAGCAGGTAGGGGCGGCCGGTGCCACCGCTGTAGACGCTGCCCTCGGGGTCGGCGCCGACGACCTGCACCGCGCCTCCGGACACCTCTTTCAGGTAACGGCCCGTGCCGCTGATGGTGCCGCCGGTGCCCACGCCCGCGACGAAGTGGGTGATGCGACCGTCGGTGTCGCGCCAGATCTCGGGGCCGGTCGTCTCGTAGTGGCTGAGCGGGCCGTTGGGGTTGGCGTACTGGTTCGGCTTGAACGCCCCGGGGATCTCGCGGGCCAGCCGGTCCGAGACGCTGTAGTACGACTCGGGGCTCGTGGGTTCGACGGCGGTCGGGGTGACGACGATCTCGGCGCCGTAGGCCTTCAGCACGTTGCGCTTGTCGTCGCCGACCTTGTCGGGCAGCACGAAGACGCAGCGGTACCCCCGCTGCTGGGCGACCAGGGCGAGCCCCACGCCCGTGTTGCCGCTCGTCGGCTCGACGATGGTGCCGCCGGGGCCCAGCAGCCCGTCGCGCTCGGCGGCGTCGATGATGCGGGTGGCGATGCGGTCCTTCGACGACCCACCCGGGTTGACGTACTCGACCTTGACGAGCACGGTCGCCGTGATGCCCTCGGTCACCTTGTTGAGCTTGACCAACGGGGTGTCGCCGATCAGGTCGAGGACGGTCTCGGCGTACTTCACGGGGATGCTCCGGTTCTCGCGCGGCCCTCGTGGGGCTCGGCGCAGGTCGACGACTCGGGTGGCCGGGCCGACCGCTGCGGCCTGGCCGGGCCCGTCGTCCGAGTCTACCGAGGGGGTCGTGCCGTGTGACGGCCGCGTGACGCCGTCCGCCCGACTGGCACGCGCCTCCCAGGCAGTCGTGAGAGAAAATGGATGACGCATCTACGATCTGGTGCGTCCCGACCACCTCCCCGACCCAGAGGACACCCGTGGCCAGCAGCGACAAGCCGACCGACAAGCCCACCGTCAAGCAGCAGCGCGACGCCCGACGCCAAGAGAAGGTCGCCGAGCTCAAGCGGCAGCAGGCCCGGGCGAAGCGCAACCGGACGATCGGCATCGTCACCGCCTCGGTGGCCGGCGCGGCGGTCGTCGCGCTCGTCGTGACCTTCGTCGTGACGAGCGGGCAACCCCGCCAGGACCCCCAGGCCATCGAGGTGGACGGCGTGAAGACGTACTCCGACCTCACCGCCAACCACGTGGGCGGCACCGTCGACTACGCGATGACCCCGCCGGCGGGTGGCGACCACAACCAGGTCTGGCTCAATTGCGGCGTCTACACCGAGCCGGTGCCGAACGAGAACGCCGTCCACGACCTCGAGCACGGCGCGGTCTGGTTCACCTACGACCCCGAGCAGGTCAGCGAGTCCGAGATCGAGGCGCTGCGCGACTTCGCCCCCGACACCTACGCGGTCGTGTCGCCCTACGAGGGCCTCGACTCGCCGATGTACGTGTCGGCCTGGGGCGCCCAGCTGCCGTTCTCGAACGTCGCCGACGACGAGGCGACGGTCTCGGACTTCGTCACCAAGTACTGGAAGTCCACGAACGCCCCCGAGCCCGGCGCCCCCTGCACCGGCGGCGTGGACGGCACCGGCAAGATCGCGTGACCGCGGCGGGCCGCGACGACGGCGACGTGACCGACGAGGCGACGCCGACCCGCGCCTCCTCGGGTCGTCGGCTGCGCCTGGTGGTCGCGGGCGTCCTGACGGTCGCGATCGTGCTGCTCGTGGGCGTCGCCCTCGGCCGGCTCAGCTCGCCGAACCCCGTCACGCCCGGCACCGACAGCGTCGAGGCCGGCTTCTCGCGCGACATGCAGGTGCACCACGAACAGGCCGTCCAGATGGCCATGATGGTCCGCGACCGCACCGACGACCCCGACGTGCGCTCGTTGGCGTACGACCTGGCCCTGACGCAGTCCCAGCAGGCCGGGCAGATGTACGCCTGGCTCGAGCTGTGGCGCGTGCCCCAGGCGCCGTCCGAGCCGACCATGACGTGGATGACCCGACCGACGCTCGACGGCGACTACGGCAGCCACCACATGACGGGCGACGGAGGCGCGGGCGGCTCGGCGACGCCGGTCGCCACCCACGAGCCCGGCGGTCGCATGCCGGGGCTGGCCACCGACGAGCAGCTCGCCTCGCTCGACGCCGCTCGGGGGGTCGAGGCCGAACGGATCTTCCTGACGCTGATGATCGCCCACCACGAGGGCGGCATCGAGATGGCCGACGCGATCCTGGCCCGCAGCGAGGTGCCGCAGGTGCGGGCCTTCGCCTCGGGCATGGTGCAGACGCAGCAGAGCGAGGTCGAGGCGATGCAGGCGATGCTCGCCGAGCGGGGCTGACCCGCCGCTACCCGGCCAGGGCCGCGCGCGCCTGGTCGCGACGACGCTCGATGACGTCGCCGAACTCGCGGGCGAGCCTCGGCCGCACGCGGACCAGGTCGTCGAGGGTCGCCGTCGGCACCACCGCGACGGCCACCTCGGTCAGGGCGACGGCGGCCGTCGACGTCGTCTCTCGCGTCAGGGCCGTCTGCCCCACGTAGTCGCCGGCCTCGACCCGCGTGACCGGCACGACGGCTCCGTCGGGCAGGGTCGCCCCGAGCGACACGGCACCGTGCAGCACGAAGCGCACCGCCTCGGGCACGACGCCGGCCGGCAGCACGACCTCCCCGGCCGCGTAGCGCTCGAGTCGGACGAGCGGCACGAGGGCGGGGGTGTCCTCGGCCGACAGGGAGAGCGTGGGCGCGATCGACCGAACGGCCTGTTCGGTGCGCTCGGGCGTCGCGAAGTCGTCGGTGGCGTCGCCGTCGAGAGCGAGGCCGGCCCGCCGGGCGGCGTACCAGAGCCAGCCACGGAAGGTCGCGAGGGCTGCCCCCTCGAGCGCGGGCCCCCGCGTGTCGAACGACAGTTCGTAGTCGGCACCGCCGAGGGGCACGGCGACCGGCACGCTGCCCTCTGCCAGCTGGGGCAGGGTCGCCGCGACGCGCTGCAGCAGGGCGACGACCTCGGCGGGCGGGTCGTCGGTGGTGAACGAGACCGTGGTCGTGACGGTGAAGCTGCCGCCACCCCGGCTCAGGTTGGTGAACGACGCACCGGCCAGCGTGGCGTTCGGCATGATCTGGATGCCGTTGCCCGTGTCGATGTGCACGGCGCGCCAGTTGACCTGGACGACCCGGCCGCGGACTCCCCCGGCGTCGAGCCAGTCGCCCAGTCGGAAGGGCTGTTCGAACAGCAGCAGCAGACCCGAGACGATGCTGCCGATGGCGCCCTGCAACGCGAGGCCGAGGACGATCGAGGTGACCCCGAGCGCCGTGAACAGACCCGCCACGTCGGTGCCCCAGACCGCGCTGAAGAGCACCGCCAGGCCGATCGCGATGAGGACGATGCGACCGATGTCGACGAAGATCGACGGCAGCCGGTCACGCCAGCTGCCCTTCGAGGCGTTCGTGAACAGCGCGAGGTTGACCGTGTTGAGGACGGCGAGGATCACCAGGAACCCGAAGACCGTCGCCACCACGCGCGTCCAGGTGAAGTCCTGGGAGTCGAGGGCCCTGGTCACCTCGCCGAGCAGCAGGGCGATCGCCCCGGCGGGCACGACGTAGCTGCGCAGCAGTCGGGTGACCTTGTGGGCGGGGTTGCCGCGACGTCGCAGGGTCGACGTGACCTCGGTCAGCACGACGAGCGCGATCGGCAGGCCGATCACGACGACGAGCGTCGGCACGAACCACGGCTGCTGCCAGACGCTGGTCACGAGGCGGCCGGTCGGTCGAGACGGAAGACGCGCTGGGCGCCCGACTGGGTCGTGACGGTGCCGGCGTCCGACGCCGGGACGGCGTCGCCGATCTTCTGCACCACGCGCTCCGTGGCGTACACCCCCGGCTGCGCGGCGACGTCCTGCACCCGGTAGGCCAGGGTCACGGCGTCGCCCCACATGTCGTAGACCATGCTCTGCCGTCCGACCAGGCCGCTCGTCACCGACCCGGTGTCGAGCCCCGCCCGCAGGGCGAGACGGGCGTCGTGCGTCGCGTTGAAGCGGTCCAGCACGGTCTGCAGCTCGAGGGTGAAGTCGACGACCCGTCGGGCCGCGTCCACCCGCGGCACCGAGAGGCCGCAGCTCGCGAGGTAGCCGGTCTGGCTGCTGCGCACCTTCTCGACGCCGAACCGGTCGGCGGCCTCGTCGAAGGACTTCCACAGGCCGTTGAGCAGGGCCAGCGACTCGCCCGACCGGAGCCCGCGGCTCACGTCGTCGAACCCGACGATGTCGGCGAACACGACCGAGACGTCGGTGTGGTCCTCGGCGATGGTCTCCTCGCCCTCCTTGTAGCGCTTGGCGACCGCCTCGGGCATCAACGTGAGCAGCAACCGGTCGTTCTCGCGGCGCTGGTCGTCGATGAGGTCCTGCTTCAGCTTCAGGCTGCGGCTCATGTCGTTGAACGACGAGCCCAGGTCGGCGAACTCGTCGCCGCCGCGCACCGGCACCTCGACGCCGACCTCCCCACCGCTGACGCGGTTGACCGCGGTCTGCAGCCGTCGGACGGGCCGGACGAACACCTGCGCCAGCAGCAACGACAGCAACGAGACGAGCACGATGATGGCGGCGGTCGACAGCAGCAGGTTGCGGGTGAACACGTCCACCGGGGCGAAGGCCTCCGAGGTGTCGACCTTGGCCACGATCACCCAGTTCAGGCCGTCGACGTCGATCGGCTTGTAGGCGGCGAGCACCTGGTGGCCGAGGTAGTCGGTGTTCACGGTGGTCGCGGTCCGGCCCTCGAGCGCGGCCCGGACCGCCGCCGTCGCGACCGGCTGGAGCAGCACCGAGCTGCCCGTCTCGACCTGCCGGTTCGCGACCGAGGTGGGGGTGCCGTGCGAGATCACGTCGGCGGCGAAGGTGTCGGGGTGCTCGATCAGCTCGCGAGACGACGACCGCATCGTCAGGTCCGGGCCGGCGAGGTAGGCCTCGCCGGTGTCGCCCAAGCCGTCGCGACCCCACGACTCGTCACCGGTCATGACGTCGTCGATGGCGTCGACCGGCACCTGGATGGCCAGCACGCCCGAGACGTCGGCCCCCGTGCCGACGGGCGAGGCGATCCAGGCGGTCGGCGCACCGAGGGACGGCAGGTAGGGCTGGAAGTCGGTCGTGAACGACGAGTCGACGGTGTTCGACTCGAGGGCCTCGTCGTAGACCTCGCGCAGGTTCGTGCGCGAGTACGGCCCGGTCTCGACGTTGGTGCCGAGGTCGACCCCCGAGAAGGCCGAGTAGACCACGTTGCCGTCGGTGTCGAGCAGCAGGGCGTCCTCGTACGACAGCTGCGTGACCATCTCGCGGAAGTAGTCGTGGTACTCGGCCCGGGCGGCCGACCACTGGCTGCCGTCGTCCGCGGCGTCGAGGGCGAGCGACGCGTCGTAGTCGTCGTCGAAGGGCACCGTGTAGAGCGACTGCAGGTAGGTCTGCGCCGGGGTCGACGGCGTGATGAGGTCGACGTCGGCCTGCGAGCCCGTCGCCTCGTCGTACCGCGGCCCGAACGTGTCGGAGTAGTACCCGTCGACCGCCGAGGTCTGCTCGGCGGTCGGGGTCTGGTCGGCGAGGGCGGCGAACCCGGCGTTGAACGCCCGCGAGGCCTGCACCGCGCTGTCGTTGCGGCTGTCGAGCACGACGGCCTGCTGCACGCCGGCCAGGGTGCGCTCGACCTCTCGCGCCCGGGACTCTCGGATGCTCGTCACCTGGTCGAACGCCGCCTCGCGCAGCGAGTCGCGACCGTTCACGTAGCCGACCGCGCCGATCACGACGGCCGCGACGAAACTGACGGCGAGCAGCATCACGAGGAGCTTCGACTGGATGTCGAGCGAGCCGCGACCCGCCAGGGCCCGCCAGCTGAAACGACGGTGCGGCACGGCGTCGACGACGTCGGTCGAGCGCTGGTCGGTCGGCGTGGTGGTCATGTCTGGCCTCGTCCCTCGGGCCAGCCCGAACGTGGCGCCCCGCGATTCGAGGACGACTCACCTGACCCGTGCTCAACATTTACCACCAGGGCCCCGTCGACGACCAGGGGCTCGCGACCCTTCCGGTCAGGAGGCGCGGGTCACCGGCCCGGGGCGGCTCGCGTCACCGGATCGCTCGGCGGCCGTCACGCCTCACGCCGACACCTGTTGCCCGTAGAGCTCGGCGTAGACCCCGCCCAGCGCGAGCAGCTCGTCGTGCGTGCCACGTTCGACGACGTGGCCCGCCACGACGACGAAGACGACGTCCGCCTCGCGCACGGTCGAGAGCCGGTGGGCGATCGCGATGGTCGTCCGACCGCGGGTCGCCGTGTCGAGGGCCTCTTGCACCACGCGCTCGGACACCGTGTCGAGGGCGCTCGTCGCCTCGTCGAGGACCATCACCGCCGGGTCTTTCAGCAGGACCCGCGCGATGGCGATCCGTTGCTTCTCACCACCCGAGAGGCGGTAGCCCCGCTCGCCGACGATCGTGTCGTAGCCGTCGGGGAACGACGCGATGGTCTCGTGGATGTTGGCCTGCCGGGCCGCGTCGACCAGTTGCTCGTCGGTCGCGTCGGGCCGCGCGTAGCGGAGGTTGTCGCCGATGCTGGCGTGGAAGAGGTACGTCTCTTGGCTGACGATGCCGATGTTGCCGACCAGGCTCTCTTGGTCGAGCCGCCGGACGTCGGTGCCGGCGAAGCGCACGGCCCCACCCGACGCCTCGTAGAACCGGGGGATGAGGTACGACACGGTCGTCTTGCCGGCGCCGCTCGGGCCCACGAAGGCGGCGAACTGACCGGGCGCGATGTCGAACGAGACGCCGTCGAGGGTCTTCTGGCCGGGCTCGGCGTCGGGGTACGAGAACGAGACGTCGTCGAACTCGACCCGGCCGAGCTGCGTCTCGTCGACGGCCTCGGCCGAGGGGTCGTTCGTGATCGCCGGGTGGAGGTCGAGGTACTCGAAGATGCGCGCGAAGAGCGCTCCGGAGGTCTGCAGGTCGAGGGCCACCCGCAGCAGGCCCATCAGCGGGAAGGTCAGCCGGGCCTGCACCGTCGTGAAGGCGACGATCGTGCCGGCCGTCACCGGGACGTCGCGGAGGATCAGCCACGCCGCGACCAGGTAGATCAGGGCGGGGATGACCGAGAGGAAGATCTGGACGACGGCGAAGAACCACTGGCCGCTCATCTGCTGGCGCACCTGCAGGCCGATCTGGGTGCGGTTCTCGGCCGAGTACCGTTCGACCTCGGCGCGCTGCTGGTTGAAGCTCTTGGCCAGCAGGATGCCGCTGACGCTCAGGGCCTCTTGCGTGATGGCCGTCATGTCGCTGAGGGACTCCTGCGTCTTGGTCGCGATGCGCGCCCTGACCTGCCCGACCCGGCGCTGGGCGACGACGAGCAGCGGCAGCAGGATCACCGTCACGACCGTCATCTGCCAGCTGAGCACCAGCATCGACACGAACGCCGCGATGACCGTGACCGTGTTGCCGAGGACGCTCGAGATCGTGTTGCTGAGCACGCTCGCGACGCCACCGACGTCGTTCTGCAGCCGGGACTGGATCACACCCGTCTTGGTGCGGGTGAAGAAGGCGAGCTCCATGCGCTGCAGGTGGCCGAACAGGCGGATGCGCAACGCACCCATGACCTTGTTGCCGACCGTGGCCGTCAGGTACGTCTGCCACACGCCGATGCCGGCCGACAGCACCCAGAGCCCGACCATGGCACCCACCAGCTCGAGCAGCACGGGCACGTCGGGCCCGCCCGGCGGGAACAGCCCCCGGTCGAAGGCCTGCTTGGTGAGCAACGGCGGAGCCACGCTGAGGGCCGCCCCGACGAGGACGAGCACGACCGTGACGACGAGGGCCCGCTTGTGCGGCGAGAACAGACCCCGGATGCGACCGACGAGGTCGGGGATGCGTGGCGCCGTGGCGTTCGCCGCCCGCTGGGCGTCGGCGTCGCCGCTCGACACCCGGGACCCACCCGGCCGACCGCCGCCGCGGGGACCGCCCGCGGGCGGATGCATCGAACTCATCCGGTCAGCGTAGGCCGGACCCCCGGCGTCCGCCGTCGGCCCCGCGAGATCGGTGCAGACCGTGCACGGGACGAGGGGCCACACCGGGACCGACACGCCGTAGAACGACCGTTCGTCCCCCAGTTGTGGGCGCAATGCCCGACACATCCCCCGGTGCGAAGACCACTCAGTTTAGTATGGCGATGTCGGTGCACCTGACCAGGCTCCGGCAGCCGCGCCCCCGTACCCGACGAGTGGGCCTCCCGAAGCGGCAGAGCTAGGACCATCGTGAACACGTCGAACCCCACGGCCGTCGAACCACCGAGTGCCGAACTGCAGCCCGCCGACCACCGGGCCGCTCTCGATGCCATCGAGCAGGGCTGGACCCAGATCGCCCCCGTCCAGGGAGCACGCCTCCGCGAGGCGATCCGCTCCACCCCCGAGGAGGAGTGGCGCGGCAGGCCGCGCATCCTGCTCGCGCTGGCGGCGAGCCACCGCTCGGTCGGCTCACGCTCGCGCAGTGCCGCGCTGCCGTGGTTCCGAGGCGTCGCCAAGGCCCTCGACGCCGACCCCGACCTGCCCCTCGACGTCCGCGCCGGGTACCACATCCACCTCGGCGCCTCCCTGCGCACCCTGGGCAACTTCGTGGTGGCCCACGAGCACCTCGAGGTCGCCCGCACGCTGATCGAGAACGACCTCGCCGAGTCGATCAGCCTCCGCATCTCGCTCAGCGCCTCGTTCTCGCTGCAGCTCGGCCTGATCCGCCTGCACTACGGCGAGATCGACCAGGCCCGCTTCGCCCTCAGCCTGGCGAACGGGCTGGGCGAGGACCACCTCAGCACCGCCGAGCGGGTCGAGTGCCTCTCGGCCCTCGCCTTCGTCGCCATGCTGATCGGGGACTTCGACCTGGCCGACCGGCACGTCGACCTCGCCCGCGAGCTCGCCGACGGCACCGACCTGCTGGTCAGCTCGTTCGGCGCCCTGACGCAGATCACCCGCGTGCACCTCGCCCTCGAACGCGGCGAGGCCGTCGGCGGCCACGAGGGCCTGCTCACCGACGTCCGCCAGGCCTCACGGGGCAGCGACTGGGAGGCCCTCGGACTCTTCGCCGAGGCCCACGTGCTGCTGTCCGAGGGTCGGCACATCGAGGTGCTCGACCTCCTCGCCCGCATCACGCGGACGATCGACGGCTTCACCGGCCACAGCGCCCTCACCGACTCCGCCGTCGTCATGCGCGCCGAGACCATGCGCCTCCTCGGCCAGTCGCACGAGGCCCGGCGGCTGGCGTCGTCGGTGACCCCGTCGCACCACCACATCCGCTGCCCCGGCCGCGTGCTCGCCCTCGTGCACCTCGCCGCCGGCGAGCCGGACTCGGCGCTCGAGGCGCTCGAGCCCTGCCTGGCCATCGGCGACCTGCACAGCGAACGCACCATGGGACAGGTGCACGCGCTCCAGGCCGCCGCCCACCTCGCCCTGGGCGACGCCGCCCACAGCGACATCGCCTTCGACCAGGCGCTCTTGAGCGCCGGTCACAACGGCTCGATCTGGCTCTTCGCCTCCCTGCCGGAGGACGTCCTCGAGCACCTCGTGCAGCGGGCCGTCGGCCGCCGTCAGCCCCCCGCCATCGTCGGGGTGCTCGACCGCCTGCGCGGCACGTCGGCCGACGTCGTGCCGCAACTCGCCGAGCCGCTGAGCGACCGCGAGCTCGTCATCGTCCGACACCTGGCCACGGGCCAGACCCTCGGGCAGATCGGCAGCCAGCTCTTCATCTCGGTCAACACCGTGAAGAGCCACGTGCGCAGCATCTACCGCAAGCTGCAGGCGTCCTCGAGGCGTGAGGCCATGACCCGCGTCAAGCAGCTGGGCCTCGACCTCGACGACTGACCACGACGGGGTGCGGTGCCGGTCGTACGGTAACCTCTCGCGGTGCCCGAAGAGCTCCGCCTCCCCTCCCGTCCCTCCCTCGTCGCCCAGCTGAGGGCGCGCAAGCCCCTCGAGGCGTTCGCCGCCGAGGGGACAGCCGTCGACGGCGGCCCGCGCCTGCGGCGCACCCTCGGGGTCTGGCACCTCACCGCGATCAGCATCGGGGCGACGCTCGGCACGGGCATCCTCGTCGTGCTCGGCACCGCCGTCCCGTTGGCCGGGCCGGCGGTCTGGATCTCGTTCGTGCTCGCGGGCGTCGCGGCACTGCTCTCGGCCCTGTCGTACGCCGAGATGGCCGGCAGCGTGCCCGTCTCGGGCTCGAGCTACTCGTACGCCTACGCCACCCTCGGCGAGGGCATCGCCTGGGTCTGCGGCTGGTGCCTCGTGCTCGAGTACGCCGTCTCGGTCGCGGCCGTCGCCGTCGGCGCGGGTCAGTACGTCAACGAGGCACTCGACGTCTTCGGCCTCGCCCTGCCCGCCGCGATCGCCGAGCCGCCGGGGGCCGGCGGCGTGCTCAACCTGCCCGCGGCCGTGCTCGTCGTGCTCGCCACGCTCGCCCTCGTGCCGGGTGCCCGCGAGAGCGCCTGGGTGAACACCCTGTTGGTGGTGGTCAAGGTGGGGCTGCTCGTCTTCTTCGTCGCCGTGGCCTTCACCGCGTTCAGCGTCGGCAACTTCGAACCGCTCGCCCCGATGGGCGCCGCCGGGGTCTCGGCCGCGGCGTCGCGGCTGTTCTTCTCGTACATCGGGTTCGACGCGGCCTCGACGGCCGGCGAGGAGGCCCGCGACGCCCGACGCGACCTGCCGCGCGCCATCATCGCCTCGATCGTCATCATCACGGTGCTGTACATCCTGGTGGCCGTCGCCGCGATCGGCGCCCGGCCGTGGACGTCGTTCACCGACGGCGAGGCCACCCTCGTCACGATCGTCGCCGACATCACCGGCCAGCCGTGGGTGGCGTTCCTGTTCGCCGTCACGGCCGTCGCCGCGATCGCCAGCGTCGTGCTCACCGTGCTCTACGGGCAGACGCGCATCTTCGTCGCCATGGCCCGCGACGGTCTCGTGCCCCGGGTGCTCGGGCGCGTCTCGCCGAGGACGCGGACCCCGGTCGCCGGCACGCTGATCGTCGGCGGGGCGGTGGCCGTGGCCGCCGCGGTGATCCCCCTCGGCGCCCTCGCCGACGCGACGAGCATCGGCACGCTCTTCGCCTTCGCCCTCGTCAACGTGTCGGTCATCTGGCTGCGCCGCAACCGGCCCGAGCTCGAGCGCACCTACCGGGTGCCGCTGTACCCGCTCACGCCGATCGCCGGCTGCGCCTTCTGCGTCTTGCTGATGGTCACGCTGGGGTGGGTGACGTGGCTCGCCTTCGCCGTGTGGATGGTCGTGGGCACCGCGGTGTACCTCGGGTACGGCCGCCGGCACTCGGAGCTGGCCCGCGCCTCCTGACCGGGCACCCGCCGACACGACGAGGAGGCGCGGGTCACCGGGCTCGGACGACGCGCCCTGACAGCGCCCCCGCAGGAACGCCAGAAGGCGCCACCCCGAGGGGTGGCGCCTTCTGTCTGGTGCTGAGCAGACGTGCCGCTCAAGCGCGAGGGGCCGCGAGGGCCCGCCGACTACTTGAGGGTGATCGTCGCGCCGGCGGCCTCGAGCTGAGCCTTGGCCTTCTCGGCGGCTTCCTTGTTCGCGCCCTCGAGGACGGTGCTGGGGGCACCGTCGACGACGGCCTTGGCCTCGCCGAGGCCGAGGCTGGTGAGCGCACGGACCTCTTTGATGACCTGGATCTTCTTGTCGCCGGCAGCCTCGAGGACGACGTCGAAGGAGTCCTTCTCCTCGACCTCTTCGGCGGGGGCGGCGGGGCCGGCGGCACCGGCGGCGGCCACGGGGGCAGCAGCGGTGACCTCGAAGACCTCTTCGAACTTCTTCACGAACTCGCTGAGCTCGATGAGCGTGAGCTCCTTGAAAGCCTCGATCAGTTCGTCCTGCGTGAGCTTCGCCATGATTTTCTCCTTGTTGTGTAGCTGAAGTGGGGGTTGGTGCGACAGCGCTTAGCTGTCGGCTTCCTGCTTCGCGCGCAGCGCCTCGACCGTGCGGACGGCCTGCGAGAGCGGAGCCTGGAACAGGTACGCAGCACCGAACAGCGAGGCCTTGAAGGCGCCGGCCAGTTTGCCCAGCAGCACCTCTCGGGACTCGAGGTCGGCGAGCTTGTTGACCTCGTCTGCCGAGAGAGGGTTACCGTCGAAGTAACCGTTCTTCACGATCAGAGCGGGGTGTGCCTTGGCGAAGTCACGCAGGCCCTTGGCGACGGCGACAGGGTCACCGTGGACGAAGGCGATCGCAGAAGGTCCGACGAGTTCGTCGTCGAACGAGCTGATTCCGGCGTTGTTCGCCGCGATCTTGCTGAGCGTGTTCTTCACCACGGCGTACGTCGCGTCTGCACTGATGGACTTGCGGAGCTCTTTCAGCTCGGCAACAGTGAGACCGCGGTACTCGGTGAGCAGGACGGCGGTCGAGTCACGGAAGTTCTCCGTGAGCTCGGCGACCGATGCTTCCTTGTTCGCCATGGCTCTCCTAAAACGTGGGTGTGCCGGCAGCCCCCGGGCACTCGACCACGCCTGCTCGAAACGAGACGGCATGAAAAAAGCTCCGGCACAGGGGCACGGAGCTGGATCTCTTCGAGAAGAGGAACGACTTCACACACCTGCGCTGGTCGCTCTCTCTCGAGAACCTTCGGCACCCGTCTGCGAGCAGACGAGCACAACCGGCGGTCTTGGGCTTCGTACAGAGTAGACGCAGGAGGCGCGTTCACGCAAGTCGCGCCTCCTCGCCGTCGCGGGCGTCCACGACGACGGGCGTCGCGAGCGGGAGGCGCACCGTGAAGGTCGCCCCCGCGGCCGAGCTGTCGACGTCGACCGTGCCGCCGTGCGAGTGGACGACGGCCTCGACGATGGCGAGGCCGAGGCCGGTCGAGCCGGCCTTCCGCGAGCGCGAGCTGTCGGCGCGGGCGAACCGCTCGAAGAGCACGGGCAGCACGGCCTCGTCGATGCCGGGGCCGTCGTCGGCCACCGAGACGACGGCCCGCCCCGACGCGTCGTCGACCGTCAGCGAGACGTGCACGTGGGTGCCGTCGGGCGTGTGGGTGCGCGCGTTGGTCAACAGGTTGGCGACGATCTGGTGCAGGCGCATGGCGTCACCCGACACCGTCACGGGTTCGTCGGGCACGTAGACGTCGACGTCGTGCGTCGGGCCGGCCACGTGGGCGTCGTTGACGGCGTCGAGCACCACGCGGGTGAGGTCGACGTCGCCCGTGACGAGGTCGCGCCCCTCGTCGAGGCGCGCGAGCAGCAGCAGGTCCTCGACGAGCGAGGTCATGCGCAGCGACTCGGACTCGATGCGCCCCATGGCGTAGACGACGTCGTCGGGCAGGCCGGCGTTCATGCGTCGGGTCAGCTCGGCGTAGCCGCGCACCGAGGCGAGCGGCGTCCGCAGCTCGTGCGAGGCGTCCGCGACGAACTGCCGCACCTTGTTCTCGCTCTGCTGTCGGGCCTCGAGCGCGCCCGCCACGTGGCCGAGCATGCGGTTGAGCGACGCGCCGACCCGCCCGACCTCGGTGCGGGTGTCGGCGTCGGCGTCGTCGACGCGTTCCGCCAGCGCCACCTCGCCCCGGTCGAGGGGCAGTTCGGCGACCCGCAGGGCCGTGTCGGACATCCGCTCGAGCGGTCGCAGGGCGCTGCGGACGACGGCGTAGGCGATGGCGATGGCGATCGCCAGGCCGACGACGGTGATCGCCACGATGACGGCCACCATGCGGGTCACCGTCGTCGACACGCTGTCCATCGGCAGGCCGACGACGATGTAGCCGTAGGTCGTCGTGGTGCCGACCCCCGAGGTCGGGACGAGCTGCACGGGCTGCGCCTCGACCCGGTACGAGCCGAGGTCGCCGCCCAGGTCGACCGTCGTGGGGTCGGTCGACCCGACGACCGACAGGACGGCCGCGGCGTTCGCCGACGTCACCGGGTCGTCGACGTCGCCGAACGAGTCGATGCTGTAGGCGGCGGTGACCCGCTGGCCGACCACGAGGGCCGTGAAGGTGCCCGGCGCCTGGCGGGGCCCGAGCAGGTCGGCCTCGTCGGGAGACACGCTCGGCCGACCGGAGTCGGCCCCTCCGCCCGCCGGACCGCTCAGGGCCCGGTTCGTCGCCTGGCCCAGCTCGTCGTCGAGCTGGTCGACGAGCGAGCTGCGGAGCGCGACGACGCTCACCGCGCCGATCACGATCGTCAGCAGCACCACGAGGGCGACGATGCTGAGGATCAGGCGGTTGCGCAGGGTGAGCGGCCCGGCGAGCCCGGGCGCCCGACGCACGAGGCCCCGGAGGCGCGAGCCCACCCGGGCGGGCAGGGCATCGGTCACGACGTGGGCTTGATCACGTAACCCACGCCCCGCACGGTGTGGATCATGGGCTCTTCGCCCACGTCGATCTTCTTGCGCAGGTACGAGATGTAGATCTCGACGACGCTGGACTTGCCACCGAAGTCGTAGCTCCAGACCCGGTCGAGGATCTGCGCCTTGCTCAGCACGCGCCGCGGATTGCGCATCAGGAAGCGCAGCAGCTCGAACTCGGTCGCGGTCAGCTCGATCTCGCGGCCGGACCGGGTCACCTCGTAGCTCTCCTCGTCGAGGACGAGGTCGCCGACGACGATGCGTGAGTCGCCGGCCTCGCTGACGGCCGAGGCCGACCGCCGGATCAGGCCGCGCAGGCGGGCCACGACCTCTTCGAGCGAGAAGGGCTTGGTGACGTAGTCGTCGCCCCCGGCCGTGAGGCCCGACACGCGGTCCTCGACGCTGTCCTTCGCGGTGAGGAACAGGATGGGGGTGTCGTCGCCGCTCGAGCGCAGCCGGCCGAGCACCTGGATGCCGTCGATGTCGGGCAGCATCCAGTCGAGCACGATGGCGTCGGGCTTGAACTCGCGGGCCGTGGCGAGCGCCGCCTGCCCGTCGGAGGCGGCCTTGACGTCCCACCCCTCGTAGCGCAGGGCCATCGAGAGCAGGTCGGTGAGGCTGTTCTCGTCGTCGACGACGAGGACTCGGAGGGGCGTTCCGTCGGCACGGGTGAGGCGCGGGGCCGAAGCGGTGGCGGGGGTCGTTGTGGTCACCTCTCCAAGTATCGAGCGGTTCCTATGAACGGACTGTGATCGGACGATGAGCAGGCTGCACATGTCTCATAGCCGCCTCATGGCGTGCTGATCGGCCCCTCATCGAGCTCGTCCCTAGGTTCGCTCCGGCGGCAGGCCCTCCCGGCCCGGCACCGCCCCAGTCAAGGAGCCCCCACCATGTTCTTCACCTACCTGCGCCGAGAACTCGGCAACAGGCGCAAGCAGACGGTCGTCATCGCCATCGGCATGGCGCTCGCCATCGCCCTCGTCATCATCGTCAACGGCGTCGCCTCCGGCGTGCGCGACGCCCAGTCGTCCGTGCTCGAGTCCGTCTACGGCGTCGGCACCGACGTCACGATCACGCAGACCGCCGAGCCCGGCACCGACGGCGGCGGCCCCGGCCAGCGGTTCGACTTCGGCTCGGGCGACGGCAGCACGGAAGGCGGCAGCACCCAGGTCGCGCAGAGCACCCTCTCGGCGGCCCGCGGCACGGCCACCTTCGACGCCTCGACGCTCACCACCGTCGAGGGGGTCGACGGCGTCGCCGCCGCCACCGCCACCCTCAGCCTGCAGGCCTCGAGCTTCTCGGGCACGCTGCCGGACTTCTCGCAGGGCGGCACGAGCGGCACGGGAGGCACGGGCACCGCCCCCGACCCGGGCACCGGCACCGACTCGGGCGCCACGCAGCAGTCCCCTCCGACCGGCGGGGCCGACGGCGCGGGCGGCAGCTCGTTCGACGTCGACCAGTTCGCCGTCGAGGGCATCGACGTGACCGCGGACGCGGTCGGCCCGCTCACGAGCGTCTCGCTGGTGGACGGCCGCACCTTCACCGCCGCCGACGCCGGACAGGACGTCGTCGTGCTCGACCAGACCTACGCCACGAGCGCCGACCTCGCCACCGGCGACACCCTCGCCATCGGCGGCACCGACTTCACCGTGATCGGCGTCGTGGCGTCCACGTCGTCCGACGCGGCGACCGCGAGCGACACGTACGTCCCGCTCGACACGGCCCAGGCCGTCAGCGGGCTGACCGGACAGATCAGCGACGTCTACGTCACGGCCGCGAGCGCGAGCGACGTCGACTCGCTGAAGACCGACCTCGAGGCCGCCCTGCCCGACGCGACCGTCAGCACGCAGTCCGACCTCGCGTCCAGCGTCTCGGGTTCGCTCTCGACCGCCTCGGGCCTGGTCTCGACCCTCGGCACCTGGCTCTCGGTCGTCGTGCTGGCCGCCGCGTTCGCCCTCGCCGTCCTGTTCACGGTCTCGGGCGTCGGCCGACGCACCAGGGAGTTCGGCACCCTGAAGGCCGTCGGCTGGAGCAACGCGCGCATCACCCGTCAGGTCGCCGGCGAGTCGCTCGTGCAGGGCCTGATCGGCGGCGTCGTCGGCGTCGCGGTCGGCCTGCTCGGCATCGTCGTGGTCAACGCGATCGCCCCGACGCTCTCGGCGTCGGCCGCGAGTTCGTCCGGCCCCGGAGCGGGCGGCCCGGGCGGCGTGCCCGGCGGCGCCGCCACCGCGGCCGCCGGCACGGCGACCCAGGGAGGCGCGGCGACCGGTGCCGCCAGCGGCTTCGGTCAGCAGGTGGTCCAGGCCACGACCGACGTCGTGCTGCACGTCCCGGTCTCGCTCACGATCGTCCTGTTCGCCGTGGGGCTCGCCGTGCTCGGCGGCCTCCTGGCCGGCGCGATCGGCGGCTGGCGGGCCTCGCGGCTGCGCCCCGCCGAAGCGCTGCGGAGCGTCGCGTGAGCCGCGCCGAGGCGGGGGCGGCCGGCGTGACCGACGCGACCCGCGCCTCCTCGTCCCCCGCCGACCGGCACGTCCCCGCCGAGCGGCACTCCCCCGCCGACCGGCACTCCCCCACCGCACCGCACGCACCCGAAGGGCACCGACCGATGTACCGCCTCACCGACGTCGTCAAGACGTACTCGCAGAAGAAGAAGACCGTGACCGCGCTGGCCGGCGTCACGCTCGAGATCCCGGCCGGCCAGATGGTCGCGATCCAGGGGCCGACCGGCGGCGGCAAGTCGACGCTGCTGCAGATGCTCGGCGCCCTGGACCGACCCACGAGCGGCACGGTGCTGCTCGGCGAGCACGACCTGTCGAAGGCCGGCGACCACGCCCTGGCCGCGGCCAGGGGGCGCGAGATCGGCTTCGTGTTCCAGGGGTTCAACCTGATCCCGACCTTGACGGCGGCCGAGAACGTCGAGACGGCGTTCGCCGACGGCTCGGTGCCCCGCGACGAACGGCGTCGACGGGCGGCCGCCGCCCTCGCCTCGGTCGGCCTCGCCGAGCGCGCCGACCACCTGCCCGTCGAGCTCTCGGGCGGTCAGCAGCAACGCGTCGCCGTCGCCAGGGCCCTGGTCAAGGAGCCCACGGTGCTGCTCGCCGACGAGCCCACCGGGTCGCTCGACGAGGCGACCCGTGACGAGATCATGGACCTGCTCGAGGGCGTCTGGCGCGAGCGCGGCCTGACCCTGGTGATCGTCACGCACGACTCGGCGGTGGCGAGGCGGGCCGAACGCCGGCTGCACCTGAAGGGAGGCCGGGTCACCGAGATCTGACCGCGGGCGTGCCGGGGCCGTGCCAGGGCCCCGGCGTCAGCCCAGGGGGTAGTCCGCGCAGGCGAAGCGGCCCGAGTCGGGGGCCCAGCAGGGCACGTTGATCGTGCCCTGGCCGCCGAAGAGGGCGAGGACGTCGTGCGGCTCCCGACCCGGCACGGGCAGGCCGTCGGGGCCGAGCGGCAGGGTGCGCAGCACCACGTCGCGGTCCTCGGGGTGGCCGATCGTGCCGGGCTCGAACGACACCCAGAGCAGCGTCCCGCCGTCGGGCGACACGTGCGGGAACCAGTTGACCCGCTCGTCGTGCGTCACCTGGACGACGTCGCCGCCGTCGAGGCGGCTGCGGAAGAGCTGGGCGTGACCGGCGACCCCCGCGGAGGCGCGTTCCGAGTTCGTCCACAGCCAGGCGCCGTCGGGCGAGAACTCGGCCCCGTCGTCCGGGTGCTCGTCGTCGGTCACCGGCGTGGTGGCGCCGTCGGCCCGCGAGACCAGGGCGACGTCCGTCCGCCAGCCGGCCCGCGCCTCCTCGTCGTCCGGGTCGTCGACCGGGGCCGGCAGGGCGCCGACGATCACGCTGAGCGTGGCGCCGTCGGGCGAGACGCCGTGCAGGTAGTTCTTGTGGTTGCGCCCGGCGGGGTGGTCGCGGGTCACCCGGCGCGCGGTGCCGCCCGGGGCGACGCCGTCCCAGGGCACCTCGTACAGGTGGCCGTCGCGGGCGCTGACGATCACCGCACCCTGGTCGGGGACGATCACGTGGTCGTTGTTGATCTCGGGCACGTCGCCCATCGGCACCGGTTCGAGCGCGGCCTCGTCGACCCCGCGCGCGTCGGCCGGCAGCCGCCAGAGCAGGCCGTCGCCGTTGACCACGAGCCAGCGGCCGTCGGGGCTCCAGTTCGGGGCCTCGACCAGCAGGCGGCTGCTCTCGAGGACCACCTCGACGTCGCCGGTCGCGGGGTCGACGACGAGCAGGCGGCTGCGTCGTCCGGGCAGGAGGGTTCGGGGCATGCGGTCAGTCTGCCGTCACTGGTTCGAGAAGGCGGCGTCGAAGGAGGCGCTCGGCCGCTGCCAGAGCAGCGACCGGACGTACGCCAGCGCCTCGGGGGCGCCGTGCAGGCGGTCCATGCCGGCGTCCTCCCACTCGATCGAGATCGGGCCGTCGTAGCCGATGGAGTCGAGGGCACGGAAGGCGTCCTCCCAGTGCATGTCGCCGTGACCCGTCGAGACGAAGTCCCAGCCGCGGCGCGGGTCGCCCCAGGGCAGGTGCGACCCGAGCACGCCCGACCGGCCGGTGGGCGGCTTGATGCGGGTGTCCTTGCAGTCGACGTGGAAGATCCGGTCGGCGAAGTCGGTGATGAACGACACGGTGTCGACGCCCTGCCAGAGCATGTGCGACGGGTCCCAGTTGAAGCCGAACGCCGGCCGGTGGTCGATGGCCTCGAGGGTGCGGACGCTCGTCCAGTGGTCGTAGGCGATCTCGCTCGGGTGCACCTCGTGGGCGAACCGGACGCCCTCGGCGTCGAACACGTCGAGGATGGGGTTCCAGCGGTCGGCGAAGTCCTGGTAACCGGCGTCGATGACGCTCGCCGGCACCGGCGGGAACATCGCGACGTACGGCCAGATCTTCGACCCGGTGAAGCCGACGACGGTGTCGACGCCCATCTTGCGGGCGACGCGCGCCGCGCGCTTCATGTCCTCGGCGGCCCGCCGTCGGACGCCCTCGGGCTCGCCGTCGCCCCAGGTGGACGGCCGCACGATCGCCTGGTGCCGGAAGTCGATCGGGTCGTCGCAGACCGCCTGGCCGGTCAGGTGGTTCGAGATCGCCCAGACGCGCAGGCCGTGCCGGTCGAGCACGTCGAGGCGCGAGCGCAGGTAGGCGTCGTCCTGGTCGGCGCGCTCGAGGTCGAGGTGGTCGCCCGAGGCGGCGATCTCGAGGCCGTCGTACCCCCAGCCGGCGGCGAGCGCCGCGACCTCGTCGAACGGCAGGTCGGCCCACTGGCCGGTGAACAGGGTGACGGGGCGCGAGCTCTCGGTCATGGGGTCCTTCCAGGGTGCGGCGGTGCGGGCGACGGCGACGGCGGGTGGGCGGGGTCAGGGCAGCTCGACCCACGTGCGCGCGGCGGCGGACGCGAGGACGGCCTCGGTCACCCGCACGGCGCGGAGGCCGTCGGCGAACGTGGGCAGCCCCTCGGGCGAACCCCCGCGGACGGCGTCGTGCGCGTCGCGGACGAACCCTGCGAAGGCGTCGACGTAGCCCATCGGGTGCCCGGCGGGCACGGTGGACAACCGCGCGGCGTCGGGAGCGAGCACCGCGGCGTCGCGGGCGACGAGCTGGGTGCCCGAGCGGCGACCGACCCAGAGCGTCTCGGGCTCCTCCTGCGAGAACTCGAGGCTCTCGGCCGTGCCCGACAGGTCGAGCAGGAGGCGGTTCTTGCGACCCGGCGCCACCTGCGACACGAAGAGGGTGCCGATCGCACCGCGGGCCGTCTCGAACACGACGGCCGCCTCGTCCTCGGTGTCGACCGACGAACCGCCGCGGTGCGCGTGCACCGTCCGGGTCGTCGAGGTCAGCCGGGCCAGTCGGTCGCCCAGGACGAATTCGAGCAGGTCGACCAGGTGGCTGCCGATGTCGGCGAAGGCCCGCGACGGGCCGCCCGCCGCCGAGTCGACGCGCCAGTCGACGTCGGTGCTGTCCAGCAGCCAGTCCTGCAGGTACGAGCCCCGCACG
Organism: Frigoribacterium sp. PvP054; assembly: GCF_040547465.1. NCBI lineage: Bacteria > Bacillati > Actinomycetota > Actinomycetes > Micrococcales > Microbacteriaceae > Frigoribacterium > Frigoribacterium sp. PvP054. The sequence continues at coordinate 507,124 of NZ_JBEPPU010000001.1, forward strand.
CTCAGCACGCGGCCCGCCTCGCCCGAGGCGACGCGTGCCCGCGCCTCGCGGACCATCGGGTGGTACCGGTAGACGAAGGGCACCGCACCGACCAGGCGCCCGTCGCGGGCGGCGGCGACCAGGGCCTCCGCCTCGGCGGACGAGGTCGCGAGCGGCTTCTCGCAGACGACGTGCTTGCCGGCGGCGAGCGCCGCCAGCGCGACCGGGGCGTGCGTGGCGTTCGGCGAGCAGACGTGGACGACGTCGACGCCGGGGTCGGTCACCAGGTCGTCGACGCTCTCGTGCGCCGTGTCGACGCCGAGCACCCCCGCCGCCCTGGCCGCGCTCGACGCGCTCGACGAGGCCAGGGCGACCACCCGGGCGCCGGCCGACCGTGCGGCCCCGGCGTGCACGCGGGCCATGAAGCCGCCGCCCACGATGCCGACGCGGAGGGGTTCGACCGGCACCGCGCCTCCTCGGCTCGGCGTGGTCCGCCCGGCCGGGCCGGCGGTGGCGCCCACCGGCTCCACCGCCGTGGCCACGGCCGGCTCCGTCACTTCACGGCCCCCGACGACAGCCCGGTGATCAGGTGTTTCTGGACGAGCATGAAGCCGATCAGCACGGGCAGCGAGACCACGACCGAGGCCGCCATCAGCTGGTTCCAGTAGACGTCCTGCTGCGAGGCGTAGGCGCGGAGGCCGATCGAGAGCGTCCTGGTGTCCTTGCTCGTGAGCACCGAGGCGAAGAGCACCTCGCCCCAGGCCGTGATGAAGGCGTAGACCGCGACGGCGATGATGCCGGGCTTCGCGACCGGGATCACGACGCGGAACAGCGCGCCGAGGCGACCCGTGCCGTCGATCATCGAGGCCTCTTCGAGCTCTTTCGGGATCGACGCGAAGTAGCCCGTCAGCATCCAGATCGAGAACGGCAGCGAGAAGGTCATGTACGTGATGATCAGGCCGAGGTAGCTGCCGGTCAGCTGCACGCCGACCGTCCGCTGGATCTGCACGAAGATCAGGAACAGCGGCAGCAGGAACAGGATGCCCGGGAACATCTGCGTCGAGAGCACGACCAGGCTGAAGCTGCGCTGGCCCTTGAACCGCAGGCGGGCCAGCGAGTACGCCGCCAGCACGGCCATCGCGACCGAGAGCACCGTCGCCGAGATCGTGACGATCAGGCTGTTCTTGAAGTACGAGGCGAGCGGCACGGTCTGCCAGATCTGCACGTACGGTTCGAGCGTCACCCGGCTGGGGATCCAGGTGAAGAGCCCCTGGACGTCGGCGAGCGGCTTGATCGAGGTCGTCAGCACCACGTAGAGCGGCACGACCACCACGAGCGACAGGAAGGCCAGCCCGAAGAAGCGGAAGACCTTGAACCCGCGGGTCTCAATCATCGTGTTGTCCCTTCGGCAGAACCATGCGGATGTAGAACGCCGACGCGATCAGAAGCACGACCAGGAGCATGACGCTCATGGCACCGCCGAGGCCGAAGTTCCAGTTGTTGAACGACTGCTGGTAGATCAACGGCGAGATGAGGGTCGCCTGCTCGGGCGAGGCCGGGCCGAAGAGCACGTAGGGCACGTTGAACTGGTTGAAGATCCACAGGCTCATGATCAGCAGCAGCACGGCGTTGGCCGGCTTGACCATGGGCAGGGTGATCTGCGTGAACTGCTTCCAGAGGCTGGCGCCGTCGAGGCTGGCGGCCTCGTAGACGTCGCCCGGGATGTTCTGCAGCGCGGCGAGCAGCATGAGGAAGGCGAACGGCCAGAACTGCCAGGCCGTCACGATGACGATGGCCCAGAACGAGTTGCCGCCGAGCAACCAGAAGGGGCGGTCCTGCAGGATGCCCAGGTCGTCGACCAGGAACCGGTTGATCGCCCCGTCGCGCTGGTTGAACATGAAGGCCCAGGCGATGGTGCCGACGTACGAGGGCAGCGCGTAGGGCACGAGGAAGAGCGTGCGCAGGATGCCGCGGCCCTTGAACGAGCTGGTGAGCAGCACGGCACCCAGCATGCCCATGCTCCACGCGATGGCGACGACGATGACCGTGAAGAGCACGGTGCGACCGAGGGCGCCGTAGAGCTGGGCCGCGATCGGCGAGCTGGGGTCGAGGGCGGTGACGAAGTTGCGCAGGCCGACGAAGGGCGCGTTGACCCAGTTGGCGATGCTGAGCTGGTTGAGGGTGATGAAGGCGATCCACACGCCGAGCACCATCGGGACGATGTGGACGAGCAGTTCGGCGAGGGCGGCCGGGGCCACGAGCAGGTAGGCGAGCGGCGAGCGGTGCTTCTTGCGCTTGGCGGGCTCGAGCGGGGCCTGCTGGTGCGGGTCGGGCGGCAGGTCCTCGACGGCGGTGGCGGGGGGCAGGACGTTGACGGTCATGAGGGTCCTCTCGGGGCCTCGACGGGGGCGGCCGGTCGCTCGGACCGACCGCCCCCACCGGTGGCGGTGGGACGGGCTACTGACCCGAGCTCATCTGACTGTTCGCGTCCTCGAGGGCCGACTCGACGTCGGACTCGCTGACGGAACCGCCCTGGGCTGCGGTGGCGAGGAGGTTCTTGATCGCGGTGCCGACCAAGGTCTCCATCTGCCCCTCGGAGGGGTAGAGGGGCATGGGCTGGGCGTGGTCGGCGAGCGTGACCTGCTTCAGCTTGATGGTGTCCGACTGGAACGCCGGGTCGTCGTACGCGCTCGTGACCACGGGCAGCGAGCTGAACGACTTGTTGAGGTAGACCTGCTCGGAGTCGCTCGTCAGGTGCTTGACGAAGTCGATCGCGGCGGCCTTGTTGTCGCTGTTCTCGAACACGCTGACGTTGATGCCGGCCACGTGGCTCTGGGTGCCCAGCAGCCCGGTGGCGTCGGCGGACTCCATCGGCACCGGCGCGGCCGCGTAGTCCGTGAAGTCCCGGGCGGCGAGGTTGGCGTCGGGGGCCTGGTCGAAGAACATGGCCGCCTTGCCGTCGGCGAAGGTCGCCGCCATGTCGGAACCGTTGACGCTCTCGGCGTCCGAGGGCGAGACCACCTTGTCGACGGCCATCAGGTCGACCCACTCCTTGACGCCCTTCACGACACCGTCGTTGCCGAAGTCCGGGTTGCCGTCGGAGTCGTAGAGCGCCCCGTCGTTCTGCAGGCCGCGGACGAACGCCTGGTGCGAGTTGTTCGAGATGCTCGACCCGGCCATCGTGACGCCCCACTGGTCGATGGTGCCGTCACCGTCGGTGTCCACCGTCAGCTTCTTGGCGTCCTCGACGAACTCGTCCCACGTGGCGGGCGGCGTCGTGATGCCGGCCGCCTCGAACATGGCCGTGTTGTAGTACAGCGAGTAGGCGAGCCCGTACAGCGGGATCGACGTGGGTGCCTGGCCCTCGGCACCACCGGTCGCGAAGCTGGACTGCACGAAGCGGTCCTGGCCGCCGACCTGGTCGAGGGCGTCGCCCTCCCACGGCACGAACGCACCGCTGGACTGCAGCGACACCGCCCAGGTGTTGCCGATGTTGAGCACGTCGGGCCCCTCGCCGCTCGAGACGGCGGTGAGGATGCGGTTGTAGAGGTCGGACCACGGGATGACCTCGAGGTCGACCTTGACCCCGGTCTCCTCCGTGTAGCGATCGATGCTCTCCTGCAGGATCTCGGCGTCCTTCTCGACCGTCGGGGCCTGGTTGCTCGCCCAGTAGGTGATGGTGTCGGAGTCGCCGCTGCCGCCCGAGGCGCTGCAGGCGGTCATCGATCCGACCGAAAGGGCTCCGACCGCGAGGGCGGCGAGCCAACGGAACTTCGTTTGCATGACTTCTCCTGGTGTCTCTTCTTCGAGATTTCTCTACATCGAGTGGGGGAAGGGGTGGTGCGTGGTGCTGTGTCGTGCGGGTGGTGCTGTGTCGTGCGGGTGGTGCTGTGTCGTGCGGGTGGTGCGCTCGGGGGCGGGTGGGGAGGCCCGGTGCCGGCGTCGAGGAGGCGCCGGCACCGCACCGGGTCAGCCGAGGGTCGGGACGGAGGGGTCCCAGCTCTCGGGCAGTTCGGGCGTCGGCTCGAGGGTCGACTCGACGCGGACGCTCTCGTCGCGCTCGGCGGACTCGGCCAACGAGACCATGACGTCGAGGACGTGGAAGGCGAGTTCGCCGGGCACGCGTTCGCGGCGTCCCTCGCGGATCGCCTGGGCGAGCTCGGCGACGCCGGTGCCGCGCGTGAAGGTCGAACCCGTCGCGGCGACGACCGCGGGTTCGTCGGTGCCGGTGTGCACCGTCGTGTCGCCCTCGAACTCGTTCGGGTCGGGGAACACGGCGGTCCCCTCGGTGCCGGCGATCTCGACGAAGCCGGCCCGGGCGAGCTTCGAGTCGAAGCTGAAGACGGCCTGCGCGCTGGCCCCGCTCTCGAACTGCAGCAGGGCGCTGACGTGCGTCGGCACCTCGACGGGGAAGACCGTGCCGGCCTTCGGGCCCGAACCGATCACGCGGCTGTCGCGCGCCTTCGAAGCCGTCGCCGTGACCTTGGCGACGGGACCGAAGACCTGCACCAGCGTGGTCAGGTAGTACGGGCCGACATCGAACATGGGGCCGGCGCCGTCGGCGAAGAGGAACTCGGGGCTCGGGTGCCACGACTCGGGCCCTGGCACCTGGAAGAGCGCCAGTCCGGTGAGCGGCGTGCCGATGTCGCCGCGCGCGACGACCCGCAGGCCCGTCTGCAGTCCGGCGCCGAGGAAGGTGTCGGGGGCGACGGCCACCCGGACGCCGGCCTCCTTCGCCGCGGCGAGGAGGCGCGCGCCGCTCTCGCGGTCGAGCGCGTACGGCTTCTCGCCCCAGACGTGCTTGCCGGCGGCGACGGCCTGGAGGGCGACCTCGACGTGGGCCGCGGGGATCGTCAGGTTGACGACGATCTCGACCTCGTCGAGGGCGAGCAGCTCGGCGACGGTTCCGCTGCCGGGGACGCCCCACTTCTCGGCCTGGGCCGCGGCGCGGTCCTGGTCGATGTCGGCGACGAACAGGACCTTCAGGTCGGGGAACCGGGTCAGGTTGCCGAGGTACTGGTCGCTGATCACCCCGGCGCCGATGACGCCGACGCCGACCGGGCCGGTCCTGCCGTCGGACGCGACGGCGGGCCGGGAGGCGGTGGTCACGTCGCTCACGCGCGCACCCCCTGCAAGAACTCGAGACTGTCGGCCAGGGCCGTGAACACGTCGCCGACGTGGTCGTCGAGCTCGACGACCGGCGTGGCCTGACGCGCGGCCTGCAGGATGTCGCGGACCGGCATCGAGCCGCGGCCCACGGCGACCTGCTCGACGTCGTTCTTGTTCTTCGGGCCGTCCTTCACGTGGAGGAACTGCACCTTGTCGCCCAGGCGGGCCAGCAGCTCGGCCGCGTCCACGCCGCCGACCTCGACCCAGTAGGTGTCGATCTCGAGCACGACGTTCGCGGGCAGCGCCGCGGCGAACACCTCGAGGGCGGGGGTGCCGTCGATGAGGTTCTCGAGTTCGAACGCGTGGTTGTGGTAGCCGATGGTGAGGTCGTGGGCCGCGGCCGCGTCGGCGATGCCGCCGAGCTCCGCCGCGATCGCCTCGACGTCCTCGCGGGTGACCCACCGGGTCTCGTCGATGTGCGGGTCGATGATCGTGCCGACGCCGAGGCGGGTGGCGGCGGCGAAGATCGGCTCGAGGTCCTTGCCGATCAGGCCGACGTGCGCGCTGGGCGCGGTGAGCCCGGCGGCCGGCAGGGCCTCGGCGTACTCGTCGACGCGGTCGACGAACGCGTAGGGCTCGACCTGGGTGTAGCCGAGGTCGGCGATGCGCTGCAGGGTGCCGGGCAGGTCGGCGGCGATGGCGTCTCTGACCGTGTAGAGCTGGACCGAGATCGGGCTTGCGGTGGTCACCAGGGGTGTCTCCTCTTCCGAGTGGATGTGCGGCGGTGACGGGCACCGTCGGGGACTCTCAGCGGTCGAGCCGTCGACCGGTCACCCCCGGAAGAGTGGCGGTCGGCGTCGACCGAGACTCACCATAGGACCGCTTCTGTCGACCCGCAAGCAAAAGTCGTCGTTTTTTCGGCGGGCTTCTCTCGGCTGCCGTCGAGCCCTGTGGTTTACTGCTGCCATGTCCGACACGACGCGGTCGTCTGCCCTCGGCAGCACCGGGGCCAGCGAGATCTTCCAGCTGCTCCGCGACGGCGCGCCGCGCACCCGCGCCGAGCTGGCGGCGATGACCGGTCTCGCCCGGTCGACCATCGGCCTGCGCCTCGACGTCCTCGCCGAACTGGGGCTCGTCGGCCCCTTCGCCGACGCCGTCTCGACCGGCGGGCGACCGCCCTCGCGGGTCGCCCTCATCCCCTCGGCCCGGGTCGTGCTGGCCGCCGACTTCGGGGCCGGCCACGTCAACCTCGCCCTCACCGACCTCATGGGGGTCGAGCTGACCAGCGACCGCCGCCTGATCGACATCGCCGACGGGCCCGAGGCCACCCTGGGGGGCATGGTGACCGGGGCCGACGCCCTGCTCGACCGACTCGGACGCACCCGCGACGACCTCATCGGCGTCGGCATCGGGCTGCCCGGCCCCGTCCAGTTCGGCACGGGCCGACCCGTCAACCCGCCGATCATGCCCGGCTGGGACGGCTTCGACGTGCCCGGGTGGGTGCGCCGCCACCTCGACGTGCCCGTCCTCGTCGACAACGACGTCAACATCATGGCCCTCGGCGAACGCAGCCACGCGTGGCCCGGCACCGACCACTTCCTCTTCGTGAAGGTCGCGACCGGCATCGGCTCGGGCATCATCTCGGGCGGGCGCCTGCAGCGCGGGGCGCAGGGCATCGCGGGTGACATCGGCCACGTGCAGATCCCCCGCGGGGCCGGGGTCGTCTGCCACTGCGGCAACGTCGGCTGCCTCGAGGCCGTCGCCTCCGGCCCGGCCCTCGCCGCGTCGCTGCGGGCCCTGGGCCACGACTGCGAGGGCGGCCGCGAGGTCGTCGAGCTCGTCCGGGCGGGCAACCTCGACGCCGTGCAGGCCGTGCGTCAGGCCGGTCGCGACCTCGGCGAGGTGCTGACCGCCTGCGTCAACATGATCAACCCGTCGGTCATCGCGATCGGCGGCTCGATGGCCCAGGCCGGCGAGCACCTCCTGGCCGGCGTCCGCGAGGTCGTCTACCAGCGGTCGATGCCGCTGGCGACCGAGCACCTGAGCATCGTCCCCTCGCGGGCGGGCGACCGGGCCGGCCTCATGGGGGCGAGCATGCTCGCCATCCACCACGCGCTCTCCCCCGCCGCCATCGACGAGCTCGCCGCCGCCGTGTGACCGGCCGCGCCCGGCTCGTGCCCCTCGTCCGCGACACGGGGAGGCGCGGGTGTCGTCCTCGCGCCCGTCACGAGGGACAATGGTCACCATGACCGTCGTCCAACCCATGCTCGCCCTGTGGGACGACGACGAGCCGACGACCCCCGCCGCGCCTCCTGCCCACCTGTCGCGCGTGCTGGCCGACTCGTCCGATCGCATCGCCTGGCTGCGGGCCCGCAGCCAGGGCATCACGGCGACCGACGTCGCCCGGCTGTCGAGCCCCCGGGCCGTGCAGGCCGTCGTGCTCGACAAGCTCTACGGCAACGGCTTCGGCGGCAACGCCTACACCGACCACGGCCGGGCCCGCGAGCCCGAGATCGCGCGGTGGGTGCTGCAGCGACACGGCATCGAGGCGAGCCAGAAGCTGTTCCACGCGTTCGGCGAGCGACGGCACCTGGCCACGCCCGACGGCGTGACCGTCCGCGCCGACGGCACCGTCGAGCTGTGCGAGATCAAGACCACGAAGAAGGCCTGGTCGTCGATCCCCCGGTCGTACCTGCGCCAGGTCGCCTGGCAGCAGTACGTGCTGGGGGCCGAGCGCACGCTCGTGGTGTGGGAGCAACACGCGGACTTCGTGCCCGTACACGGCGACCCGCAGTGCCGGTGGGTCGAACGCGACGAGGACGAGATCCACCGCCTGGTGGCCCTCGCCGACCAGGTGCTCGACACGCTCGCCCGGCAGGCCCCCGTCGACCCGTTCGCCCCGGGCGGCCGGTCGTCGGCACCGCCGCCGCCGTTCGACGCCTACGAGGCGTACGAACCGCCGCCCTACGACCCGCTGCGCTGAGGACCGCCGCGCCGAGGGCCGCTGCGCCGAGGATCGCCGCGACGGGGAGCCTCCCGGTCGGGGTCGAGCAGGCGGAGCCGTGAGGCCGCGACGACGAGGGCGCCGATCGCACCGACCGCGACGGTGATGCCGATGCACCAGAGGGCGACGCCGCCGCCGCCGAGCGTCTGGACGTCGAGGAACGGGTACGGGACGAAATCGGCGCCGCGCGCGAGCACGACCACCACCCAGACCAGCGGGAACGCCAGGAACTGCCACACCCGCCGCCACGGCTGGCGGTCGCGGTCGGCGAAGACGATCCAGTCGAGCACGGCGTAGAGCGGGATCACCCGGTGGTACACGTCGCTCACCCAGGGCACCGTGTACGGGTCGGTCGAGGGGAGCCCGGCGAGCACCAGGTTGAAGACCAGGCCGGTCAGGGCGATGTACGTCGTGGCCCCGGCCCGCAGGGCGACCGTCCAGCGCGGTGGCCTCGCCCGACGCAGCACCGTGAAGGCCCCGACGAGCAGGGCGACCAGCACGATCAGGTTGCTCTGCACGGTGAAGTAGCCGAAGAAGTCGACGAACCGGTACCCGGGGTCGCGCAGGCTGCTCTCCCACTGGGTGACGACCGCCACCAGGACGGCGACGGCCGCCGCGACGCGCAGGACGGCGACCGATGCTCTCATGAGCACACCGTACCCATCGTTTCCCGGTCGGTGACACCCGCGAAACACGGGTGACTCATGCGTCCCGTTGACTGGCGTCACCACAGCGCCGGAGCCACGGCGCACACGAGCCGACAGGGGCCCCCGATGGACAGGACGATGCACACGACGATGCGTGCCATGGTGATCGAACGGACCGGCGGCCCCGAGCAGCTCGTCGCCGCCGACGTGCCCTACCCGCAGCGCGTGAACGCCGAGGTGCTCGTGCGCGTCGTCGCGGCCGGCGTCAACCGGTTCGACCTCGAGACCCGCGCCGGCCGCGGCGACAGCGGCGCCATCCCGACCTTCCCGGCCGTGCTCGGCCACGACTTCAGCGGCGTCGTCGTCGAGACGCCGTACGCGGCCCATCCGCTCCGCCCCGGCGACGCCGTCTACGGCATGGCCCCGTGCCCGAGGTCCGGCGGCAGCTACGCCGAGTACATCAGCGTCCCGTCGCTGTCGGTGGCCCGGAAGCCCACGACGTTGTCGCACGTCGAGGCGGCGGCCGTGCCGCTCGCGGCGTTGACGGCGTGGGGCATGGTCGTCGACGTCGCCAAGGCCCACGAGGGGCAGCGCCTGCTGATCAACGCCGGGGCCGGCGGCGTCGGGCACTTCGCCGTGCAGTTCGCCTCGTACTTCGGCGCGCACGTCGTCGCGACGGGTTCGCAGGCGAACTCGGCCTGGTTGCGAGAGCTCGGGGCGGCCGAGGTGGTCGACTACGGCGCCGCCGACGTCGACCAGAGCATCCGCCAGGTCGACGCCGTCATCGACCTGCTCGACGACGACGCCGAGGCCGACCGCGCCCTGCGGCTGCTGCGGCCCGGTGGTCTCGCCGTCCACGCCCCGCTGGCCTCCGGCGCCGCCTTCGCGGAGAAGGCGGCCCGGGCCGGCATCCGCTCGACCGGCTTCGCGGTCTCACCGGACGGCGCGACGCTGGCGATCATCTCCCGCCTGCTCGACTCGGGAGACGTGCGCGTCTACGTCGACGAGGTCTACGACCTGGCCGACGCGTGCGAGGCCCACACGCGCCTCGAGCGGTCGCACACCCGCGGCAAGCTCGTCCTGCGCGTCGCCGACGACACCGAGGCCGCCTGACCCGCCTCGTCGACGCCGGCGGGCGCGGGCGGTGCGCCTACAGACGCCGTTCGAGGACGAAGTCCTGCTGCAGGTCGTCACCGAGGGCGAAGGTCTTCGTGCCGACGCGCTCGAGCCCGTGCTTGGCGTAGAAGCGCAGCGCCCGCTCGTTCTGCTGGTTGACGCCGAGCCACACCGAGGAGGCGCCGGTCGCGCGGGCTGCCTCGATGGTCGCGGCCATCAGCGTCGACGCCGTTCCCGTGCCGTGACCCTGCGGCATGACGTAGAACTTGCTCAGCTCCACCGTGGGCCGCGACGCGACGACGGCCGAGACGTCGGCGTCGTCGGGGTCGCCCGTGACCATCATGCTGTAGCCGAGGGCGGCACCCCTGGCCGTCGGGTCCACGGCGAGCAGGACGATCCGCGAGTCGTCGGCGAGGTAGCGCGTGAACGCGTCCTCGGACAGCACGGTGGTGACCACCCTCGCGATGTCGGCGAGGTCGGACCCGGGCGGGCAGGCCAGGGGGAACGTCACCGCGGCGACCTCGGCGAGCAGGGCGGCGTCGGACGGGGTGGCGGGGCGCACGGTGACGGTCATCTGCCCATGGTGCCCCACCCGCGCCTCCTCACCCGACCGCATGGCGCCGCCTCGCCGCACGGTGGCACGACGAAGGCCGCCCCACCCGAGGGTGGGACGGCCTGCGTGCGACGGTTCGTCGAGGGTCGGTGCGACCTAGAAGACGTTGATGTCGAGGGGGATGCCGGGACCGAAGGTCGTCGACAGCGTGCCCTTGGTGATGTAGCGGCCCTTGGACGAGGAGGGCTTGAGGCGGACGACCTCGTCGAGCGCGGCGTCGAGGTTCGAGTTCAGCTGCTCTTCGGTGAAGCCGGCCTTGCCGATCACGAAGTGGACGTTCGCGTGCTTGTCGACGCGGAACTCGATCTTGCCGCCCTTGATGTCGTTGACGGCCTGGGCGACGTTGGGGGTCACGGTGCCGGTCTTGGGGTTGGGCATGAGGCCACGGGGGCCGAGCACCTTGCCGAGACGACCGACCTTGCCCATGAGCTCGGGGGTCGAGACGGCCGAGTCGAACGACGTGTAGCCGCCGGCGACCTTCTCGATGAGCTCGTCGCCACCGACCTCGTCGGCACCGGCCGCGATGGCGGCCTCGGCCGCGGCACCCGTCGCGAAGACGATGACGCGGGCGGTCTTGCCCGTGCCGTGCGGCAGGATGACGGTGCCGCGCACCATCTGGTCGGCCTTGCGGGGGTCGACGCCGAGCTTCAGCGCGACCTCGACGGTCGAGTCGAACTTCTTCGAACCGGTCTCACGAGCGACGGCGACGGCCTCGCTGGTGCTGTAGAACTTGCCTGCCTCGATCTTCTCGGCAGCGGCGCGGTACGCCTTGGACTTCTGAGCCATGTTGGACCTCTTCGTACTGGGGACGTGGTAGCGAGCCTGGCCGGCTCTCCCACTGGTGTCAGGGGCGTGCAGGCGGGTCGCCTGCACGGAGGGGTGCTGCTTAGGCGTCGACCGTGATGCCCATGGAGCGGGCGGTCCCGGCGATGATCTTCGCCGCGGCGTCGATGTCGTTGGCGTTCAGGTCGGCCTGCTTGGTCGTGGCGATCTCGCGGACCTGGTCCATGGTCAGCTTGCCGACCTTGGCGGTGTGCGGGGTCGACGAGCCCTTGGCGACGCCGGCTGCCTTCTTGATGAGCTCGGCGGCGGGCGGGGTCTTGAGGACGAACGTGAACGAACGGTCTTCGTACACGGTGATCTCGACGGGCACGACGTTGCCGCGCTGCGACTCGGTGGCCGCGTTGTACGCCTTGCAGAACTCCATGATGTTCACGCCGTGCTGACCCAGGGCCGGGCCGATGGGCGGGGCGGGGTTCGCGGCGCCGGCGTTGATCTGAAGCTTGATCAGACCCGTGACCTTCTTTTTCGGTGCCATTGTTCTTTTCCTTCTTCTGGGGTTCGAGCCGGTCGCGGTCGCGACCTGCTCTCCCGGTGGCCCGCGGCGCGGACTCCGGTGATCTGATGACCTGGGGGTGCTGGCGTCTGCCTGCTAGAGCTTCGTGACCTGGTCGAAGCTGAGCTCGACCGGCGTCTCGCGCTCGAACAGCGAGACCAGCACGGTGAGCTTGCCGCTCTCGGGCTTGATCTCGTTGATCGTACCGGGAAGTCCGGCGAACGACCCCTCTTTGATCGTGATCGTCTCGCCGATCTCGAAGTCGACCTCGGCGGGGATGACGCGCTGGGCCTGCTTGCCGCCCTTGGCGCCACCCTTGGCCGGGGCCGGGGTGGTGTCGACCTGGACGAGGCTCTTCAGCATGTTGAAGGCCTCTTCGAAGCGCAACGGCGTGGGGTTGTGGGCGTTGCCCACGAAGCCCGTGACGCCGGGGGTGTGACGGACGACCGACCAGCTGTCCTCGTTGAGGTCGAGGCGGACGAGCACGTAGCCCGGGATGCGCACGCGGGTGACGAGCTTGCGCTGACCGTTCTTGATCTCGACGACGTCCTCCATCGGGACCTCGACCTGGTAGATGTAGTCCTCCATGGTCATGGAGACCATGCGGTTCTCGATGTTCTGCTTCACGCGTCGCTCGAAGCCGGCGTACGAGTGGATGACGTACCACTTGCCGGGCTTGCCGCGCAGTTCGTAGCGGAAGGCCTCGTACGGGTCGACCTCGGCCGGCTCGTCGTCCTCGACCTCGGTGGCCGACACGTCGACGTCGACGTCGTCGTGCGCGATCTCGGCGTCGGCGTCCTGGACGGACTGCTCGGCCTCGGCGACGACGGCGTTCGCCGCGGTGGCGTCGCCCTCGTCGGCGGCCTGCTCGGCCTCGGAGTCGGCCTCGTCGTCGGTCGCCTCGACGGCGGCCTCGGCCTCGGCCGCGTCGTCGATGTCGAGCGCGTCGTCGACGATCGCGTCGGCCTCGGGGTCGCGCGCCTCGGCGAGCGTGTCGAGCAGGCCGTCGAGGTCGCTCGTGTCGGTCGAGCCGGCGTCGCCCTCGTCGACGATCGACAGGGCCTCGGTCTCGGCGGGCTCGACGGCGTCCTCGTCGGCGGCCAGCGTGCCGCCCTCTTGGGCCTCTTCGACCTCGGAGGACTGCTCGGCAGCGGTGGCGAGGTCGATGTCGTCGCGCTCGTTGTCAGGCAATGGTTCTTCTTTCGATCGGGGTTGTCGGGTGCTCGTGCCCGGTGGCACGGGCCCCGGGTCGCACATGGTGCTCGGGATGTCGCGACGGCGGCTCGACGTCAGCTGCCGGTCGGACCGTTGCCGAAGACGTACCCGACGCCGGTGCCGAACACCAGGTCGAGCAGCGAGACGAGGGCCATCATGATGACCACGAAGACCAGCACGACGCCCGTGTAGCTGAACAGCTCTTTGCGGGTCGGGGTGACGACCTTCTTGAGCTCGGCGATCACCTGGCGGATGAACAGCGCAATGCGGGCGAACGGGCTGCGACGCGTCGCGCTGTCGCTCTTCGCCTTGTCGACGACGTCCTCACTGGGGACGTCAACGTCTTTTCTCGCCACTGTTCCGACCTTCCGAGCTCGACCCGTGGGCCTGTGTCCGTATCTGTGTGTGATCACCGTGTCATGAGGAACACAGCCGGGCTGCAGGGCGGACAGGACTCGAACCTGCAACCTGCGGTTTTGGAGACCGCTGCTCTACCAATTGAGCCACCGCCCTATGGGATCGACGCCCTCCAGATGACCTCTCGGTCGGCCCCCCGGGGAGCCTGCCCCTCACCGCCCGGTCGTTGGTGAACCGGATTGCAGAGGCGCGCTGAAGCTTGGCGCATTCGATCGCCTCGTCAAGTGTAGGCGAAGCGACGGGCGGGTGCAAAGCCGGTCCGGCCCACGACGGTCCGACCCGGTCGGTCACGGCCCCTCGCGACCTGTCCCGCGCGGACCCTCCCCCGCTAGGCTTGCCCGCGTGACCCCGACCGCGCGCCGCCTCTCGTCCCGTATCTCGTCGATCGCCGAATCGGCCACGCTGGCCGTCGACGCGAAGGCCAAGTCGCTGTTGGCCGAGGGCCGCCCGATCATCAGCTACGGCCCCGGCGAACCGAACTTCCCCACCCCCGACCACATCGTCGAGGCGGCCGTCGTCGCCGCCCGCGACCCGCGCAACCACCGGTACTCGGCCGCGGCCGGTCTGCTCGAGCTGCGCGAGGCGATCGTCGAGAAGACCCTGCGCGACAGCGGCACGACGGTCACGACCTCGCAGGTCGTCGTCACCAACGGAGGCAAGCAGGCCGTCTACCAGGCCTTCCAGGCCCTGCTCGACGACGGCGACGAGGTGCTGCTGCCCGCGCCGTACTGGACGACCTACCCCGAGGCCGTCGCCCTCGCCGGCGGCGTGACGGTCGAGGTCTTCGCCGGTGCCGACCAGGGCTACAAGGTCACGGTCGAGCAGCTCGAGTCCGCGCGCACCGAACGCACCAAGGTGTTGCTCTTCTGCTCGCCGTCGAACCCGACCGGTGCCGTCTACTCCCCCGACGAGGTCGAGGCGATCGGCCGGTGGGCCCTCGAGGCCGGCGTCTGGGTGATCACCGACGAGATCTACCAGGACCTCACCTACGACGGAGTCACGGCGACGTCGATCACCGCGGCCGTGCCCGAGCTGGCCGACCAGGCGATCCTCGTGAACGGCGTCGCGAAGACCTACGCCATGACCGGCTGGCGCGTCGGGTGGATGGTCGGCCCCGCCGACGTGATCAAGGGTGCCGCGAACCTGCAGTCGCACCTCACCTCGAACGTCTCGAACGTGTCGCAGCGCGCCGCCCTGGCCGCCCTCACGGGCCCGCAGGACGACGTCGAGGCGATGCGCGTCGCCTTCGACGCCCGCCGCGGCACGATCGTGCGCGAGCTCAACCGCATCGAGGGCGTCGTCACGCCGACCCCCGAAGGAGCGTTCTACGTCTACCCCGACGTGCAGGGGCTGCTCGGCCGCGAGTGGGGCGGCGTCACGCCGACCACGTCCCTCGAGCTCGCCGACCTCATCCTCGAGCAGGCCGACGTCGCGACCGTGCCGGGCGAGGCCTTCGGCCCGAGCGGTTACCTCCGCCTGTCGTACGCGCTGGGTGACGACGAACTCCTCGAGGGCGTGCAGCGCCTCCAGCGCCTGTTCTCGTGACCGCGAGCCGCCCGCTCGTCCGCTCCCGCGCCTCCTGAGGGCCGGGTCCACCGATCGGTGGACCCCGCGTCGACCGGTCGGGCCTGGTGCGCGGCGCCCCCGCGGCGCACGCTGGTCCCATGACACCGGAGCCCGTCGTGCGAGTGCGCGACCTCACCAAGTCCTACGGCACCGCCAGGGCCCTGCACGGCCTCTCGTTCGACGTCGCCCCGGGCGAGACGCTCGGGTTGCTCGGGCCGAACGGCGCCGGCAAGTCGACCACGATCGAGATCCTCGAGGGCTACCGCGACCGGTCCGGCGGCGAGGTGTCGGTGCTGGGCGTCGACCCGCGGCACGGCGGCCTCGACTGGAAGGCACGGCTCGGCATCGTGCTGCAGACCTCCGGCGAGCAGGGCACGGCCACGGTGCGCGAGCAGGTCGCCCACTTCGCCGGCTTCTACCCGGCCCCGCGCGACGTCGACGAGGTGATCGCGGCCGTCGGCCTCGAGGCGCAGGCGGGTGCGCGCATCCGCTCGTTGTCCGGCGGGCAGCGGCGTCGCGTCGACGTCGCGCTGGGCGTCGTCGGCGGCCCCGAGCTGCTCTTCCTCGACGAGCCGACCACGGGCTTCGACCCCGAGGCGAGGCGTCGGTTCTGGCAGCTGATCCGGTCGCTCTCGGCCGACGGCACGAGCATCGTCCTCACCACGCACTACCTCGACGAGGCCGCCCAGCTGAGCGACCGCGTCGCCGTCGTCGCCCGGGGCCGGCTCGTCGCCGAGGGGCGACCCGACGAGCTCGGGGACGAGGAGGCGCGCACGCCCCGCGTCACCTGGGTCGACGAGCACGGACGACACGACGTCCGCACCTCCGAACCGGGCGCCGTCGTCGCCCGCCTGCACGCCGAGCTCGGCGAGCCCCGCTCGCTCGAGGTGATCAGGCCGTCGCTCGAGGACGTGTACCTGGGGCTCGTCGCCGCCGCCGAGCGGGAGGCGGACGGGGCGCCGGGCGCGACCGCCGCCGATGACGGGCACCGCGCCTCCTCGTCCGAGGTGACCTCGTGAGGACGCTGGCGCTCGGGTTGAGCCGGACCCGCTACGAGGTGCGGGGGTACTTCCGCGCCGGCGACACGGTCTTCTTCACGTTCTTGTTCCCCGTGGTCATGCTGGCGATCTTCTCGACGGCGTTCAGCGCGTCGGGCTCGTTCGGCACGCGGCCGGACGGCACCGAGGTGGGGGCCGCCGCGTTCTACCTGCCGGGCATGATCGCCGCGGGCATCCTCTTGTCGGGCGTGCAGAACCTGGCCGTCGACATCGCCCTCGAGCGGGGTGACGGCACCCTGAAGCGGCTCGCGGGCACCCCGCTGCCGGTCGGGTCGTACTTCGTCGGCAAGTTCGGGCAGGTGCTCGTGACGAGCCTGCTGCAGGTGGGCCTGCTCGTGCTGGTGGCCCGCGTCCTGTTCGGGGTGCCGCTGCCGACCCAGGCGGGCTCGTGGCTGACGCTCGCCTGGGTGTACCTGCTCGGCATCGCGACGTCGGCCCTGGTCGGCATCGCCCTGTCCCGCCTCCCCCGCAGCGGCAAGAGCGCCACGGCCGTCATCGTGCCGATCACGCTGGTGCTGCAGTTCGTCTCGGGGGTGTACCTGCCCTTCACGCAGCTGCCCGACTGGCTGCAGGCCGTGGCCTCGGTGTTCCCGCTCAAGTGGCTCGCCCAGGGCATGCGCAGCGTCTTCTTGCCCGACACCTTCTCGGCCGCCGAGGCCGGCGGCTCGTGGGACCTGCCGGGCGTGGCCCTGTGGCTGGCGGTCTGGCTCGTCGCCGGGGCCGTCGCGTCGCTGCTGACCTTCCGCTGGATCAGGAAGGACTCGTGAGCCGTCCGGCACGACCGGTGCCGGCCGCTAACGTGGGCGACATGAGCGGCATGAGCGGTGTCGGCGCGTCCCGCGACCGGGCCGAGGCGGAGTGGTCGGCCTTGTCGGGCACCGCGATCTCGATGCGCTGGTGGGACGCCGGCCTGACGGCCACGGCCGTCGTGTCGGCGGTCCTGGCCACGACGTCGTCGACCGGCCGGACCACGGCGTCGTTCGTCGGCATCGGGCTGCTGCTGCTCGCCTGGTTCGGACTCGCCCGACCGGTGGTGCGTCGCAACGACGGCCTGCTCTCGGTGCCCGCCGTGTCCGCCGCGGCGGCCCTCGTCGTCGTCGGCGGCGTCGCCGTCGCCGCCACGCCGGAGCTCGCGGTCGTCCAGGCCTTCCTCATGCCGCTGCTCTGGACCCTGCTGCCCGCTCCACGGTCGGCGATCGTGGCCAACGTGGCCCTCTGCCTCGCGATCTCGGTCGGCTTCGTCGTGAGCATCGGGTGGTCGACCGAGGCCGTCTCGACGGCCGCCACCAGCGAGGGCCTCTCGCTCGTCTTCAGCATCGCGCTCGGACTGTGGATCACGACGATCGCCCGCGTCGGCGCCGAGCGCGGTCGTCTGCTCGACGAGCTGCGCGAGGCCCAGGCCGAGCTCGCGGTCCGGCACCGCGACGCCGGCACGAGCGCGGAGCGCGAGCGCCTGGCCCGCGAGATCCACGACACGATCGCCCAGAGCCTCACCGGGGTCGTCATGCTCGCCCAGCAGACCCGTGGCACGCTGGCCGCCGGCGACGTCGCGACGACCCTCGACCGGCTCGACGTCATCGAGACGGCCGCGCGCGAGGCGCTCACCGAGGCCCGGACCCTCGTCGCCGCGACCGCGTCGTCGGGCCCGGCCGGCACGGACGTCTCGGCGGCCCTGCAGCGCCTCGGCGAGCGGTTCGGACGCGAGAGCGGCATCGTCGTGACGGTCGACGCCGGCGAGGTCGAGCTGCCCCGCGACCTGCAGGTCGTCGTCGTCCGCTGCGCCCAGGAGGCGCTGGCCAACGTGCGCAAGCACAGTGCGTCCCCGACGGCGCGGGTGACCCTCACGGCCGCGGGCCGGACGGCCGTGCTGGTCGTGGCCGACGACGGCGCCGGGTTCGACCCCGCGACACCGTCGACCGGCTTCGGCCTCGACGGGCTGCGCGAGCGACTGGGCCTGTCGGGAGGTCGGCTCGAGATCGCGTCGGGCGACGACGGCACGGTCGTCACCGCCCGCGTCCCCCTGGCCGGGGCGGCGGCCGCGTGAGCGGGCCGACCCCGGACGACGGAACCGGCGGGACCGCCGCGACCGCAGGGACCGCCGTCGAGGGCACGCCGGCGGCCGTTCCCGGGCCCTCACGGGACGGGGCGACCGTCCACCGCACCCTCGTCGCCGACGACCACCCGATCGTGCGGCAGGGCATCGCCGCCCTGCTCGCGTCGACCGACGACTTCGTCGTCGTCGGCCAGGCGAGCGACGGACACGAGGCCGTCGCCCTGGCGGACTCCCTCGGACCCGACCTGATCGTGATGGACCTCCGCATGCCCGGGCTCGACGGGGTGGGTGCGACCGAGGCCGTCCTGGCACGACACCCGTCGACCCGCGTCGTGGTGCTCACCACCTACGAGTCGGACGACGGCATCCTCCGGGCGATCGAGGTCGGCGCCAGCGGCTACCTGCTCAAGGCCTCTCCGGAGGACGAGCTGCTGGCCGGCCTCCGAGCCGTCGCCGCCGGGCAGGTCGCCCTGGCTCCCGCGATGGCGACCCGACTCGTGGGCCGGGCACGGGCCGGCGTCGACGCCGGGCCTCGCACCAGCCCGCTGAGCCCGCGCGAGACCGAGGTGCTCGCCCTCGTGGCCGAGGGGTGCTCGAACCGCGAGATCGGGCGACGACTGTTCGTGGGCGAGGCGACCGTCAAGACGCACCTGCTGCACGTCTTCGAGAAGCTCGGCGTGCGCGACCGGACGCGCGCGGTCACGCTGGCGCTCGAGCGCGGCCTCCTGCCGCGGGGCTGAGCGCGCCGAGCCCGACGGACCGGCTCGGCCGACCTAGAGGGAGAGCCCGAGCAGGACGGGCTCGGGGTGCAACAGCACGCCGAACTCGGACTGCACCCGTTGCTGCACGTAGCGCGCGAGCTCGGCGACCTCGTCACCCGTCGCACCGCCCCGGTTGGTCAGCGCCAGCGTGTGCTTGCTCGAGATCGCGGCCCGCGAGCCGGGCAGGCGGAAGCCCTTCGCGACGCCCGCGTGCTCGATCAGCCAGGCGGCGCTGAGCTTGACCTCGGCCGGGGCCCGCGGGGCGGGGGCGGCCGGTTCTTCGCCGAGGGGCACGACGCGTCGCTCGGGCTCGGGGCCGGTCGGCCACCGCGGGGCGTCCGGCGGCAGGCTCGACGCGTCGGCGCGCGAGACGACCGGGTTGGTGAAGAACGAACCGCTGGACGCGGTGTCGCGGTCGTCGGGGTCGAGGACCATGCCCTTGGCGGCGCGCAGGGCGAGGACGCTCGAGCGCACGTCGCCGACCGAGACCCGGGCCCCGAGCTCGACGCCGAGGGCCTTCGCGAGCTGCGGGTACGCGACCTGCTCGCTCGCGCCTCCGTCGTCGACCAGCGCGAACTCGACCGCGGTCACGACGCCGCGGCGACCCTTCTTGAACACGCTCGTCCGGTAGCCGAGGTCGAGGTTCGCGGCGGGGATGCGGACGAAGTCGCCCGAGTCGTCGTCGAGGAAGTCCACCGCGACGAGGGTCGACGCCACCTCCTGCCCGTAGGCGCCGATGTTCTGGATCGGCGAGGCCCCGGTCGAGCCCGGGATGCCGCTGAGGGCCTCGAGCCCCGACCAGCCCCGGTCGACCGTGTGGGCCACGAGGTCGTCCCACGGTTCGCCGGCGGCGACCCGGAGGTGCACGCGGTCGTCGTCCGAGTCGACGCGCTCGACGCCGCGCGTGGCGACGCGCACGACCGTGCCCTCGAAGGGCTCGTCGGAGGCGACGGTGTTCGACCCGCCGCCCAGCACGAACCAGGGGTCGTCGCCCAGTGACGCCTCGCGGACGGCGGCCAGCAGGTCGTCGGTCGTCGTCGCCTCGACCAGGCGGGCGGGTTCACCACCCACCTGCATCGTCGTGAGCTCGGCGAAGGTCGTCACGCCAGGGTCACCACGACCTGCGCCTTGCCGAGCACCGCCCGGCCGGCGGACGTGACGGTCAGGTCGACGCGGGCCGTGCCGGCCTCGTCGTCGACCACACCGACCTTCGCGGTGACGACGATCTCGGCACCGGCGGCCGGGTCGACCACCACGGGCCGCGTGAAGCGCACCTGGTAGTCGGACACCCAGCCGAGCACGCCGGCGTCGTCCCCGGCGCCCTCGAGCCACTCGACGACCGGTTGCACGGCCGTGCCCATCGTCAGCATGCCGTGGGCGAGCACGCCCGGCAGGCCGACGTCGGCCGCGACGTCGTCGCGGTAGTGGATGGGGTTGAAGTCGCCCGACGCACCCGCGTACCGCACGAGCGAGTCGCGCGTCAGGGGGTAGGTCTTCTCGGCGACGACCTGGCCGACCTCGAGCGCGCTCACGCGGCGGCCCCCTCGTCGCCGCGGACGACGAGCGTCGAGACGGCCGTGACGACGTGCCGCCCGTCGGCGTCGCGCATCTCGGACGACGCGGTCACCATCGCGTTGCCGCCGAGCGTCTTGACGCCGGTGACCGTCAGGGTCGCGGTGAGCTCGTCGCCCGCCACGATCGGACGGCTCAGCGAGAAGCGCTGTTCGCCGTGCACGACACGGGAGAAGTCGATGCCCGCGTCGGGCTCGGCGAGCAGCTGCGCGAGCGTCGCCTCCTGCACCACGACGGCGAAGGTCGGCGGCGCCACGACGTCGGCGTGGCCTGCCGCGCGGGCGGCCTCGACGTCGAACGACAGCGGGCTCGTCGAGCCGGTCGCGCGCGCGAACTCGCGCACCTTCTCTCGACCCACCAGGTAGGGCGGGACCGGCGGGAAGACCCGCCCTTGCAGCTCTGGGTTCACGGACACGCCGTCGAGTCTAACCAGCGGGGTACGCCCCCCGGCCCGGTGTCGGGGGCACGGCGTACGGTCACGGCATGAGCGACGCGAACATCGACCCCGACATCACGCCCGTCGACCCGGCAGCGGCCGAGTCCGACCAGACGACCACCACCGAGCAGACCGAGACCGAGACCGACCAGGCCGCCACGGCGCGCGACGAGAACGCGCACCCGGCACACGGCGAGACCCTCGGCGGCGCCCGCCCCGACGCCGGCAGCACGGCCTCGAAAGACCCCGACGACTGGGTGACCGGCGACGAGCCGATCACCGGCCCGCAGAAGAGCTACCTCGACACGCTGGCCCGCGAGGCCGGCGAAGAGCTGCCCGCCGACATGACCAAGGCCGAGGCCAGCGAGCACATCGACCGCCTGCAGCAGAAGACGGGCCGCGGGGCCTGACCCCGCCCGCCCCGAGGGCGCCCGGGCCGATCTGCGAAGAACGGGCCGGGCGCCCTTCCCCTGCCCCGCCGTCGGACGTACACTCCAGGCACGTCTGGGATGGTAACTCGACGTGGGCACCCTCCTCCGGCGCGTGCCGGTACTGATCCACCTGCACCTCGAGCGCCGAGGGTGCGACGGGGTGCATCCGAGTCCTCCCCCGACTCGGGTGCACCTCTTCACGTCGGGCGACGTGCCACGCACCGCACGCTCCGTCCGGGTCCGCCCCCCTCGCGCCCTCCGCCGGGCGACGCCCGTCTAGGGTGAGCGGATGACCTCTGCCGGGCACCGCGGCCACCCTCCCGCCGCGGGCCGGCGCGGCGGGGCCGTCTCGACGGCACTCGCCCTGCTCGGGTCGACCCACCCCGGGCCGACGATCGTGGTGACCCTCCTCGCCGTCGTGCTGGGCGCCTCCTCGGGGTTGCCGCTCGGACGGCTCGTGCTGCTCGCCCTGGCCGTGCTGCTCGGGCAGGCGTCGATCGGCTTCGCGAACGACTGGCTCGACGCCGGACGCGACCGGGCCGTCGGCCGCACCGACAAGCCGGTCGCCCAGGGACGCGTGAGCGTGTCGGCCGTGCGGGCCGCCGCCGTCGTCTGCGGGCTGTCGATGCTCGTGCCCTCGTACGCCCTGGGCTCCGCGGCGGGCACGGCACACCTCGTGCTCGTGGCCTCGGGGTGGGCGTACGACCTGGGCCTCAAGCGCACGGCGCTCTCGGTGGCGCCGTTCGTCGTCAGCTTCGGCCTGTTGCCCGCCGTCGCGACCCTCGCCGCCGCCCCGCCGGCCGCACCCGCCGCGTGGGCCGTGGCGGTCGGCGCCGTGTTCGGCGTCGCCATCCACTTCACGAACGTGCTGCCCGACCTCGACGACGACGCCCGCACCGGCATCTCGGGCCTGCCCCACCGACTGGGGCGCACCGTCTCGGGCGTCGTCGCCTTCGTCGCCCTCGCCGTCGCCGCCGTCCTGCTGCTCGGCGGCCAGCTCGAGGGCGACTCGTCGACGCCCGGGCTGGTGGCCGCGGTCGTCGGCACCGGCGTGACCCTGGCGATCGCGGTCGCCGGGGTGCGCCTCGTGCGGGCGGGGCGCGTCGACCGCACCCTGTTCCGCCTGATCATGGCGGCGGCGGTCCTGCTCGTCGTGCAGCTCGCGCTGAGTGGCGGGACGATCGTCGCCTGAGACGCGATCGGCCGGGACGCGGGGCGACGCGTCAGGCCCAGCGCATCGCGTAGACCGAGGCGAGAACGTGCCGCGTGGGGGCGTGGAGGACCGCTCCGAGCGCCAGGTCGCGGACCCGGGCGGCTCCCGCACCGACCGGACGACCGAGCGCGGTGTTCCACTCGGCCTGACGGGCGGCGCGGAGGGCGGCCCTCGCCCGCCCGGCCTCGAACCGACCGAACGCCGCCGGGTCGAGCACCCGACCGCCCCGTCGACGCAGCGCCGCCGCGAGCACGGTCTCGAGGGCCGCGCCGTCGAGCCAGCCGAGGTTCATCCCCTGCCCGCCGATCGGGCTGATCTCGTGGGCGGCGTCGCCGATCAGCACCACGCGACCGACGACGGTGCGCGTCGCCAGGCGCCTCCGCACGCCGAACGCGCTGGTCGTCGTCGTGGTCGCCGGATCGACGTCGGCCCCCGTGCGGTGCGAGACCAGGGCGGCGAGGTGCTCGGCGGTCGGGGCGGTCGGGTTCGGGGCGGTCGCGGTCGGTGCCGCCTGCGTCGGCGCCCGTCGCCCGACCGCCTCGGGCACCGTGCCGACGTGGACGACGAACCGTCGACGACCACCCGGCAACGGGAACGACTCGACGACGCCGGCCCGCTCGAGGTGGACGACGGCGTCGGGTCCGTGCCCCGTCGCGTCGGCGACGTCGCCCATGACGTACCGATCGGGCAGGTCGCGCGCCCGGCTGTCGACCCCGACCGCCGCGCGGACCGCGCTGCGCGTGCCGTCGGCACCGACGACGAACCGGGCGGCGGCGACCACGGGGCCCGCGTCGTCGACACCGTGGACCACCACGTCGTCGTCCCGCTGCTCGAGCCCGACGAACCGGACGCCACGGCGGAGGGCGTCGTCGCGGCGATCGGCCAACCCCCGACGCAGCACGGCCTCGGTCGCGTCCTGGGGCACCGCCGCGACGAACGGCCACCGCCCGGAGGTCCGGTCGAAGGGCACGGCACCGATCGTCCGCGGCCCGCTGGTCGCGATGCCCCTCCGGATGCGGACGGCCCGGGCGAGCAGGTCGTCCGCGAGGCCGAGTCGGTCGAAGAGGTCGATCGAGGGCGGATGCACCCCGAGGGCGCGCGACCGGGCAGGGTCCTCGACCCGCGCCTCCCAGACGACGGCGTCGAGGCCACGGTCCGCCAGGGCCGCGGCGAGCATCACCCCGACCGGGCCACCACCCACGATCAGGACGTCATGCGTCCGCACGGCCACCTCCTCGGGCCGGCGGCGGGGTGCCGCGGCCCGCACCCGGCTCGTGGACGAGCATCAGCCGGTAGGGCCGCTGTCGGACGACCCGCCAGCCGTCGGGCGCGACGGCCGCGAGCTCGGGTGCGGTGAAGCTGCGGCGGATCGAGAGCAGCCCGTCGACGTGCACGAACGACCGACGGCGCCACGGGCGGGTCGCGGCCCGGTACGCGAGGTAGGCCCCGCGTGCGCGCTCGATGTCGGCGTGCACCACGAGGCGGGTCGCCAGGCGCGTGCTGTCGGTCAGCACGGCGGTGCGGGCCTCGTCGTCGAGGTGGTGCAGCACGTGGTTCGACACCACGACGTCGAAGGTCTCGCCGTCGGCGACCAGCTCGCCGCTCGCCGCCCGTCGGAACTCGACCCCGGGGGGCGTGGGGCGAGACACCGAGAACGCGTGGGCGCGGGCGTCGGGGTCGACGGCGACGACCTCGAGGGCGAGGCCGTCTCGTCGTGCCCACCCGGCCAGGGCGCGCGCGAGGTCGCCGCCGCCCGCTCCGAGGTCGAGCAGACGGGTGGTCCGGTCGGTCGTCAGCATCGGACGCAGGCGGCGACGGTAGACCCGCCGCCACCCGGCGACGAGCCCGTTGACGACCGGGAACGCCCGGTACGTCGCGGTCAGCAGCGCCGGGTCGCAGTCCGGGTCGTCCATCAGTTCGACGAGGTCGACTCCGCGCCGCGACAGGTCGGGCCACCGGGGAGGCCGGTCGTCGAGTGCCGGGACCGAGGAGGCGCGGGTCGGGTTCACGAGACCGTGCGTCGCGTCATCAGCGCGGTCTCGACGGTGAGCCCGGGGCCGAACGCCATGGCGCCGACCCGCTGCGCCGAGGGGGACGACGCGTCGACGCCCACGAGGGCCGGGTCCGGGCCGTCCGTCGCCGTGGTGCCCGGGCCGGCCAGGAGGTCGCGCAGGATGAACAGCACGGTGGCGCTCGACATGTTGCCGTAGTCGCGCAGGACGTCGCGTGAGGGGGCGAGCTGACGGTCGCTGAGGCCGAGCTGCTGCTGCACGCGGTCGAGGATGCTGCGGCCGCCCGGGTGCACCGCCCAGAGGTCGACGTCGCCGACGCCGACGCCCCCGGCCGTGAACAGCGGCGCCAGGGCGGAGTCGATGTGCAGCTCGATGATCTGCGGCACGTAGCTGCTCAGCACCATGTCGAACCCGAGGTCGCCGATGGTCCAGGCCATGTCGGTCTCGCCCACGGGCGTCAGGACCGTCTCGAGCACGTCGAGGTCGAGCACGACGCTGCCCGCCGGTGCGGGGCGCGCCGTGACGACGGCCGCGGCGGCTCCGTCGGCGAACACGGACGAGGCGACGATGGAGTCGGGGTCGTCCGAGCTGCGCAGGTGCAGCGTGCAGAGCTCTGCGCAGACGACGAGCACGACCGCGTCCGGGTCGGCAAGGCAGAAGTCCCGGGCCGCGGCGAGGGCCGGGAAGGCTCCGTAGCAGCCCATGAAGCCGAGGTGGTGGCGACGCGTCGACGGTGAGAGCCCCAACCCCCGCACCAGCAGGTAGTCCGGACCGGGTGCGAAGAACCCGGTGCACGAGACGCTGACGACGTGCGTCACGTCGTCGGGCCCGAGGTCGGGGGCACCGGCGAGCGCGGCACGGGCGGCGCCGAGGAAGAGGTCGGGCGACCGGTCGACGTAGACCTGGTTGCGCGTGCCCGTGCCGGGGCGGAGGATCTCGTTCGTCGCCGCGTCGTAGAACGTCGCCTCGCCCTCGCGGGGTCGCCGGTCGAGCTCGTCGACCACGGTGTGCCGCGTCTCGATGGCCGAGGCCCCGAACGCCGCCCCCACGATCCGCTGCCCGAGGCGCCCGAGCCCCGGCTGCGTCGCGAAGATCTCGCGGACGTCGTCCTGACGGATGATGGTCGGGGGCACGGCGGTGCCGATGCTGCGGATGCTCACGGCCATGCCTCATCGTAGGCCCGGCGGCGCGGCCGCGGGCACCGCGGGCGGAGTCGACGGCGGGGCGGACGCCGAGACCGTGGACGCCGCCAGACGGGATCGGGGCCGGGGACGACGAAGGCCCGAACTCGTGAGAGATCCGGGCCTGCGGTAGCGAGGGCGGGACTTGAACCCGCGACACCACGATTATGAGCCGTGTGCTCTAACCAACTGAGCTACCCCGCCGCAAGCTGCGGGCCCTGCCGGCATCACACCGGGACGGGACCGAGACAGCCAGAGCCCCGAGTCAGGATTGAACTGACGACCCCTTCCTTACCATGGAAGTGCTCTACCACTGAGCTATCGGGGCGTGACCACCGGGCGAGCGACCGGGGTCGCTGCCGATTGGCACCAGACAAGGGTAGCAGAGCGAAAGGGGTGCTGACGCCACGTGACGCCCCGGCCCGTCGCCCCCCGTCCGGGCCAGGATCGACGGGTGCACAGCATCGAACTCCTGCTCGACCGGGCCTCGGACGCGGCCGTCCGCGACGAGTGGCGCATCCTGTCCGAGGCGGGTCTCCCGTCGCAGGGCGACCACGCCGGCACGTCGAACGCGCCGCACGTCACGCTGGTGGCCCGACCCGGCCTCGACCCCGCCGCCGACCCGCGCCTCCTGCCCCTGACGGCGGCGCTGCCGCTGCCCGCCGAAATCGGCGGGCTCCTGCTGTTCGGCGGTCCTCCGCGCGGACTCGTGCTGGTGCGCCAGGTCGTCGTGACGCGCGAACTGCTCGCGCTGCACGAGGACGTGCACGAGACCCTGGGAGGCGCGGGTGACGTCCCGCACACCACCCCCGGCCGGTGGACGCCCCACGTCACGCTCGCCTCGCGCCTGACGCCCGACCAGGTGGCGCGGGCCGTCGACGCGCTGGCCGCGGCGGACGTGCCCCCGACCCGCTCGGTGGGCCTGTCGTCGCTGCGTCGGTGGGACCCCGGCACGAAGACCGTCGTGCCGCTCGGCCCCCCGCCCGCCTAGTCGGGCGGACCAGGCCGCGCCGGCGTCGGGACCGGCGTCAGGCGACGGGGCGCGAGGCCGCCTCGAGCGACGCCAGGTCGCCCTCGGTCAGCTCGATCCGGGCCGCGTCGAGCAGGCCCTCCAGCTGACGCGGGGTGCGGGCGCTGCCCAGCGCCCCGACGACGTTGTCGCGCGAGGCCAACCAGGCCACCGCCACGGCGCCGGGCTCGACCTCGAGCCGCTCGGCGATCTCGACGACGACCTCGAGGGTGCCCTGGTTCTGCGGCGTCACGTAGCTCAGCGCCCTGCTGCCCCGGGGGGAGTCGCCCCGGCCCGCCTCGTGACGGTACTTGCCCGTCAGGAACCCGCTGGCGAGCGAGGAGTGCGGCAGCACGGCGAGGCCGTAGTGGTCGACGATGGCCGCCACGTCGCCCTCGTACTCTCCGCGGCGCACGAGGTTGTAGGCCACCTGGACCACCCGGAACGGGTGCAGGCCGTCGCGGGCGGCGATCTCGAGGGCCTGCCGGAGGCGCGCCCCGGTGTAGTTGGACGCGCCGGCACAGAGGATCTTGCCCTCGTCGACGAGCTCGCTGAGCGCACCGACCGTCTCGTCGAGCGGGGTCTCGTCGTCGTCGAAGTGCGTGAAGTAGAAGTCGACATGATCGGTGCGCAGCCGGCGGAGCGAGGCCTCGACCGCGGCGCGGATGCTGGTGCGCGACAGACCGGGCGCGTCGGGGTGCTGTCCGCACTTCGTGCTCAGCACGACCCGGTCGCGGTTGCCCGGACGGGCGAGCCAGCGACCGATGATCGCCTCGGACTCGCCCCCCGAGTTGCCCGGCAGCCAGGCCGAGTAGACGTCGGCCGTGTCGACGACCCGCCCGCCGTCGTCGGCGAACAGGTCGAGCACCTCGAGCGCGGTGGGGGCCCCGACCGTCCAACCGAAGACGTTCGTCCCGAGCGCGAGCGGGAACGGCCGGGTGCCGGCGGGCAGGTCGGCCGTCACGAGGTCGGTCGCAGGGTTCAGGGTCGTGCCAATCGTGTTCGCGGGTGCTCGCACGCGTGGTGCGCGCGCGTGGGCTCTGAGCAGAACCGTAGCCGATGGCACACCGGGGGCCTGCCGTATCGTGGCCACATGTCCTCACGAGAACCGGCCGAGACCGACACGCTGACCCCGACCGCCCCGCTCGAGGGCACCTCGACGACCTCCGGCCCGGGCGCGGAGTGGTGGCGCACCGCCGTCATCTACCAGGTCTACCCCCGGTCCTTCGCCGACGACGACGGCGACGGCGTCGGCGACCTGCCCGGCATCACCTCGCGTCTCGACGCCCTCGCCGACCTCGGCGTCGACGCCGTCTGGCTCTCGCCCTTCTACACGTCCCCCCAACGCGACGCGGGCTACGACGTGGCCGACTACCGCGACGTCGACCCGCTCTTCGGCACGCTGGCGGACTTCGACGCCCTCCGGGCACGGGCGACCGATCTGGGGCTACGGGTCATCGTCGACGTCGTGCCGAACCACACCTCGAGCGACCACGCCTGGTTCCGCGAGGCCTTGGCCGCCGCCCCCGGCTCCCCCGCCCGCGGTCGCTACCTCTTCCGCGACGGCCGCGGACCCGACGGCGAGCTGCCGCCGAACAACTGGCAGTCGATCTTCGGCGGCCCCGCCTGGTCGCGCGTGACCGAGGCCGACGGGCAGCCGGGCCAGTGGTACCTGCACCTGTTCGACTCGTCGCAGCCCGACCTCGACTGGACGAACCGCGTCGTCCGCGACGAGTTCGTCGACGTCCTCCGCTTCTGGCTCGACCGCGGCGTCGACGGGTTCCGGGTCGACGTCGCCCACGGCATGATCAAGGCCGAGGGCCTGCCCGACTACACCCCGCCCGCGGACTCGGGCAGCATGGGCGGCGGCCAGGGCGACACCGCCCCGCCGCCCTACTGGGGACAGGAGGGCGTGCACGAGATCTACCGCGAGTGGAACACCGTGCTCGCCGAGTACCCGGGCGACCGGGTGCTCGTGGCCGAGGCCTGGGTGGAGCCCCTCTCACGCCTCGCGGACTGGGTCCGCCCCGACGAGATGCAGCAGGCCTTCAACTTCGCCTACCTCGAGACCGGCTGGTCGGCCCCCGCGGTCCGAGAGGTCGTCGACGCGTCCCTCGCCACGTTCTCGAGCGTCGGCGCACCCAGCACGTGGGTGCTGAGCAACCACGACGTCGTCCGGCACGCCAGTCGGCTGGCACTCACCGCCGAGAACCCCCAGGGGCACGGCATCGGGCCGAAGAGCGAGGGGCTGCCCGTCCCCGAGCTCGGGCTGGCCCGGGCGCGGGCCGCGTCGGCGCTCATGCTGGCGCTGCCCGGCAGCGCCTACCTCTACCAGGGCGAGGAACTCGGCCTGCCCGAGGCCGTCGACCTGCCCGACGAGTCCCGACAGGACCCCACCTGGTTCCGCACCGGCGGCGAGCGCTACGGTCGCGACGGCTGCCGCGTGCCGCTGCCCTGGTCGGCCGACGAGCCGGCCTTCGGGTTCAACGCGACCGGCGCCTCGTGGTTGCCCCAGCCCGCCGACTGGTCGACCTACGCCCGCGACGAACAGCGCGGCGTCGCCGGGTCGACGCTCGAGCTCTACACGCGGGCCCTGCGACTGCGGGCCGAACACGACCTCGGGGCCGGGTCGATGACCTGGCTCGACGGCTTCGGACCCGACGTCGTGGCGTTCCGCAGCCAGGGCGTCACCGTCATCGCGAACATGGGTGACGTCGCGGTCGAGCTGCCCGTCGCGGACGTGCTGCTGGCGACCGTCGTCGTCGACGGCCCCGCCCTGCCGCCCAACGCCACCGTCTGGCTCGCGACGTCGTCGTAGCCCCCGGCCGCCGCGACGTCGACTCGCGCCGAGACCAGGAGAGCCCCACCGGTCGTGCCGGTGGGGCTCTCCTCGTGGCGTCGGCGCCGGACGGCGACGACGGGTCAGTTCGTGTTGGCCTGCAGCCAGGGGTACGGGTCGACGGGGACGCCACCGATGACGATCTCGAAGTGCAGGTGGGCCCCGGTGCTGTTGCCCGTGCTGCCGACCTTGCCGATGATGGTGCCGACCGTGACGGTCTGGCCCTCGGTGACCTCGACCGAGCCCGTCTGCATGTGCGCGTAGACGCTCGTGACCTTCTGGCCGTTGACGACGTGCTCGATCCAGACGTTGTTGCCCAGGGCGCCGGAGGGGCCGCCGACCTTGCTGACGACGCCGTCGGCGATCGACTGGATCGGCGAACCGGCACCGGGGACGAAGTCGAGCCCCTGGTGGAAGGTCGAGCAGAAGCCGCAGTTCGCGACCTGGCGGGCACCGAAGCCGCTGCTGATCGGCACGCCGGTCTGGAAGGGCCACTGGACGGTGCCGTCGACGTCGTTCGAGAAGGTGCTGGCACTGGTCGACGCGTACTCGGTGACGGCCTTCATCTCGGTGACCGAGTACCCGTCGCGCGAGACGCCGGCGTCGGCGTCGGCGGCCGTCGAGGCGGTCGCCGTGTAGCTCTGCGAGTCGGTGGCCTTCTTGGCGGCCGTCTGGGTCGGGGTGTCGACGAAGAACGCGTTGGCGGGCACGGACGTGGCCACCAGCATCGACCCCGCGAAGAGCATGGCGCCCACGACGGTGACGCGCTTCGTGGTCTTCCGGAAGGTCGCTCCGGCGGTGCGGGGTGCACGGCCGGCGGAGCCAGGGCCCGGGGTCGGGCGGACGGCCCGGGCGGCACGCAGACGCCGCGTGGCGGTCGGGCGTGCGGTGGACTCGGCGGCCCGGCGGGCGGCACGACGCGGCGAGAGGGGCTCGGAGGTGGCAGCCCCGCCGGTGGTGACCGCGACGGGCTCCGCCTCGACGACGGACTCGGTCGCGACCGACGGGGCGACGGACTCGGCGACGACCGTCGGGGCGGCGGGCACGGCGGCCGCGGCACGGCGCTCGGCCTCGCGGGCCTCACGACGGGTCAGGTACACGGGAGCGGCGGGCACGGGGGTCTCGGTCGGAACGGCACGCGTCGACACGGCGGCCACGAGGTCGTCGGTGGCGCGACGCGACGGGGTTCCGTCGCCGTCGGGCTCGGCGATCTGCTGGTACTTCGTCACGGGTGATGGGTCCTCGGGGTGCTCGGGATCAGACGGTGGGTGCACCGTCGTCTTCACGGCCGTTGCCGGTGATCTGCGGCTGCCACGCGACGCTCGTCATCGGGAGGACGGGCGCCGACAGGCTCATCACGCGATGATCACGGATCAGTAACGACCTTACAAGGGTAGCCGGTCGGTGAAGGGATGGCTACCCGCGTTCGGGTGCCAGGGTGGCGACTGCCAGGTGGTACTCAGTATTTCACGAGGGTCACGGGCGCCGACGGGCGTCTCGCTCCGGGGTCAGATGCCCGCCTCGACGACCAGGGCGGCGAGCTCGACGGCTATGGACGGGGCCGCGACGAAGGTCAGCGACTCGCTGGGTGCCTGGCCGACCTCGCCGCGGACGACAGCCCCTGCCTCGGCTGCCACGAGCGCCCCGGCGGCGTGGTCCCAGGGCTTCAGCCCGCGCTCGACGTAGGCGTCGACCCGGCCGGCCGCCACGGCGCACAGGTCGAGCGAGGCCGCCCCGAGGCGCCTCAGGTCGCGGACGCGCCCGACGACCCGGACCAGCGCCTCCGCGTGCTCCACCCGACGGGCCGCGTCGTACGAGAAGCCCGTGGCGAGCATCGTCTGCTCGAGCGACGCCGGCTCGGCCACCGCGAGGCGCCTGCCGTCGAGCCACGCGCCTCCGTCGACCGACGCCGTGAACGTCTCGCCCGACGTCGGGTTGACGACGACCCCGGCGAGCGCGCGCCAGGTGAGCGGATCGGGGCCGCCCTCGACGACCGCGATGCTGACGGCCCACTGGGGGATGCCGTAGACGAAGTTGACGGTGCCGTCGATCGGGTCGACGACCCAGGTGAGACCGGTGGTCGACGCGTCGGGGGCCCCTTCTTCGCCGAAGAAGCCGTCGCCGGGCCGCAGGACGGCCAGGCGGTCTCGTACGAAGGACTCGACCTCACGGTCGGTGTGGGTGACGACGTCGACCGTGCTGCTCTTGGTCTCGGCGACCTCGACTCCCTCGGCTCGACGACGGGCCGCGAGGTCGGCGGCGTCACGGGCGACCGAGACCGCGATCTCGAGCAACTCGGCGGGGGACGGGACGACGGGCACGGGGCCTCCTGGAGGGTCAGGTGCCCGGAAACGCAAGAACGGACTCGACGAGCGAGTCCGTTCTTAAGGGGCAACCGTGGCAAGTGAGGGATTCGAACCCCCGAAGGCTACGCCGGCTGATTTACAGTCAGATCCCTTTGGCCGCTTGGGTAACTTGCCATGCACGCCCAGCCCGTGTGATCACCGACCGGAGGCGCCAGACAAATATACAGCCTCTCGGGCCTCCGCTCGACCACACCCACCCGCCCGCCCCGCAGGACGGTTCGCGACGGCCGGTCGGCTACTGCACGGCGGAGGTGAGGCGGGCGACGTTGTCGAGCACCTTCGAGCGGAAGGGGCGGGCGAGCCAGTCGTCGAGGAAGAGCTCGCGGCTCGACTCGCGGTAGGACT
Source organism: Frigoribacterium sp. PvP054 (assembly GCF_040547465.1). Lineage (NCBI taxonomy): Bacteria > Bacillati > Actinomycetota > Actinomycetes > Micrococcales > Microbacteriaceae > Frigoribacterium > Frigoribacterium sp. PvP054. Next base: position 539,402 of record NZ_JBEPPU010000001.1, read on the forward strand.
GCTCGACCTCGCGCAGCCGCGAGACGAACTCGCGCCCCCGCACCATGATCGAGATCTCGAGGTTGAGGCTGAACGACCGCATGTCCATGTTGCTCGAGCCGATGACGGCGACCTCGTCGTCGATCGAGAAGTGCTTGGCGTGCAGCACGGTCGGCGAGCGGTAGAGGAAGATGCGGACCCCCGAGCGCAGCAGTGCCTCGTAGTACGAGCGCTGAGCGTGGTAGACGACGGGTTGGTCGCCGATCTCGCTGACGAAGAGCTGCACCTCGAGGCCACGCTGGGCCGCCGTCGTGATCGCGTAGAGCATGGACTCGTCGGGCACGAAGTACGGGCTGGTGACGATGATGCGTTCTTGGGCGCTGTAGAGCAGCGAGTTGAAGAGCCTCAGGTTGTTCTCGCCGTCGAAGCCCGGCCCGCTCGGCACCACCTGGCAGTCGATCGTGTCGAGCCGGTCGGCGGTGTGGACGGGGTCGGTCTCACGCAGCAGCAGCTCGTCGGTCTCGCTGTACCAGTCCGTGACGAACAGCGCGTTGATGCCGGCGACGATCGGCCCCTCGAACCGGACCATGAAGTCCTTCCATTCGAGACCACGTCGCTTGTTCTTGCGCTTCTGGTAGCTCTTGTCGACCATGTTCTGCGACCCGGTGAACGCGACGCGCCCGTCGATGACGAGCAGCTTGCGGTGGTTGCGCAGGTCGGGCCGCTGGTACTTGCCGCGCAGGGGCAGCACGGGCAGCATGAGCTGCCACTCGACGCCCATCGCGTCCAGCCTCCGCCGCGCCTTGCGGTACCCCGGGTACCCCCGGCTGGCGATGTGGTCCATCAGCAGGCGCACCGTGACGCCCCGGCGTCGGGCGTTCTCGAGCGCCAGGAAGAACGGCTCGGTCGTGCGGTCGAGGCTCGTGATGTAGAACTCGGCGTGGACGTAGCGGTGCGCCCCGTCGACCGCCTCGACCATGGCCGCCATCGACTCGTCGTAGTCGGTGTGCATCCGGCCGGTGTTGCCGCCCACGAGTGGCATCGCGCCGAGGGTGCGGTTCAGTTCGACCACCGAGTCGAGCCAGGCCGGCCACGGGTGGTCGCGCTTGACGCGCTCCATGCCCTCGGTGGTCTCGATGATGTACTTGTTGATCTCGCTCTGCTTCTCGCGGCGCCGTGCGGGCAGCTTGGTGCTGCCGATCAGCAGGAACAGCACGAAGCCGACGTAGGGGATCAAGAAGATCGCGAGCAGCCACGCGGTCGCCGTCTGCGGCCGACGGTTGATCGGCACGTAGACGATGGCGAACACGCGGATCGCGATGTCGAGGACGATGCCGAGCACGGCGATCGTCGGCGCCACCCAGGTGGGTTCGACCATGGAGGGTACCTCGGCCCCGCTCTCGCCGCGCGGCTAGCGGAAGTTCACGAACTGGAGGTCGACGTCGAGGTCGGCCGCCTTCAGCAGTGCCATGGTCGCCTGCAGGTCGTCGCGGCTCTTCGACTGGACGCGCAACTCGTCGCCCTGGATCTGGCTCTTGACGCTCTTGGGCCCCTCGTCGCGGATGATCTTGCCGATCTTCTTGGCGGCGTCCTGCTCGATGCCCTGCTTGAGCGAGGCCTCGATGCGGTACTCCTTGCCGCTGGGGAAGGGCTCGCCCACGTCGAGGTGCTTGAGGCTGATGCTGCGCTTGATGAACTTCGACTCGAGCACGTCGAGCACGGCCTTGACGCGCTCTTCGGTGCTGGCCTTGAGCAGCAGCTTCTCGCCGCTCCAGTCGACCGAGGCCCCCACGCCCTTGAAGTCGTAGCGCTGCTCGATCTCTTTCTGGGCCTGGTGGAGGGCGTTGTCGGCCTCCATCTTGTCGACCTTGCTGACCACGTCGAAGGAACTGTCTGCCATGCCGACCAGCTTACCGACGACCACCGAGCTCGGTGACGCCAGCGCGCCTCCTCGGTCTCGTCGTCGGGAGGACGACCGGCCGAGGAGGCGCGCCGACGGTGGTCGAGGACGTCAGGCCGGCGTCGACTCCGCCTCGACGGCCCTCGACACGCGGACCATCTCGTCGCGCTCGACGACCTTGACCCGCGCCCGCTCGTGTTCGTGCGACGCGCCGAGGCCGATCTCGTGCTCGTCGAGCCGGTGCCAGCCCTCGAGGTCGGTGTACTCGACGCCCCGCGACTCGAGCAGCGCCGGGACGGCCTCGTCGGACGGGTCCTCGGGCTGCCACCAGCTGGCCTGGTCGTTGATGAGGTGCTTGACGGTCTCCATCGCGTCGCTCTTGGTGTGTCCGATGAGGCCCACCGGCCCGCGCTTGATCCACCCCGTGGCGTAGACGCCGGGGACGATCTGGTTGTCGTCGTCCATGACCTGGCCCTCGTGGTTCGGGATCACGCCTCGACGCTCGTCGAACGGGATGCCGTCGAGCGGCGAGCCGAAGTAGCCGACGGCCCGGTAGATCGCCTGGATCGGCACGTCGCGCAGCTCGCCGGTGCCCTCGACGCCGCCCTGCCCGTCGGGACGGGTGCGTTCGTAGCGGAAGGCCGCCACGCGTCCCTCGGCGTCGCCGACGACCTCGACGGGCTTGGCGTAGAAGTGCAGGTGCAGGCGGCGGGAGGCCGTGCCGACCTCGCGCTGACGCCACTGGTTCAGCACCTTGTCGATGACGAAGACCTGCTTGTTCGTCGCGATGGCGGTCTTCGAGGCCTCGTCGTGGTCGAAGTCCTCGTCGTAGACGATCATGTCGACGTCGCGCACCTCGCCGAGCTCGCGCAGCTCGAGCGGGGTGAACTTCACCTGGGCCGGACCACGGCGGCCGAAGACGTGGACGTCGGTGATCGACGACTGCTTGAGCCCCTCGTAGACGTTGTCGGGGATCTCGGTCGGCAGCAGGTCGTCCGCGTGCTTGGCGAGGATGCGCGAGACGTCGAGGGCGACGTTGCCGACGCCGACGACGGCGACCGAGGTCGCGTCGAGCGGCCAGGTGCGGGGGAAGTCGGGGTGGCCGTCGAACCAGCTGACGAAGTCGGCGGCGCCGTAGCTGCCCTCGAGGTCGATGCCCGGGATGTCGAGGTCGGCGTCCTTGATGGCCCCCGTCGAGAAGATCACCGCGTTGTAGTGCTTGCGCAGGTCGTCGAGGCCGATGTCGACGCCGTAGCGGACGTTGCCGAAGACGCGGATGTCGCCGCTGTCGAGCACGTCGCGGAGGGCGTTGACGATGCCCTTGATGCGCGGGTGGTCGGGCGCCACGCCGTAGCGCACCAGGCCGTAGGGGGCCGGCAGCTGCTCGAACAGGTCGATGGAGACGTCGAAGGCCTTCTCGGCCTTGGCCAGGATGTCGGCGGCGTAGATGCCGGCCGGGCCGGCGCCGACGATGGCCAGTCGCAAGGTGGTCACGGTTGCTCCCTAGGTCTGGGGTGGCTCGGCGGGGCCGGCCGGTTGGACGATGGTGCTCGGGGTCGAGCGGGACGAGGAGGCGCGGCGCCGGTCAGGCGGACCGCTCGACCACGCGGTCGGCGAAGCGGGTGAGCGCCTTCTTGACCGGGCCGTCGGGCAGGGGCGACAGCGCCTCGAGCGCCTCGCGGGCCCACCGGTGCGCCTCGACGCGGGTGCGTTCGGTGACGTCGTGCTCTCGGACGCGCCTCACGAGGTCGGCGAAGTCGGCGTCGAGGTGTGACGTCTCGTGGGCGAGGTCTGCCGCCGGCACCCCGTCGGCCGTCGGCTCGCGGTCGGACCGCTGGGCCGCCGCCCGCGTCGCGTCGACGATGCGGTCGATCTCGTTCAGCAGCGACGACGCCTCGAGGTCGGTCCTGGCCAGCTCGCGGAGGTACAGGACGGGCAGGGTGACGACGCCCGCGCGCAGGTCGGTGCCGGCCTTCTTGCCGGTCTCGGCGGGCTGGTCGGAGAGGTCGATGACGTCGTCGATCAACTGGAACGCGATGCCGATCTTCTCGCCGAACTCGGCGACGGGGGCCAGGTACTCGCGCGGGGCCCCGCTGAACATCACCCCGGCACGGGCGGCCGTCGAGATCAGCGACCCCGTCTTGTCGGCGAGGACGTCGAGGTAGTGCACGATCGGGTCGTCGCCGTCGCGGGGGCCGACGGTCTCGTGCAGCTGACCGAGGCACAGGCGCTCGAAGGTCTCGGCCTGCAGCAGGATGGCCTCTTGGCCGAGCCCCGAGACGATCGTGCTGGCCCGGGCGAACAGCAGGTCGCCCGCCAGGATGGCGACGTTGTTGCCCCACACGGTCTGGGCGCTGGGGACGCCACGACGCATCTGCGCCTCGTCCATGACGTCGTCGTGGTAGAGCGAGGCGAGGTGGGTGATCTCGGTGGCCTGGGCCGAGGCCACGATGCCCGGCGTCGCCCCGTCGCCCAACTGGGCGATGAGCAGCGTCAGCGTGGGCCGGACGCGCTTGCCGCCCGCCGCGAGCAGGTACCGCGTGGTGGCGTCGGCGATGTCGTCGGCGAAGGCGATCTCACGCAGCAGTCCTTCTTCGACGAGCTCGAGCCCGTCGTCGACGGCCGCCACGAAGCGGCGCTCGGTCGGCGTGGCGAACAGCTTCTCGCCGAGGCCGAGCGACCGGCCCAACGAGTTGCGCTGCGCGGGAGGCGCCCCCGCGTTCACGAGGTGGCCCGCTTCGAACGCGAGGAGGCGCGCGCGGCACCCTGCGCCGGCTTGCGTCCGCGGTGCAGGGCGACGATGCCCAGGCTGAGGTCGCGGTGGGCGACCCGGGTGAAGCCCGCGCCGCGGATCCACTGGCTGAGCACCTGCTGCTCCGGCCACTGCTCGATCGACTCGGCGAGGTACGAGTAGGCCGGGCCGTTGCTGCTGGTGAGCTTGGCGATGAGCGGCATGCCGTACTTGAGGTACGCGCGGTAGGCCACCCGCAGCAGACCGAACGGGGGCGTCGAGAACTCGCAGACGACGAGTCGGCCGCCGGGCTTGAGCACCCGGTTCATCTCGGCGAGGGCCACCTTCGGCCGGTTGACGTTGCGCAGGCCGAACGAGATGGTGACGGCGTCGAAGGTGTCGTCGTCGAACGGCAGCGACTCGGCGTTGCCCTCGACGAACTCGAGCTCGGGGTGGCGTTCGCGGCCGACCTCGACCATGCCCTTCGAGAAGTCGAGCGCGACGACCTCGGCGCCGCGCTGGGCGATGGCCGCCGAGCTCGTGCCGGTGCCCGCCGCGATGTCGAGCACCTTGTCGGCCGGGCCCGCGCCGATCGCCTTGACGGTGGCGATGCGCCACAGCACCGCGTTGCCCGCCGAGAGCACGTCGTTCGTGCGGTCGTAGTGGCGCGCGACGCCGTCGAACATCGAGGCGACCTCGTCGGGTTGCTTGTTCATGTCGGCCTTGGTCACGATGGTCGATCCTACCGTCTAGCACTGGGGGTGTCCCGAGTAGGGTCGACGGGTGAACTCCCCCGCGTTCAGCGCTCCGTCCCTCGCCGTCCGCACCACCCGCATCGACCACATCAGCCCCCTCCTCGACGTCGTCGACCGGGCCCGTCCCTTGGTCTTCGTCCGCGGCGGCGCGGGCATGGCGGGCATCGGCGAGGCCCTGCGACTCGAGTTCTCCGGCCCCCACCGCATGACCGAGGCGGCCGACGCCTGGCGTGCCGTCGCCGCCGCGGCCACCGTCGACGACGAGGTGGGCGTCCCGGGCTCCGGGCTGGTCGCCTTCGGCTCGTTCGCCTTCGACGACGAGTCCGCCGAGAAGAGCGTCCTGATCGTCCCCCGCATCGTGATCGGGCGTCGTGACGGCGTCGCGTGGATCACGCGGGTCGACGGGGCCGAGCTGCCCGCCGGGAAGCCGGTCGGCGCCTCCGTCCGGCTCTCCCTGGTCGACGGGGCCCTCGGCGCCGACGACTACGCACGGGCCGTGGCCGGGGCGGTGCGCGCCATCGACGACGGCCGCGTCAGCAAGGTCGTCCTCGCACGCGACCTCGTCGGCACCCTCCCGGCCGAGGCCGACCTCCGCCTCGTCGCGGCCACCCTGTTGACCGCCTACCCCGACTGCTACGCCTTCGCGGTCGACGGGTTGATCGGAGCCAGCCCCGAGACGCTCGTCAAGTCCGAACGCGGCGTGGTGTCGGCCCGCGTGCTCGCGGGCAGCGCCGCCCGGGGCGTCGACGCGGTGACCGACGAGCACGCCGCGCTGGCCCTCGCGACGTCGCCCAAAGACCTGGACGAGCACGCGTTCGCGCTCCGCAGCCTGCTGCTGTCGCTCGGGCCCCACGCCCGCGACGTGGTGACCGGCGAACAGCCGTTCACCCTGCGGCTGCCCAACCTCTGGCACCTCGCCAGCGACGTGCGCGGCCGCCTCACCGACGGCTCGAGCTCGCTCGACCTCATCGCGTCGCTGCACCCGACGGCGGCCGTGGCCGGCACCCCGACGACGGAGGCGCTGGCCCTGATCCGAGAACTCGAACCGTTCGACCGCGGCCGCTACGCCGGGCCGGTCGGCTGGGTGGGGGCCGACGGCGACGGCGAATGGGCGATCGCCCTCCGCTGCGCGCAGGTCGACCCGGACGGCTCGGTGCGGGCGTTCGCCGGCGCCGGCGTCGTCGCCGAGTCGGTGCCCGAGCGCGAGGTGGCCGAGACCGCCATGAAGTTCCGCCCCGTGGTCGACGCCTTCAGCCGATGACCGCCCCGGCGACGTCGTGGTCGCGCCCGGTCGCCCTCGTCGTGGCGGCGGCCTTCTTCATGGAGAACCTCGACGCGACGATCCTGTCGACGGCCACCGCGACGATCGCCGACGACTTCGGCGTGCAGCCCGCGCAGCTCGGGCTGGCCGTCACGGGCTACCTCGTCGCGGTCGCGGCGTTCATCCCGTTGGGGGCCTGGCTCGCGGAGCGCTGGGGTGCCCGCCCGGTGTTCCTCGGCGCGGTCGTGCTCTTCACTCTCGCCTCGGTGGCCTGTGCGGCGAGCACCGACCTCGTCGCCCTGACCACGTCGCGTGTGGTGCAGGGCTTCGCCGGCAGCATGATGGTGCCCATCGGGCGGCTGATCGTGCTGCGCAGCACCGAGAAGTCCGAACTGATCCGGGCCATCGCGTACCTCACCTGGCCCGCGCTCGTCGCCCCGGTCGTCGCCCCGCTGATCGGCGGCCTGCTGACCGAGCACCTCGGCTGGCAGTGGGTGTTCCTCGTCAACGTGCCGGTCGGCGTGGCCCTGCTCGTCGCGGCCTGGCGGGTCGTCCCCTCCCCCGAGGTCGGCGACCGCCAACCGCTCGACCTGGTCGGCCTGACGCTCGTCGCCGGGTCGATCGTGTCGCTCGTGCTCGCCTTCGAGCTGCTCGGCGAACCCACGACGCTCGTGCCCGGCGCGCTGCTCGCCGCCGCCGCGGTCGTGCTCGGCGCCGGCGCGGTGCGGTGGTTCCGTCGGGCGGCGCACCCCCTGCTCGACCTCGCGGCGTTCCGCATCGGGTCGTTCCGCGTGACGAACCTCAGCGGCTCGCTCTACCGGGCCGTGGTCAACGGCATCCCGTTCGTCGTGCCGCTGCTGCTGCAGGACGGCTTCGGCTGGTCGCCCGTCGAGGCCGGCCTGATGCTCATGTGGGTCTTCGTCGGCAACCTCGCGGTCAAGCCCTTCACGACCCCGCTGCTGCACCGCTTCCGCATCGTGCCGATCGTCGTCGTCGCGACCGTCGCCCTCGCGGCGACCTTCGTCGCGACCGCCCTGGTCCGGCCCGACACGTCACCGGTGGTCGTGGCGGGCGTGCTGCTGCTGAGCGGCGTCTTCCGGTCGGTCGGCTTCACGGCCTACAACACGTTGCAGTTCGCCGACGTCCCGGCACCGATGATCGGCCCCGCCAACGCGATCGCCTCGATCACGAGCCAGCTCGCCGTCGGGCTCGGCGTCGCCGCCACCGCCCTCGCCGTCCGCGTGGCCGACGTCGTCGCCTCGGCCGACGGACGGGCGTCCGCGGCGACCGGGTACCAGGCCGCGCTGATCGTGCTGGCCGCGCTGGCCCTGCTCAGCGTCGTCGAGGGGCTCCGGCTGCCCAGGGGGACGGGCGACGCGGTGCGGACCCGCGCCTCCTAGGCCCGCCCGCGGTCGGGCGTCGCCCTACGACGTCGCGAGCTTGGTCTTCTCGAGCTCGACGTCGAACTGCGCGGCCGGCCACTCGAGGCCGCGCGACGAGAGCGCGTCGACGAGCAGCTTCTGGACGGCCACCCGGGCGTACCACTTGCGGTCGGCGGGGACGACGAACCACGGCGCGGTCTCGGTCGAGGTCCGGCGGATCGCCGTCTCGTAGGCCTCCTGGTAGTCGTCCCAGACGAGGCGCTCCTCGAGGTCGCCGGGGTTGTATTTCCAGTGCTTCTCGGGGCGGTCGAGGCGGTCGGCGAGGCGCTCCTTCTGCTCGGCGGACGAGATGTGCAGCATGACCTTGACCAGCGTCGTGCCGTTCGCGACGAGCTCGTCCTCGAAGGCCACGATGTCGAGGTAGCGCTGCTCGATCTCCTCCGGCGGGGCGAGGCGCCGCACCTTGCCGATCAGGACGTCCTCGTAGTGCGACCGGTCGAAGACGCCGATCATGCCGGGGCCGGGCAGCTCGCGTCGCACCCGCCAGAGGAAGTCGTGCGCGAGCTCGTCGGGCGTCGGCGCCTTGAACGCGTGGTGCGCCACTCCCTGCGGGTCGACCGCCCCGACGACGTGCCGCACGATGCCCCCCTTGCCGGCCGTGTCGGTCGCCTGGAGGACGAGCAGGACGTTGCCCGTGCTGCCTCCGCTGCGGCTCTGGGCGAACAGCTTCTCCTGCAGCTCGCCGAGGGTCTCGCGCCCCGACTCGAGCACCTGCTGCGAATACGACTTGTCGCCCGTGAAGCCGGGGGTCGACGAGGTGTCGACGTCGGCGAGGACGAAGCCCTCGCCTGCTCGGAGGGACTGGGAGGGCGGGGTCGTCCACGTCTTGGCCATGCCCCCGACCCTACGACCGGGCACGGAGAACCGCCCCGTCGTGGGGCGGACGGTCAGCGAGCGAGCGGCACCTCGACCAGCACCGGGCCGTCGTACCGGGCCACGAGCGCGCGGTCGAGTTCAGCCCGGGTGGCCGCCTCGACGTGCCGCCAGCCGTACGCGCGGGCGAGCGAGGGCAGGTCGACGTCGTGCGGGGTGAACTGCACGCGCGTCATGGCCTCGGCCGAGGCCGTCGACGCCACCTCGAGCCCGTCGAAGATCGTGCCGCCGCCGTCGTTGCCGACGACCACCTGCAGCCGCGGCCGCGTCTCGCCGAGGCCCGCCAGCAACGAACCGACGTCGTGCAGCAGGGTCAGGTCTCCGACGAGGACGCGCGTCGTGCCCGCGGCGGGATCGTCGCGCTGACTGGCGAGGGCGATGCCGGTCGCGGTGGCGATCGTGCCGTCGATGCCCGCCAGGCCCCGGTTGGCGTGGACGGGGATCTTCTTGCCCGGCACGACCTGGTCGAGTTCGCGGATCAGCCGCGACGCCCCGAGCACGAGCCGGTCGTGCGGCCAGCTCACCCGCCAGAGGGCCTCGGCCAGGGCGCGACGCGTGACCGGCCTCCGCAGCAGCTGCACCTCTCGACGGAGGAACTCCGCGCGCTCGGCGGCCTCGGTGCGGTCGACCGACCCGTCGTCGTCGGCGCCGACCTCGGCCCGCCCGCCGTCGGCCCCGTCCGCGACCTCGGCCGCGGCCTCGAGCAGTCGGCGTCCCGTGTGCACCCAGCGACCGACCCAGGCCCGGTGGGCGGGGTCGTCCGCCGAACCGGCCGCCGAGGAGGCGCGGGTCACCTCGACGGCCTCGACGACGCGTGCCGAGCGACTCGGGTCGTAGGCCTCGGCCCCGGCTGCGCGGACGACGACGACCTCGACGCCGTCACGCGTGAGCAGGGCGGGGACCTGACGACTGAGCGTCGGGTGCCCGAACACGACCACGCGGCGGACGCGACCGCCGAAGTCGGTGTCGTCGAGGAGCGCCCGGTAGGACGGCACGAGGTGTGGGCCGAACCGTGCGCCGCTGGACACCTCGGCCACGAGCGGGGCACCGAGCGACCGTGCCAGCGACTCGGCGTCCGGGCCGGCCGCGTGGCCGGCGACGACCAGGGTCGCGGGCTCGACGTCGACCTCGACCGGGGTCGGTGCCGCCGGCGGCGGAGGCCGGACGGGCTCGGGCCGGGCGGGAGGCAGGGTCTGCTCGCCCGACGAGAGGGGCTCGCGGAACGCCACGTTGACCTGGACGGGCCCCCGTGACCGCGCGAGCGCGCCGTGCGAGTCGCCGCCCAGGGCCTCGGCCACCGCGTCGCGGGCCAGGGCCCGGACGGCCTCGTGGTCGACCGGACCGGTGCGGGGCGCCTCGACGTCCCGCACCCAGCCGACGGCCGTCGCGAACAGGCCCGGCTGGACGGTGGTCTGGTTCGACCCGATGCCGCGCATCTCGACCGGACGGTCGGCACTGAGCACGATCAACGGCACGCCAGAGTGGTGGGCCTCGAGGACGGCGGGGTGGAGGTTGGCCACGGCGGTGCCCGACGTGGTGACGACGACGCTCGGCACACCCGTCTCGGCGGCGAGGCCGAGGGCGAGGAATCCACCCGACCGCTCGTCGATGCGGACGTGGAGCGTCAGGCGTCCCGCAGCCTCGAACTCGGCCGCCGCCAGGGCGAGCGCCTGGCTGCGTGACCCGGGGCTGAGGACGACGTCGCGGACGCCCGCGTCGACCAGGGCCCCGAGCAGCGACAGGGCGTACTCGGTCGAGGGGCTGGCCACTTACTGCTTGCCGGTCTTGTCGTCGTTGTCGAGGTCGAGCAGCTCTTGCTCGAGTCGACGGATGCGCTCGTCGGTCGTCTCGCGGTCGAGATCGCTCGTCGTGCGCCAGGTGGTGCCCGAGAACTCGGGGTCGTCGTCGGGTGCGACGGTGCGCTGCGCCGCCGGACGACCGCTCTTGCGGGCCCGGCCGAGCACGAACCACAGCACGGCCCCGATGACGGGCAGCACGACGATGATGACGGCCCAGAGGGGCTTGTTCAGAGCCCGGAACCGCGAGGCGTCGGCGAACAGGCAGTCGATGAGCGCGAAGATGACGAACGCCGCCGCGGCGACGATGCCCACGATGAAGAGCCTGACCATGAGCTGATCCTAGGTCTCGATCCGGTGCAACGCCTGATGGTGGCGCGGCCGTTGCCGAGCTGTGACGTGGGGTGCGCAGCGACGCCGCACCGCGCCTCCCGGGCGGGGGACGCCGGGCCGGTGCCGGGTGCCCGCCGCGCGGCGGGCGCACACCCGACGGACCGTAGACTCCTCGTCGTGAAACCCTGGCTCAAGTACTCGATCGTCCGCCTCGGCCTGTTCGCGGTCGTGCTGGGCGTCCTGCTCGTGCTGCGGTTCGACCCGCTGTGGGCGACGCTGATCGCCGCGGTGGTCGGCTTCTGCGTCTCGTACCTGTTCTTCGCCCCGCTGCGGCGACGCGTCGCACTCGACCTCGCCGAGCGTCGATCGCGCCCGGCCCGTCTCGACGACGACTCGGCCGCCGAGGACGAGGCCATCGCCGACGACGAGGCCGACACGGGACGCAACCGCTAGGACGACCCGGCGCGGGCGCTAGAAGAAGAGCGCGGCCGACAGCGCCAAGGCCCAGACCAGGGCCGACAGCGACGACAGCTGCAGGGCGAGGATCAGTTCACGGGGCGTCCTGCCCGTGACGCCGATGACCGCTGCCGGCACGGCGACGATCAACGTGAAGTAGACGTAGGGCGCGTGCAGGTAGAGGAACGCGAAGTACACCAGGATGATGAACGGCAGCAGCAGGAACAGCGCGTACAGCGCCCGGGCCACCGGGTCGCCCACGACGACCGCGAGGGTGCGCTTGCCGGCCGCCGTGTCTTGCGGGATGTCGCGCACGTTGTTGACCATCAGCACGGCGCAGGCGAAGAGTCCGGCGGCGATGCCCGCCACCCAGGCGTCGAAGGGGAACTCGCGCAGCTGCACGAAGGTCGTGCCCACGGTGGCGACGAGCCCGAAGAAGACGAAGACGAACAGCTCGCCGAGGGCGTTGTAGCCGTAGGGCCGCTTGCCCCCCGTGTAGAACCACGCGGCGACCACGGCCGCGGCACCCACCGCGAGCAGCCACCAGATCTGCGTGATCACGACGACGACGACGCCGGCCACGGCCGCGAGTGCGAAGAAGGCCAGGGCGACCCGCAGCACGGTCTTCGGCCGGACGCTGCCCGACCCGGTCAGGCGCGACGGACCCACGCGGAAGTCGTCGGTGCCCCGGATGCCGTCGGAGTAGTCGTTCGAGTAGTTGACGCCGATCTGCAAGAAGACGGCGACCGCCAGGCAGAGCAGCGCGAGGGTGAGGTCCCAGCCTCCGTTCGCTCGGGCGACGCCGGTGCCGAGGGCGACCGGCGCGATGCCGAGGGGCAGGGTGCGCAGCCGGGCGCCACCGATCCAGTCGCGGGCGGTCACCCGGCGCACCGGCTGCCTGCCGGGTCGTCCACCGGGTCGGCCGCCGGGACGGCCCTTGCGCTGGGGGGTCGAGGTCTTCGTCTTCGCCACGACCCGAGTCTAGTTCGCAGCGGGCTAGCAGCTTGCCGCGAGGCCGGCCACCAACCGCGTCAGCCCGACGCGGTCCGGCTTGCCGCTGGCCAACGAGGGCAGCGTCTCGACGCGCACGATGCGGTCGGGTGCCGCGGCACGACCCGCGACGGACGCCACGATCGCGCGCAGCGCCGACAGCTCGTCGTCCGCCGGCGGCCCGAGGGGGGACGACGCAGGAGGCGCGGCGTCGGTCACCACGACGGGCACCTCGCCCCACCGGGCGTGCGTCGCACGGACGACGACGGCGTCGCTCCACCCCGGCTGCTCGCGCACGACCCGCTCGACCACGCCCAGCGACACCTTCTCGCCCCCCGAGACGATCACGTCGTCCAACCGTCCGGTCACGGTGAGGACGCCGTCGGAGACCGTGCCCGCGTCGCCCGTGCGGTACCAGCGACGGCCGTCACGGGTGACGAAGGCGGACGCGGTCCGCTCGGGGTCGTCGAGGTACCCCTCGGCGAGCGACGGTCCGCCCAGTTCGACCTGCCCGTCGACGACCTCGACGTGCGTCCGACCGACCGGCACGCCGTCATAGACGCACCCCCCGCTCGTCTCGCTCGACCCGTACGTGCGCACGACCGTCACGCCGACCCGACGGGCCCGTTCGACGAGGGCGACCGGCGTGGCCTGCCCGCCGACGAGCACGGCGTCGAACCGGCGCAGCACGTCGGCGACGGCCGGGTCGGCCTCGGCCGCGTCGAGGGCGACCGCGAGCTGCGCGGGCACGAGCGACGAGTACCGCACGGGGTGCTCGAGACCGGCAGCGGCCTCGACGAAGGCCCGGACGTCGAAGTGCCCGGGGGCGAGCAGGGCGGGTTCGGTGCCCGCGGTGATCGACCGGACCAGCACGTTGAGGCCTGCGACGTAGTGCGCCGGGAGGGCCAGCACCCACCGGCCCGGCCCGGCCAGCGCGCCGTCGGCCGCGGCGGCTCCCGCGAGCACCGCGTCGGACGACAGGGCGACGCGCTTCGGGCGACCACTCGACCCGCTGGTCTCGACGACGAGCGACACGGCCTGCGGCACCACGCGCGGCAGGTCGGCGGGCACGTGGTCGTCGGTCCGGGGAGCGACGGCCGGGCCGCCCTCGAGCGCGACCCGGAGCGCGTCGAGCACGGCACCGGGGTCACGGGCGTCGACGGCGACCAGGGGGCGGGTCACGAGCCGCGCCTCCGTCAGTACTGCCAGGGGAAGGGCGACCAGTCGGGCGCGCGCTTCTCGAGGAACGAGTCACGACCCTCGACGGCCTCGTCGGTGCCGTAGGCGAGACGGGTCGCCTCGCCCGCGAACACCTGCTGGCCGACGATGCCGTCGTCGGTGGCGTTGAAGGCGAACTTCAGCATGCGGATGGCCGTCGGCGACTTCGTGAGGACGGTGCGCGCCATGCCGAGCGCCTCGCGTTCGAGGTCGGCGTGCGGCACGACGCGGTTGACGGCGCCCATCTCGTAGGCGCGGTCGGCGCTGTACTCCTCGGCGAGGAAGAACACCTCGCGCGCGAACTTCTGGCCGATCTGCTTCGCGAAGTAGGCGCTGCCGTAGCCGGCGTCGAACGAGCCGACGTCGGCGTCGGTCTGCTTGAAGCGGCCGTGCTCGCGGCTCGCGATCGTCAGGTCGCAGACGACGTGCAACGAGTGCCCGCCCCCGGCCGCCCAACCGGGCACCACGGCGATGACGACCTTGGGCATGAAGCGGATCAGCCTCTGCACCTCGAGGATGTGCAGACGACCCGCGGACGCCGGGTCGGGCACGTTCGCCCGGTCGCCCTCGGCCTTGTAACCGTCGCGACCCCGGATGCGCTGGTCGCCCCCGCTGCAGAAGGCCCAGCCGCCGTCCTTCTCGCTGGGGCCGTTGCCGGTCAACAGGACGACGCCGATGCGGCTGTCCATGCGGGCGTGGTCGAGCACGCGGTACAACTCGTCGACGGTGTGCGGCCGGAAGGCGTTGCGCACCTCGGGTCGGTCGAAGGCCACCCGGGCCACCCGGCCGTCGAGGCTGTGGTGGTACGTGACGTCGGTCAGGGCGTCGAAGCCGTCGACCCCCCGCCACTCGGTCGGATCGAACAGGTCGGACACCTCGGAAGCCATGCCGCCAGCCTACCGACGGGGGTCGGGTCAGACCGTCGAGACGAACTGCCCGATCAGCCGGACGAGCACGAACGGGTTGGCCAGCACGCTGAGCAGCAGCGCTGCCACGCCCCACCAGCGACCGCGGCGCATGGCGACGGCGATCAGCGCCACGACGCCGACGACGATCGAGGCCAGCAGCGTGACGAGCGCGAGCACGGCCGCCGGCCCGACGACGTCGGCCGCGAGCAGGCCCAGCGCGAGGCCGTCGAGGGCGAGCAGCACGAGGGCGAGCACGAAGGTGACGACGCCCAACCGGCGGCTGCGGGGCGGCGTGGCCGCCTCGTCGTGACCGGGGCCGTCGAACACCCCGAGGCCGTCGACGTCGGGCCCGGCGGCGGCGACGCCGTCGGCCGGGCCGTCGGCTGGGCGCACGGGCTCTCGGGCGGGCTCGGGTTCGCGGTCGACCATGACGCACGACCTTACCGGGGCCGCCGGTGCGACACTGAGCGGATGCCGACCGCCGACCACCCCCCGCTCGCCGCAGCCACGCCGTCCGCCCTGCCTCCCCTGGCCGAACTGGTCGACGGGGCCCACGTCGTGCGCCTGCCCCTGCGCACGCGCTTCCGCGGGCTCGACGAGCGCGAGGCCCTGCTGGTCGAGGGCCCGTCCGGCTGGACCGAGTTCAGCCCCTTCGTCGAGTACGGCCCTGGCGAGGCCGCCGCCTGGCTCGCGGCCACGATCGACTTCGGCTGGGGTCGGCTGCCGTCGACGGGCACCCACCGGGTGGCCGTCAACGCGACCCTGCCCGCCGTCGAGGCCGACCGCGTGCCCGAGGTGCTCTCGCGGTACCGCGGCTGCCGCACGGTGAAGGTGAAGGTGGCCGAACGCGGTCAGACGCTCGCCGACGACGTCGCCCGCGTCGCCGCGGCACGCGAATGGGTCGGGCCCGACGGCCGCGTGCGCGTCGACGCCAACGGCGGCTGGACGGTCCGAGAGGCCGAGGAGGCGCTGGTCGGCCTGGCCCCGTTCGACCTGGAGTACGCGGAACAGCCCTGCGCCACCGTCCCCGAGCTCGCCGAGCTGCGACGTCGCGTCGCCGGCCTCGGCATCCCCGTCGCCGCGGACGAGAGCGTCCGGAAGGCCGACGACCCGCTGGCCGTGGCCCGGGCCGGTGCCGCGGACCTGCTCGTCGTCAAGGCCCAGCCCCTCGGCGGGATCACCGCCGCCCTGGCGATCGTCGCCGCGGCGGGACTGCCGGTCGTCGTCTCGAGCGCCATCGACACGTCGGTCGGACTCAGCATGGGGGCACACCTCGCCGCCTCCGTGCCCCACCTGCACCACGACTGCGGTCTGGGGACGGCCGCGCTGCTCGGGGCGGACGTCACCCGCGAACCGCTGCTGCCGGTCGACGGTGCCGTCGAGGTGCGCCGGGTCGACGTCGACGTCGACCTGCTGCGCCGTCACGCCGTGGACGACGACCGGCGCGAGGCGTGGCTGGGTCGGCTGCGCGCCTCCTACGCCGTCCTCGCCGGCTGACGCCGGGTCAGGACTCGAGCCCGCCGCGCGGGCCGGTCACAGGCCCGAGTAGGCGTGCAGGCCCTTGAAGAAGACGTTGACGACCGAGAAGTTGAACATCACTGCGGCGAAGCCGATGATCGACAACCACGACGAGCGCGCTCCTCGCCACCCGCGGGTCGCCCGCGCGTGGATGTACCCGGCGTAGAGCACCCAGATGATGAAGGTCCAGACCTCTTTGGTGTCCCAGCCCCAGTAACGACCCCAGGCCCGCTCGGCCCAGATGGCGCCGGCGATGAGGGTGAAGGTCCAGAGGACGAAGCCGACCAGGGCGATGCGGTAGGCGAGGTCCTCGAGTCGCTCGGCCCCGGGCAGGGTGTCCATGAAGCGCAGGCCCGCGAGCTTGGCCTGTTCGCGCTTCGTCTGCACGAGCTGGGCGGCCGACAGCCCGGCGGCGATGGCGAAGAACGCCGTGCCGAGGATGGCGACGAAGACGTGGATGACCAACCAGGCCGACTGCAGCGCCGGCGGCAGCGGCGAGACGGCCACGTAGTAGTTGACCGTGCCGATCGCCAGGAGCACGAGGTTCAGGCCCATGACGTACGCGCCGAGGAACCGCAGGTTCACCACGAACTGCACGGCGAGGTAGACCCCGACGATGATGGCCGTGCCGGTGAGCGAGAACTCGAACATGTTGGCCCACGGCACGCGGCCGGCGGCGAGTCCGCGCAGGACGACCGAGGCGACGTGCACGACGAAGCCGAGCAGCATCATCGCGATGGCGACGCGTTCGAAGCTCGAGGCCTTGGCCGGGGCGTCCGTCGGAGCCGCGGTCGACGCACCCGATCCGCCGGAGGGACGGTCCAGGACGACGGTGCTGCCGCCGGCGCCCGATCGCGAGACGGTGGCCGTCGCGAGTGCCTCGGCCTTCGCGGCACGGGCCGCCGCCTGCTGGGCGTCACCGGACCGCTTCGCCAGGTCGAGGGCGAAGGCCACGAACGAGATCGTGTAGATGGCCATCGCCGAGTAGACGGCGACGAGCGAGTAGTAGGCGAGGTCGGCGGTCATGATCAGATCTTACGTCCGCGGTCGCCCGCGCCGGGGCCGGGTTTCTCGACGTCGTGACGGGCCGGGTCGTCGGCCACCTCGCGGGCGACGTCGGCCGGGACGCCGAGGCCGCCGAGGTGCGCCTTCGCGATCTCGCCGACGGCACGTCCGAGCGTGGGGTCCTCGCCGCGGGCGAGGCCGGCGTACTCGAGGCGGACGCCCCCGTCGGTCTCGGTCGCCTTGACCCAGACCCGCCGGCGGGGCACGAAGAGGGCGGTCAGCAGGCCCGCGAACGACAGGCCCGCGAAGAGCAGCACCCAGACCTGTGACGGGTCGTGGTGGATGTCGAACGAGGCGAAGCGCTTGACGCCGTCGAACGTGATGGTGCCGAGGCCGTCGGGGATCGTCGCGGTCTCGCCGGGCGTCAGCTGGATCGCCTTCTCCTGCGCGTCGTCGTCGGTGCCGGCCAGGGGCGTGAGCCCGTCGGTGGTCAGCGTGTAGACCGAGGTCGGCACGCCCTGGTCGAGCCCGAGGTCGCCCGAGTAGACGTTGAGGCTGAGCACGGGGTTGGTCGTGTCGGGGTCGTCCGACGACAGGGCTCCCGTGCCGAGGTCGACGGCAGAGGGGTAGAAGAACCCGATCATGCCGAGCTGCTCGGGCAGGGCGTCGGGCACCTTGATGACCCCGAGCGAGGTCAGGTTGGTGTCCTGCGGCAGGAAGGGCACGGTGTCGCGGAAGGCGACGTTGCCCTCTCCGTCGCGGACGGTGACGTCGACCGCGTAGCCGTTGCCCAGCAGGTAGACGTTCGAACCGCCGATCGAGAGCGGCGAGTTGACCTTGATCTGCGTCTTCTCGGCGTCACCGCCCCGGGTCTCGGCGGTGACGTCGGCCGTGAAGTCCGTGGCCATTCCGGCCGCGCCGTCGGTGTCGGGCGCGTACTCCGTCGAGAACCGGTCGAGCGCGATGGAGAACGGCGACAGCTGCGACTCGTCGAACCAGCGCCCCGGGTTGAACGAGTCGTACGAGCCGAGCACGTTCGAGAACGTCTGGCCCTCGACGACGACGCGCTGACCCGAGTAGCCGAAGCCGCCGCCGATGCCGACGGTCAGCAGCACGCCCACCAGCGCCGAGTGGAACACCAGGTTGCCGGTCTCGCGCAGGTAACCGCGCTCGGCGCTGACCGAGTCGCCGAAGACCTGGGTGCGGTAGCCGGAGCGCCTCAGCTGCGCACGGGCGGCCTCGACCGCACGGGCGGCCGTGATCGAGGCGTCACCCGCGCCTCTTGCGCCCTCGAGGGTGACCGAGCGGTAGCCGGCCAGGCGTGACAGGCGTGCCGGGGTCTTCGGCGGACGCGCGCGGAGCGCCTCGAAGTGGTGACGGGTCCGGGGGATGATGCAGCCGATCAGCGAGATGAACAGCAGCAGGTAGACGGCCGAGAACCACGGCGACGAGTACGTGTCGAACACCCCGAGCTTGTCGAGCACCGGGAAGAGGTCGGGGTGGTCGGTGCGGTACTGCACGACGCCGTTGGGGTCGGAGGTGCGCTGGGGCACGAGCGACCCGGGGATCGCCGCGACGGCCAGCAGCATGAGCAGGAACAGCGCGGTCTTCATGCTGGTCAGCTGACGCCAGAAGAAGCGCAGGTAGCCGATCGGGCCGAGCTTGGGCTGCGTGATGCCGGACCCCTCGGTCGACGCGGGCCGGACCGAGTCGATGTGGTCGCTCGGACGCAGCGGGTCGCCGGCGACGTCGGTCGTGTCGACGTCGACCGGGTCGGCGTCGGCCGCGGACGAGGAGGCGCGGGTCGCGTCGCCCGCGCCCCGGTCAGACGATCGTGCCATAGCTCGCGATCACCGCCCCGACGTGCGACATGAGGCTGGACCAGAGGCCCGTGACCATGAGCAGACCGATGAGCACGAGCAGTGACCCTCCGACGATGTTGACGACGCGGATGTGCCGCTTGACGAACGAGATGGACCGTGAGGCCCAGCCGAAGCCGAGCGCGACGAGCAGGAAGGGCACGCCGAGGCCGATGCAGTAGAACGCACCGAGCAGGACGCCCTGCCAGGCCGAACCCGAGCCGAGCGCCAGCACCTGGACGGCCGCGAGGGTCGGACCGATGCAGGGCGTCCAGCCGATGCCGAAGACGACGCCGAGCAGCGGTGCCCCCGCCAGGCCCGTCCGCGGCAGGAACCCGGGCTTCAGGGTGCGCTGCAGGAACGTGAACTGCCCGATGAACACGAGACCGAGCAGGACGACCACGACGCCCATGACCCGGGTGACGATCTCACGCCACTGGATGAGCCAGAACCCCGCCGAGGCGAAGGCCAGCGACGTGCCGACGAAGACGACCGAGAACCCCAGGACGAACAGGACGACGCCGAGCACGAGCCGTCGGCGGTCTCGCCGCTTGGCCCGCGCCTCCGTCGCCCCCGTCGTCAGACCGCCGACGTAGCCGAGGTAGCCGGGGACGAGCGGCAGCACGCAGGGCGACAGGAACGAGATGAGACCCGCCAACAACGCCACCGGCAGGCCGACCGCGAGCTGACCGCCCACGACCGCGTCGAAGAAGGGATTGCCCTGGTACACCTAGGACGTCTCGGCGAGGGTGTCGGAGATCAGGGTGTCGAGGATGCCCGGCCCGTCGAGGCCGCCGAGGATGCGGGCGGCGATCCGCCCCTGCCGGTCGAGGACGATCGTCGTCGGGACGGCGTTGGGGGCGATCGTGCCGGCCAGGGCGAGTTGGACGGCGCCGTCGTTGGCGTCGACGACCGAGGGGTAGGTGACGTCGAACGTGCGGGCGAAGGCGAGGGAGGTGTCCGCCTGGTCGCGCACGTTGACGCCGAGGAACTCGACGCCCTTGTCGGCGTAGGCCTGGTTCAGCTTCTCGAGCTCGGGGGCCTCGAGGCGGCAGGGCGGGCAGGCGGCGTACCAGAAGTTGAGGACGACGACCTCGCCCTCGTGGTCGGACCGCGAGACGGTCTCGCCCGCGTCGGTCTCGGCGGTGAACTCGACCGGGTCGGCGCGGTCGTCGGGGGCGATCTCGGTGACGGTGCCGTTGCCCGAGATGTAGTTCTCGGTCGTGCCGTTGCCGTACTGCTTCGCGAGGTCGTCGGCCGTGCTCGAGCAGCCCGTGGCGACGAGGGCCACGACGGCCGTCAGGGCGGCCGCGCGGGCGACGAGTCGGGCGCGGGTCGGGCGGATGGTCTGGCTCACACTGCTCCCAGGTCGACGGCGGACGCGTTCAAGTGTGCAGCGGGTTCCTGGTAGCCGACCTCGACGAAGCCCCCGGCGCGACGCTCGAGCGTGGTGACGCTCGACAGGGTGCACCGACGGCGTCGCGGGTCGTGGAACAACCGGGCGCCGGTGACGCTGCGGTGGACCATCCAGATCGGCAGCTGGTGGCTGACCAGGACGACGTCGCCGTCGTCGACGCTCGACCAGGCCTCGTCGACGGCCGACAGCATGCGGGCGGCGATGCTGACGTAGGCCTCGCCCCAGCTGGGCTTCAGGGGGTTGACGATCCAGGGCCACTCGGCGGGCACCTTGAGCTGCCTGGCGATGCTGAAGTCGCTGCGCCGGCCCTCGTACTTGTTGGTCGGCTCGACGAGTCGCTCGTCGACCTGCACCTCGAGGCCGAAGGCCGACGCCCAGGGGGCCGCGCTCTCTCGGGTGCGTTGCAGCGGAGAGGCGAAGAGGGCCCGGACCGGGACGCCCTGCTCTCGGAAGGCCTCGGCGGACGCGGCCGCCATCCGGTGGCCGAGGTCGCTGAGACCGAAACCGTCGAGCCGGCCGTAGAGCACGTGCTCGGGGTTGTGCACCTCACCGTGCCGGACGAGGTGGATCTGCTGCGCGGGCATGGAGACGAGTCTAGGTCGGCCGTCGCTGCACACCTCCCCCACGGAAACCTCCAAGCTCCGGCGCCCCGGGGCCGCTGACGCGGGGCGCGGCCTGTAAACTCGGGCCTCGTGATCGAACGCACCCTCATCAAAGACCTGTCCGCGCTGCCCGACGGACCCGTGACCGTGACCGGCTGGGTCGAGACGGTGCGCGATCAGAAGAAGGTGCAGTTCGTCGTCCTGCGGGACGAGACCGGTGCCCTGCAGCTGGTCCGACCCCGCACCGCCGCCGACGTGCTCGCCGCCGCGGGCGAGACGGACGACGTCGCCGACGCCATCTCGTCCCTCTCGCAGGGCAGCTTCGTCACGGTCACCGGCGAGCTGAAGCACGACGAGCGCGTCAAGCTCGGTGGCATCGAGGTCAAGGTCGAGACCCTCGTCATCGACTCCCTGGCCGACCCCGAGACCCCCATCGCCGCCGACAGCGGCATCGACAAGCGCCTCGACTGGCGCTTCCTCGACCTGCGCGTGCCCCGCAACGCCTTGATCTTCCGGGTGCAGACGACCTTCGAGCACGCCCTGCGCACTTGGTGGATCGAGCGCGACTACGTCGAGATCCACACCCCGAAGCTCATGGCGACCCCGAGCGAGTCGAACGCCGAACTGTTCAAGGTCGACTACTTCGACGGTGTCGCCTACCTGGCGCAGAGCCCGCAGTTCTTCAAGCAGATGGCCCAGTCGGCCGGCTTCGGCAAGATCTTCGAGATCGCCCCGGTGTTCCGTGCCGACCCGTCGTTCACCTCACGGCACGCGACCGAGTTCACGGGCGTCGACGCCGAGATCAGCTACGTCGAGAGCCACGAGGACGTCATGCAGATGCAAGAGCAGCTGTTGGCCTTCGCGTTCCAGGCCGTGGCCGACAAGCACGGCGCCGAGATCAAGGAGCTCTTCGACGTCGACGTCGTCGTGCCGACCGTGCCCTTCCCGCGCATCCCGCTGGCCGAGGCCAAGCGCATCGTGGCCGAGCGCGGCTACGAGGTGCCCCGTGCCGACGCCGACATGGACCCCGAGGGCGAGCGCCGGATCGCCGAGTACGTCGCCGAGGAGTACGGCCACGACTTCGTGTACCTGACCGACTACGACGCGTCAATCCGCCCGTTCTACCACATGCGTCACGACGACGACCCGCAGCTCACCAAGAGCTACGACCTGATCTACCGCGGCACCGAGATCACCACGGGCGCCCAGCGCGAGCACCGCATCGAGGTGCTCGAGCAGCAGATCCGCGAGAAGGGCATGAAGCCCGAAGAGCTGTCGAGCTACCTCGACTTCTTCCGCTTCGGCGCCCCGTCGCACGGTGGCTTCGGCATGGGTCTCGCCCGCGTGCTGATGCTCATGCTGCACCAGGCGAACCTGCGCGAGGTGACCTTCCTCTTCCGTGGCCCCACGCGCCTCCAGCCGTAGCGTAGACCCCACGGCGACGCCCCGACGAGTCCGGCTCGTCGGGGCGTCGCCGTGTCCACCGGGGGCCCGCCGCCGGGTCGCCCCTCAGAGGAAGGCGCTGCGGAGCGCCGTCCGCAGGCGGTCGGGCTCGACGCGCCAGATCGTGTGCACCCGGCCGTCGAGCAGGACGACGGGGATCTCTTCGGCGTACTCGGCGGTGAGCTCGGCGTCGTCGAGGATGTTCTTCTCGTCGACGGGAAGCGCAGCATCGGCGAACTCGGCCTCGGCCAGCACCTCGGCGAGCGCGGACCGGGCGTCGTCGCAGAGGTGGCAGCCCGGCTTGGTCAACAGGGTGATTCGCGGTTCGGCCATGCCCACAAGGGTAGCGACGGCCGCGGCTGCCCCGGGCACGACGAAGGCCCCCGGCGACCGGTGGTCGGCGGGGGCCTTCGTGTACAGCGGCTACTTCTTGTTGCGACGCTGGTGACGAGTCTTGCGAAGCAGCTTGCGGTGCTTCTTCTTCGCCATGCGCTTGCGACGCTTCTTGATGACAGAACCCATAGAGGACCTCACTGATTTCTGGATTGGACCGACCGGGTCCGAAACAGAACCGCGGAAAAATGCCTCGGCTCAGTCTACTAGGACGGCCCGAGAAAGTCGAAGTGGGTCAGCCGACGTCGGCGACGCCGGTCCGCAGCACGGCCACGACGGCCGATTCGGGCACGCGGAAGGACCGTCCGAAACGGATGGCCGGCAGCTCGCCCGAGTGCACCATGCGGTACACCGTCATCTTCGACACGCGCATCATGTCGGCCACCTCGGCGACCGTCAGGAACCGCACATCCGAGAGATCCTGCGACATGACCCTGCCTCGACTCGGGCCCCGTGCCGGGGCTGTGGGGCAGAAGGGTGTTTCCCGTGTGCCTGGGGGCAACTCTAGGGGCGCGTGTGACTCGGTGTAAAGGAACGGTCGGGCTCTACGGCCCCGTGCGCCCGAGGCGCTTGCGCACCGGGTCGATCACGCGCTCGTCGAGGGCACCGAGTGCGCTCTGTGCGTCGTGCAGGGCCGAGGAGGCGCGGTGCTGGGCCCCGGCCACGTAGCGGCCCAGCGTGCTGCCGACGTCTTCGGCGTCGGGCAGGCTCTCGGCCGCCCTCCGCAGCGGGGCGGGCACGGTGGCCCCGGCCCACGCCGCGAACGGCGTGCTGGTCAGCGCGTCCGAGACCAGGGAGTCGACGCTGACGAACGGGATCAGCCAGTCCTCGACGGCCTCGAGCGGCCCCGGCTCGACCGAGTAGTACCGGTGCTGGCCTTCTTCGCGGACGGTGACCAGGCCGGCCTCGCGCAGCACGCGGAGGTGCTTCGAGACCGTGGGCTGGCTGATGCCGAGCGAGGTGACCATCTCGCCCACGCTGATGTCGGCGTTGGCGGAGTCGGTCGACGTCGAGGCATCGAGCAGCACCTTCAGGAGGTCTCGGCGGGTGGCGTCGGCGATCACGGCGAAGATGTCCGGCATGCAGCCAGCGTAGTGACCCGGCGCGGGCACGGCCTCGGGCACCGCCGGGATAGCATGACCGGCGTGACTCGCGCCCCCGTCGCCGGTCGACGCCGCCCCTCGGACCCCGGCCGCTCGCCCTGGCACAGACTCAGCGACGCGATCGACGACATCGGTCGCAAGTCGCCCGCTCGCTTCGCCATCCTCATCTTCACCGGCCTGATCGTCGTCTTCACGCTGGTGTTCTCGCTGCCCGTCTCGTCCGCCGACCGGACGGTCACGCCCCTGGCCGACTCCGTCTTCACGGCCGTCTCGGTGATCTGCGTCACCGGCCTCGCGACCGTCGACATGGCGACGCACTGGTCCCTGTTCGGCCACGTCGTCATCTTCGTCGGCGTGCAGATCGGCGCGATCGGGGTGCTCACCCTGGCCTCGATCATGGGTCTCGTGGTGTCCCGCAAGCTCGGCCTGCGGGCGCGACTCATGGCGGCCGGCGACCAGAACCCCCTGCGGGTGCACGCGGGCCCGGTGCCCGAGGGGCAGGCCGTCCGGCTCGGCGAGATCGGCGGGTTGCTGACCACCGTGGCGCTCAGCTCGTTCGTCATCCAGCTGGCCATCGCCCTGCTGATGATCCCCCGCATGCTGATCGACGGCATCCCCGTCGGCGACGCCGTGCTCGACAGCTTCTACTACTCGGCGATGGCCTTCACCAACACCGGGTTCACCCCCAACGCCGACGGCCTGGCCGCGTTCGAGAACGACTACTGGTTCCTCAGCCTGATCATGATCGGGGTGTTCCTCGGCAGCATCGGGTTCCCCGTGATCTACGCACTGGCCCGGAACCCCCGCAACCCCCGCCGCTGGTCGGTGCACGTGAAGCTGACCCTGCTGACGACGGCGATCCTGATCGTGTTCGGCATGGTGCTGTACATCGTCCTCGAGTTCGACAACCCGAAGACGTTCGGCGGCATCGAAGCCGGCCCGACGGTGTTCCAGTCGCTGTTCCTCAGCATGATGACGAGGTCGGGCGGCTTCTCGACGATCCAGATCTCCGACCTCAACGGGTCGTCGCTGCTCGTCACCGACATGCTCATGTTCATCGGCGGCGGCTCCGCCTCGACGGCCGGTGGCATCAAGGTGACCACGCTCGCCGTGCTGTTCCTCGCGGCGTTCGCCGAGGCGCGCGGTCAGCGGTCGATGGAGGCCTTCGGCCGCCGCATCCCCAGCGACGTGCTGCGCCTGGCCGTCAGCGTCGTGCTCTGGGGTGCCACGATCGTGGCCGTGTCGAGCATCCTGATCATGCACATCACGAAAGAGCCCCTCGACCACGTCCTGTTCGAGTCCATCTCGGCGTTCGCCACCTCGGGCCTCAGCACGGGCCTCACCGAGCGCCTCCCCGACTCGGCGAAGTACATCCTGGCCGTCACGATGTGGATGGGCCGCGTTGGTACAGTGACACTCTCCGTCGCCCTGGCCGCCAGCCAGCGACGCCAGCTGTTCACGAGAGCCGAGGAGCGACCGATCGTTGGTTGACAAGATCAAGCACGACGCCCCCGTGCTCGTCATCGGCCTCGGGCGCTTCGGCGCCGCGACCGCCGGGCAGCTCGAGCGTCAGGACCGCGACGTCCTGGCCGTCGACACCGACGCCGGCCTCGTGCAGAAGTGGGCCGACCGCGTGACGCACGCGGTCCAGGCCGACGCCCGCAGCATCGACGCCCTCAAGCAGATCGGCGCACAGGACTTCTCGATCGCCGTCGTCGCGGTCGGCTCGTCCATCGAGGCGAGCGTCCTGATCACCGCGAACCTCGTCGACCTGAAGGTGCCCCAGATCTGGGCGAAGGCCATCAGCCAGTCGCACGGCAAGATCCTGGCCCGCATCGGCGCCAACCACGTCATCTACCCCGAGCGCGAGGCCGGCGAGCGCGTCGCGCACCTCGTCTCGGGCCGGATGCTCGACTACATCGAGTTCGACGATGCCTTCGCCATCGTCAAGATGTACCCGCCGAAGCCCGTCCGCGGCGCCTCGTTGGCCGCCTCGAACATCCGGACCAAGTACGGCATCACGATCGTCGGCGTCAAGAGCCCCGGAGGCGCGTTCGTCGAGGCCACGCCCGAGACCGTCATCAGCAACCACGACCTGATCATCGTGTCGGGCGACAGCCGCGCGATCGAGCGCTTCGCCGCCCTCGAGGGCTGACCGCGGCCCGACGAGCGGCGGTGCCGACGGGTCGGCGGCCCTGGGGGCGGTGCCCGGCGGGTCAGCGCCCTTCGGCGATCTCGCGGTTGCGGGCGAGGGCGGCCTGCGTGGCCCGCTCGAACAGCTCGAGCAGGCCACCGTCGGCGAGCTCGGCGACGGCGCGCTCGGTCGTGCCGCCGGGGCTCGTCACGCGGCGGCGCAGTTCGGCCGGCGCGGTCTCGGCCGGGAGGACGTCGCTCGCGGCGAGCAGCTCGCTCGCGCCGCGGAACGTGCCCTGGACCATCGTGGCGGCCTGCGCGCGGGTGAAGCCCAACGCGACCGCCGCCTCCTGCAGTCGCTCGATGAGGTAGAAGACGTAGGCGGGGCCCGAACCCGAGATCGTGCTGAGCGCGTCGATCTGCGGCTCGGGGACGACCACGACGTCGCCGACGACGGCGAAGAGCGACCGGGCGAGCTCGAGGTCGGCGTCGGTCGACCGTGACCCGGCGCTGAGCCCGGTGACGCCGAGCCCGACGTGCGACGGGGTGTTCGGCATGGAGCGCAGCACCGAGACGGAGTCGGGCAGGGCGGCCTCCATGGTGGCGGTCGTGACGCCCGCGGCGAGGCTCACCACGACGGTGCCCGCGTCGAGCACCGGGCCGATCTCGCGCAGCAGGTCGACCACCATGTGCGGCTTGACGCCGATCAGCACGAGCCGGGCACCCACGACGGCCGAGGCGTTCGCGCTCGGGTCGGTCTCGGTCGCGAGCGAGGTGACGGCACCGTGCCGCAGGGCCCGGGCCTTGACCTCGGTGCGGTTCGTCACCCGCACGCCCCCGTCGACGGTGACCTCGGGGCGCAGCAACCCCTGCAGGATGGCGCCGCCCATCGAGCCGGCTCCGAGAATCGCTGTGGTGGGGAGGGTGGTGACCATCCGGCCATCCTAGGATCGACCAGGACCACACGAGGGGATCGAACCGATGAGCAGTCACGGCGGCAACAAGGCGATCATCGCCGCACTCAGCGCGAACCTGGGCATCGCGGTGACGAAGTTCATCGCGTGGGCCTTCTCGGGCTCGTCGTCGATGCTCGCCGAGGGCGTCCACTCGCTCGCCGACTCGGGCAACCAGTTGCTGCTGTTGCTCGGCGGCCGCAAGGCGAAGAAGGCGGCGGACGCCGAACACCCCTTCGGCCACGGCCGGGAGCGCTACGTCTACGCGTTCGTCGTGTCGATCATCCTGTTCAGCGTCGGCGGGGTCTTCTCCCTCTACGAGGGCGTCGAGAAGCTGCGCGAGCCGCACCCGCTCGACGTGCCGTGGCTGCCCGTGCTCGTGCTGGCGATCTCGCTCACGCTCGAGGGTTTCTCGTTGCGCACGGCGATCCGCGAGTCGCGTCCGAGCAAGGGCCAGCAGAGCTGGGCGTCGTTCATCCGCCGGGCCAAGGCGCCCGAGCTGCCCGTCGTGCTGCTCGAGGACGCCGCGGCGCTGCTCGGCCTGTCGTTCGCCATGATCGGCGTCGTCCTGACCTGGATCACGGGCGACGGCGTGTACGACGCGATCGGCACGATCGCCATCGGCCTGCTGCTCGTGGCGGTGGCGGTGGTCCTCGGCATCGAGACCAAGAGCCTGCTCGTCGGCGAGGGCGCCTCGGCCGACGACGTGCGGAAGATCCGCGACGCGATCACGGGCGGCCCCGAGGTCGAGTCGATCATCCACATGAAGACGCTCTACCTCGGCCCTGACGAGCTGCTCGTCGGCGTCAAGGTCGCGATGCCCGGCCGGACCGTGCTCGCCGACGTGGCGAGCGGCATCAACGCCGTCGAGGCGCGCATCCGCGAGGCCGTGCCGATCGCCCGCGTCATCTACGTCGAGCCCGACGTGTGGGTCAAGCCCGGCCAGGTCGACCCGCCCACCGACGCGATCGTCATCCGCGCCGCCGACTGAGGACCGAGGAGGCGCGGGTCACCGACCAGGGTCAGCGCGGTACGGCGCGGCCCGGTGCGGTGCGGTG
Organism: Frigoribacterium sp. PvP054; assembly: GCF_040547465.1. Taxonomy (NCBI): domain Bacteria; kingdom Bacillati; phylum Actinomycetota; class Actinomycetes; order Micrococcales; family Microbacteriaceae; genus Frigoribacterium; species Frigoribacterium sp. PvP054. The sequence continues at coordinate 567,528 of NZ_JBEPPU010000001.1, forward strand.
CGGTGCGGCGCGGCGCTCTTCAGCGACGCTCGGCGAAGAACGCGTCGAGCTGCGCCCGGCACTCGGCCTCGCGCACCCCGGCGTAGACCTCGGCGCGGTGCGGCAGCCTGCGGTCGCGGACGATGTCGTAGACGCTGCCCGCGCCTCCTGCCTTCTCGTCCCAGGCGCCGTAGACGAGACGCGGCACGCGCGCGGCGAGCAGCGCGCCGGCGCACATCGGGCACGGTTCGAGCGTGACCACCAGGGTCGTGCCGGTGAGGTGCCAGTCGCCCGTGTGCCGGGCCGCGGCCCGCAGGGCGATCACCTCGGCGTGGGCCGTCGGGTCCTGACGCAGTTCGCGCTCGTTGCGTCCGGTGGCGATCACCACGCCGTCGACGTCGACGACCACGGCACCGACCGGGACGTCGGCCGAGACCCGACAGGCGTCGGCCTCGGCGAGGGCGAGCGACATCCAGTCGTCGAACTCGGGCGGGACGGCGATCACGGGGCCTCGGCGGGGTCTCGGCGGCTCGCGGAACCGGTCGACTCCGCTACCGTTGAGCCTATGCGAGTGCACGTAGCGGACCACCCCCTCATCACCCACAAGCTGACCGTGCTCCGCGACAAGAGCACGCCCTCACCCACCTTCCGGGCGCTGACCGAAGAGCTCGTCACGCTGCTGGCCTACGAGGCCACGCGCGACGTGCGCACCAGCCCCGTCGACATCGAGACCCCGGTCGGCCCGACCACCGGGCTCGAGATCAGCCAGCCGCGGCCGCTCGTCGTGCCCATCCTGCGGGCGGGGCTCGGCATGCTCGAGGGAATGACCAAGCTCGTCCCCACGGCCGAGGTGGGGTTCCTCGGCATGGTGCGTGACGAAGAGACCCTGCAGCCGACGACGTACGCCGAGCGCCTGCCCGACGACCTCTCGAACCGCCAGTGCTTCGTGCTCGACCCCATGCTCGCCACCGGCGGGTCGCTCATCGCGGCCATCGACTACCTGCTCGACCGCGGGGCCGTCGACGTCACGGCGGTCTGCATCCTCGCCGCCCCCGAGGGCCTCGCGGCCGTCGAAGAGGCCATGGCGGGTCGCGACGTGCACGTCGTGCTCGGCGCCGTCGACGAGAGGCTCAACGAGCAGGGCTACATCGTGCCCGGGCTCGGCGACGCGGGCGACCGCCTGTACGGTCTCGCCTGACGCGACCCGCCTGCACGACCCGCACCGCGCCTCCTGGACGTCAGGAGGCGCGGTTCGTCGTCCCGGGGCTCGTCACGACACCCGGGGGCGGGCCTCGCTTGACATCGGGACGCGTGGTGTAACAAGATCGACCCCATGACCAACAGTGTGCTCACCCCGACCTCTCGTGAGGCCCTCGGGAGCGCCGGCATGATGATGCCGATGCACGCTGTCATGTGTCGAATGTGTGCCTGATCCGGCCACACACCTCGCCGAGTCGAAGCTGCTGACACCGCCAGCTGAGCTCGCGGCCCCACCCGGTCGCTGAGCCACCGACTCCCGGATGCTCCGCGTCGTCACCCCCGACGCGCATCCCGAACGGTGCACCGCACCGACTGCTCGTGACGTACGGCACCATCGCCGGCGGGATCGAGCACCGACACACATCGAGCAGCCCCTCGGCATCCCGGCGACCCGTCGGCCCGAGCGGCGGCCGCCGTCACGCTAGGACCCCGCCTGTCATGTCCCTCATCCTCGACCGCCCCGTCACCGCCACCCGAACCGTCTCCGCCGCGCGACCCGCCACGCCGGCTCCCGTCCGCGAGGTGGCCCCGATCCGGTCCGCCGCCGTTCCGACCGCCACCGCCGCCTCCCCGGCACCTCGGCCCCGCGCCGTGCCCGAGGGCACCGAGGCCCGCGGCTTCGTCCTCTACGTGGGGCTCGACGAGCTCAAGGCCGCGGCCGACGGCACGTCGCTCGGCGACGTGGTCTCGCAGATCAAGGAACTCGTCGCCCGCATCGCCCCGGCCGCCGAGACCCACGCCGCCGTCGCCCTGGCACCCGAGGGCGCCGGCGGACGCGACGTCGAGGTCGTGCGCCTCGCCCTGCAGGACCCTGCCGCCCTCGCGAAGCGCCGGCAGGTCACCGAGGACGACGAACCCGGCGCACGCGGCGGCGTGGTGGTCGACATCTCGCGCAAGCGCCTGCTGCTCGACGGCGACGTGGCCCCCCTGACCTACAAGGAGTTCGAGCTGCTGCAGTACCTCGTCCTGCGCGAGGGCCGCACCATCGAGCGGGCCGAACTGATCGCGAGCCTGTGGGCCGACGGCGACGACGAGGTGCCGAACGAGCGCACCATCGACGTGCACGTCCGCCGCCTCCGGTCGAAGCTCGGCGCCTTCGAGGACATCGTCCGCACCGTCCGGGGCGTCGGCTACCGGTTCGACCGGCACGCCGACGTGTCGATCCGGCACGCGTCCACGCCGTCGCCCGACGTCTTCTGAGCCACCCCCGCCCGCCGGGACCCGGTCGGTGCCCGGGGCGTCCGGGCGGGTGCGGTGGCGGGACCCGGTCGTCCCCCGGAGTTCTCAGGAATTGCTCGGGTTCGACCCTGGACCACCGTTACCGATCCGTTATAGATTGTGTCTCGCCGACGTCGTTTGCTGTGGCGGCCGAGGCGGAATGTGATTGCAGGACACTCTTGGTGCAAGGGAAGAGGGCCGGTCGCCGTCGGGCGACCGGCCCTCTGTCGTCCGCCCCGACGCCCGACCCCGGCGTGGTGGCGTCCGGTGGCGGCCCGACGTCGGTGGCCTTTCGTAGACTCGTCCTCGACGAACGTGAGGGACGACATGAGTGAGACATCGATGGCCGTGGGTGCCTGGGAGGCCCTCTTCAGGGCCCAGGTCAGCGTCATGCGCGAACTGACCGACTGCTTCCCGACCAGCGAGATCTCGTTCAACGAGTACGACGTGCTGTTCAACCTCTCGAACCAGCCCGACCGACGCGCCCGCATCCGCGACCTGACGCGCCACCTGCTCCTCACACAGCCGAGCATCAGCCGCCTCGTCGACCGGCTCGCGTCGAAGGGCATCGTCGAGAAGGCCTCCGACCCGGGCGACGGGCGCGGCATCATCGTGGCCATGACCGACGAGGGCTACGACCTCTACCGTCGCACGGCCGTCAGTCACGCCGCGGCGATCCGGCGACGCGTGGGCGGTGCCCTCGACGACGACGAACTGGCGTCCCTCGCCGACCTCTGCACGAAGCTGCGGCTCGGCACCCCGATCGAGGCGAGCGCATGACGTCACCCTCGATCGTCTGGCTGCGCGACGACCTCCGCCTCGCCGACAACCCGGCCCTGACCGCTGCCGTCGAGCGCGGCGAGCCCGTCGTCGTGCTCTTCCTGCTCGACGACGAGACCGAGGGCATCCGCCCCCTGGGCGCGGCGTCGCGGTGGTGGCTGCACCACAGCCTCTCCGCCCTCGCCGCCTCGCTGGGCGAGATCGGCGGCCGGCTCACGCTGCGCCGCGGCCCGCAGGCCCGCGAGCTGCCCCGCCTCGTCGACGAGGTCGGCGCCGGTGCCGTCTTCTGGAACCGCCGCTACGGCCTGGCCGCACGCGACGCCGACGCCGACCTCAAGTCGTCGTTGCGTGACCGCGGCCTCGACGTCCGCAGCTTCCAGGCCAACCTGATGTTCGAACCGTGGACGATCCAGACCGGCCAGGGCCAGCCCTTCAAGGTCTTCACGCCGTTCTGGCGAGCCTGCCTCGACCGCCCGGAGCCGCGCCACCCCGAGGCCGCGCCCGACGAGCTGCACGGGCCTCGCACGGCACCCGACAGCGACGACCTCGACTCGTGGGGCCTGCTGCCCACGACGCCCGACTGGGCCGGCGGCCTGCGCGAGGCGTGGACCCCGGGTGAGGCGTCCGCCCTCGACACCCTCGAGCGCTTCGCGACGGGCCACCTCGCCGACTACGGCCTGCGCGACGAACCGGCCCAAGAGGCGACCAGCCACCTCTCGCCGCACCTCCGCTTCGGCGAGGTCAGCCCCTTCCAGGTGTGGCACCGCATGCGCGGCGACCTCGCACCCGACGCCCGCGAACAGGCCTCCGGGTTCTTGCGCGAGCTGGTCTGGCGCGAGTTCAACCACACCGTCCTCTTCGCGAACCCGCACCTGGCCACCGAGAACTACCGGCCCGAGTTCGACGAGTTCCCGTGGCACGAGCTCGAGCCGGGCGAGCTCGAGGCCTGGCAGCAGGGCACGACGGGCATCCCCCTGGTCGACGCCGGCATGCGCGAGCTCTGGACGACCGGCTACATGCACAACCGCGTCCGCATGGTCACGGCGAGCTTCCTCGTGAAGAACCTGCTGGCCGACTGGCGCGTCGGTGAGCAGTGGTTCTGGGACACCCTGGTCGACGCCGACGAGGCCAACAACCCCGCCAACTGGCAGTGGACGGCGGGCTCGGGAGCCGACGCCGCGCCGTACTTCCGGGTGTTCAACCCCGTGCTGCAGGCCGACAAGTTCGACAAGCACCGCGACTACGTGCGGCGCTGGGTGCCCGAGGTCGACGACGACTCGTACCCCGAGCCCATGGTCGACCTCAAGGCCTCCCGACGTGCCGCGCTCGACGCCTACGAGTCGATGCGACGACGCACGCGGTCCGACTGACGACCGCCCCGGCCCGTTCCACCCTGCTCTGCTCCGCCCTGCTCTGCTCCGCCCCCGAGAGGACCACCCCCGTGACGACGACCCTCGAGCCCACCGGCTCCGCGTCCCCGACGGGGATCGACGCCGTGTTCGCCGCCCGCCCGTCCGACCGCCGGGGGCCGAGCGCCGTCTGGGCGACCTTCGACCGCACGGGCACCACGCACCACGGCTCTCAGGGCGAGATCGCCCCGGGCACCGCACCCGGCGTCGACACCGCCTACCGCATCGCCTCGTGCACGAAGAGCTTCACGGCCACGGCCATGCTCGCCCTCCGTGACGCCGGGCTCGTCTCGCTCGACGCGCCGATCACCGACTTCGTGCCGGCCTTCGCCGAGGTGACCCTGCCCACGTCGGACTCGCCGGTGCCGACGCTGCGCATGCTGCTGACCATGTCGGCCGGCTTCCCCACGGACGACCCGTGGGGTGACCGGCAGGAATCCCTCACCGACGACGAGCTCGACGCGGTCCTGCGTGCCGGGTTGACCTTCGACAGCGTGCCCGGCACGACCTTCGCGTACTCGAACCTCGGCTTCGCCCTGGTCGGGCGGGCGATCGCCGTCGTCGCCGGGCGCCCGTACCGCGAGGTCGTCGAGTCGACGATCCTCGAGCCCCTCGGGCTGTCCGCCACGGGATTCGAGGCGACCGTGCCGGCGGCCGGTGGCGTCGCGACCGGCCATCGCCGCGCCTCCGACGGGGGCGAGCCCCTGCCGTTCTCCGGCCCCGGTGCCTTCTCGCCCATCGGCGGGCTCTTCAGCACGGTGACCGACCTCACCCGCTGGGCGCGGTGGCTCGGCTCGGCCTTCGACCCCGAGGGCCGGGGCGACCTCGACGGCATCCTGTCACGCGCCTCCCGTCGCGAGATGCAGCAGGTCCAGCGGTTCGTGCCGGCGAGGGCCGGGCACCCGGGCGGCTACGGCTTCGGACTGTTCGTCGAGCACTACCCCGACCACGGCCCCGTGGTGTCGCACAGCGGGGGCTACCCCGGCTTCTCGGCCCACATGCGCTGGCAGGCCGCGACCGGCCTCGGCGCCGTCGGCTTCGAGAACGCGACCTACTCGAGGGTCTCGGAGCCGATCGGGCTCGCCCTCGACGGGATCATGGCCGACCGGCCGGAGGCCCGGGTCGTCGTGCGCCCCTGGCCCGAGACGACGGCCGCCCGCGACGCGGTCGAAGCCGTCGTCCGTGGCGGAGCCGTGCCCGAGGGGCTCTTCAGCGAGAACGTCGAGCTCGACGTCCCGCTCGACCGTCGACGCGCCTCCTGGGCCGCCCTCGTCGAGTCCGTGGGCGGCTGGGACGACTCGGGCGAGGGCGACCCGCTGCCGTCCGACGAGTCGACGGCGCCGTCGCACCTCGTCTGGCGTCGACGCGGGGCCCGGGGCACCGTGCGGTTCGAGATCCGGCTGACGCCCGAGCGTCCGCCCCGGGTGCAGACCGTCTCCGTCACGGGCGAGAGCCCGCGCTAGGCGGGCGTCGCACCGAACGGGTGGGGTCGCCCGGGGTCACGCGGGCGGCCTGCCGCCCGGGGTCACGCGGGCGGCCTGCCCCCCGCGACGCCCGCCGCCCTCGCCGCCGCCCGTGCTCCGCTGCGACCGGCGACGCCGAGGCTGCGCGACGTCGACCACGCGGCGATGAACCCGGCCGAGAAGGCGTCGACCAGGCCGACGGAGTCCACCCAGCGCGTGGCCACCCCGTCGATCGTGACGGGGGGCAGCCCCCGCGTCGCCACCGTCGCTCCCCCGTCGTCGGCGACGACGGCGACCACGCCGAACCGTGCGGCCAACGCCTCGGCCGACCCGGCGGGCTGGTCGAGGCCCGTGAGCTCGCGGGCGGTCTCTCGGGACGGGAAGAACAGGTCGGCCCCCTCGACCGCGGCGAGGAACGCGGGTGGCCCGAACCGGTGGACCACCGAGGCGCTCCCCGGCGAGACCGAGACGAGCGCGCCGACCTCACGTGCCCGTCCCAGCAGCCGACGCAGGGCGACCGGGCTGCGCGACTGGGCGACCGTGTACCCGGTGAAGTGCACGAGGCCGGCCGCGGCCACGAGGTCGTCCGGCACGTCGTCCGGACCGAACGAGGCGCCGGCGCCCCGGTCGGTGAACATGGTGCGCGACGACCCGTCGACCGTGATGACGACCGTGCCGGTGGGGTCGTGCGCGTCGTACGCCAACCGGGCCGAGACCCCGGCGTTCGCGAGCGACTGGGCGTGTCGTTGCAGGTCGGCGGTGCCCACCCGGCCGACGAACGACACGTCGACGCCCAACGAGCCGAGCCACGCGGCCGTGTTGGCGGCCGAGCCCCCCGCCCGGTGGCGGATCGTCGCGGCGGTCTCGGTCCCCGCCGGGTCGGCCGTGCGCGGCGTGACGATGATGTCGTCGAGCACGTCACCGAAGACCAGGACGGGCGAACCGGGGCGGGGTCGTGGGTCGGGGGGACGGCGGCGGTCGTGGGCGAGGGGCATCGCCGTCCAGCCGACCACGGATCACGTGCCCGGTCGGGACGAGGAGGCGCAAATCACCCCCGCGAGCACGTCACGATCACCCGTCCCGCCCGGGTGGACCCCGTCAGGCGGGGACGGGCTGCGAGGTCGGGGCCTCGCGCCGAGCGCGCCGACCGCGGACGACCAGCGCGTCGAGGGCGACTCGACCGGGGCCGGTCAGCACGATCGCGACCGAGGCCACGGCGAGGACGAGCACGTACTCGATGCCGCCCGTCGTCGACAGGAAGCCGTTCGGCAGGTGGACGGCGACGAGGGCGACGACCGCCGTGACCGCCAGGAGGGCCGCGGCGACCCGGGTGGCGAAGCCGACGACGAGGGCGACCCCGGCGGCGAGCTCGGTGACGGCCGCGACCGGCGCGGCGACGTCGGCGAACGGGATGCCCATGCCGCCGAAGGCACCCCGTGTCGCGGCGAGGCCGTCGACCGCGAGCTTCTGCCACCCGTGCACGACGAAGACCACCCCCAGGACGACGCGCAACAGGAGGATCGCGAGGGACGAGAGGGCTGACGACACGGTGTGCCTTTCGATCGGGGGCAGGGTCGGGGCACGTCGTCGGGCCTGGGGTCACGGTACGAGGTGACGCGTCACCGACCCCGGCCGTGGAGCGCCCTGCCAGGGCATCGCCAGAGCCCTGCCAGGCTCGGGTGGGGCATCCGGGGGACGCGGGGACGAGTCGCGAGGGCCCATCGGCGGACCCGGCACGTGCCCCGGTCGCCCGCGTCGGTGGTCACCGGCAGGATGGGGGCACGAGGTGCCCGGCGGACGGGCCGACGACGAGAGGCGGCACGCATGGCGACCATCGCGATCACGGGGGGCTCGGGGCGCATCGCGACCTGGGTCCGCCCCCTGCTGCTCGAGGCCGGCCACGACCTGAGGCTGCTCGACGTGGTGCCGCCCCCTGACGACCTCCGCGGGCACGAGACCTTCGAGCACGTCGGCGTGACCGACCTCGAGTCGCTCACGGTGGCCTTCGACGGCGTCGACCTCGTGGTCCACCTCGCCTCGCACGCCGCCGAGCGCACCTGGCACGAGATCCGCGACCTCAACGTCGAGAGCGCCTACGTCGTCCACGAGGCCGCCCGACGTGCCGGCGTGACCCGCGTCTTCGCGGCCAGCTCGGTGCACGCCGTCGGGTTCGAACCGGGTTCGAGGGCCGCCGACCACGACGTGCCGGCTCCCCGCCCGGACTCGTTCTACGGCGTCAGCAAGGTGCTGCTCGAGGCCGTCGGCAGCCTCTACGCCGACCGCTTCGGCTCGACCGTCGTCTCGGCCCGCATCATGACGTGCGAGGTCGAGCCGCACGACGTCCGCAGCCTCGGCACGTGGTTGTCGCCGGCCGACGCGGCCCGCCTGATGCTCGCCACCCTGACGACCGCCCCGGTCGGGCACCACGTCGTCTGGGGCGTCAGCCGCAACACCCGACGCGTCGTGTCGCTCGCGGCCGGCGAGGCCGTCGGGTTCCACCCCGAGGACGACGCCGAGGCCTTCGCCGACCGCTTCGCGGGCCAGGTGCAGCCACCCGACGCGCCGGTGGGTGGTGTGTTCACGACCCTGCCGCTCGGTGAGTCCTCGTGACGACGGCAGGGCGGGGCCGGGGCCGCACCGGCGGGGCCGGTAGCGTGGCACCGTGACCGCCAGCCTGCACTCGTCGTCCGTCGCCGAGATCGACCCCGTCGTCCTCTACGCGATCCTGCGCCTCCGGGTCGACGTCTTCGTGGTCGAACAGGACTGCCCGTACCCCGAGCTCGACGGGCGCGACCTCGAACCGACCACGCGCCTCCTGTGGTCCACCGACGACGACGGCCACGTCACGGCGACGCTGCGCGTGCTGCACGACGGCGACGACCGACGCATCGGACGCGTCGCGACCGCGGCGGCGGCCCGGGGACGCGGTCTCGCCGCCGACCTGATGCGCGCGGCCGTCGCCTCGTGCGAGGGACGGCTCGTGCGCCTCGACGCCCAGGCCCACCTCTCGGGCTGGTACGCCCGCTTCGGCTTCGTGGTCGACGGCGACGAGTTCGTCGAGGACGGCATCCCGCACCTGCCGATGACGCTCGCCGCCACGCACTGACCACCTCACGGGGCGGCCCTTCGACGACCGCTCAGACGGTCGGACCGGGGTGGTGGTGCTCGAAGACGAGACTCGTGCGGGTCGAGGCGACCGCCGGGTGCGCCGACAGGTGGTCGAGCACGAACTCGCGGACGTCGTTCGTGTCGCGCACGGCCAGGTGGATGATGAAGTCCTCCGAGCCGCCGAGGAAGAACAGCTGCACCACTTGGGGCAGCGCCCGGATCTCCGCCGAGAAGGCGGCGATCCGCTGACGGGCCGACGAGAGGATCGTCACGCTGATCAGGGCCTGCAGGTCGAGGCCCAGCGCGGACAGGTCGATCTCGGCCCCGAAGCCCGTGACGACCCCGCGCTCGACGAGCGACCGGACGCGTGCCAGGCAGGTCGACGGTGCGATGCCCACCCGCGCGGCGAGGGTGGCGTTCGGGGTGCGGCTGTCGGCGACCAGCAGCCGCACGAGCTGCCGGTCCACCTCGTCGAGCCGAACGTCGTTCGTCGCAGCCATCTGTTCTCCCGTCGAGGACGTCGATCGTGCGGCTGGATGCCGTCCGTACAGAATATCGTGCGGAATGCTTGGCACCCGACGACGTGGAACAGCACACTGACGTCAGTTCGGCGAACACAGGCGTGCACCGGCCGCCGTCGTCGAGGTCACCGTCGAGAGGACGAACCATGCGCGTCGGCATCCCCACCGAGATCAAGAACAACGAGAACCGCGTCGCGGCGACCCCTGCCGGGGTCCACGAGTTCTCCCGCCGGGGGCACGACGTGCTCGTGCAGTCGGGGGCGGGCCTCGGCTCGGGCTTCTCGGACGACGCCTTCGCGGCGGCGGGTGCGACCGTCGTCGACGACGCCGCCACGGTCTGGGGCGAGGCGGACCTGCTGATGAAGGTCAAGGAGCCGATCGCGGTCGAGTACCCCCTCATGCGCGCCGACCAGACCCTCTTCACGTACCTGCACCTCGCGGCGTCGCCCGAGTGCACCGAGGCGGTGCTCGCGTCGGGCACCACGGCGATCGCGTACGAGACGGTGCAGCGGGACGACCGCAGCCTGCCGCTGCTCTCGCCGATGAGCGAGGTCGCGGGCCGGCTCTCGACGATGGTCGGCGCGTACCACCTCATGCGGCCCGTCGGCGGCACGGGCGTGCTGCTCGGCGGCGTGCCCGGCACCCCCAAGGCGAAGGTCGTCGTGATCGGCGGCGGGGTCGCCGGCGAGCACGCCGCCGCGAACGCGCTCGGCCTCGGCGCCGACGTGACCGTCGTCGACGTGTCGCTGCCGCGCCTCCGCGCCCTCGAGGTGCAGTTCGGCGGACGCCTGCAGACCCGGGCCTCGACGGCCTACGAGATCGGGGCCCAGGTCGCGGACGCCGACCTCGTCGTCGGGTCGGTGCTGATCCCGGGGGCCCAGGCCCCCAAGCTCGTCACCGACGAGATGGTGGCCTCGATGCGCCCCGGGTCGGTGCTCGTCGACATCGCCATCGACCAGGGCGGCTGCTTCGAGGGCTCGCACGCGACCACGCACGACGACCCGACCTTCGCCGTCCACGACAGCGTGTACTACTGCGTCGCGAACATGCCGGGGGCCGTGCCGCAGACCTCGACCCGGGCCCTGACCAACGCGACCATGCCGTACGCCCTCGCGCTGGCCGATCGCGGATGGCGCGACGCCGTCGCGGCCGACGTGTCGCTCGAGCGGGGCGTCAACGCCGTCGCGGGTCGCATCACGAACGCCGGCGTCGCCGCCGCGGCAGGTGTCGAGGTCGCGGACGCGCGAGCGCTCTGAGCGGGCCGTCCCCACCCTCCGAGGGACGTCGAGCGAACCGGACGGTCCGGTAAGCGAAGTCCTCGTCACGAACCAGGTGGTTCGGTGGACACCTGCCCCTATGCTCTGGGCATGGCTCGACGACCCACCCCGCCGCGGGAACGACTGCTCGAGGCGGCACGTGCGGAGTTCGCGGCCCGCGGCCTCGCCGGGGCCAGGGTCGACACGATCGCACGTGACGCCGAGGCGAGCAAGGAGCGGCTGTACGCCCATTTCTCGACCAAGCGCGACCTCTTCGACGCGGCCCTCGGCGAGAGCATCGGTCGCTGGGTCGCGGTGGTCCCGTTCGACGCCCACGACCTGCCGGGGTGGGCGAGCGCCCTCTACGACCACCTGGCCTCGAACCCCGACGACGCCCGGTTGCTGCTCTGGGGGCAGATCGAGGGCGTCGCCCTGCCGAGCCCCGGCGTGCTCGACCACGGCCAGCTCGAGGCGCGCCGCGACTCGGTGAAGGCCGCCCAGGACGCGGGCGACATCTCGTCGGGCTGGGACGCCGACGAGCTGCTGACCATGGTCTTCGGCGTGGTCCTCGCGTGGTTCGTCACCCCCGAGGCGACGAACCTGCACACCGGCCCGCAGCAACGCCGGTGCGACGTCGTCCGCCAGGCCGTCGCCCGCATCGTCGACCCGGGCTGAGGACGACGGGTGCCGTCCGGCGCCGTGCGACCCGGCATCGTCACGCGCCGTGCGATCGGCTAGGCGTCGTCCGACCCGTCGGGAGTAGCGTCCCGGTGTGACCACGACCGAACCCAGCCCCGAGCTCTCCCCCGACCTGCAGCGCGTCCTCGACAGCGTGCCCGACCCGGGCGGCGTCACGACGTCGGACGAGGTGTACGCAGCGACCGACGTCGACCTCGAGGGGTTCCTCGCGAAGCCCGCCCGCGCCTCCTCGTCCGACCTCGTGCCCGGCGTCCTCGTCCTGCACGACTGGATGGGCGTCATCGACCACGTCGAGGTGCGCGCGCAGATGCTCGCACGACTCGGCTACGTCGCCCTCGCCGGTGACGTCTACGGCCAGGGCGTGCGGCCCTCCCCCGAGGAGGCCGCCGGCGAGGCCGGCAAGTACTACGGCGACGTCGCGCTCTTCCGGTCGCGGTTGCTCGCCAACCTCGAGCGGCTTCGGGCCGAGCCCGGGGTCGACCCGTCGCGGATCGCCGTGATGGGCTACTGCTTCGGCGGTTCGGGGGCCCTCGAGTTGGCCCGCGCGGGTGCCGACGTCGCCGGGGTCGTGTCGTTCCACGGCGGACTCGGCACCGGCATGCCGGCCGAGAAGGGGGCCGTCACGGCGCCGTTGCTCGTCATGACGGGCGCGGCCGACCCGGTCGTCCCCGACGAGGCGGTGGTCGCGTTCGAGGACGAGATGCGGGCCGCCGAGGCACCCGACTGGCAGGTGCTCAGCTACAGCGGCGTCATGCACGCCTTCGCGGTGCCGGGCACCGACGCACCCGACCACGGCGCCCGGTACGACGCCCGCGCCGACCGGCGCTCGTGGCAGCAGCTCGAGGCGTTCCTCGCCGAGGTCTTCGCCTAGCCGCTCGCCTCGCCGCGCCCCGCCTCGCCTCGCCTGCGGATCGTCCCGGGCGGGCACGACGCGACACGAAGGCATTCGCGCGCCGCTCACCTCCGCTGGTGAGCGGCGCGTCGTCGTCCGTTCGACCGCTCCGGCCCGCTCAGAGCGGTCGCGGGGGTCGCGGAAGGCACACGAGAAGGCGCGGCCCGGCGCACCCGAGGAGGCGCGGCTCGAGGGGACCCGCGCCTCGCAGGACCTAGAAGCCGGCGACCCGCGCGGTGCCGGCGCGCTCGACCTCGCGCAGCCGGACGGCCGTGGTGATCGCCGCGTGGGCGGCCTCGGCTCCCTTGTCCTCCTTCGAGCCGGGCAGGCCGGCCCGGTCGAGGCCCTGCTGCTCGTCGTCGAGGGTGAGCACGCCGAAGCCGACCGGCTTGCCGGTGTCGAGGGTGACCCGCAGCAGGCCCGAGGTGGCCGCGTCGGACACGTACTCGAAGTGGGGCGTGCCGCCGCGGATGATCACGCCGAGCGCCACCACGGCGTCGGCCCCGGCCTCGAGGGCGGCCTTCGCCACCACGGGCAGCTCGAAGCTGCCGGGGACACGGACGACCGTGGCCGTGGCGCCGAGGCGCTCGACGGTCGCCAGTGCACCGGCCAGCAGGCCGTCGGTGATGGTCTCGTGCCAGGTGCCGGCGACGATCGTCACGCGGACTCCCGTGCCGTCGACGTCGGGTTCGGTGGGGGCTCCTGCTCCGCTCATGCGGGGTCTCCTTCGAGGGTGGTGTGGGTGTGGTCGTGGGGTCCGGCGGTCGGCGCGTCCAGGTCGCGGTCGCCCAGCCAGGTGACGAGGTCGGCGATGGTGACGACGGGCACGCCCTCGCGGGCTCCGAAGTCGAGCAGGGCCGGCAGGCGCATCATCTCGCCGTCGTCGCCGACGATCTCGCTGATGACGGCGACCGGTCGCAGGCCCGCGGCCTTCATCAGGTCGACGGACGCCTCGGTGTGTCCGTCACGTTCGCGGACGCCGCCGGCCCGGGCCCGCAACGGGAGGATGTGCCCCGGGCGGTGCAGGTCGTCACGGACGCTGGTCGCGGACGCGAGGGTGCGCAGCGTCGTCGCCCGGTCGGAGGCGCTGATGCCGGTCGTCACGCCGACCGCCGCGTCGACGCTCACCGTGTAGGCCGTGCCGCGGGCGTCCTCGTTGCGGGCGACCATGGGCGGCAGGTCGAGCCGGTCGGCGATCTCGTCCGTCATCGGCGCACAGACGAACCCCGACGACACCCGCACCGTCCAGGCGAGCCACTCGGGCGAGGCGAGCTCGGCCGACAGCACGACGTCGCCCTCGTTCTCGCGGGACTCGTCGTCGACCACCACGACCGGTCGGCCGCGTCGGAGGTGCTCCAGGGCCAGCTCGATCGGTGCGGGGCGCGAGGCGGGCCGCGCCTCCGGCGTCGTCACCGTCACGGCCGGTCCGCCGCCGGGGCGGACGGGTCGGACGCGTCGGGTGCGTCGGGCCCGTCGCGCCGGTCGTCCGCCGCGCGCGAACCGACGTCGCCCGGGTCGGCCGAGCCCAGGGCGTCGAGCCGCAGCATCCGTCGCACGTGCCGGGCGAGGACGTCGGTCTCGACGTTGACCCGGTCGCCGACGGCCTTGCCGCCGAGGGTCGTCACGGCGAGGGTCTCGGGGATCAGGCTGACCTCGAACCACCCCGGGGCCTCACCGGGCTCGCTGATCGCGCTGACCGTGAGGCTGACGCCGTCCAGGGTGACCGACCCCTTGTCGACCAGCAGGGGCGCGAGGTCGTCGGCGAGGTCGAACCGCACGCGTCGCCACGCGTCGCCCTGCTCGATCTCGACGACCGTGGCCGTGCCGTCGACGTGGCCCTGCACGATGTGGCCACCGAGCCGGTCACCGACGCGGGCGGCACGCTCGAGGTTGACGGGCGTGCCCGGTCCGAACGAGCCCACGGTGCTCATGGCGAGGGTCTGACGCATCACGTCCGCCGTGAACGCGTCGCCCTGCTGAGCGACCACGGTCAGGCAGACCCCGCTGACCGAGATCGAGTCGCCGTGCGCGGCGTCCACCAGGACGGCCGGGCCGTGCACGGTCAGGCGGACGCTGTCGCCCTGGTCGTCGACACGCTCGACGCGTCCGAGTTCTTCGACGAGGCCTGTGAACATCAGCGCACCGCCGTGGCCGTCGTGCCGTGCGGGCGTCGTGCCCCCACGGGTCGCGTGCGGGGCGCGGTCGCTGCCTGCGTCGTCATGTCGTCCTCCGGTCTGCCTGGCTCTGCCGAGGGCTCTCCGGGGGTGCGCGACGCGAGGGTCGGCATCGGCCAGGGGTCCGCGGACGGACGACCGGGCCCGCGCACCTCTCATCCGGACTATGACCGTCGGTACCGGAGTTCCACCGGTTCAACCGGGCCCCCACCTCTCGGTGACGACACGGGTCGCGGACTGTGACCGCCGGCTCAGATTTTCACTGACCCCGGAGCGCGTTGCTCTGTCGGCGACGATAGCACCGCCGCGCGGGCCGCCGCCGTCGTGTTCGGCGACGGCGTAGCGCGGCGGGACGCGGACGACGCCACGAGATGGGCACGCCGCCACGAGATGACGTGGCGCTGTGCCCACGTCGTGGTGCTGTGCGGACATCGTGGTGCTGTGCCCACATCGTGGCGCGGTGCCCACCCCGCGCGACGGTTCCCACCCGAAGGCACGGCCCGGCTCAGCCGACGACGAGCCCGAGGTGCGCCGCCATCGTCGGGGCGAACGCGGCCAGCTGCAGGTCGTCGATGGTCGCGCCCCGCAACCCCTCGAAGCCGTCGATGCGCGAGAAGTCGCTCGTGCGCAGGTCGGTGTGCGACAGGGAGGCGCGGGTCACGTCGAGCGTGCCGACGCGGCAGTCGACGAGCGCGACCCGCAGGGCCTGCACCCCGCCGAGGTCGAGCTCGCCGATCGTGCACCCCTCGATCACGACGTCGGTGAGTCGTGCCGACCGCAAGTTGAGGTAGTCGATCTTGCCGCCGACCACGAGCACCGAGCGCAGCTCGGCGTCGAACAGCTCGGCCGACCCCCACCGCGGCCGTTCGACCCGGACGTCTCGCCAGGTGCTGCGCGACGCGGCGAGCTCGGGCGCGAACGAGTCGGTGAGCACCGACTCGACGAACCGGGCGCCACGGAGGCGGGCCGACCCCAACCGGGGCGACTCGAAGACGCACTCGGTGAACTCGGCCCCCTCGAGGTCGCGGTCCGTGAGGTCGGCGTCGACGTACCGCTCGAGCTCTCGACCGTCGTGCGGCCCGAGCAGGTCGGTGCCGAGGTCGACGAGGCCCTGCGGGTCGACGGGGTCGAGCCGCGGGGCGTCGGTGCCACCCGGGGTCGCGGGGCGGGACGACGAGGGGCGGCGCGGCGGGGTCATGCGACGAGGCTAGCGGCGGCCCCCGACACGACCCGCGCCTCCTCGGACGGGCCCCGGCCCCTCAGCCGCCCGCCCTCAGCACTCGATGACGTTGACGGCGAGGCCGGCGCGGCTGGTCTCTTTGTAGCTGTCCTTCATGTCGCGGCCGGTCTGGCGCATGGTCTCGATGACGGTGTCGAGGCTGACCACGTGGCTGCCGTCGCCCAGCAGGGCCATGCGGGTCGCGGCGACCGCCGTGCCCGCCGCGATGGCGTTGCGCTCGATGCAGGGCACCTGCACGAACCCGCCGACGGGGTCGCAGGTGAGGCCGAGGTGGTGCTCCATGGCGATCTCGGCGGCGTTCTCGACCTGGCGCGGCGTGCCGCCGAGCAGGGCCGTCAGGGCGCCGGCCGCCATCGACGCCGCCGAACCGACCTCGCCCTGGCAGCCGGCCTCGGCGCCCGAGATCGACGCGTTGCGCTTGTAGAGCGACCCGATCGCCGAGGCGGTCAGCAGGTAGGTGCGGGCGAGATCGTCGTCGGTGGCGCCGTGGAACCTCATCGCGTAGTAGGCCACGGCCGGGATGATGCCCGCGGCGCCGTTGGTCGGTGCCGTGACGACGCGTCCGCCGCCGGCGTTCTCTTCGTTCACGGCCATGGCGTAGGCCTGCAGCCACTGCGCGGGCAGGTCGGAGGCCAGCAGCGAGGAGGCGCGGCCCCGGTCGAGCGCGGAGCCCCCGAGCGCGAAGGCGGTCGCCCGTTCGTCTTGCTGGCGCAGCATGGTGGCGAACTGGCGGGCGCGTCGGGGCACCTTCATCCAGCCCGGCAGGACGCCCCTGGCCTCGAGCCCCGCGTCGACGCAGGCGCGCATGGCCGACCAGCGGTCGTCGAGGCCCGCCGCGGCCGCGGCCTCGCCGTGCAGGGCGACCTCGTTGCGCCAGGCGAGCTCGGCGATCGAGACGCCCTCGGCGTCGCAGAGGCGCAGCAGGTCGTCGGCGTCGGTGAAGGCGAAGGGCGCCTCGGCGGTGGGCACGGCCTGCTCGTCGTCGCCGTCGCGCACGACGAAGCCGCCGCCGACCGAGAAGTAGACCTCGCGGGCGAGGCTCGCACCGGCGACGTCGAAGGCCTCGACGCTCATCGCGTTGGGGTGCCGGGGCATGCGGGTCAGCGGCGCCATGCGCAGGTCGTTGGGTGCGAAGGCGATCTGGTGCCGCCCGAGCAGCCGCAGGCCGCCGCCCTGCTCGACCGCCTGCTGCATGCCCGAGACGACCTGCGGGTCGCAGGTCTCGGGCTGCATGCCCGCGAGCCCGGCGAGCACGGCCGAGGGGGTGCCGTGGCCGAGGCCGGTCGCGGCGAGCGAGCCGTAGAGCACGGCCTCGACCCGGACCACGTCGTCGAGGCGGCCCGCGGAGTCGACGCCGAGCAGGAACTCCCGGGCGGCCCGCATGGGCCCGACCGTGTGCGAGCTCGACGGGCCGATGCCGATCGAGAAGAGATCGAGAGCCGAGACGTGGTCGGTCACGTGCCACCTGCCTTCTGGGTACGCGACCACGGTACCCGCTGCCCCCGACGGTCAGGAGGCGCGGGCCGCCTCAGTCGGGACGCCCCACCTCGCGTGCCCGCTCGGCCATGGCGGTCGACATGCCCTCGAGGAACCGCCGCACGGTCTCGAGCTCGGCCTCGTCGAACCCGGACATCACGCGGTCGCTCATCACCCCGAGCGGCCCGAAGAAGGCCCCGGCGACCTCGCGGGCGCGGTCGGAGTACCGCACGAGCACCCGGCGGCGGTCGGCGTCGTCGCGGTCGCGCTGCACGTGGCCGACCCTCTCGAGCCGGTCGATCACGCCGGTGGCCGCACCCGAGGTGACGCCGAGCAGTTCGCCGAGCCCCCCGGCCGTCACGGGGTCGCCGTCGCGTTCGGCCTGCATGACGTGCAGCAGCGCCTCGAGGTCGATGTGGCCGAGACCGTGCTGCGCGGCGAACGCCTGGGCGACCTTCTGCGACTCGGTGGTCAGGCGCTGCATGTGGGTGACGATCTCGTCGGCCTGCGGCGAGCGCGTCGGACGGTCGGTCTCGGCCGTGGCAGCCGGTTCGGTCGGGGTGGGCATGGGACCTCCTGCCCGACGATTCTGGTCGACGCGCCTGTGATCCGCCGTGATCCGCCGTGATCCGCGCCGTGTCAGCCGCAGGCGCCCCAGAGCCCGGCGCGCGACGCCTCGGCCGACGCCTCGGCTCCGACGAACCGGTCGCGGTAGCGGTACGCGTCGTCGTAGGTGTCCTCGCGGCCGTACCCGCCGGCGACGAGTCGCTCGTTGAGCATCGTCCCGTCGGGCGACCAGACGTACCGCAGCAGGCGGTCGTAGCGGTCGGCGTCGCCCTGCGAGGCGTCGTCCTCGAGCCAGACGGTCGACCCCTCGGGCAGGGCCGACGTCGTGAACGAACTCGCCTCGGGGCCGAAGCAGTCGACCGGGGCGTCGGGCTTCACCGTCTCGGGGGTGTCGACGCCGATCAGGCGGATGCGCTCGCGCTCCCCCGCCACCGTGACGACTACGGTGTCGCCGTCGACGACCCGGTCGACCACGGCCTCGACGCTGCCGGCCGGGACGCTCGTGGGCACGGGGGCCGCACCCGCGCCTCCTGCGCCTCCGTCACCGGCGCCGCCCCCCGACTCACCGCCGAGGAGGCGCGGGAACGCCACGAGGACGGCCCCCGCCACCAGCACCACGACGAGCCAGGCCAGCCGTCGCGGCGACGTGCGGCGGCTGGTCGGCCGCCCGGGTCGACGCGCGCTCACTCGGCGAGCCGCGTGCCGCGGAGCTCGGGCAGCAGGGTCGCGGCCACGGCCCCCACGACGAAGACCGCACCGAACACGACGAACAGGGTGGGCGGGCCGCCGAGGGCGATCAGCGGCGGCACCGACAGCGGGGCCGCGATCGAGGCGATCCGGCCCACCCCCGCGGCCCAGCCCGCCCCCGTGCCCCGCAACGCCGTCGGGTAGAGCTCGGGCGTCACGGCGTAGAGCGCGCCCCACGCGCCGAGGTTGAAGAACGACAAGGCCATCCCCGCGACGAGGATCTGCGCGACGCTGCCGCTGACCGCCCCGAAACCGAAGAACGAGGCCGCCACGGCCGACCCGAGCAGGAACGTCGCGAGGGTGCCCCGACGGCCCCAGCGCTCGATCAGCCAGGCCGAGGCCGCGTAGCCCGGCAGCTGCGCCAGGGTGATGACCAGGACGTACTCGAACGACCGCACGAGCGGGAACCCGGCGGCCACGAGCAGCGAGGGCAGCCAGACGAAGGCTCCGTAGTACGAGAAGTTGGTCATGAACCAGACCACCCAGATCGCGACCGTTCGACGCGTCATGCCGGCGCCGAACAGCCGACCGACGGAGGCGCGGGCCGGCTCGTCGACGACCCGCGCCTCCCCGCGGGTGGCGGTCGGGGCGGTCGGGGCGGCGACGCCGGCGGCCTCCTCGAAGGCGCGGACGGTGCGCTCGGCCTCGTCGTGGCGCCCCCGGGACTCGAGGAACCGGACGGACTCGGGCATCCTGAGCCGCACGAAGACGGCGTAGAGCGCCGGCGCCGCGCCGATCAGCAGCGCCCAGCGCCAGCCGTCGTCGCTCGTCGGGATCACGAGGTAGCCGACGAGCGCGGCGGCGATCGACCCCACGGCCCAGAACGCCTCGAGCAGCACGACCACGCGGCCGCGGATGCGCCGCGGCGAGAACTCGCTGACCAGGGTCGACGCCACCGGCAGCTCGGACCCGAGCCCGAGGCCGACCACGAACCGCAGCACGAGCAGCACGGCGACCGACCACGACAGGGCCGAGAGGCCCGTGGCGAGGCCGTAGAGCAGCAGGGTCAGGGCGAAGACCGTCTTGCGACCCATCCGGTCGGCCAACGAGCCGCCGAGTGCCGCACCGATCGCCATGCCCGCGAAGCCGGCCGAGGCGACCCACGCGAGCTGACCGGCCTGGTCGCTCCACACGGTCATGAGCTGGGCGATGACGAACGAGAGCAGTCCGACGTCGAGCGCGTCGAGCGCCCAGCCGATGCCCGAGCCGGCGAGCAGGCGGCGGTGCTTCGAGGTGAACGGCAGCTCGTCGAGGCGCTCGCTGCGCGTCGGGGCGACCGGGGTCGAGGTGGGGACGGGGGTCATCGGGGCCTGTCGTCTCGGCGGGTCGGCGGGGTCGGGCGGGGGTGGAGGCCGTGCGGGCCCCAGGGCAGTGTAGGAGCCGTGAAGATCGACGGCGCTACAGACACCGGGCCCGCCGCACCGTAGCCTCGGGCGGACCGGATCATCTCGGTCCGCGACGGAGGCACCACCATGGCAGAGAAATCAGCGAAAAAAGGCACCGCGAAGGTGGCCGTGCGCTCCTTGAAGGAGAAGCGCGCCGACAAGAAGGCCAAGGGAGCGACGGGCAGCCACTCGGAAGACATCGTCTCGAACGTCAAGAAGCGCTGACGCACGACGTCCCCGAAGGGGCGCCGCCCTCGACGCCGGTCCGACCGGTCGCGAGGCGGCGCCCCTTCGTCGTCTGACGGACGGGGTGTGACAGCAGGCCCACAGCTGACATAACCTCGGAGTCGTGGCCCGCGTCAGGGGCGGGCCCGGAGGGGCGACGACATGGTCAACGAGCGCATCAGGGCGTGGGCGGCGACGGGGGTGACGGTCGTCGTGGCCGGCGCCCTGGCACTCGGAGGCGCGACGAGCGCGTCCGCCGCCGGTCCGGGAACGGTCGGCTGGGCCGACTTCACCGTCGACGGGACGGCTCGTGCCTACGCCGGCACCATGACCCTGCCGGGCGACTTCCCGCAGGCGACCTTCACGTCGACCTCGCGCCAGGCGACGATCCCCAGCGGGTCGAGCACCTGGCAGGGCACGGGCACGCCCGTCGGTGCGGAGTACGACTCGAGCCGCGGCCGCCCGTACCTCAACCTGCGCCCCGCGCAGGACTCCCCCACGGCCGCCGCCGCGTCGGTCACGACCTACACCTTCGACCGGGCCACCCCCGCGAGCGACTGGTCGTTCGTCCTGGGCGACGTCGACGCCGACCAGGTGACCGTGTCGGCCACCGGGGCCGACGGTGCGGCCGTGCCGGCGAGCGCCCTCGGGTTCCAGAGCACCTACAACTACTGCCGCACCGCCGGTGGCCCCTCGTGCGACGCGGCGAACCTGCGCGACGTGCCCTCGTGGAACGCCTCCACGGGCGTCCTGACCGGCAACGCGGCCGCGGCCGACACCGAGGGCGCCGCCGCCTGGTTCAGCCCGACCGTGCCGCTGACGACGCTGACCTTCACCTACCAGCAGCGGGCCGGGTTCCCGGTGTACCAGACCTGGTTCGTCACCAAGACGTTCACGGCGAGCGGGGACGTGACCGACGACGGTGCGCCCGTCGCGGGCGCCCTCGTCACCGTCACGGACTCCGACACGGGCGAGGTCGTTGGGTTGCCGGTCCGCACCGACGCCGACGGGGGCTACGACGTCCCCGGCCTCGTCAGCGGCACGCCGTACGAGGTCTCGGTCGAGACGCCGGACGGGGCCGACCCGCTCGACGCCCTGCCTGCGACCATCGCCGGCGACGACCTCCCCGGGCTCGACTTCGCCTTCACGGGTGCGACCGCGATCCCGGCCACCGCACCGTTGACCGTGAGCGTCGTCGAGGCCGACGGGACCACCCCGGTCGCGGGGCGCGAGGTCGGCCTGCGGGTGAACGGCACGGGCGACCTGATCGCCGTCGCCACCACGGCCGCCGACGGCACCCTGGCCTTCCCCGGTCTCGACCCCGCCCTGTCGTACGACGTCGTCGACCTCGTCCGCGGCATCGCGTTCGGACCCGTGACGACCGCCACGGGCGCCGTCATCACCCTGCCGGCGACGGTCGAGATCACCACGAGCATCGTCGAGCCCGACGGCTCGGCCCCGGCCGAGGGCTCGATCGTCGACATCGTGCCGGTCGGCGAGACCACGCCCGTCGCCAGCGTCGAGACCGACGCGGCCGGTGGCTTCACCGCCGGCGGCCTCCTCCCCGGCGAGGAGTACGACGTCGTCCTGAACGAGGACGTCGACTCGGCCGTCACCATCACCGCCCCCGAGACGAGCGGCACCATCCCGCCGCTGCAGATCGCGGCCCCGGCGTCCGTGTCGGTCGAGGGCACCGTCGTGGCCTCGGACGGGACGCCCGCCGCCGGGCTCGAGCTGTCGTTGGTCGAGGCCGACGCCACCGACCCCGAGCCCGTCGCCACCCCGACGACCGACGCCGCGGGCGTGTACCGGGCCGACGACCTCGTCCCCGGCACGACCTACGACGTCGTCGCGGACGGCGAGACCATCGGGTCGTTCACGGCGCCGTTCGCGGACGGGACCGTCCCGACGATCACCCTCGCCGCGCCTCCCGTGGTGACGCCGGTCCCCGACCCCGAGCCGACCCCGGACCCGACCGTCACGCCGGCTCCCGTCGTGCCGGCGGCCGGTGACCCGGGCACGGGCGGCACGGGCACCGGCGGCTCGGGCCGACCGCTCGCCTACACCGGCAGCGAGCCGGGCCTGCCGCTCGGCGTCGCGGCAGCCGCCCTGGCCCTCGGCCTCGCGCTCGTCACCGGCTCGGCCGTGACCCGTCGCCGGGCGGGGCGCCGCTGACCGCGGCGGCCCCCGGGGCCTGACCCCGTGAGGCAGAGGAGGCGCGGTGTCCGTTCGACGGGCACCGCGCCTCCTGCGGTCCGTCGGCCCGTCGACCCGGGGCGGGCGGTCGTGGTCGCCTCGACGCGGCCTGGGTCGTCGGCCGACGCGAGGGAGTTGGCTCGGGCCATGAAGAACACCACACTCGGCCAGGTCGACGGCGGACTCGACGTCGGCCGCCTCGGCCTCGGCCTCATGGGCATGTCCGCCTTCTACACCGGCAACAGCACCGACGACGACGAGTCGGTGCGCGTCATCCACCGCGCGCTCGACGTGGGCGTCACCCTGCTGGACACCGCCGACATGTACGGCCCGCACACGAACGAGCAGCTGCTCGGCCGGGCGCTCAAGGGGCGACGCGACCAGGCCGTCGTCGCTACCAAGTTCGGCAACGTCACGGACCCCGAGGCCCGCGCGGAGCGTGCCGTGGACGGCCGACCCGAGTACGTGCGCCGCTCGGTCGACGGCTCCCTGCAGCGCCTCGGCATCGACCACATCGACCTCTACTACCAGCACCGGGTCGACCCGCAGGTGCCGATCGAGGAGACCGTCGGCGCGATGGGCGAGCTCGTCACCGCCGGCAAGGTGCGGTACCTCGGGCTGTCCGAGGCCGCACCCGAGACGATCCGCCGTGCGCACGCCACGCAACCGATCACCGCCCTGCAGACCGAGTGGTCGCTGTGGAGCCGCGAGCCCGAGGCCGAGATCCTGCCGACCGTCCGCGAACTCGGCATCGGCTTCGTGCCCTACTCGCCGCTCGGCCGGGGGTTCCTCACCGGCACCATCCGCTCGGTCGACGAACTCGCCGAGGACGACTTCCGTCGGTTCGCGCCGCGGTTCTCGGGTGACAACCTGCAGGCCAACGTCCGCATCGTGCAGCAGGTCGACGAGGTCGCCCGGGCCGTCGGTGCCACGCCCGGCCAGGTCGCGCTCGCCTGGCTGCTCGCCAAGGGCGAGGGCATCGTCCCGATCCCCGGCACCAAGCGCCGCGCCTACCTCGACGAGAACGTCGCGGCCGACGACGTCGTGCTCGACGCCGAGCAGGTGCACCAGCTCGACGACGTGGCGGCACCCCAGGGTGCCCGCTACGCCGACATGTCGACGGTCGACAAGTAGGTCGCCGGCACCACACCGTCGAGTGGACGGGACACCGCGGCAGGTCGTGGCGTCCCGTCCACTCGGCGGTCCGGGGGCGATCTCGGGACGGAACGGGTGGGGCCGGACCGAGGAGGCGCGGGTACGGTCGAGCGATGGACGACGTGATGAGACGCCGGGCCCTCGTGCACGGCTCGGTGCAGGGCGTGGGTTTCCGCTTCTCGACCGAGGGCGAGGCGGACCGGCTCGAGGTCGGCGGGTTCGTCCGCAACCGGCCCGACGGGACCGTCGAGGTGGAGGTCGAGGGGCGACCCGACCGCGTGGCGCTGCTGCTCGAGTGGCTGCGCGAGGGACCCCGCGGGGCGCGGGTCGACCGCGTCGACGTGAGCGAGGTCGAGCCGGTGGGCGAGAGCGCGTTCGAGACGCGTCGCTGAGGCCGTGACGCCGCGCGGGGCGGTCGGCGACACCGGGGACGGACGAGACCCGGCCCGGACGCTCGCACACACCCGACAGTGTGGAGTGCCCGGACCGGGCGTTCCAGGGTAACCGCTCGACGGGCCGGTCGGATCACCCGGACCGGTTCGGTCGGTCACCTCACATCTGCCTGGCTGGTGGCGTCTACGGGGTGGGTACCATCGCCGAGAGCCAGGAGGGCACCGTGAGCGTCCACACCACCGTCGACACCCCCGTCGGCTCGCTGACCGTCGTGGGCGGCGAGACGGGGCTCGTCGGCGTCTACTTCGCCGAGCACCGCCACCTGCCCGACCCGTCGGGTTTCGGACCGGTCTCGCACCGTGGCGTCGGGCTGAGCGACTTCGCCGAGGTCCGTCGCCAGCTGGGCGAGTACTTCGCCGGCGCACGTCGCACGTTCGACCTGCCGCTGGCCCCTCGCGGCAACGACTTCCAGCGGCGGGTGTGGGCGCTGCTGCGAGACATCCCGTACGGAGCAACCCGCAGCTACGGGCAGCTCGCCACCTCGCTCGGCGGCGTGGGGCTGGCCCGGGCGGTCGGCGCCGCCAACGGGCTGAACCCGCTGAGCATCGTCGTGCCCTGCCACCGCGTGGTCGGGTCGGGCGGGGCGCTCGTCGGCTACGCCGGCGGCCTCGACCGCAAGCGGTTCCTGCTCGGGCTCGAGGCCGAGCAGCCCTCGGGCCCCGAGACCGGCCGGCTGTTCTGACGTGGAACCCTTCGAGCGCGTCGTCGCCCGGCACGGTCGCACCGTGTGGCGCGTCTGCCGGGCCGTCCTCGACGAGCACGACGCCGACGACGCCTGGAGCGAGACGTTCGTCGCGGCGCTCGTCGCCTACCCCTCGCTGCCCCCGACGACGAACCTCGAGGCGTGGCTGGTGACCGTCGCGCACCGCAAGGCGATCGACGTGCTGCGGGCGCGGGAGCGGCACCCGAGACCGGTCGAGACGGTGCCCGAACCGCCGCCCGCGCCTCCTCACGACGAGGCGTTCGCGCGGACGGACGAACTCGACGCGGCGCTCCGCGGCCTGCCGCCGGGGCAGCGACGCGCGGTCGTCTACCACCACCTCGTGGGGCTCTCGCACCGCGAGGTCGCCGAGGTGACCGGCATCAGCGCCGACGCGGCGCGCCGCGCCTCCGCGGACGGGATCGCCGCCCTGCGACGCCTGCTCCGCGACCCGGACGCGGCGCCGCCCGCCGGAGCGTCGCCCGCCGCAGGTCGGGGTCGTGTCGCGACCCGCACCTCCACCCCGACCCCGACCCCCGAGCCGAAGGGCGTCCGATGACCGCCACCCCTGCCGACGCCGACGCGACGCGCGACCTGCTCGCCGGCCTCGACCCGGCCGACGGCCACCTCGCCGCCCTGCACGCACGCTTCGCGGCGTCCGCGCTCGACGCCGGGGCGGTCGACGTCGCCTACCGGACCCTCGACTCGCCGGTGGGGCGGCTGCTCGTCTGCGCGACCGACGTCGGGGTGCTGCGGGTGGCCTTCGAGCTCGAGGGCCACGACGCGGTGCTCGACCGCCTGGCCGCGACCGTCAGCCCGCGGGTCGTCGAGGCGCCGTCCCGGCTCGACGACGCGGCACGAGAGCTCGACGAGTACTTTCGCGGCGAGCGCCGATCCTTCGACCTGCCGCTCGACCGCCGGCTGTCGAAGGGGTTCCAGCTGACCGTGCTCGAGCACCTGCCCGACATCGGCTACGGCTCGACGGCGAGCTACGCCGCCGTGGCCCTCGCGTCGGGCAGCCCCCGGGCGGTGCGGGCCGTCGGCACGGCCTGCGCGACCAACCCTCTCCCCGTCGTGGTGCCCTGCCACCGGGTGGTGCGGAGCGACGGGACGGCGGGCAACTACCGTGGGGGCATGGCGGCGAAGCAGACCCTGATCGACCTCGAGGCGCACGCGTGAGCGACGTCGCGGGCCGAAGCGCCCCGGACGCCGGCACCGGCACCGCTCCCGGCCTCGCGGGCACCGGGGTCGTGGTCGGCGACGACGGCCTGGCCCGCCCGGTCTGGGCCTCGACCGACCCGCTGCTCCGCGACTACTACGACACCGAGTGGGGCCTGCCGGTCCGGGACGAGCGGGGACTGTTCGAGCGACTGAGCCTCGAGGCGTTCCAGTCGGGGTTGTCGTGGGCGACCATCCTGCGCAAGCGTCCGGCGTTCCGCGCGGCCTTCGCCGACTTCGACCCCGAGGTCGTCGCGCGCTTCGACGACGACGACCGGGCCCGGCTGATGGCCGACGCAGGCATCGTGCGCAACCGTCTCAAGGTCGACGCGACGATCCGCAACGCGCGGGCGACGCTCGACCTGCGGGCGGAGGGCGGTCTCGTCGACCTCGTCTGGTCGTTCCGGCCCGCCGAGACGCCCCGGCCCCGCACGATGGCCGAGGTGCCGACGACCTCCGCCGAGTCGATCGCGCTGTCGAAGGCGCTCAAGGCGAAGGGGTTCACCTTCGTGGGGCCGACCACCATGCACGCCCTCATGGAAGCCGCCGGCATCGTCGACACCCACCTCGTCGACAGCCACCGCCGCGGGTCGTCCGGGGTGTGGGGTGACGACGGTCGGCCCGTGGCGGCCGGCGGCGCTGCGGTGGCCGGCGGCGGCCGGGCGGCCGGGTCGTGACGGACTCACCCGAGGCGGTTCCGGTGCGCGGCGCGACGGCCTCGCGGTTCACCCTCGAACCCGTCGGCGCCTGGGACCACCGGCACGCCGTGGGGTTGCTGGCCGCGCACAGCGTGCCGGGGGCCGAGGCCACCGACGTCGGTGCGGCGACGCACGCGCGACTGGTCGAGCTGGGCTCGGGGGCCGAGCGCGCCTCCCACCGGCTGGATCTGTCGCTCGCGTCGACCGGGGTCGACGTCGCGGTGACCGGGCCCGACGGCGTGGTGCCGACGGAGGCGACGGTCGCCGAGGCCGGACGCGTCGTCCGCGCCTGGCTCGACCTCGACACCGACCTCGACGACGTCGAGCGGGGCTTCGCCGGCGACCCGGTGCTCGGGCCGCTCGTCGCGGCGCGGCCGGGCATCCGCGTGACGGGCAACCCCGACGGGTTCGAGACGGCCGTGATGACCGTGCTCGGGCAGCAGGTCTCGCTCGCCGCGGCGCGCACCTTCACCGGGCGGCTCGTCGCGGCCCACGGCGATCCGGTCGCGGGGACGGGCCTCACGCGGTTCCCCCGGGCCGACCGGCTGGCGGCCGTCGACGTCGACGAGCTGCGGGCCGCGGTCGGGGTGACGAACAGCCGGGCGCGGACGATCCACGCCCTGGCCGAGGTCGTCGCCGACGGGCTCGTGATCGCGCCCGACGTCGACCACGCCGACGCCCGTCGACGCCTGCTCGCCGTGCCCGGCATAGGCCCGTGGACGGTCGAGTACCTCGCGGTGCGCGCCCTCGGCGACCGCGACGCCTGGCCCGCGGGCGACCTCGTGCTGCGTCGCGTGATGGGCGGACTCACGACGAAGCAGGCCGAGGCCGCCGGCGCGGCGTGGTCGCCCTGGCGCGCCTACGCGCTGTTCCACCTCTGGGCCGCGGTGCTGCCGACCGCGCCGTGACGCCCCCGGCGCCGCCGATGCGACGGATCGTCGATGCTTGCCCCGTGGACGTCGACAGCACCCTCGAGCGCGTCACCGCGCATCGCGACGCGGAGGAGTTCGAGGAGGCGCGGGTCCTGTTGCGAGCGCTGGCCGAGCAGGCGCCGAGGGACCTGGTCGTCCGCATGGCCCTGGCCGACTTCGCCCGCGCCGAGGGCCACGTGGACCAGGCGGCCCGCTGGGGCATCGTGATCGACGGGTACACGACGGCGCACGAACGTCGGGTGTTCTGGCGGGTGCTGACCGGGATCACCACCGTCGACCGTCTCCGCACGTACCTGAGGCTCCGACCCGGCAGCGACCTGCCGCGGGACCTCACGGCGATCCTGCCCCCGCACCTCGGGGGCACCCACGTCGACGGGTCCTACCGAAAGCGCTGGGACGACGACGGATGGCAGTTGTCGGGACCCGTCGACGAGATGCTCCTGCCGCTCTGGACGACATCCGTCCTGCCAGGTGTGGCGGCCGTGCTCTGGAGGGGGCGGCTGGACGCCCCGTCGACGCTGACGGCCGTGGTGTCGACGATCGTCGTGGTCGCGAGCATCGTGGCCCTCGTCGCCTGGATCGTCCACGGCGTCCGCTCGCGGACGATCGTCTTCCCGTCGATCGCCTCGCTCCTGCTCGTGGCCGGTCTCGTCTTCGCGGTGGGCGCGGTGTCGGGATGGGACGGTCGTCCTGCATGACGCGGGCGTCGGAGGGGCGACGCGCCTAGCGTCGGAGGCCCCGTCACGATCCCGGCCAGGAGAGGCACGACCATGACCAGCGACAGCATCCCCGACGACCAGGCCGCGGTCGAGGCCGCAGCCGTCGAGACGCACCGAGCGACCCACGGCACGAGCCCGACCGACACCCAGGGCGAGCCCGCCGGCGCTGGCGACGCGACGCCCGACGGTGACGTCACCCAGCCGCTCGGTGGTAGCCACTCGGGCGAGGACGGCTACGTCGCCGTCAGCCCCGGGGGCGTCTCGGGCGAGCAGGACGCCGCCCTCACGCTCGACGACGAGGACCCGCACTCGGCCGACCCCGAGGCGAACGCCCACCGGGGCGACATCGGGGCGAACCGCGGCGGCAGCGGCGGCCGCTGACCCCGGTGTGAGACCCCAGGAAGTCGCCCAGACCCCGGTGCGCGCGCCGGGGTCTCGGCGACCTCGTGGGGTCTCGGCAGCCACGGGGTGGTGCATGCTGGTGGGGATGACCGACACGCGCCCCCACCTCGACGACTTCGCCCGCTTCATCCAGGCCTCGCCCTCGTCCTTCCACGCCGCGGCCGAGGCCGCCCGTCGGCTCGACGAGGCCGGGTTCACCGCCCTCGACGAGACCGCCGAGTGGCCCGACGGCCCGGGTCGCCGCTACGTCGTGCGCGACGGCGCGGTCATCGCCTGGATCGAACCGGCCACGGCGACGGCCACGACGCCGTTCCGCGTGGTCGGGGCGCACACCGACTCCCCCGGCTTCAAGCTGAAGCCCAAGCCGACCACCGGCACCCGGGGCTGGCTGCAGGCAGGCGTCGAGGTCTACGGCGGGCCGCTGTTCAACTCGTGGCTCGACCGCGACCTCGAGTTCGCGGGTCGGCTGGTCACCCGCGGGGGCGAGACGCATCTCGTGCGCACCGGTCCGTTGCTGCGCTTCCCGCAGCTGGCCGTCCACCTCGACCGCGGGGTCAACGCCGAGGGCCTGAAGCTCGACCCCCAGCGCCACCTGGACCCCGTGGTCGGGGCGGGGCCGCTCGACGAGGCCGACGTCCTCGGTCACCTCGCCGGCCTGGCCGGGCTGACGGGAGCCGACGTGACCGGGTACGACGTGGTCGTGGCCGACACCGCGCCTCCTGCCGTCCTCGGGTTGAGCGGGGAGCTGTTCGCCGCCGGACGCATGGACAACCTGTCCTCGACCCACGCCGGTCTCGTCGCGCTGATCGAGACGGCGACGTCGGGCGTCGAGCTCGACCACGTCGCCGTCTTCGCCGCGTTCGACCACGAGGAGGTCGGTTCGGCCACGCCGTCCGGTGCCGCCGGGCCGTTGCTCGAGGACGTGCTCGCGCGGGTCTCGGCCGGTCTCGGCGCGACGACCACCGACCACCGCCGCGCCCTCGCCGGCTCGTGGTGCCTGAGTGCCGACGCCGGGCACGCGGTCCACCCGAACTACCCCGAGCGCCACGACCCGGTCAACCAGCCGGTGGTCAACCGCGGACCGCTGCTCAAGATCAACGCGAACCAGCGCTACGCCACCGACGGGCTCGGGGCGGCCGAGTGGTCGCGGGCCTGCGAGCAGGCCGGCGTGCCGTTCCAGGAGTTCGTGTCGAACAACTCGGTGCCCTGCGGCTCGACGATCGGGCCGATCACGGCGACGCGGCTCGGCATCCGGACGATCGACGTCGGCATCCCGCTGCTCGGCATGCACTCGGCCCGCGAGCTCTGCGGCGTCGACGACCCGGCCTACCTGTCGCGCGCCGCCGCGGCGTTCCTCGCGCCGGACGCGTAGCCCGGCGCCCGGCGCCCGGCGCCCGCCGCCCGCCGCCCGGCGCCCGGCGCCCGGCGCCCGGCGCGTAGCCGCAGCGCCCGGACGCGCCGCGGACGACGCGGCGCGGCCTCAGCCGAACGCCTCCGCCGCAGATGACCCGAGCGCCCAGGCCAGCACGGCCGGCCACTCGCCGTAGCCCGAGTCGGGGGTGAGGTGACCGCCCCGGGGCACGACGACGACCGGGGCGTCGACCCGCGCCTCCCAGGTGTCCACCGGGCCGAGGGGCAGCCACTCGTCGTCGTCCCCGGCGACGACGACCGACTCGGCGGCCCCGCCCGGTGAGAGCAGGCGCCCGTCGAAGAGGTCGCCGGCCACGAACGCGTGGATCGGCTGCCCGGCGATCAGCTCGGGCGACGGAGGCGCGACGAGCGCGACCCGGTCGGCCCGCGGAGGCGCGTCCCCGGCCTGCAGCCTCAACCAGAGCAGGCACGACAGGCTGTGGCACAGCACCGTCACCGGTCGGCCCGCCGGCAGGGCGGCGAGTTCGCGCCGCACCGCGGCCTCCCACGCGGCGGGCGTGGGCTCGTCGGCGTCGGGCAGCTGCGGGTAGCGCACCGCGTGCCCACGGGCCTCGAGCTCGGCGGCGAGTCGGTGCTGCCAGTGGTCCTCGGGCCGGTGGTTCTGCCAGCCGTGCAGGATCAGGTAGGCCGCAGGAGGGGTCGGCGTCGGGACGGTCGCGTCGGTCACGCTCCGATCATGCCCCGGCCGGGCCCCGTGGCGTGGCAGGGTCGACCCATGACGTCACAGCCGCCCGGGTCACGATCGACCCGCTCGCCCCGGGCGCGGTTCGGCGACGGCTACGCGTTCGACGGCGAGCCGACCCTCGACGGTCCGCCGCCCCCCGGGTTCCACGTGACGACCCGCAGCCGGGTGATCGGCCACGGCCGGGCCACCTTCGAGGCCGCGGGGGACGCCGTGCTGCTCTGGCAGGTGCACCGCGGCTCGGGCTTCGTGCCCCTCGAGGTGCCCGACCGCGTGACCGTCGGCGCGACGAGCGTGTGGGGCGTCACCTTCGGCCCGCTGCACCCGCCCGTCGCGTGCCGGGTGTTCGCCGTCGTGCGGTCCGAGACCGAGATCGGCTTCGGCCACGCCGCCCTGGTCGGCCACCCGCAGCGCGGCTGGGAGAGCTACCGCGTGCGCCACCACGACGACGACCGCGTCACGCTCGACATCCGCGTCGTCTGGCGACCCGCCGCCTGGTGGATGCGGGCCGCCGGACCGGCGTCGACCCTCGCCCTGTCGCTCGTCCTGCGCCGCAACCTGCGCGCCCTCGACGACGTGGTGGCGTCCGCCTGACGACGGCGTCCCCGCCGCCCGGCCGCCCGGCCGCCCGGCCGTTCGACCGCCCTGCGTCCCGGCCGCCCCGCCGAGGAGGCGCGGCTCACCCGAACAGGCCGTCGAGCCACCCCTGCCAGGCCCGTTCCGTCGCCGCACCGTCGGCTGCCTCGGCGAGGTCGTGGACGCTGACGCTCACCCCGGCGCCCCAGGCCTCACGCCCGAAGACGCGGACCAGCGCGGTGCCCGTCCGGAGGCCGACGAAGGACGCCGTACGGTACGACAGGCCGGCGGCGACGGGTCCCACACCGGGCAGGTCGACGACGACGGCGTCCCCGACCTCGACGTCGTCGGCCAGGTCGAGCGCCCGCAGCACCCGCTCGAACGAGCCCGGCTCGGCCGACGATCCGGGGGCGTCGACGCTCGTGAAGGTCGCCGCGCGACCCGGGAACCACGCGACGTACTCGGCGAGGGTGTGCAGGTAGAAGTCGGTGTGGGCCTCGACCCCCGGCAGCTGCCCGACGTCGAAGACGCTCGAGTGCCGGTAGGTCAGGTGGGTGGAGCCGCCGGTCTCGTCGACGTCCGAGAGGGCGAAGTCGAGCTCGTTGAACCATCCGCCCTCGCCCTCGGTGCGGTTGGCGTAGTGGCGACCCGGCTGCCAGGCCGTGACGACGGCACCCGGCCCCGCCGCGCCTCCTTCTCGGGGTTCCACCTCGCCGGGCCAGAGCCACCCGGCGGTGCCGGTGGTGACGGCCTCGAAGACCACGGCGGGAGGCGCGGCGAGGGTGACGGTGCGGACGACGTCGGCTGCGGGCACGGTGACTCTTCTCTCGTCGAGGGTGGCAGGTCGAGGGTGGCGGGTCGCCGGACGCGGGGCGTCGCGTACGACCTGCTCCGGTCAGCCTGGCACCGACGGACGACACCGCGCCAGCGCTCCGGGCGAAGGGCGCGCCGTGCCAGACTGATCCGATGAGCCCTCGACGTCGCCCCACCGGCTCCGCCCGCCGAGCGGCCGCCCGCGACGCCGCCCGGGCCTCCGACGTCGACACCAGGGTCACCGTCCGTCGGGTCGAGCGAGGCGACCTCTACGTGCGGGTCAACACCATCGGCGAGACCGGTGAACGGCCGTTCGTCCTGGTGCCGGGCATCGGCGTCTCGTCCGACTACTTCGAGCGCCTCGCCCCGAACCTCAACGAGTTCGGCCCCGTGCACGCCCTCGACCTGCCGGGCTTCGCCGGGGTGCCGCACCCGGGTCACGCCCTGACCATCCGC
This sequence comes from Frigoribacterium sp. PvP054, assembly GCF_040547465.1. Lineage (NCBI taxonomy): Bacteria > Bacillati > Actinomycetota > Actinomycetes > Micrococcales > Microbacteriaceae > Frigoribacterium > Frigoribacterium sp. PvP054. The sequence continues at coordinate 600,358 of NZ_JBEPPU010000001.1, forward strand.
GAGTACGCCGACCTGGTGGGCACCGCCGTCGACGAGCTGGGGCTCGACGACCCGGTCGTCGTCGGGCACTCGATGGGCACCCAGATCGTGGTCGACCTCGCCTCTCGCCGGCCCGACCTCACGACTGTCGTGCTCATCGGCCCCGTCATCGACCCGGCCCACCGCAACGTCCTCTCACAGGGCGTGCGGTTCGCGCGGGCGGCCTGGCACGAACCCGGGCGCGTCAAGTTCCTGGCCCTCAGCGCCTACGTCCTCTGCGGCGTGCGGTGGTTCTCGCGCATCCTGCCGAAGATGATGACGTACCCGATCGAGCAGCACCTGCCGGCGATCACCGCCGACACCCTGGTGATCCGCGGCGAGCACGACGCCGTCGCCCCGCGCGAGTGGGTGCGCCGGGTCGGCGAGCTGCTGCCGTCGTCGCGCCTGTGGGAGATGCCCGGCGCCGCCCACTCGGTCATGCACGCCCACGCCGAAGAGGTCGCCAAGCTCTGCGTCGAGCACGCCCAGCAGCCGATCCGCCACGACGAGAGCGACGAGCTGCACCACTACGTCGACGCGGGCGACGGTGACGAGAGCGACGACTTCAGCCCGAGTCCGGCCGATCTCGTCAAGGCCGTCGGGGCCCGGTTGCGCTCGACCGTCGCCACCATGCGCGGCGACGACGAGGCCCTCGCGAAGGCGAAGACCGACCACGCCGAGTCGATGCAGGCGGCGTTCGACCGTCGGCAGGCCGAGAAGGCCGCCGCCGGCGACGACCCCGACGACGGTCCGCACATCGAGCCCACCACCGACGACGCCCGAGGCTGAGCGGGCCGCCGGACGAGACCGGGGTGCGCCCCGGGGCGCGCCCCGCAGCCGACGGCGCAGGGTGGGACCACGGCACTCCGGGGCGCACCCGGCAGCCGACGGCGCAGGAGGCGCGGGTCGCGGCGACCGCGCCCGTCACGCCCCCGAGACGGTCAGCCCGATCAGCACGAGGTTGAGCGCGACGACGACCACCACGGCCGCCCACCCCGCGACCCGCGTGCCGACCGCGTTCACGCCCGTGCCCATGAGCGCGCGGTCGCTGGTCGCGACGACGAGCGGCACGAGGGCGAAGGCGATGCCGAAGCTCAGCACGACCTGGCTCAGCACGAGCAGCCAGGTCGGGCTGATGCCCGTCGCGAGCAGCACGAGGGCCGGGATCAGCGTGACGACCCGGCGCACCGTCAGCGGCACCTGCACGTGCAGCAGGCCCTTCATGATCTCGGCACCGGCCATCGCCCCGATCGACGTCGACGCCAGGCCGGAGGCGAGCAGACCGACCGCGAACAGGACGCCGACGACCGGCCCGAGCGCGGCGGCGATGGCCCGTTGCGCCCCCGGGATCGTGTCGGTGCCCTCCTGCCCGGCCAGGGTCGACGCCGCGAGCACGAGCATGGCGACGTTGACGCCACCGGCGACCAGCAGGGCCAGGACGACGTCCCACCGCGTGGCCCTCAGCACGCGCGCCCGGTCGGCCCCCTCGGCGACGACGCCGTGGTGGTCGCGCGTGAGCGCGGAGTGCAGGTAGACCGCGTGCGGCATGACCGTCGCGCCGAGCATCGAGGCGGCGAGCAGCACGGCGGTGCTGTCCTCGAAGCGGGGGACGAGACCGGCGAGCATGCCCCCGGCCGAGGGCGGGGCGAAGAGCAATCCGGCGCAGAAGCCGAGCGTCAGCACCGCGAGCAGCCCGATGACGACGGTCTGGAACACCCGTCCGCCGCGGTACCTCGTCAGCATGAGCAGGCCCAACGAGACCAGCCCGGTGAGGAGGCCGCCGACGACGAGGGGCACGCCGAACAGCAGCTGCAGGGCGAGGGCCCCGCCGATGATCTCGGCGACGTCGGTCGCGGCCGCCACGAGCTCGGCCTGCCCCCAGTAGGCGAGGCGGAGGGGCCGACGACGGAGGCGCGTGCCCATCACCTCGGGCAGCGAGCGCCCCGTGACGATGCCGAGCTTGGCCGACAGGTACTGGACGAGCACGGCGATGGCGTTGGCCAGCACGAGCACCCAGAGCAGCGTGTACTGGTACGCGGCGCCCGCGGTGAGGTTGGCCGCGACGTTGCCGGGGTCGACGTAGGCGATGGCCGCCACGAACGCCGGCCCGAGCAGGGTGCCCCGCGGCCGGGCGTGCACCACCGGCTGGTGGTCACCGTCGATCGCCCGGTCGACGCGCGGCCGGTCGGGGTCGGCACGGTGGGCGTCGGTCGAGCTCATGCCTCGACCCTAGCAAGGTTTCGGTCTACCGAAACTTGCTTGTGGACTAGGCTCAATCCTGGCTGGTGCCGAAAAACCCGGTTTCGAACCATGAACCCAGAAGGAATTGGGTTCATGGTTCGAAACCGGGTTCGAGGCCGATCCGTCAGGTAGCGGATCGAGCCGCGGAGGAGCGCTACTCCGTGGCGGCGGTGATCTTCGCGACGCCGACGAGCATCTCGTCCTGGACGGCGTCGGTGTCGAAGGTCTGGTTCAGCAGCTCGGCGGCGTCGGGGCTGACGTGCACCGTCGTGCCCTCGAGCACGGCGTCGCCGTCGACGACCTCGAGGGGCTTGAGCGTGCCGCCCCAGAGGTTGAACAGGTAGGCGTCCTCGGCCACGACCTCGCCGTTCGCCGTCACGGTGCCGAACAGCTTCGACTCACCCGGGTCGATGCGGAAGTCGGTCAACTGGACGACGGTGTCGCCGGCGGTCAGCGACAGGCCCGAGCCGTCGTGGTCGATCTCGCCCTGGACGTACGGGCGCACCGAGCTGTCGGGGCCGTAGTAGTCGACGTGGCCGCCCGTGATCGGGAACGAGAACGTCCCGTCGGTGAAGGTCGCCGTGCCGACGACGCCGGGGGTGAGGCCGAGCGAGGTGAGCGCGGCGACGAACGACGAGTCGACCGCGACCTGGGTGTCGACGCCGTTCGACAGGTCGGCGATGGAGGCCGCGGGCATCAGGCTCTCGCCCGGGCCGGGCTCGCGGGTCTGGTTGACGGGGTGGGTCGGGGCGGTGTTGTTGCTCTCGGAGTCCGAGGTCGAGGCGCAGGCCGCGAGCGAGAACGCCAGGGCTCCGGTGGCGACGACGCCGAGGACGCCTCGGCCGAGGGACGAACGGGTGGGGGTGCGCATGAGTGGTCCTTGTCTGTGCTGCCCGGTGGGGTTGATCGGTGTTCGACGCCCGGGCGGCGTCGGATGGGGCGAGGGGCGAGGGGCGGGCCGACCGGCCCGCCCCTCGCGGGGCTCACTCGTCCTCTGCGTAGAAGCGGTCGACCTTGCGGTGGTAACGCTGCCCCAGCACGCCACCGAGGACGGCGCCGCCGAAGCTCAGCACGACGACCGCCCCGAGGCCGATCAGGCCGGCGACGGACGAGGACTGCAGGTCGTCCATCGAGGGGACGAACGGGTTCGGCGACGACGAGTCGCCGCTCTGAGTGCCGACGACGCCCACGACCACGGCGAGGACGATCGTGATCACGACGCCCCAGAGCCAGGTCGCGAGCCCTTGCTTGAAGCCGCTGAAGCGGGCGATGCGCGAGGCCGTGTACCCGCCGATCAGGTAGCCGAAGAAGATGATCGCGAGCACGACGATGCCCGAGGTCAGCGCCAGGGCGTCCGCGTTGTCGGTGGTGAAGGTGCGCAGGTCGGCCATGGCGGTCGACCCAGACGCGACGCCACCCCAGGCCGCGAGGACGCCGCCGAAGATGGTGATCATGACGAGGCCGAAGCCGGTCGCGGCGAACCAGCCGAGCAGGCCGGCGCCGAAGCGGATGCCGCCGAACTCCTCCTTCTGCTGCGCGAGCAACTCGCGGCGCACCGACACGTGGTCGATGCCGGAGTCCTTGACGAGGGGGTAGGCGTGGGAGCCGGTGTCGCGACCAGCGGCGGCACCCGCGGCCGCGCCTCCTGCGGCGGCTGCGGTGGGGGCCACGACCGTCGGGGCGTCCTGCCCGAACGAGGGCTGACGGTCGGCTGCGGCCCGGTCGACGGCGTCGCGCTCGGCGTCCGAGCGGTCGTCGACCCAGGGCTCGTGCCCGGACGGGGAGGCGCCTGTCGCCGCGGTCGCGGACGCCGCGGTGGCCGTGTCGTCGCCCCGGTCGCCCGTGGCGGGGTCTCCGGCGCGTGCGGCCTCGGCGGCCCGCAGCGCCTCGTCGTCGTGCAACGGACGGCGGTTGCCGTCGGACGACGCGGACCAGGCACGCGGCGCGGGCTCGGACGGTGCCACCATCGGGATCGCCTCGGTGGGGCGGTCGGTCGACGTCGCGTCGCGGTCGGTCGACGACGCGTCCCGGTCGGTCGAGGCCGCGTCGCGGTCGGTCGAGGCCGCGTCGCGGTCGGACTCCGAGAGGACCTCGGTGTCGTTCCGGTCGGAGTCGCGACGATCGGTGTCGTCGGAGGGCGCGGCACCGTCCGACGGCCCGGTGCGGTCGGCGGCCGTGTCGCCGGGGACGTACTCGGCCGGGACCGAGTCGGGCAGCGCCTCCACGTCCGACGTCGTCCGGGTGTCGTGTGCCTCGGCCACCACGGGGCGGTCGTCGGCGTCGGCGACGGACGCCTGCTGCGTCGGGGCGTCGGAACCGAAGTCGACGGCGGGCTGCTGCTGCGTCGGAGCGTCGGAACCGAAGTCGACGGCGGGCTGCTGCTGCGTCGGGGCATCGGAGCCGAAGTCGACGGCCGGGGGCTGCTGGGTGGGCACCTGCGAGCCGTAGGGCGCCTCGCCCTGGTCGGCCCGGTCGGCCTCATCGGGGCGTCCGGCGTCGTTCGAGTCGTCGTCGTGCCGGGGATCGCGTCCCTCGTGGTCGGGGCGGTCGCGCCGCGGATCGTTCGCGTCGGTCATGGCTCACTCCTGTCGGTGGGGTCGTTCCCTGGATCTGTGATCCTCCTGAACGTTACGCCCGAACGACACCGCGGGCCGGGAGCCCCCGCCCGGGCCGGGAGGACTCGCAGGCCCGGGCGAGCCGGTAGCGTGGACGGGACCGCCGAGCGACGAAGGACGACGACGTCATGACCGACACCAGCCAGACCCCCTCCGACCCGACCTCGACCGACGCCGGATCGACCGGGGCCGCCTCGACCACGCGCCGGGCCCCGGGGGCCGGCCGCACCCGACCGAACCCCGACATCGCCCGGTCGTGGCTGCTCGTGCCCGGCACGGCGCCCGACCGTTTCGACTCGGCCCGGACGTCGCGCGCCGACCAGATCGTGCTCGACATCGAGGACGCGGTCGACCCCGCCCGCAAACCCGCCGCCCGCGACGACGTCGTCTCCTGGCTCACCGGCGGCGGTGAGGCGTGGGTGCGCATCAACGACCGGTCGACCGACTTCTGGTCCGACGACGTCGACGCCCTCATGGGCCTGCCCGGGTTGCACGGCGTCATGCTCGCGAAGACCGAGGCACCGGAGCACGTGACCGAGACCTTCGACCGCCTCGGAGGCGCGGTGCCGGTGCTCGCGCTGGTCGAGTCGGCCCTCGGCATCGAAGAGAGCCCCGCCATCGCCAAGGCCCGCGGCGCCTTCCGCCTCGCGTTCGGCAGCGGCGACTACCGCCGCGACACCGGCACGAGCGCCGACGACCTGGCCATGGCCTACCCCCGCTCGCGCCTCGTCGTGGCCAGCCGCATCGGCGGCCTGCCCGGCCCGATCGACGGCCCGACGGTCGGCAGCAGCCACCCCGTGCTGCGCGAACAGTCGTCAGTGGCCGTCGCCCTCGGCCTCACCGGCAAGCTCTGCCTCGACGTCGAGCAGCTGCCGGTGATCAACGAGGTCATCAGCCCCACGCCGTCCGACGTCGCCTGGGCACAGGACTTCCTCGCCGACTTCGAGGGCCGCGGCCGCGTCATCCGCGACGGCAGCGACCTGCCGCGCCTGGGCCGTGCCCAGAAGATCGAGAAGCTCGCGTCCGCGTTCGGGGTGCAGCCCGCGAGCTGACCCGCAAGACGACGACAGGAGGCGCGCCCCACCAGGGGTGCGCCTCCTCTTTTTGTCGAGATCTCAAGCCAGGGGTTGACTCGCGATAGTCAACGACATATCTTTGACACATCGCGACAGGACGTCGCGATCTCGACTTCTCCCCGACCCGAAAGGAGTACCCCATGGGTACCGACTTCACCCCCGAGAACCACGGCGACCCCCGTCGCCACCACCACGACTCCCCCGACGCCCGTCGCGATCCCTTCGGCCGCGGCGAGGGTCACGGCCGCTTCGGCCGCCCGTTCGGCCGCGGCTTCCGCCCGGGCCCCGGCTTCGGCGGCTTCGGCCCCGGTTTCGGCCCCGGCGGCCCGGGCTTCGGCCCCGGCGGATTCGGCCCGGGCCGCGGCGGACGCGGACGCGCCCGACGCGGCGACGTGCGACTGGCGATCCTGTCGCTGCTCGCCGACGCCCCCTCGAACGGCTACGGCCTGATCAAGGCGATCGCCGAACGCACCGACGGCACGTGGAGGCCCAGCCCCGGCTCGGTCTACCCCACGCTGCAGCAACTCGTCGACGAAGAGCTCATCTCGAGCGACGAGGCCGCCACGAAGAGCGTCTTCACGTTGACCGAGGCGGGTCGCGCCTACGTGGCCGAGCACGCCGACGAGATCGAGAAGGCGTGGGCCGCCACGGCCGACGACGCCAGCGACACCGACCGCGAGTTCCAGACCAGCCTCATGAAGCTGATGGGCGTCGTCAAGCAGTTCCACCACGACGGCAGCGAGGCCCAGCGGGCCGCCGCCACCGCCAAGCTCGACGAGACCCGACGCGCGCTGTACGCGATCCTGGCCGACTGAGGCCCGGCCGGCGTCGGCTCGGTCGCCGAGGCGGGCACCCCGGGAGGGGGGGGGGGGGGGGGGCGCCCCCCCCCCCCCCCCCCCCCCCCCCCCCCCCCCCCCCGCCCCCCCGCCCCCCCCGGGGGGCGCCCCCCCCCCCCCCCCCCCCCCGCGGGGGCCCCCCCGCGGGGGCGGGGGGGGGGGGCCCC